>CAVWBC010000004.1:0-629828 GCA_963753095.1 uncultured Actinomycetota bacterium
GGACCTGCTCGGCGATCCGAAAGTTGCCGCCTGGCGTGGCGAGTAACACTGTGCAGGAGAGGATCCGCGCGCTGGTCGAATCCGGCGAGATGTCGGGGGTGGCCGACATGTCTGATCTGACCGACCGCCGCAACGGGCTGCGCATCGTGGTCACCGCCAAGCGGGGGCACGACGCCGAAACCATCCGCGAGCAGCTACTGGCCCTGACCCCGCTGGAGTCGACGTTCGCCGCCAGCCTGGTTGCCCTCGACGAGGACCGAGTGCCGCGGTGGTGGTCGGTGCGCGAACTGATCGCCGCATTCCTGCACCTGCGCGATTCGGTCGTCCTGCGCCGCAGCGAGTATCGACTGGAAAAGGTCACGGCGCGGCGCCATCTGGTGGCCGGCCTGATGACAATCCACCTCGACATCGACGCCGCGGTCGCGGTGATCCGCGGATCCGACACCGTCGACGACGCCCGCCAGGGGCTGCAGGACCGGTTCGCCATCGATACCGAACAAGCCGACTACGTCCTGGCGCTGCAGCTGCGTCGGCTGACGAAGCTCGACGTCATCGAACTGCAGGCCGAAGCGGAGAAACTGGACGCGGAGTTTCTCGAACTCAGTGAGTTGGTGGCGAATCCCGATGCCCGCCGAAAGGTGATCGACAAGGAGCTGGTCGAGACCGCGAAACTGTTCCAGGGCCCGGAGTTTGATCGCCGCACCGTGCTGGACCTCGAGGCCACACCCGTGGCGTCAAGTGCCGATGAGGACGGCACCCGCGAGCGTAAGCCCAACGCCGCCTGGCGACTTGATGACCGAGGGGTGTTCTCCGACAGCCACGGTGAGCTTCTGACCTCAGGACTGGGCTGGGCGGTGTGGACCGACGGACGGATCAAGTTCACCACCGGCAACGGTCTGCCCTACAAGATTCGCGACATCCCGGTGGCGCCGGACATCACCGGGTTGGTGCGGTCCGGCGTGCTGGCGCCCGGCTCCCATCTGGCGCTGGTGACTCGGCGCGGAAAGGTGCTGCGCATCGATCCGGCCGCAGTGAATCCGCAGGGCGCGGCGGGCAACGGCGTGGCGGGAGTGAAGCTGGCGGCCGACGGGGACGAGGTGATTGCCGCCCTGCCGCTGACGTGTGAGAACGGCGAGGCCATCCTGTCGATCTCCGAGAAGGGTTGGAAGGTCACCGAAGTCGCCGACATCCCGGTGAAGGGCCGCGGCGGCGCCGGCGTCGGCTTCCATCCGTTCGTCAATGGCGAGACTGCGCTGCTGGCGGCGGCGGTTTCTGCGACCGGGTTCGTGCGCGGTAAGAGAGCTGTCCGTGCCGAGAAGCGCGCCAAGGCTTCGATCAAGGGTTCGGGCGCGGACGTGACGCCGGCCGGGTAACAGTGCGGCATCAAACTGACGCCGACGCCAAAGATCACATCAGTCACGCCCGCCTCATTGGTAACATTGCTCGGTGCGACTATCCCGGCGCGACGCACTACGCTGCGCCACCGCGGCATCGGTGCTGGCCGGCCTCGGTGCGGCGACAGGTGCCCGCGCGCCCGCGGCGGCGGCCGCGGCTCCCACGTTGATCGATTACGCCATGCGCCAGATCCCGGCGCAGGACATCCGGGCCGCCGGCCACGCCGGGGTGATCAACTACGTCTCGACCTCGCGACCTGGCTCGTCCTTCGGCGCCAAACCGATCACCCTGCCCTACGCAAAATCCCTCACAGACTCCGGTTTGGTGATCGTCAGCAATTACCAGTACGGCAAGCCGGGCGGGACGGCGCCGTCGGACTTCACTCGCGGCTACCCCGGCGGGGTCGTCGACGCTCGCACCGCCTGGCAGTTGCACACCGCGGCCGGTGGTGGCCAGAGTGCGCCGATTTTCTTCAGTGTCGACGACGACATAGACCGCGCGGCATGGAATGACGTTGTGCTGCCGTGGTTTCGCGGGATCAATTCGGTGATCGGAGTGCAGCGCACCGGGATCTACGGGGGCATCAAGGCCTGCCAGTGGGCTGCGGCCGATGGTGTGATCGGGAGGTCGGGTTCGCCCGGCCACGTGTGGGCGTGGCAGACCCGGTCCTGGTCCGGTGGTCAGGTATACCCCGCCGCGGTTCTCTACCAGCGCATCGTTGCCACAGCCTCGAATCCCGGGCCTGTGGTGGGTGGGATCGAAGTCGACGTCAGTGACGTACTGGCCCAGGATTGCGGCCAGTGGAACTTCCATCCATGACGACGGACTTATTCAGCGGACCGTAACTTCGCAGATGCGGAATCCGACAGGATGGCCACGGCGATAACCATCATCGGTTTACGCTGCTCCAACCACGAATTCTGTGCCCATAGACGGCGTTCAAGGCCACGAGAAGGAGGCCATCGATGAGCACTCCTCCCAACGTCATGAGGGTCCTCGCGGGGGCGTTGCTGTCGGGTGGCATCGCGGTAGCCGCCCTGGGTCGGGCCGCGGGTGCCGCCGACGCTCACCCCGGTCCCATTCCGCTCCGTCCTGGCCCGCTTCCCACCGACGACAACGGTTGGGGTCCGCCGAAGCAATGGTGCCCCGGAGAACCCCTACCGATGACCGGCAATCACGTCACCGACCCATTTCGCGGGTGGGACATGACGGTGTGTCACACCTACTACTACCTCTGGCCGGGGATGGGAAATGTGTCCAACCTGATTTGGGACGGGGACAACCCCCCACCGAAGCCGCCCGGCTCCGGATACCACCCACCGCCGCCTCTCCCGCCGGGCTTGTGCTGGCCCACTGGTGGTTCCTTCATTCCGCTGCCGATTCAGTGTCCGTAGGTTGACGGCTACCTCGCAGGTTGTCGTACCACGTGCCGAGGAAGGATCGCCGAAACGGCCACGTCGCCACCGATTCGATCAGGGTCAACGCGCTCTGCGCAATCGACCGTGGAACGTGGTCAGGATCCATGAGATCGTTTTCCGCCAGGGGACTTTCGTCAGCAGCCACCATCGTGTCGGTCAACTTTCGCAGCGAACGACCGGTACTACGTAGCTCCTCGATGCCGTACCGGAACGTCCCCCGGCGCTCGACTTCGTAGCGGAAGGCCGCGACGGAGACCCCCAAATGCTCGGCCACCAGATTGTCCCGGGTGCGCAGGATCTCACGCTCCACCTCGGCGACGTTCGCCAGTTCAGGTACGGCTTCGATCGCGATGTCGCATTCACTGTCGAAGCCCAGCGATCGGTTGTTCAGATTGGACGAACCGATGCGAAGCAACTTGGCGTCGACCACGATGACCTTGGAGTGCACATACACCGACACTCCGCCACCGGCCGTCGGCCAGTACACCCCGAGCCGCCCGTGCAGGTCTGCCGCTCTGAGTAGTCGCACCAGGAGTAGCCGGGCGCTGTCCATCGACTCCTGTTCCAGGCGGCTCTCCGAACTACGCGGCAGGACGATCACCACTTCCGGCCCGTGCGGTTCGCGCAGCCGAGCCGCGATCGCTTCCGCAATGGGTCGTGACGCGAAGTACTGGTTCTCCAGATAGATGACGTCACGAGCGGCGGCGACGGCAGCGAGGTCCAGCGCTTCGATCTCCCGAACCTCGCTGCGCTCGGGCAGTGCGGGAAGTGTGCGCGCCACCGCCACCTCGACGTCGCGCAACGCGGGCGCGAGACCTACCGGCCACGGGGAGGAGAATGGCACGTCCTTGGCCAGCGTCTGACCGGTCGCCGTCCTCCACCGCGCGTGGGCCTGCTGGGCGAGCAGCCGTGCCGCAGCGCCGTCCACCACAGCGGCCACTTCGTGGCGGGGACCGTAGGGATCGCCGGGGCCGTCCCGGCGTGGGTCGACGGACAGATGCGCGCGGGTGTCCCAGCGTCCGATCGTCAAGTCGATGCCGCCGCAGAACGCCACTGCATCATCGACGACCACGATCTTCTGATGGTGCACGGCACCGGTGGGATGCACTCCGTCGACCGCGAAATGCATTCTCGACGAAGTGAATTGGTTGAGCAGACTCACCGGCGCGACGCCGAACCAGAATCCGTCAAAAGCGGGTAACAGGCGAAGGTTCGACTTCAGCAGGTACACGTTGAGTGCGCTACGCTTGCGCAGCAGCCAGTGCAGGAATGACCCGAGGTAGTTGGGCCCATCCAACGTCGTCTCGCCTCGCTCGAATGCCGTCCGGTAGTCCAAGTCCCAGCCGATGACGACGATCCGATGCTGAGCGCCGAGCATTGCTGACTTGACGTGCCGCAGGTAGTCGGCGCCATCGACGACAGCGGCGTAGCGCTCGGCCGGTGCCGACCGCCAGCAGGTTTCACCCGGCACCAGCAGCGACTCGCTGTGTCCACTGGTGCCGTCGCCGATCGGCTCAACGGAGCGCATGGACATCGACTCCTTCCGGGACTTCGGCGAGCGGCGGCAATCATTGACTGAGCAGCAATCTTTCCCCAAGCCTACGTTCACGGCTACTTCCCAAGGGGCGGGGTAGGACGCCGGCACAGAAGCTGGATGGCAAACGAAAGCCCGGTGTGATACACCTCGCCGAGCGATATCAGATCGGCTGGACAAGCCCTCGGTGTGTGTCTACCTCGTGGCAGTCGCTGAGTACTGGTCACGCAGCACGCGCTTGAGAATCTTGCCCGTGGGGTTGCGTGGAATGGCGTCGGCGAAGATCACCCTCTTCGGCAGCTTGTAGCGCGCGAGTCGGGTTCCGCAGAACTCGACGATCTGTTGCTCGCTGACTTCGCTTTGGTCGGCAACGACTATCGCGCAGGCGATCTCGCCCCATTTCTCGTCGGCCAAGCCGATGACCGCCACCTCGTTGACTCCGGGAATGCCGATGATGACGTTCTCGATCTCGGCCGGGTAGACGTTCTCGCCGCCGGAGATGATCATGTCCTTCAGACGATCCTTGATGTACAGATAACCCTCATCGTCGATTTCGCCGATGTCACCGGTACGGAACCAACCATTGTCGAAAGCCGCGCCTGTGGCGTCCGGGCGATTCCAATACTCCTTGAGCAGGATGTCGGACTTGATCACGACTTCGCCTTCCCCATGTTCACTGATCACGCCATCGTCGCTGCGCACGCGAACGTCGGTGAACATGGTGGCGCGTCCGGCCGAACCGGCTTTGCGCAGCGCGTCGTCGCTGAGCAGCAGGGTGCCGCCACCGCACGACTCGGTGAGCGCGTAGCCCTGCACGACCTCCATGTTCTTGGTGGCATACAGCTTGATCAGGGCCTCCGGCATGGGCGCGCCGCCGGTGATGAAGTAGCGAAAGTCCGGCGCGTTGAGTTCGGCGAACTCGGGCACCTGGCGCATGAAGTTGAGGATCGCCGGCACCGCACCACCGATGGAAACCCGTTCATCGACGATCAGTGACCACACCTTCGTCGCGTCGAACTGCGGCATCGAGATCAGGCTGATCCCGCGCATGGCGCAGAAGATGACTGTCGTCAGCGCTGCCACGTGGAACATCGGCAGGGGTAGCAGTAGGCGGTCCTGGTAGCGCACGTCGACTGTCGCGCACCAGGAACTCGCCGCCGAGTGCACCGAGTCATGGGTGTGCACCACACCCTTTGGATGGCCGGTGGTGCCCGAGGTGTACATGATGAACAAGTTGTCGGCGCCGCCGCATTCGCCGGCCGGCTCGTTCGCGTCGGCGGCTTTCAGGTGACCGCCGAGAACGCCGGTGCCGCCCCCTGCCGGTACCCAATGGGTGACGGTGCAGGACGATTCGGGATCGGCCTTGATGGCGTCGGCCACCGCCGCAAACTCCGCGCCGTAGACCACCACTGTGCTGCCGCTGTCGGACAGAATGAAATCCAGCTCAGGCGCCGCAAGGCGGGTGTTGAGCGGAACCGCCACAGCCCCGATCTTGGCGGCGCCATAGAACAGGCAGCAGAACTCGACACTGTTGGGCAGCAGCAACCCCACCCGGTCACCTTTGCCGATCCCCAGCGAAGTCAGCACGTTGGCGCACCGATTCGCCAGAGCGTTCATCTCGGCGTAGGTCATGCGCACGTCGGTCGACGGTTCGACGTACGCCTCGAGCTGCGGAGAAACCGTTGCCCGTTGTCTGAGCATGGAGCCAATGTTCTTCATAGGGTTCTCGACTTCCGTGTCGTGTGCTCGATGTTCATATCGCGCTAGCTCGGACTGTCATGCCGTGGGATCCGTTGTGCCAGCGGCGAGTTGGAGTGACCTGAAGGCCTGTTCCATGAGTTCGACAAGCCGGAACGGCTCGTGTACGGCCTCCGGCGCCGCGCCGATGGCGAGGCACAGTTCAGTGCCGATGCTCGCAAAGGTGACATTGAGTCCGGCGCCGGGCGGCACGATGGGCAGGCCTTGGAATGCCACCATCGGCGCACCGGCGAGGTAGAGCTGTTCGCTGGGCCCCTTCATATTCGAGATCACCAGGTTGGCGCTCGGCACCTTTCCGAGCCAGGGCACGGCATCCGCGGCGGTCAGGCTGCCAAGGAGCAAAGCGCATAGGCCTGGCGCGACGTCGTTTGCATACCGCGCGCCTTGTCCTTTGCGCTCGTCGTCGCCGCACTGATCTCCTTGAGCCGCTCAAGCGGACTCGCGTCGGGTGCACCCATCGCGATCAGTTCGGCACTCACCTGATTTCCCCCGCCCCCGCCCGATTTGTCACGCAACGACATGGGCATGAAAGCCACCAGCGGCACGTCGGTGGGAGCCTGGTGTTCGACGAGGTAGTGATGCAGTGCGTCGTCGATGATGGTCATGACCACGTCGTTGACGGACGTGTCGGTCTCCTTGGCAATGGCCTTGACGTCGGCGAATGCGCAACTCGAGGTTCGCATAGGCGCGCGCCGCTGACTTCGGCGTGTTGTTGAAGAGCGTATGCCGCGCGGTAAAGGGCAGAGACGCCTTGCGCGCCTTCAGGTTCAGTGTTTGCGCGCTGAGGTCTGCCACGTCTGCACCCACGCCGAGGACGTCGCCCGGCAGACTGGTCAGTCCGGTCAGCATGCCTTGCAACCGCTCGCTGCGCGACACGGTGGCGTCGGCTCGGCGTGGTTTCTGAGCACTTGCAAACGACATCCACGGACCGGCCAGGGTCTTGTCGTCTGGTGAATCGCTCAGGAAGCTGCGCATCGCGCGCAGGCCGCCTTCACCGTCGATGAGCGCGTGGTGCACTTTGATCATCACGGCGATCCGGTTGTGCTCGATGCCGTCGATGACGTAGCACTCCCAGAGCGGTTGTCCCCGGTCGAGCAGGCTGGTGTTGAGGAACGAGACCGTTTCGTGAAACTGCTGCATGGAACCCGGTGCTGGAACGGCGATGTGGCGAATGTGATACTGCATGTCCGGCACGACGGTCTCCCACGCCGCGACATCTTTGCCGAGCCATTTCAGTTTGCGATTGAAGGGCTCGACCGCCTCGCTGTGCCGATATGCGTCGAACAGGCGTGGTCCGAACGAAGACTCCTGTCCTTCTGGTTTCTGGAAGATGGTGAAGGCAGCCATGTGATTCGGGCGGTTGGCCCGCTCCAGCAGCAGGAATGACAGATCGGTCGGGCTGATGCGGGTCATCTAGCCATCTCCTTGTTGTTGACCAGTTCCACAACAGCTTTCAGGCCGGTGAACCTGCAGGGGTGGCCTGCGCGCGGGCGACCGCAAGCAGCTCGTCGAGCGAGGTCCGGAAGCCGCGGACCAGCTCCCAGGTATCGGGAACAGCGACGGCGTCGGCGAGGACGCACAGGTTGAACTGGTCGCAGTAGCTCCAGACGGTCATGTTGAGCGTTGCACCGTGGGAGATCTGCCCGGTGGAGAACCAGCTGTCCACGCGCCAGCGCCCGAGGTAGCGGCGCTCCCGCGGGCCAGGCACGTTGGACACAACCACGTTCTTGAACGTGTCGTAGCGGCCTTTGGTCCGCATGTTGAAGCGCGCGAAGCCGGAGATGAAGCGCTCGGGCAGAAGCTCGACAATGGCGCCGATGTCGGCGTCCTTGGTCTGGGCGAAGTGCTGCTTCGTCGCCTCGGCTGGCGACGGTCGTCGCGCGCAGCCGCTCGAGCGGGTCGGCGAGTCTCGGCGTGCAGCCAGACATAGTCAACCGACGAGTAGTTGCCCGGCAGGGGGCGCTCGGCCGGTGGGACGACCGCGAGCGGCATCGTCGCCACCATCGCCTCGTCGGGAGGTGAGCCGAGTCGTGCCGAGGTATGGCGTACGCTGCCGGCCACGCACGCCATGAAGACGTCGTTGATCGTAACGCCGAGTGTCTTGCTCACCTCACGAACGTCGGCGAGCGCGAACGTCTCACAGGAGAATCGCCGGCTACGCGACAGGCCGCGCTTGGAACGGGCCCAGCGGCGTGGAGCGGTCGAAGGTGATCGGGACCCGCCGCTCGCCGCCCTTGGCGAAGTCACGCTCGATGCGCACCCGATCGCGCAGGGCGCGAGCGGTCGGCGCGACCCGACGCAGTCTGGAGGGTAGGTCCCGTAGTGCCCAGCCCAGCCGCTGCCTGCCCGACGGCAGCGGCTGCGGTGCCCACGGGCTCCGGAACCACCGCGGCATCGTCGGGCGCGTCGTTGTAGAACGCACCGAGCATCTCCTGCACGCCGGCGCCGTCGGTGTAGGCGTGGTGCAGCAGCGTCACCAGCGCGACGTGTCCGCCTTCAAGACCCTCGACGACCCAGACCTGCCACAGCGGCCGGTCGCGATCCAGCGGGTGGGCGTAGACCTGCTCGACCAGAGCTCGCAGAACTCCTCCATTCCGCCGGGAGCGGGACAGACGACCCGGCGAACGTGCGCGTCGAGATCGAAGTCGGGGTCCTCGACCCAGATCGGGTGATGAAGACCCAGCGGCGTCGGCAGGTACCGCAGCCGGAAGGCGGGAAGCAGGTGCGTGCGTTCCTCGAACATCCGTCGGGCCTTCGGCCACGACCAGCCGTCGGGGTCTGTCGATGGGTCGAGCAAGGAGATTTTGAGCGTGTGGTTGTAGGCGCTACCTCCGTCGAGGTACAGCATTAGCGCATCGATGCCGTTGAGTCTTCGCACGACGTCCGTAACCCCTTCCGCACTGTCGCCCACGGGAAGAGTTTCGTGCCGCCCCTACCAGTACGGCGCCGCGGACCCATTCGAGTATTGTCGCGGCAGCCGATTCCCGAGGGTGAATGGCCAACCATCCTTCAGCCCAACGGAGTTACTCAGATCCCTGAAGGTCGGCTCGGTACTGCCGTGGGGTCTTGCCAAACCAGCGTCGACAGGAGCGATTGAGAGTGCTTTGTTCGGCGTAACCGAGTAGGCCAGCGATCCGGCCGAGTTGCAGGCCCGGTTCGGCAAGGTACCTCGTCGCAAGGGCGCGGCGTTCGCGCTCGATCAGATCCTGACATCGGACGTCCTCGTTGATCAAACGTCGTTGCAGCGACCGTGGATGCATGGCGAGTTGGTCGGCGATCGCATCGACGCTGCACTGTCCCGTGGGCAGGAGCCGGCGCGCGAGCTCGGCGACCCGGTCGGATAGCGACGCGGTGCGCGGAACGTAGTTGGACTCAAGGTATTTCTCTGCGATGCGTCTGGTCTCCGGGTCGGCACTCTCGATCCGCTGGTCTGCCAGGCGTTGAGATATCTCGAGTCCGCACCACGTCTGCCGGAATCGCACCGGGCACCCCAGCGCTTCGCGGTACGCCGTGTCGGAGCCCTGTTGGTCGTGGATGAAGGAGATCGAGCTCGGCCACGCTTCCGGACCGCCCAGGAGGCGAAGGATTCGAACCACGATGGCCATGCTGATCTCGTGCCCCTGGATGACGGTGCCGAGGCCGGGCTCGGTCACCTCGTAGGTGAACGTGAGAACGCTGTTGGCGGAGGGGGGCGCGAGCGTGAGCTTCAACGCAGGTGAATGTACGTAGAGATAGCGCGCGATCATCTGCAACCCACCGAGCACGGTCTGCGCGTTCCGGGCGATCACCGCGACGGGCCCGAGGATGTCCAGACCCTGCCACCGCGAGAGGCGAAGTCCGAAGTCCGGACAGCGCAAGTCCTCGGCGCTGGCCTGCAACACGCGCACATACGCGTCGATGGAGATGAACGCGTCCTCCTGGTCTTCGACTCCCGGCGGGATGCCGAAGCGCGTCAAGAAATGCTGCGGATCCCCACCTAGCTCCATGCACGAGCTCGCGGTATCCCCACAGCGTGGTGGCCCGGATCAGACTGCCCACAAACCAACTCCCTGGTGTCGGGAACTGACAAGAGTATGTCGCAGTCAGTCAAGACCTGGGCACACATCCACGACCGTCCTCCCCGGGGGGCGGACCTGGCGTCGGAGCGTATCTGGTGTCGCATCCACAAGTGGACAAAGCGGCGTTCACCGGCTCCACGGCAGCGGGGCGTTCGATCGCAACGGCCTGCGCGGGACTGTTGCGGCCGGTAACCCTGGAACTCGGCGGCAAGTCGGCGGGCATCCCCTACGACGACGATGCGGACGCGGTGCGAATCGCCAACGACTCCGTCTACGGGCTGGGCGGCACGGTGTTCAGCGCGGACACCGAGCGGGCCAAGGACATCGCGCGCAAGGTGCACACCGGCACCATCGGCATCAACGGCTACCCGTTGGCCATCGGTTCGCCGTTCGGCGGAGTGAAGGACAGCGGCCTCGGCCGCGAGTTCGGCCCCGAAGCGCTCAACAGCTACCTGGATCTGAAGTCGATGTACATCGCCGGTCCCGCACAACCTTCGTCTCCGGCAGACCACCTACCCGACTAGGGTGCCACCCGTCCCGTTGACGGTGAGTGTCGTGGTTGATCGGTGGGCGCTCGGGCGATATCTGCTTCTGGGCATACCCCGGCCCGGTCGGTTATTGGCGGGCTAGCGCGATCCGAATTGCGTCCTCGGGGGAGACCAGGTGATTGGCGGCTTCTGCGGCGTCGGCGATGGCCAGTTGCACGCCTTTGACGCGGCCGCTGAATGCGTTGCGGCCCGGCGGGTAATCGGGTGAAACAGGTGAGCCGGTGTCCACCCCGACGTCGCAGCCGTCGTCGGCTGAGAAGACATTGGCCAGGGTGGCCGCCACGTGACCTTCGCCGGCCTTCTGTCCGTCGACGTAGAGGGTGACATCGCCGCCCTTGCCCAGACCTCCTCCAGCGTATTCGAATTCCATGCGTACCTGATGTTCCCCGGCCGGGATCGGGTCGGCGGATTCGGCGTAGAAGTGTTGGATGCCGCCGAGGTTGTAGCAGTACTTGAGCTTGCCGCTGGTCGCGTACAGGCTCCAGCCACCGATGCTGGCGCCCTGCGCCACGATCACCCCTTCGGCGCCGCCTTCGGGCACATCGATCTCGGCGGTCACCGAATGCGACTTGTTCTTCAGGTTGAGCACACAGTTCTCTGCCAACCGCCCCATACCGGAAAACAGCACCTGGGTGTTGCCCTTGATCAGGGTGGGGCGTCCGGCCAGGTCGGAGTTCAGCCGCCGGGCGACGTCATCGTCTAGTGGCAGCACGTTGTAACGGGTGGCCTCGATCAGCCACAACCGCTGGAGCTCATGCAGCTTGTCCGGCATCTGCTTGGCCAGATCCTTGGCCTGGCTCCAATCCTGGGCGGTGTCATACAGTTCCCACACGTCGTCGTCGAACGCGACCGTGTCCTCGCCCATCAGCAGCCACGGCGTCTTGTGCTTGGTCACCGCCGTCCACCCCTTGTGGTAGATGCCGCGGTTCCCGAACATCTCGAAGTACTGCGTTTCGTGCCGGTCGGGTGTCTGACCGTCGTTGAACGAGTACACCATGCTCACCCCTTCGATGGGGTGTTGCTGGATTCCGTTGACGAACAACGGTTCCGGGATTCCGGCGGCCTCCAAGATGGTCGGTGCGATGTCGATGACATGGTGGAACTGCCCGCGCACCTCGCCGGTGGCGGTGATGGCCTTGGGCCAGTGCACGATGGTCCCGTTGCGGGTGCCGCCCCAGTGTGAGGCGACCTGCTTGGTCCACTGATACGGCGTGTCCATAGCGTGCGCCCAGCCCACCGCGTAGTGGTTGTAAGAATCGGGTCCACCGAGCTGATCGATCTTGCTGGTGAGGAACTGCGGGGTCTCGATCGCGGCCATCCCGTTGAAATTCAGCATCTCGTTGTAGGTGCCGTTGATGGTGCCCTCGGCCGAGGCGCCGTTGTCACCGACGATGTAGAACACCAGGGTGTCATCGAACACACCGAGACGCTGCAGGCTGTCGACGAGGCGGCCTACGTGGTGGTCGGTGTACTCCAAAAAGCCTGCGTAGACCTCCATCTGACGGCGCAGCACCGGTTTGAGCTCTTCAGGCATGTCCGCCCACGCCGGAATCTCGGCATGCCGGACGGTGAGCTCGCAGTCCGGGGGGATCACGCCCAGCTCCTTCTGCCGGGCAAACGTCTGCTCCCGCAACGCGTCCCAGCCCGCATCGAAGCGGCCCTTGTACTTGTCGGCCCACTCCATAGGCACATGGTGAGGGGCGTGAGTGGCGCCAGGAGCAAAGTACATGAAAAACGGCGTATCCGGGGCCAGCGCCTTCTGCTGACCCACCCAGGAGATCGCCTTGTCAGTCATGTCCTCCATGAAGTGGTAGCCCTCTTCGGGGGTGCGGTCCACCTCGACCGGCGTGGTGCCCTCATACAGGCTCGGATACCACTGGTTGGCCTCACCGCCGATGAACCCGTAGAAGTACTCGAAACCCCCGCCCGCCGACGGCCAGGCATCGAACGGCCCGACCGGGCTGGTTTGCCACACCGGTACCTCATGACACTTCCCGAACTGGGCGGTGTTGTACCCGTTGAGCTTCAAAGTCCGTGCCACCGGCGACATCGTGTTGGGTAGTACGGAGCTGTATCCCGGTGCACCGGTGGCGATCTCGGTGATCCCGCCCATGCCGGCCGAATGGTGATTACGTCCGGTCAGCAGGGCCTGGCGGGTCGGCGAACACAGCGCAGTCGTGTGGAAACGGTTGTACTTCAGACCCCCGGCTGCCAGGCGTTCAGCCACCGGGGTCTGACAGGGACCGCCGAACGCACTCGACGCCCCGAAACCGACGTCATCGAGCAGGATCAACAACACATTCGGCGCGCCGGACGGGGGGCGCAACTGCTCAATCGGCGGGTAACTGCTGTCGGAATCCTTGGCGTCATAGGTGATCAACCCGGTGCGGGGTTTACTCGGAATCGGCAGATGGGTTCTGCTCACCGTGTGGTATTCGCTCATGTGCCAGGCCTCCTTCTTGCGATCTGAACAGTCAGTGTCAATCACGCTGGGCGCGATGGGGTTCGAACGGCATGAGAGCCCAGACAGGATCGCCGGAACGTGCTCCGGCACAGGCGCCTTCCAGGTTCCATCGAGTGCCGCCTGTTCGGGTCAGTATAGCCGCATCCTCGGCGCGAATGGTCCTGCCGACGCCGGCAACCAGTTCGACTCCTTTTCCGCTCCCGGGGATTGCTTTTACACGTAGGCGGTGTAGCCACCGTGGGGATTCTGCGTCAGGGTGGGCATCGGCAACTGATCGGATGCGCGGACGGGTCCACGCAATCGTTCGCCCCGTCCATCGTGAGACAGAACTATTTTGCGGCGGCGCCGATCCGTGCGTTGCGCGAGCGACCGTTCCAGACGGGCCTCCGGTACAACGCCTTTCGATCGGCGTAAAAGCGCTCGGCGCGCTCTTTGAAGGTCGGGTCAGTGCAGGATGACGCCGCGAATGTTCTTGCCGTCGCGCAGGTCCTGGTAGCCCTGGTTCACTTCTTCGAGGGTGTAGGTGCGCGTCACGAGCTCGTCCAGCTTCAGCTGCCCGACGTCGTAGAGGCGCAGCAGCCGCACGATGTCGTACTGCGGGTTGGATGAACCGAATAGCGACCCCTTGATCGTCTTCTCGTTCAGCGTCAGGTCGAGTCCGGAAACATGCACGGTGAGCGTGGCTGGGTCGGCCATAGCCGGTGATGACGACGGTGCCGCCCTTGCCGATCACCGCAGTCGCGGCCGAGACAACATCTTCGTCGACGGTGCCCACCAGGATCAGCGCTGCGTCGGCGCCCTGTCCCCAGGTAAGTTCATTGACCTTCTCTGCGGCGCTGGCAGCATCGGCGAAGGCATGGGTGGCGCCGAATTTGATCGCGGTGTCGCGCTTGAGTGCTATCGGGTCGACGACCACGACGTACTTGCAGCCGGCGGAGATCGCGCCCTGGACAGCATTGATGCCCAGGCCTCCGACGCCGTAGATGACGGCGGTGTCGCCGGCCCGCAGATTTCCGGCATTAACGGCGGTGCCCCAACCGGACGGTACGCCGCAGCCAACCAGCACCGCGGTCTCCAATGGCAGCCAATCATCGATCTTGACGACTGAGTGTTGCGAGATGGTGGCGCGCTCGGAGAAGGTGCCGAGCATGCAGACGGCGCCGAAATCGATTCCGTTGGAATGGAACCGGAAGCTGCCGTCGGGCATGCAGCCCTCGAGGATGGTTGCGCCCATGTCGCAGAGGTTCTGCCGACCGGTCGAGCAGTAGCGGCATGTTCCGCAGTTCGGGATGAAACTGCACACCACGTGGTCGCCGGGCTTGACCTTGGTGACGCCGGGGCCGACGTCCTCGATCACCCCGGAGCCCTCGTGGCCGCCGACAATCGGAAAGCGTGGGGGCAGCTGGCCGTCTGAGAGGTGCAGGTCCGAATGGCATAGTCCGGCGGCGGTGTATTTGATCAGCACCTCGCCGGGGCCCGGGCCGTCGAGGTCGAGCTCCATGAGTTCGAAAGGCTTGCCGGCCTCGAGCAGTACCGCTGCAGTGGTCTTCATGGTGATTGTCTCCTTCTGGTTATCTGGCCCACGGGAAGAACTTGGCCGCGCCCGCGGCAACGATCCGCTGATACCCCGAGCCCGTGATTCGAGCGAGCACGTCGATGGCTTTTGCCTCCAAGCCGATCACGACTCGGGCGTGGCCCTTGCGACTCCGTTGACGATGGTCTTTGCAGCCATTTCCGGTGAATGGATGAGGAGCCACTTCTCGTAGAACGCCGCAAGGCTCTGCTGGTCTTCGCCGTCGGCGACGGTTGCGTTGCGGGCGACGGCGGTCTTGACCCCGCCGGGATGCACGCAGGTGACCTTCACCGGGTGCTTGGCAACGAGCATCTCCTGACGCAGCGCCTCGGTGAAGCCGCGCACGGCGAACTTGGCCGCGTTGTAGGCGCTCTGGCCGGGCACCGCGATCAGCCCGAACACGCTCGAGATGTTGACGATGTGTCCCGTCGCCGGACGCGATCAGATGCGGCAGAAAGGCTTTGGTGCCGTTGACGACGCCCCAGAAGTCGACGTCGATGATGCGCTCGATGTCTTTGAACTCGGAGTCCTCGACGTTGCCATTGTAGCGCGATGCCGGCGTTGTTGTAGACCTGGTTGACGTGACCGAAGTGCGCGACGACAGCGTCGGCGTAGGCCAGTACGGCCTCGCGTTCGGCGACGTCGAGCCGGTCTGACTTCACGTTCGCACCGAGTGCGTGGGCACGGCGCACCGTTTCGGCCAGTCCATCGGTATCGACGTCGGAGAGCGCGAGCTTTGCGCCCTTGGCCGCGAGATTGAGGGCCAGCGCCCGGCCGATGCCGGAGCCGGCGCCGGTGATGACGGCGACTTTGTCTTCGAATTCCCTCATTTGGCTGAAACCTTTCCTTGGGCCGGGTGGATCTGTGGGGCTGGGGTTGGGGCCCTGAACGTGGGCTTGCGACAGTCATCTTCGCCTCCCGAAGCGTGTGAGAAACGCAGGGGGACAGGTGGCTCAGGCACTGGCTGCACCGACGGCTGCCCTGCCGAACTCGAGCAAACCGTCGTCGACAGGATCTTCGATTAGCATCTTGCGAGTCCTGCTCGTAGTGCATCAGCACCTTCCAGGGATGCGTCGAGCCTTGGCGCGGGAGCGTGTCCTTCGCGCGTTGCACATAGCCGGAATTGAGCTGGTCGAACATCCCGACGTCCAACCGCGAGTCCTCGACATCGCGGGGCGTGGCGACCTTGTGGCCGTTGGCCTGCATGTGTTTGAACAGCCGGCACAGGTAGCTGGCGGCGATGTCGGACTTCAGGGTCCACGACGCGTTGGTGTATCCGACGATCCAGGCGAGGTTGGGGATGTCCTCGACCAGCACGGCCTTGTAGGTCATCCGGTCGTGCAGTTCGAGCACTTGCCCGTCGACGAAGAGTTTCATGCCTCCGAGCATCTGGAGGTTCAGACCGGTCGCGGTGACGATGATGTCGGCTTCGAGTTCCCGCCCGGACTTCAGCTGGATGCCGTGCTCGGTGAAGGTGTCGATCTCGTCGGTGACCACCGACGCCCGGCCGGATTTGAGCGCCTTGAACAGATCGCCGTTCGGCACCGCACACAACCGCTCGTCCCAGGGCATGTACTTCGGTGTGAAGTGGCTCATGTCGACCGACGGTCCGACCTGTTGCCGGACAAGCCACAACAAGAGCCCGCGCATCTGGTTCGGCCAGCGGCGGCAGGCCTGGTAGAGCCGGCGCTGGACGGCGATGTTGCGCTTGCGCGCTAACCCGTACACCCACTTCGCGGGGAGGAACCGATCCAGGAATCCTGAGATCCTGTCCATGGCGGGCAACGTGAAGATGTAGGACGGCGACCGCTGCAACATGGTGATGTGCTCGACGTCCTCGGCCATGGCCGGGATGAGGGTGACCGCCGTTGCACCACTGCCGATGACGACGACCTTCTTGCCGGTGTAGTCCAAGTCCTCGGGCCAGAACTGGGGGTGCACGCTGATGCCCTGGAACCGCTCGGCACCGGGGAACGTCGGCAAGTAACCCATGTCGTGGTTGTAGTAGCCGGTGCAGCTGATGAGGTATTGGCACGTGTAGGTGCGTGATTCTTCGGTCGCGTGGTGCTGCGCCGTCACCGTCCAGCGGCTCTCGAGGCTGGACCACTCGGCGGTCAACACTTTGAGCCCGAAGTGGATCTTGTCGTCGATCCCGAACTCGGCGGCCGTATCGGCGATGTACTGCTGGATCGACGGCCCGTCGGCGAGCACCTTCACGTCCATCCAGGGGCGGAACTTGAAGCCGAAGGTGTACATGTCGGAGTCCGAGCGGACACCGGGATAGCGGAACAGGTCCCAAGTACCACCGACGCGTTCACGGCGCTCCACGACTGCGACGGTCAAGTGGGGTAGCTCGGCCTGTAGGTGACACGCCGTGCCGATACCGGACAGGCCGGCTCCGATGATCAGGACGTCGAAGTGTCGTGCGTGCATTGCTTCCTCGCGCTCCTCGTCCGGTTGCCTTAGCGGCGTTGCACCCAGCTTGAGCGCGAGGGCATGGCCAAGTATTGACACATTCCGACATGCTTTTGTCATTTCGCGACACAGTTGGAGCCGACAGACATCAGCGCGGTTGCTCGGACGAAGGTCCTGCGGGTGAGGCGATGTAGATCCCGATGTACGAGCTTGGTAGAGCAGGATGGATCGGTGAACGCTTTCACGTGCCGTCCACCGGAAAGGACGGCGGGGAGAACTGCGCGTCACGAGGTACCGGACTTCAGGCAATCTAGCCGGATCGATGGCATGCTATGCGAAGCCGCATGCTCCATCCCACCCAACGACGCCGCAGAAAGTACGTTGGATCCTTACACCAGCATCCAGCCAGGTCGGTCTACATTCTCGACAAAAAGCAGGGCCCTTTCGAACTCACTATGAGCGCGATCGACGCCACAGCCTGAGGACACGGTCGCCAGTCACGGACACCGGCTCCACCGTCGGCCACCGGCCAGTCCCCCCAATCGTCCGTGGTCTGCCTGCTGATGTATCCGCACAAGGCGAACCGAGGCTGTCCATCGCTCTCCACGGCGACTGCGTGGAACGCGTGACAGGGAGTGCAGGGTGCGGCATCGTGGTGAACATGTCACCCAAGGCACCGAAACCGAAGGAGCCCAAGCCGAGCGATCTCCGAGCGGCTGGACAAGCGGCGCTCGACGCTGCACAAGCGGCCGTCGACGCCGCCCAGGCGGTCGCCACCGGCGCCCTGCGTATTCCGCCCGCGTCGGCCCGCTTGGCCGCGCAGATGCCGGATCTACTGGAGAACCTGGCCGCAACCACTGAGCGGCTCAACGCCACGATGGACCGCCTCGACAGGTATCTGTCGCTCGCCGAACCGACACTCCGCACGATGGACCGGCTGGTGCCCCAACTCGAGGCGCTGCTCGCCACAGGGACCGAGATCTACGGGGCGCTGTCCCGACTCCCAGGGGTGTCGACGCTGAGTCGGATGGCAGGCGTGCAGTCGTCGGACGACGATCCCCGCGGGAAACGCAGGAAGTAAAGTCCGCCGTCCCGCAGGCAGAACGCCCCGGTGGGTGCCCTGCGTCCGTCATCCGTCTCGTGTTGCCCCGGCACGTCTGAGTGCCGCAAGATGGGTACCTGTACAACAGGTGAACAGAAGCTGAAGATCGCCTGTGGGCATATGGATTGCGGCGACAGATCGACGGCCGATCGGATAAGCCGTCGTCGCGAGGTGAACACGGAACCGGAGGAGTACGAGTTGAACCCACGAATCGATTTCCGCTCCCCGCCGTGCTGCTCCCGCAGCGCTTCGTTTGCGCCGAGCGCTTCGGCCGAGCCTGCGCCGATGATCGCCGACGCGGATGCCGCCGTGGCCCGAGCCGAGAGCATCCTGGGCTCGGATCAATTCGGCCCGTACGGTTGCGAGGCGCTTGTGGCCTACGCCTTCAACGTTTCGCAGGCCAAGTACGGCTGGGACGGCGCCTCGGAAACCATGTACCAGACCCTCCTGGCGCAAGGTCAGATCCACACCGACATGAACCCGCCGCGGGGAGCACTGGTGTTCAGTCAGGGGTCCGACGGACCCCACATCGACATCGCCCGGGGCGACGGGACCTATGTCTCCGGTGGCGTCCAAGGACTTTCGCCGGGGTACGGCGACCGACACAACATCCAGATCCTCCCCAGCCCTAACGTGGGCCGTAAGTGGGTCTACCGGGGCTGGAGTCTGGGCTATCCGGAGTGACTCCGGGTGCCCCTAGCGCAGCGGTAACGACGGCGAACCGCCACGGCGCAGTGGGCGGTTGCTCTACCCGTGCTCAATGACGCCGGGGTGCGCTGTGTTGCCCGAATCAGCGGCTCGGTGGCCGATGAACTCCAGTCCGGCGCGAATTGCGGGCCGGTGGCGCAGGATTCGGTAGTGCGCTAGTCGGCCGAGCCCCCGCGTGGTGTAGTAGGCGTGCGCCTGGCCATGCCCTGGCCACCCGTTCACTGGCCGCATAGGGGCTGTCCGGGTCGTCGGGGTCGTGGATGAGAAGAAGCGGCGGATAGTTGGCTTGTCGACCGTTCCACGTCATGTTCGTCTCGTGCAGTGGCATGCAGATCCGGGCCTCAAGACGCCGGTGCAGGCCCGAACGGATCCTGCGGCCGAATCCGTGTCGTGCGGCGAACAGGTCGAGATAGAGACGGAATTCACCCATGGGCGCCAAGAAGACCAGGCGCCCTACCGGTGTGCCCTGAGCCGCCGCCATGGCAGTCGCGTTCGCGCCGAGTGAGTGGGCGACCACCGCGTGTGCCCGGCCGTGGGTCTCGATCATGGCCGCAATCGCGTCGCGACACTCGATGGCAGTGGTACGCCCCGGCGCGAGCGCACCGGGGTCCGATTGGTTGTGGCTGGGCAAGTCGAACGCGATAACCCGATACCCCGCCTCAATGAGCGGTTTGACGAACACTGCCAAGTGCGCGCGCTGGCCGCCCCACCCGTGCACCAGATAGACCGGCGGCCCCTCGCCCCATTCCTCCCCGGCGACCCGGTGTCCATCCCAGAACGCCTCTATCGGGCGTCCCGGCGTCACACCCGGCGGCATGCGCAGACTCGACTCGAGAACCGGCGGGGTGCACCATAACTCCACCGCCCACCGGGATCCCAACGAGGGCGCGAACCGCTCAAGCACCCAGAAAAGCCGGCGCACCCGGGGTGCGACGGGCGGCAGGACGCCGGAGCCGGCAACGTCGAGCGGTGCCACGTCGTCCGGCCTGTGCTTCCGCACGCGCCGAGTCTTCTGTGCCCTCAGTCATGAACCGCGGTGGTAGAGGCTGCCACGCATCAACCATATCGGTGCCGCTTCGCGCGCGAGTTAGCACCCATTGGACCGGCTCACCGGATAGCGGGCGCCGGCGGATTCACCGATGCCGCGGAAGGTCGAGCAGTACTTGACGGCGCCGTGGCGGTGCCCGGCATTCGGCGCTAGCGGGACGGTAGAGCGCGGCAACCCGGTCAGCGATGCGATTACGGCCAGCCGCCAGGTGGGAGTTTTACGCCAGTCGAACTGGACTCGCTCACACCACCCGGAGGCCATCGAGCACGTCGGTCACCAGATTCTCGTCGCCGGACAACCGCAATTTGAAACCCCGCCATGGCTTCCGGCGAGTGCCCCACGCCGGGAAGTCGGCGGCGGCGCCCGTCACTGTTTCCGCAATGGCGCACTCTAGGTCGGGTATGGCCCTCACGGTTCCGTTCATCCGCCGCAGAATCCAGTTCCAGCCCCCTTGGGCTGACGGGTCCGCTCACCTCCCATCGTTCGACAATCTCCCGTATCGCGCACGAATCATTCTGAGCGGCAAGCTCTTTGCGCATGGTTCCGGTGCCGTCGGTGGCGGTCGGGCGGCCGTCCTAATTGGTGGTGGGCGGTGGTTGTGGTTGGAAGGGTTCGTACCACCACCAGTCGGCGCGTTCGCCGGTGGGCCCGGGACAGGGTGGGACGTCTGGTGGGGGACGTTTGGGTGGGCGCCCGAGTGATGCGGCGCTCAGTGGTCGCCCCTCGCTGTCGGTGACGGTGAGGTCTGCGGCGGGTCCGGTGATGGTGATGTCGCCGCGGTGGTGGGCGCGGTGGTGATAGGGGCACAGCAGCACCAGGTTGGACAACTCGGTGGGGCCGCCGTCTTCCCAGTGCCGGATGTGATGGGCGTGCAGACCGCGGGTGGCCCCGCAGCCGGGGACCGCGCAGCTGCGGTCGCGGTGCTCCAGGGCGCGGCGCAGCCGGCGGCCGACCGTGCGGGTCGCCCGCCCTGCGCCGATGGGTCGGCCGTCGCGTTCGAACCACAGCTCGCAGGTGGCATCGCAGGTCAGGTAGCGCCGGTCGTCCTGGCTGAGCAGTGGGCCCAGGTGCAGGGCGGCGGCGCGTTGGGCGACGTCGACGTGGACGACCACGGTGGTGTGCTGACCGTGCGGGCGCCGTGTCGCCTCGGCGTCCCAACCGGTCTCGACCAGACGCAGGAACGCCTCGAGGTCACCGGGCATCGGCGGCGCGCTCTGCGATGTGTGATCGCCGTTGTCGCGAGCCTGTTTCCACTCGGCGATCAGCGCCTCGCGGTGTGAGGCCAGCGCCGCCTCGAACTTGGCCCCCTCGACATGGGGCAGCGTGATCCGCCACCAACTGAACTGCTCATCGCCGGACTTGCTGATCGAAGGCTGCGGGTCCGGGCGGGGATCGGGGTGGGGGCGTGGTTCGAGCTTGACCGCGGTGCGCAACTGGTTGACCGTGGCGACCGCGGCCAGCTGCGCGTAATGCTCATCAGAGCCATCGGCCGCCCGCGCGGTGATCACGCCGACCTGATCCAGCGACAGCCGCCCCTTCTGCAATTCGCCGACGCAGCGTGGGAAAATCTCGCTGCGATGCGCCACGGCGGCGATCGCCTTGGCGTTGGCCGATGAGGCGCCGAGCTTCCAGGCCACCAATGCCGCCACCGACCGGGCCCCCGTCGCCCCCCACAACTCGTCACGATCGACCTCCGCCACAATCTCCACGATGCGCCCATCGATCGCATTGCGCTGACCGGCCAACTCCGCCAACTCCTCGAACAACACCTCAAGACGCTCAGCTGGGGTGATGACCGCGGTCGAGGACATGACCCCATCATCGCAGAGGGGTACGACAAAAATCGGCCACCCAGTATCAACCCAACGCGGCTATTGCCAAGCCGCACAACCTGACTGAAGGGCGCGATCCACGTTGCCGGCGAGCATAGGGTTTCGCTCCTCCCGACTGGCGGAGGTCCTGCCGCTCGCGCGGGCCCACCGTACTCGTGCACCTCGACAACCGAGGATGCGTCTGTAGAGTCGAGAATTACCATGGTGAAGAACCGCAATGGTCGGCGACTGGCGCTCGTGATGATGGTTTTAGCAGCGAGCAATGCCCTCGGGTCAGCTACGGCCCTAGCTGACGAACTCAGTGACTATCGCTGGGAACGTCGCCCATTGCTGGTGTTCGCACCCACGGACAGCGATCCACGGCTCGTTGAAACGCTGGGCCGAATCGAGGCCAGTCGATGTGACTTCGTCGGTCGTGACATGGTGCTTGGCCTGGTGGTGACCGAGGGCAAGAGCATGCTCGATGGTCGAGCCATCAGCCCCGATGAGTCGCGACGCCTGTTGAGCCAGTACGCGATTGGTGAGAACGCCTTCAGCGTGCTGTTGATCGGAAAGGACGGCGGCGAGAAGCTGCGCGTCAACGAGGTACCGGATCTTCAAGGCGTCTATGCGGTGATCGATGGCATGCCCATGCGCAGCCGCGAGATGGGTACCAATCCGAGTCAGTGTTGATGCCGGAGTCCGGGGGTAGCCTGCACGAATGCCATCGACGCCTCTACCCGTGGTACTGGCCACACTCGCCCTGCGACGCAGCCTCAAGCGGCTCGCAGACATGCTGGTGCCGCCTGAGATCGCGATGCTGGATCTCGGCGAGGGTGTCGGCGGCGTCCAGATTGCCGCGGCCATTGCCGAACTCGGGATTGCCGACGTGCTGGCCGGCGGACCGATGACCGCGCCTGCGATCGCCGCCCGGATCGACTGTGATGAAGACGCCACACATCGCCTGCTGCGCGGCGCCGTCGCGTGCGGTCTCTGCACGATGGACCACCGAACCGGAGCGGTGAAGCTGACCCGCATGGGAGCGGTGCTGGGCAGCGATCATCGTCCTTCGCTGCGGGCCTGGATGCGCTACAAGGGGATGCGGTCGACGGTCAATGCCTGGGGTGGACTGGCCGCCAGCGTACGCAGCGGCCAAAGCGGGTTTGAGATCGTGCACGGCATGTCGGTGTGGGAGTGGTTCGCGACGCACCCGGACGAGCAACGCGTGTTCGCGGCGACGATGCGCCAGGCCACCGAGATCAGTGCCCGCGCCATCGCGCGCGCCTACCCATGGCCGGAGGGCGCTGTGGTGTGTGACGTGGCCGGCGGGATCGGCACGCTGCTGTCGGTGATCGTGGCCAGGTCCAACGCGAACCTGCGCGGGGTCCTGGTCGACAGTGCGGGAATGATCGCCGAGGCTCGGAAGGGTTACTCGCCGAGCACGATGTCGCCGACCGCATCGACTGCGTCGAGGGCGACATCTTTCGCGCCATGCAACGCCACCGCCGACGTGTACCTGCTAAAGGACGTGCTTCACGACTGGGACGACGAACGCTGCGCAAAGATCCTCGGCGCGGTGACAGCGAGTATGCCCACGGGCAGCCGGCTGGTGGTGATCGAATATCTCCAGCAACGGAATCGCCCGAATCCGTTCTCTCCACTTCTCGACCTTCACACGTTGACCCAACGGGACGGCGGACGTCTGCGCTCGTTGGCCGAACTGTCGGCGCTGCTCACCGCCGCCGGCCTACGACCCACCGGCCGCAGATTCTCGGTCGTGCCGCACGACCTGATCGAAGCAGAGAAGATTTGAATCGGCCGAAGCCTTTGGTGGCCGACTAGCGTTGGCCGACAAGCGGTCAGGCCCGTCCCGTCATCCTGGCGTGGCGAAGCTAAGCCGGGTCGGGCGTTGGATTTCCGTAATCCCAAGACAGTGTTCTCACGGGTGTCGTGCGGATGTAGGCGGAGCCCGGTCTGGGTGCGGTGGGCCATTCGGACTCGGGCACGCCCCGCGCCCGTGCACCTTCCCTCGCGAGCTGAAGCGCTTCGCTTGGTTCGCGAACGATGCGGGCGTGACCTTGGAGCATCACTCCCCGGATATCTGCCATGCTGGAGCCGTCTTCGAGCAAGATACTCACGTTCGGGTTGCTTTCGATATTGGCAACTTTGCGCGTCCCATCTCGCACGCCCATGACGATGTCGCGGCCGAGGCGAAAGTATCCCAGGGGTACGGAGTGCGGGAATCCATCCTTGTCGATGGTGCTCAGTATCGCCCAGGACGGGCGGCTATCCAGGTAGGCCTCGATTTGTTCGTCACTGAGTTTTCTTGGCATGCCTAGAGATTAAGCGCCCAATCAGCTTGAAGTGTCGATGGCACTGACAACGAGTTGGAACGGGCCGTCCTGTTTGTCGAGGATGTAGAACGAGACCCGGCTGATCATCGAAGGGTCCAGAGGCGGCGCGCCCGGTGCGGGATCTAGGAACATGCCCACCGGGTCGAAGCCGCCGACGGGCAGGTCGTAGGTCCGCCGGACTCCGGCCTCGGTGGGGAAGCGCTGGATGTAGGACCAGGGCTGCCCCGTCTCCACCTTCAGCACGTATGTCTTGCCGTCGCCCAGCGCTCGCACGCGCAGCGACGTCGCGCCGGTTGCCCGGCGCCCGAGCTCGGGGTCTACCGGACCGCGGGCCGAGGCGAATCCGCCGTTGTTGTCCAGCGAGATGGTGCCCGAGAACACGAGGCCACCGTCGCCGAACGTGACCGTCGAGGTCGACCGGCCGCCCATCACGGGATCGTTGACCGTTGTCCAGGTGGCTACCGCGGCGGGATCCCCGAAGTCGACCAGAACTGCCGGCCCGAGCGCCGGGGTCGTCGGTTCATCTGCCCGGGCGATCCGCCCGGTGTTCCCCAACGACACGATCAGTACCGCCAAGCACGTAATCGCCAGAATTGTCCGCGCCCGCCACCGACGTTGGTCATTCCACATCCCCTCAATGTAGGGGCGTGGGTCGTTGTGTCAACGACGGAGGTGTCCACGTCACATGGTTAGTCGGTGAGCTTCGGGAGACCTTTTGTGATCGCGGATGCGAGCACCTTGCCGACCAGTGCGGCGAGCCCGGGTACCGCTGAGTCGAAACCGATCGTGTAGTTGAGTCTTGTGCCGCCGTCGGCGGTCGGTGTCAGCTCCTGGCGCCCCCAGTGGCCGCTCAGTGGACTGCCTTTGGTGATCTTGTACTCGATAAGCGTGTTCGGCTGGGCCGTTGTAGTGGTCTCCTCGAACGCCGGAAGCGGACCAATCTTGAGGCGGCGGACCGAGCCGACGCCATTGCGCGAGGTAGCGCCGTCGCTGACGCGGGTGACCTTGGCACCGAAGACCGGGCCGAGGTTCTCGTGCTCGGCGAGCTTGTCGAACACGGTCTGAGGGTCGGATTTGAACTCGTGGGTGATGTGGACGCGTTGAGGAGTGGCCATGGGTTCGGATATTAGGACCCCGAAGGGTTGGTCCGGCGCGCCCCCCAGCGCTGAGTCGTCCTAGTGCGCCATATTCGTAAAGCGCGACAAATGCAGTTGGTGCGCAACGGTGATCGTCTTCGTCGGGCCGTTACGGTGCTTGGCCAGGATCAGGTCCGCCTCGCCGCCGCGCGGGTCGTCGCGTTCGAACGCATCCGGCCGATGCAACAAGGATGACCATGTCGGCATCTTGCTCGAGCGATCCCGACTCACGAAGGTCAGACACCATCGGCTTCTTGTCGGTGCGCTGCTCGGGCCCGCGGTTCAGCTGGCTGATCGCCACCACCGGCACCTCGAGTTCCTTGGCCAACAGCTTGAGCTGCGGGAGAACTCCGACACCTCCTGCTGGCGCGACTCGAACTTCTTGCCCGAGGTCATCAGCTGCATGTAGTCGATGACGATCAGCCGCAGATCGGACTTCTGCTCAGCCGGCGGGCTTTGGCCCGGATCTCCATCATCGTCAGGTTCGGCGAGTCGTCGATATACAGCGGCGCCTCGCTGATCTCACTCATCCGGCGCGCCAGCCGCGTCCAGTCGTCGTCACTCATCCGGCCCGAGCGCATATCGGCCAGCTTGATCTTGGCCTCGGCCGACAGCAGCCGCATGACGATCTCGGACTTGCTCATCTCCAGCGAGAAGATGACGCTGGCAATCCGGTTCTTGATCGAGCAGGACCGCATGAAATCCAATCCCAGGGTCGACTTCCCCACACCCGGCCGGGCCGCGACGATGATCATCTGGCCGGGGTGCAGCCCGTTGGTCACCTCGTCGAGTTCGGTGAAGCCGGTCGGCACGCCGCGCGAGATCCCGCCGCTGGAGGCGATGGCGTCGATCTCGTCCATCGTCGGCTGCAGCAGCTGCTTCCAGCGGGACGAAGTCCTCGGAGGTCCGCGCGCTCGGTGACGTCGTAGATCTCGGCCTGCGCGCGGTCGACGACCTCGTTGACGTCGGCGCCCTCGGCGCCGGCGTAGCCGTACTGCACCACCCGGGTGCCGGCCTCCACCAGCCGGCGCAGCAGCGCCTTCTCCGCGACGATGCCCGGCGTAGTAGCCGGCATTGGCCGCGGTCGGCACCGTGGAGATCAGGGTGTGCAGATACGGCGCGCCACCGATGCGGCGCAGCAGCCCGCGGCGGTCGAGCTCGGCGGCGACCGTGACGGCGTCGGCGGGCTCACCGCGGCCGTAGAGGTCCAGGATCGCGTCGTAGACGTTCTGGTGGGCGGGCCGGTAGAAGTCGCCGGGACGCAGCCGCTCCAGCACGTCGGCGATGGCGTCCTTGCACAGCAGCATGCCGCCCAGTACCGACTGCTCGGCGGCGAGGTCCTGCGGCGGCTGGCGCCCGAAATCCTCAGATGCGTGGGGCACTGTCCTGGCCCGGGCTGTCCGAGATCGTCAACAACCGCCATTGAGCGTCCCCCACCTCCTGTTCACATGTATCGAACGTGCGTTCGATTCGGTGTATCCCGACGATAAATCAGGGCACCGACAGCGACGGGCGCGACAGAGCTTGTGCTGTACCGCCGACGGCTCACGCTAGACGTTGCTGGCAGCAGCGCAAACCGCGGCCTGTTGATCAACCTGTTAGCGGCCTGTGGATAGATGCAGGACAACCGTGTTGGGGCGTTGGGGAGAACCTGTGGATCACTGTGTAATTTTCGGGCGTCACGCCACGTAGACGCACATTAGCGCTGACTGAAGCGCTTGTGGATGGCAAGTCATGCGGCGTGTCGGGCCCGGTTGCGTTCCCGGGCGTGTTGTATTGCCGGCACTTATGCGGCAGGTTAACAGCTGGTTAGATTAGCTGTCTTCGCCGACACCGCGAAGAGTTCGCCAGCACCGACAGCAATTCCCCGGGGGCGGCCGGCAGCGGCCTCCACCCGGGGAATTTAACGCTGATGGCTAATTCTGGGGCACGACGTCGACGGTGACGTCGACAGTCACCTCGGGGTGCAGGTGCACACGCGACGGTGTGGGTGCCCGTCGCCTTGATGTGCGCCTTGGGCAGGCGCACCGAGCGCTTGTCGAGATTCGGGCCGCCGGCCTTCTTGATGGCCGCGACGATGTCGTTGGCGGTCACCGAACCGAACAGCTTGCCGGAGTCGCCGGCAGTCTTCACGGGCAGCGAGATCGGGCCCAGGGCCACGATGGCGGCCTTGATCTCGTCGGCGTGCTCACGGTCGCGCACCGTCTTGAGCTCCTGTGCGCGGCGGATGTCGTCGGCCTGCTTCTGCGCGCCGCGGCTGGCGACGATGGCCAGGCCGCGGGGCAGCAGGTAGTTGCGGCCGTACCCGTCCTTGACCTCGACGGTGTCGCCGGGCGTGCCGAGGTGGTCGACCTCGGCGGTCAGGATCAGCTTCATGTTGATACTTCCTTCTCTACCGAGCTCCGAGCGCCGAGGTGAACGGCAGCAGGGCGACCTCACGCGCGTTCTTGACGGCGATCGCGATGTCGCGCTGGTGCTGCACGCAGTTACCGGTCACCCGACGGGCGCGGATCTTGCCGCGCTCACTGATGTAGGTCCGCAGCAGCGCGGTGTCCTTGTAGTCGATCGCCTGCCCCTTCTTGGAGCAGAACACGCACTTGCGGGTCTTGACCGGCTTCTCCGGAGCAGGACGCCGTTTCGTGGACTTGGCCATGTCTCAAGTCTCTTTCGTTCTGTCATACGTCGCGCTGGCCGCGCGAAAGGATGGAGTGGATTCTCAGAAAGGCGGTTCGTCGTCGCTGCCGCCGAAGGAGCCCGATGCCGGGGCGCTGCCCCACGGGTCTTCGGTGGCTCGCTGCGGGCGCCGGCCGGGAGCCGCCCCCGCCGCCGGCACCGCCGGACCGCCGCGACCACCGCCGAAGCCGCCACCGCCGCCGCCGCTGCGGTTGGCCTTGTTGACCTTGGCGGTGGCATACCGCAGCGACGGGCCGATCTCGTCGACCTCGACCTCGAACACCGTGCGCTTCTCGCCCTCACGGGTTTCGAAGGACCGCTGCTTGAGCCGGCCGGTCACGATCACCCGCGAGCCCCGGGTGAGGCTCTCGGCCACGTTCTCGGCCGCCTCGCGCCAGATGTTGCAGCGCAGGAACAGCGCTTCGCCGTCCTTCCACTCCCTGCTCTGGCGGTCGAAGATGCGCGGTGTGGACGCCACCGTGAAATTGGCGACGGCCGCACCGGACGGGGTGAACCGCAGTTCGGGGTCGGCGGTCAGGTTTCCGACGACGGTGATGGTCGTGTCACCGGCCACAAGGTCCTCCTGGAATCGGCGGGTGGATGTACACGGGAGCCTACGTAGGGACTACGACGCGCGTGGACGTTGTCTCGCAGTCCGGATCGGACTCAGTGCTTGTCGGTGCGCATCACCTTGGTCCGCAGCACCGACTCGTTCAGGTTGAGCTGACGGTCGAGCTCGGACACGGTGGCCGGTTCGGCCTTCACGTCGACGACGGCGTAGATGCCCTCGGCGTGCTTGGCGATCTCGTACGCCAGCCGGCGCCGGCCCCAGATGTCGACCTTGTCGACGGTGCCGCCGTCGCTGCGGATGACGTTCAGGAACGTCTCCAGCGACGGGGAAACGGTGCGCTCGTCAAGAGTGGGGTCAAGGATGACCATGATTTCGTATGGACGCATGGGAACCTCATCACCTCCTATGGTCGTTGCGGCCACGGTCGATCCGTGGCAGGAGGGTCGCCTGCGTCGGCAACCGGCCCAGGTTACATGAACACCGTCTGATCAGCGAAATCAGCGGCGCTCGCCAGACCTCGCGCGAGCAGACGCAGAATCGCACGATTCGCGGCCGAGACACGCGATTCTGCGTCTGCTCGGCGGAAGTCGAGCCGCTAGCTCCGCCGCCGAGTAGTACTCCAGCGCCCGCTCCCGGGTGGTCTCGGAGGCCTTGGCCCACGCGCCGGAGTCGAACGGCGGCTGCGGGTCGTACTCGATCATCAGCTGGGCGGCCTGGGCCGCCTCGCGGTCGACGAGCAGCTCGACCAGCCGCAGCGCCATGTCGATGCCGCTGGACACCCCGGCGGCGGTGATGATCCGCTGCGGCAGGTGCTCGACGACGCGCTGCGGCACGTAGCTGGCACCGAGGGACTCGAGCAGTTCGGCGGCACGCCAGTGCGTGGTCGCGGTCAGTCCGGTGAGCAGACCGGCGGCGGCCAGCACCAGGCTGCCGGTGCACACCGAGGTGGTGAACACGGTGTGGCGATGCACCTCGCGAACCCAGTCCAGCACCGCCTCGTCGGTGATCAGCGTGCGGGTGCCGATGCCGCCCGGGAACAGCAGCACGTCCGGGTGGGTGACCTCGTCGAAGGTGGCGTCGCACATCAGCCCGAGCATGCCGTTGTCGGAGCGGACCTCACCGCGTTGCGCACCGACGAAGACGACGTCGATCGACGGCACCCGCTGGAGCACCTCGTAGGGCCCGACGGCATCCAGTGCGGTGTTACGCGGGAACAGCGCTATCGCGACCTGCATCCGGAGCCCCTCCGCTTCGGGCTCCTCGCACGGCACCGCGCGGGCGCAGCCACCGCGGCAACCAAGCCGGGTGCGCGTCGGGAGCGCCGTCGAACACCCCGCCGCTGGGATCGTCCACCCGCCCGTCCCAGCGCACCAGATCCAGCTCGGGCCGGTAGATCTGGCGGACGACGAGCGCCATCAGCACCACGACGGCGATATCGCGCAGCAACACCGTCGCGGTGAACCACTGCTCGGGCAGGCCCTTGTTCTGCTCGCCGTACAGGTAGTACATCCGCGGCACCCACACCAGCGCGTCAATGGTCATCCACGCCAACAGAATTCGCCGCTGCGGCAACGCCAGCACCGCCAGCGGCACCAGCCACAGCGAGAACTGCGGACTCCACACCTTGTTCACCAACAGGAACGCCGCCACCACCAGGAACGCCAGCTGCGCCACCCGCGGCCGCTGCGGCGCCGTCAGCGCGATGTAAGCGATTGCCGCACAACACGATAGGAACAGCACGGCGACACGATGTTCAGCACCAGCGGCGGCTGCCAGAAGCCGAGGTCCTGGTCGAATCCCTGCCAGCCGGTGAACGACTTGACCACGTTGTACAGCGAGTCCATGTCGTCGCCGCGGCGCGAGTTGAGCCGGAAGAACTCCGACCAGCCGCGCGGGAACAGCAGCATCACCGGCAGGTTCACCACGAACCAGGTGCCCACCGTCGCGACCACGGTGCGCGCGGCGTCCGCGGCGCGATCGGTCCGAATCGCCAGCACCACCAACGGCAGCAGCAGCAGCACCGGATACAGCTTGGCGGCCACCCCCAGGCCGATCAGCACACCGGCCAGCGCCGGTCTTCGGCGCGCCCACGCCAGCAGGCCGCCGACCGCCAAAGCCGTTGCCAGCGCGTCGAAATTGGTGAAGACCTGGAAGATCAGGATCGGCGAGGCCGCCACCAGTGCGGCGTCCCAGATCCGCCGGCCCGCCAGCATCGCCGTGGCCCACACCGTCGCCAGCCAGGCCAGCGCCAGGCCGACCGCCGAGAAGTTGAAGAACATCACCACCTCGGCGATCACCGGCAGCGACACCGTCTTGGCGACCGCGGTATAGGTCTTGGCCAGCGCCATCGACACGTACTGGTAGACCCCGGTCAGCACCGGATACTCCATGTAGCGCACCGCGGGCCTGCCGTCGTACCGCATCTGCGGGCCGGCCGCTGGAGTCGGTCTCCAGCCAGCTCGACTTGTACGGAAACTTGCCCTGGCTCAACAACTCCGCGCCGTACAGCGGCACCGTGTCGGAGTAGCACAGCTCGTAATAGGCGCGCTGGTTCTGCCAGTTCGCGACCCGCTGGTCGGGCGGGCCGGTGCCGGTGGTCTGCAGGCACGGCGCCTTCGTCGACCAGCCCAGCGCCAGGAACACCAGCGCGATCATGAACATCACCCGCAGCGGAGTGAACAGCCGGGTCCGGCCGATCAGCGCGTGCCGGCCGACCGGACCGCCGACGACCTCCGACAGCGCGGCACCGATCGGGTCGGTGCGGCTGGGCAGGTCACGGTCGTCTGCGCTGCGCAGATCGGCGGCAAGCGGCGCGGGCGACACCGTGGCCCGCGACTGATCCGTCGTCGATCACGGGGGCGGCGGCGGGACGGTCGCGTTGGGGTCAACCGGTCCCGGTGGCGGGACCGGGGGCCGGCGGGGGCGGCGGGGCCGGACCGACCGGCACCGTCGTCGGCGGGCCCGAGCGGGATCGTGATGCCCGGCGCCACTTCGATACTGGGCTGGATGACCGTCTCGCGTCGGGGCTCGGCGGCGAGAGGCGGCGGCGGCGGCGGCGGCGGCGCCGGCACACCGGCGTAGCCGCCGACCTCGGCGGCTTCGGGAACGACTCGTTGTCGGTGCCCTTCAGCGCGCCGTCCATCGTGGCCTTCCAGATGTCGGACGGGATGCCGGACCCGTAGACCGGGCCGCCCCACGAGTTCACCAGCGGCTTGGTGCCGTCGGCGGTGCCGACCCACACCGCCGTCGACAGCGACGGGGTGAAGCCGACCATCCAGGCGTCGCGGTTGGCGCCGGTGTCACCGAGCTGGTTGGTGCCGGTCTTGGCCGCCGACGGCCGGCCGCCGGCCAGGTTGTGCCCGTTGGACCAGCCGGCGATCGGCTGCATGGCGGCGGTCACGTTGTCGGCGACGGCCTTCTCGATGCGCTGCTCGCCGGAGTTGTCCTGGGTGCCGGCGTCGAAGAGCACCTCGCCGGCGGAGTTGACGACCTTCTGCACGAAGTGCGGTGCGTGGTAGATCCCCGAGTCGGCCAGCGTCGCGTAGGCCGACGCCATGTCGATCACGCGGGTCTGATACTGGCCCAGCACGACGCCGTTGTTGGGCGGTCCGCCCTGGCCGTCCTCGGACAGCGTGTGGTCCACGCCGGGGAAGCTCTCGGCGATGCCGGCCCGGTGCGCGGCGTCGGCCACGTCGGCCGGGCCGTTCTTCAACTTCAGCATCAGCCGGTAGTAGCTGGTGTTCAGCGAACGCTTGAGCGCCTCGGCGATGTTGCAGGTGCCGCAGCCCTCGCCCTCGACGTTGTTGATGGTGATGCCGTTCAAGGTCACCGGGGAGCTGTCGACCTGGTAGCCCAGGCCCATTCCCTGCTCGAGCGCGGCGACCAGCGCGAAGACCTTGAACGACGAGCCGGTGGGCAGCCCGGCCTGGGCGAAGTCGTATCCCTGCGCGTCGGATCCGCCGTAGTAGGCCTTCACCCCGCCGGTGCGCGGGTCGATGGACACCACCGCCGCGCGCATGTCGGGCATCTGGCCGTCGAGGTACTTCGACACCGCGTTCTCGGCGGCCTGCTGCGCCTGCGGGTCGATCGTCGTGGTGATCTGCAGGCCCTGGGTGTTCAGCGTCTGCTCGTCGATGTTGAACAGCTCGAGCAGTTCCTTGGTGACCTGACGCTCGATCAGCCCGTTCGGGCCGGTGGTCTGGTTGGCCGAGTCGGGCCTGGTCGGGCGGCACCGTCGGCGGGAACACCTGCTGGGCGCGTTCGTCCGTGGACAGCGCGCCCATCGACACCATGCCGTCGAGCACCCAGTTCCAGCGCTCGGCGGCGCCCTGCGGGTCGACCGCCGGGTCCAGGGTGGACGGCCGCTGGATCAGCGCCGCCAGCAGCGCGCCGTCGGCGACGGTGAGCTGTTCGACGGGCTTGCCGAAGTACGCCTTGGACGCCGCGGAGATGCCGTAGGCGCCGCGGCCGAAGTAGATGATGTTCAGGTACGACTGCAGCACTTCGTCTTTGGACCACTGGCGCGACATCTTGGTGGAGATGACGAGTTCCTTGGCCTTGCGGATCAGCCCGCCGACTCCCGAGCGCTGATCGCCGACGAGGGCGTTCTTGACGTACTGCTGGGTGATCGTCGAGCCGCCCTGCAGGTCACCGCCGAAGAGGTTGTTCTTGATCGCGCGGGCGAAGCCCGACAGCGAGAACCCCGGGTTGGTGTAGAAGTCGCGGTCCTCGGCCGCCATCACGGCGTTGCGGACGTGCACCGGAACCTGGTCGATGTTGACGTCGACCCGGTTGCCTTCGGGCGGAACGATTTTCGCCAACTCCGAACCGTCGCTGGCCAGGATCGTCGACACCTGGTTGGTGCGGATGTCACCCGGCTTGCGGCACATCGACGATCAGGTAGGCCATGCCGAAGGTGAGGATCGGCAGCACGATCAGGACCACGGCAGCCAGGTACAGCGACCGGCGCACCCACTTCCAGCTGATCTGCTGGGAGAACTTCGGTGGCGGTGGCGCCCCGCCGTCGCCACCGGCGGGCGGTCGTCCGTGGGCGGGCGGTGGCGGCGGCACCGGCGGTGGCGGCGTGCCGTCGAGTGCGGCTTTGACGGCCTCGATGGGGTCACGCAGGATCGGCGCGGTGTCGTCGCGGACCGGCGGGATGATGGCCGTCAGCCGATCGTCGGGCGGCGCCTGTCGCCGCGGCGCCGGCGCACCCGGCCCGTTCGGGGCGGCCGGGATCTTCGCGGTGGGGCTGTCGCTGCGGTGGCGGGGACCGTCGGACACGGCATCGGCCCCGGATCCTGGTGGGACCTCAGAGGCCGACTGGTCGTGACGCCCTTCGCTATTCACTGGCCGTGCGCGCGTCGGAACGCGCCGTCTGGGTGCCTCGCGGTCTGCGTGTGCCCTTCGCCGGGCGCGGCGTACCGAGCACGTACGACTTGACCAGGTGATTCCACTCGCAGGTGCGACATACCTCCACCACGTGTACCGAGAACTCGCTCGAACCGGGTCGCCAGCAGTACCAACTCCTCGGCGGTTCGGGCCGAACCGGAGACGGCGCCCAGATGGTCGCCGAAGACCCACGACACCAGCGTGAGTTGCTCCTTGCGACAGATCGGGCACATCACCGAACTGGGCCTCCCATGGAACTTCGCGGCGCGCAGCAGATACGGGTTGGCGTCGCAGACCTCGGTGACACCCGTGCGGCCGGAGTACACCTCGGCCAGCAGGGAACGTCGCCGGAGGGCGTAGTCCACCACCTGTCGCTGCAGTCGCACGAGGACCAGAGTACGTCGGCCGTCTGGGCGCCGACGCGCAACCAACCCGACCGGCGGCGCGGATTGGACGCCTCATCTGCGGTGTCGAACGCCGAACTCTTACGATCATCGACGTGGCGACAGGGCAGACGGCGAGCACGCGGGCCAAGGACAGCGACCGCAATGACACCTGCCAGATCTTGGACACGGCGTTGTCCGAGGGGCAGCTGTCGATGGCCGAACATCAGCAGCGGGTCAAGGCCGCCACCAACGCTGCCACCCTCGGTGACCTGAAGTCACTGGTGGGTGACCTGCAGACCGGCAACTCGCCGGTGCAGCTGCCGCACCTCAACAGGCCGCGGATGGCCGCGGTGACCGGCGCCGGCAGTGGCTGGGGCATCCGGGCGGCCGTCGCCGCGGTGCTGGTCGTGCTCGGTGTGGGCATCGGCTGGGGGCTGTACGGCAACACGCCGTCACCGTTCAACTTCACCTCCGACCCCGGCGCCAAGCCCGACGGCGTGGCGCCGGTGGTGCTGACCCCGCCGCGGCAGCTGCAGTCGCTGGGCGGCCTCAACGGTCTGTTCGAGCAGATGAAGAAGAAGTTCGGCGACACGATCGGCTACCGGCTGGTGATCTATCCGGACTACGCCTCGTTGGATCGGCCGGATCCCGGTGATGACCGCCGCACGCTGAGCTACTCCTACCGCGGCGGCTGGGACGATCCCAGACCAGGAGCCAAGAGCGACGAGGTGGCCGTGGACCTGGCCAAGTTCGACACCAAGGCGGTGATCGGCGTGCTGCGCGGTGCGCCGGAGACGCTCAACATCAAGCCCAACGAGGTCAAGTCGACGTACTTGAACATTCAACCCAGCGATGACCCCACCGCGCCGGGCACGGTGTCGATCTCGATCTATGTCTCCAGCGAGTTCGGCGGCGGCTACATCCAGCTCAACCCCGACGCTTCGGTCAAGCAGATCAGCTACCCGTCCTGACCTGGCTCACCCACGTTGCCCGCGCCCTCGATTGGCGCCGTATATATCGCTCCGATACAGTTTATGGAGGTGTCGAAGCACCGTAACGGTCGAGCAAAGGAGGTGACCCGATGTTGGAGCTAGCCATCCTCGGTCTTCTCCTGGAGTCCCCCATGCACGGCTACGAACTGCGCAAGCGTTTGACGGGATTGCTCGGGGCGTTTCGGGCGTTCTCCTACGGCTCGCTCTACCCGGCGCTGCGCCGGATGCAGACCGACGGGCTGATCGCCGAAGACGCCGCACCCGCGGGCACCACGGTCCTGCGCCGTGCCCGGCGGGTGTACCAGCTGACCGATGCCGGCCGACAGCGCTTCACCGAGCTTGTGGCAGACACCGGTCCGCAGAACTACACCGATGACGGCTTCGGCGTGCATCTGGCGTTTTTCAACCGCACCCCGGCCGAAGCGCGGATGCGCATCCTGGAAGGCCGCCGCCGTCAGGTGGAGGAACGCCGGGAAGGTCTGCGTGAGGCGATCGCGCGGGCCAGCAACTCGTTCGACCGCTACACCCGACAACTGCATCAGCTGGGTTTGGAATCCAGCGAGCGGGAAGTCAAGTGGCTCAACGAGCTGATCGCCGCGGAGCGGGTAGCGCAAGCCAGCCCGGACCAAAGTTAGCCAACAGCAGTAAACCCGAACAGCACCACAGAAGTTCACGAAGGAGAACGTCCATGACTGAGCAACACGCGCCCGGAACGTCGACAGATGTGCGAGTCGCCATTGTCGGCGTCGGCAACTGCGCGTCCTCTCTGGTTCAGGGCGTGCAGTACTACCAGGACGCCGACCCGAACGCCACGGTCCCCGGCCTGATGCACGTGAAGCTCGGCCGCTACCACGTGCGCGACGTGAAGTTCGTCGCCGCGTTCGACGTGGACGCCAAGAAGGTGGGCTTCGACCTGTCGGAGGCGATCTTCGCCTCCGAGAACAACACCATCAAGATCGCCGACGTGCCGCCGACCGACGTCGTCGTGCGCCGCGGCCCGACGCTGGACGGCATCGGCAAGTACTACGCCGACACCATCGAGCTCTCCGATGACGACCCGGTCGACGTGGTCAAGGTGCTCAAGGACAACAAGGTCGACGTGATGGTGTCCTACCTCCCGGTGGGCTCCGAGGAGGCCGACAAGTTCTACGCGCAGTGCGCGATCGACGCCGGCGTGGCGTTCGTCAACGCGCTGCCGGTGTTCATCGCCTCCGACCCGGTGTGGGCCAAGAAGTTCGAGGACGCCGGCGTGCCGATCGTCGGCGACGACATCAAGAGCCAGGTCGGTGCCACCATCACCCACCGCGTGATGGCCAAGCTGTTCGAGGACCGCGGCGTGCAGCTCGACCGCACCATGCAGCTCAACGTCGGCGGCAACATGGACTTCCTCAACATGCTCGAGCGGGAGCGCCTGGAGAGCAAGAAGATCTCCAAGACGCAGGCCGTCACGAGCAACCTGCAGAAGGAATTCAAGACCAAGGACGTCCACATCGGCCCGTCCGACCACGTCGGCTGGCTCGACGACCGCAAGTGGGCCTACGTGCGACTGGAAGGCCGCGCCTTCGGTGACGTGCCGCTGAACCTGGAGTACAAGCTCGAGGTCTGGGACTCGCCGAACTCGGCCGGCGTCATCATCGACGCGGTACGCGCGGCCAAGATCGCCAAGGACCGCGGCGTCGGCGGCCCGGTGGTCGCCGCGTCGGCCTACCTGATGAAGAGCCCGCCGAAGCAGCTGCCCGACGACATCGCCCGGGCGCAGCTCGAAGAGTTCATCGAAGGCGGGCAGGAGCGCTAAGCACTACCGCATCGAGACTGCGGTCAGATCGTGATTCCGGCCTGGATCGCGATCCGACCGCAGTTTCGCGTTAGATGGTGACGTGGTTTCCGACGACGAACTGCTCGGCCTCGACGAATTCGCCCTGCTGCCCGAGAACGCCAAGCAGGCCGGCGTCACCGGTCCGCTGCCGGCGGTGCAGCGCATCGACCGCGGCCCGATCAGCGCGCTGCGCTGGGGCTCGGTCGACTCACCGCACCGCGGTGGCGAGCCGGCGCGGGTGGTGTTCCTGCACGGCGGCGGCCAGAACGCCCACACCTGGGACACCGTCATCCTCGGGCTCGGTGTTCCCGCACTGGCGATCGACCTGCCCGGTCACGGCCGGTCCGCCTGGCGGGAGGACGGCGACTACGGACCCAAGCTCAACGCGGTGTCGGTCGAGCCGGTGGTGCGCGAGCTGGCACCCGACGCGGACCTCGTGGTCGGGATGTCGCTGGGCGGGCTGACGGCGATGCGGCTCGCGGTGAGCGCACCCGAGCTGGTCCGCACACTCGTCATGGTCGACGTCACCCCGTCCGCCCCGGAACGTCACGAGCAGATGACCAAGGCGCAGTTGGGCGCTGTGGCGCTGGTCCAGGGTGACCGGACGTTCCCCAGCTTCGCGGCGATGCTCGACGTCACGGTCGCTGCCGCACCGCACCGCGATCGGGAGTCGTTGCGGCGCGGCGTTTTTCACAATTCGAAACGGCTCGACGACGGCACCTGGACCTGGCGGTACGACTCGTTCCGCAAGGCCGACGGCTTCGAGGGCCTGTGGGACGACGTCCCCGCGCTGACCGCACCGACCACATTGGTACGCGGCGCCAACTCGTTCTTCGTCAACGACGAGGACGCCGACGAATTCGCCCGCACCGCACCGGGTTTTCAGCTGGCGATCGTCGTGCCCGACTCCGGGCACTCGGTCCAGGGCGACCAGCCGCGCGCCCTGATCGAGATCCTTACCTCGGTGCTCGGCGACTGATCCGTTTGCCAGGAGTTCACCCAATGCTGGTCGGCTGATCCCCGGGTGGCCGTAGCTTTGCCGGATGGCCCTCCTGCCGCTGAACCTGTTCGTCAGCCACGACGGGCGCTCCTCCCGCCAACGCGTGACGTGCCTCTACAAGTGCGGGGACGCCTGCGCGCATCCGGCGCCCAACGAGACCGACAACCCGTACTTCGGCGACATCGCGCGGCAGGCGATGTCGCGGCGGTCGATGTTCAAGGCAGCCGGGCTGACGGTGCTCGCCGTGGGCACCGGCTCCGCCCTGGCCGCCTGCTCGACCAAAACCGCCCGCCCAGGTGACGCCTCGGCCACCTGGACGGCGGACGCGGCACCGCCTGGGATGAACTTCACCGCCGTCGCGCCCAACAGCGAAGACGCCGTCGTCATCCCGCCGGGCTACCGGCAGGCCGTGGTGATCAGCTGGGGCGATCCGGTGTTGCCGGGCGCTCCACGCTTCGACCTGAACAACCAGAGCGCCGCGGCCCAGCGCGGACAGTTCGGATTCAACAACGACTTCGCCGGCCTGCTGCCGATCGACGGTTCACCGGACCGCTTCCTGATGGTGGTCAACCACGAGTACACCACCGAACGGTTCATGTTCCCCGGCTACGACGGCAAGAACCCTACCCGGGACCAGTTCGAGACGGCGATTGCCGCACATGGACTTTCGGTCGTCGAGGTGCAGCGCACCCCCCAGGGTCTGACGCCGGTGATGGGCCGTTACAACCGGCGCATCACCGCCGACACCCCGTTCGCGGTGACCGGACCCGCCGCCGGCAGCGCGCTGTTGAAGACCGCCGCCGACCCCACCGGCCGAACCGTGACCGGAACGCTGAACAACTGCTCGGGCGGGCTGACGCCCTGGGGCACCGTGCTTTCCGGCGAGGAGAACTTCAACAACTACTTCGGCGCCACCGACGGTGCGGCGGCGCCGACCCCGGCCGACGCAGACCGGTGGAAGCGCTACGGCATCAAACTCAAGCCGAGCGAACGCAAATGGGAGCGCTTCGATCCGCGCTTCGACCTCACCGCCACACCGAACGAGGTCAACCGGTTCGGCTACGTCGTGGAACTCAATCCGTGGGATCCCACCTCGACACCGGTGAAGCACACCGCGCTGGGCCGCTTCAAGCACGAGGCCGCCACCATCTACGTCACCGGCGATGGAACGGTCGTGGCCTACAGCGGCGACGACGAACGCTTCGACTACATCTACAAATTCGTCGCCGCCAAGAAGATGCAGCCGGGTCGCGACGCGGCGGCGATGGCCGCGAACATGGCTCTGCTCGACGCGGGCACGCTGTACGTCGCGAAGCTGTCCAGCGACATTCCGCCCGGCCAGATCGACGGCTCGGGCACGCTGCCGGCCACCGGCTCCTTCGCCGGGTCCGGGACGTGGATCCCGCTGCTGCGGTCGGCCGCGGACGGCAGCGCCGTGTCCATGGTCGACGGCATGGCGCCGGAGGACGTCGCCGTCTTCACCCGGTTCGCCGGCGACAAGGTCGGCGCTACGAAGATGGACCGCCCGGAAGACTTCGAGCCGAACCCCAAAACCGGGAAACTCTATGTCGCACTGACCAACAACAACGAGCGCGGCGCCCCGGGCAAGGCCGCCGCCGACGCCGCGAATCCGCGCAACGACAACAAGAGCGGACAGGTTCTCGAGATCACCGACGACCACGCCGGCACGTCGTTCACCTGGGACCTGCTGCTGGTGTGCGGTGATCCCGCCGCGGCGGACACCTATTACGGCGGGTTCGACAAGTCGAAGGTCAGCCCGATCTCCTGTCCCGACAACCTCGCCTTCGACAAGTACGGCAACCTCTGGATCGCCACCGACGGCAATGCGCTGGATTCCAATGACGGCTTGTTCGCCGTGGCCCTCGACGGGCCGAACCGCGGCGAGACCCGGCAGTTCCTCACCGTGCCTCTCGGCGGCGAGACCTGCGGACCGACGGTGTCGTCCGACCTCGTCACGGTGTGCGTCCAGCATCCGGGTGAACACGACGACAACAGCGTCGACGACCCGCTCTCGCGCTGGCCCGAGGGCGGCAACGGCACGGCGCGACCGTCGGTCGTGGCGGTATGGAAGGACGGCGGCCAGATCGGGGTCTGAGTGTGCACTACTGCGAGCGCCCTAGGCTGGAGCCATGACCTTCCCCATCCGCGTCGGAGTACAGCTTCAGCCGCAGCATTCCACCGACTACAACCAGATCCGCGATGCGGTGCGCCGCTGTGAAGACATCGGTGTGGACGTCGTCTTCAACTGGGATCACTTCTTCCCGCTGTACGGCGACCCCGAGGGCGCGCACTACGAATGCTGGACGATGCTGGGCGCCTGGGCCGAGCAGACCTCTCGGGTTCAGATCGGCGCGCTGGTGACGTGCAACTCCTACCGCAACCCGGAGCTGCTGGCCGACATGGCCCGCACCGTCGACCACATCTCCGCGGGACGGCTGATCCTCGGCATCGGCTCGGGCTGGAAGCAGAAGGACTACGACGAATACGGCTACGAGTTCGGCACGGTCGGGAGTCGGCTCGACGATCTCGCGTCGGCGTTGCCGCGAATCAAGTCCCGGCTGGCTAAGCTCAACCCGGCCCCACCCGCGACATCCCGATCCTCATCGGCGGCCAGGGCGAGAAGAAGACACTGCGGCTGGTGGCCGAGCACGCCGAGATGTGGCACAGCTTCACCGATGCCAACACCTATCCGGGCAAGGCCGAGGCGCTGGCCCGGCACTGCGAGGCGATCGGCCGCGACGGGTCCACCATCGAACGGTCGTCCGGGGTGCAAGGCGGCGACGCCGAGAGCCTGGTCGCCAACGCCGAGGCGCTGGCGCAGTTGGGGGTGACGTTGATGACCGTCGGTTGCGACGGGCCCGGCTACGACCTGGGCCAGGCCGAAACCCTGATCCGGTGGCGCGACAGCCGCTGACGATCAGCTCGGCGGGAACTCCAGCTTCAGCGATGTCAGACCGAATGTTCCCGCCGGCCACAGCACCTCGGGCTCCTCGGCGAGCCGGTAGTCCGGGATCCGCGCATGGAACTCCTCGATGGTCAGCCGCAGTTCGCGGCGGGCCAGATGAGATCCCAGGCAGCGATGAATGCCGCCCCCGAATCCGAGGTGTGTCGGCTTGGCCGTCAGATCCATCTCGTCGGCGTTGTCGCCGTGCGGGCCATCCCGGTTGGCGGTCGCGAGCATCAGCATCACCGGCGAGTCGGCCGGGATGATGACGCCCTCGACCTCGACCTCGGCGGTGGTTCGGCGGGGTACGCCGGGCACCGGACCCTCGAGGCGGAGCATCTCCTCCACGAACGGCGTGATCAGCGACCGATCGTCGATCAGCCGCCGGCGCAGGGCCGGATCGGTCGCCAGGTTCAGCAGCGAGAAGCCGATCGCCCCGGTGACGGTGTCCAGGCCCGCCAGCACGATCAGGAAGCACAGGCCGAGGATCTCGGCGTCGGTCCAAGCGTCGTCACCGTCGAGGGCGAGGATCGCGCTGAGCATGTCGTCGCCGGGATGACTGCGTTTGAGTTCTAGCTGTTCCTGGAGAAAGCCGAAAAGCGCCAGGCTGCAATCCATCACGCTCTGTGACGGCACGCCACCCAGCGAGGAGAGGTCCGCGCCCTTGATGATTCCGGTGACCCAGCCGAGGAACTGGGGCAGGTGCTCGAGTGGCAGGCCGAACAGCGTCAGGATCGCCTCGGTGGGGAACTTGTAGGACAACTCCGCCACGACATCGCAGTGCCCGAGTGGGGCGAACCGGTCGATGTGGCCGCGCACCTGCGCCCGCAGATCGTTCTCCATCGCGTCGATGCGCTTCGGCCCGAACATCGGGTCGAGCACGCGGCGGTAGTGCGCATGCTCGGGCGGGTCGACCGCGATGGGGATCATGTGGATCGCGTTGCTGACGAAGTCGAACGCCTTCTGCGAGGAGAAGATCTCGGGATTGCGCTGCGCGAATCGGACTCCGTCGTAACTGGTGATGAACCACATGCCGCCAACCCGATACACCGGCCCCGGCCTGCGGAGGTACTCCATTCCGGCGGTGCGGCTGACTTTCATCGGAGTGGACGCGTAGAAGTCGTCGGGCAACTCGATGGTCGTCATGGCGTGAGCGTAACGAGACTGGCAGTCTCGTTACTGCCGAATCGGGCAATCGAACGCCGCCGATTCGCGAAACCGGAACAATTACCGTGCGCACTGCTATCCGAGACCGGGCGCGTCGGGAAGGGCCGGGAAGGGCTGTGCCCAAAAAGTACGGGTTGAAGGAAAAGGACCAGGTTGTCGCATACATCCTGAAGCTGTTGCTGACCGGGCGACTGCGAACCGGTGACCGGGTGGACCGCACCGAGATCACCACTGCGCTCGGGCTGAGCCGGATCCCGGTGCAGGAGGCGCTCGTGCAGCTCGAGCACGACGGCATCCTGGAGACCCGCTACCACCGCGGGGCATTCGTCGAACGCTTCGATGCGGCCACCCTGCAGGAGCACCACGAGGTGCACGGTCTGCTGACCGGTGCGGTGTCGGCGCGAGCCGCAGTGGACCCCCGCGCGGACTTCCTCGTCAGGTTGGACCAGGCGCTGGAGGAGATGCGCGGCGCCGACGGGTCGCCGGCCTACGCCGAGGCCGCGGGCCGCTACCGCAACATCGTCGTCGAGGAGTACGCCGGACCAAGGCTGCGCGCGGCCATCGCGACATCGCGAAGCTTCATGCCGCGGACCTTTTGGGACGAGTACCCGGATACCCGGAACGTGCTGCAGCCGTTCGCCGAAGTCGAGCACACCGCGATTCACAACCATGCGCCCGAGCGCGCCCGTCGGGCCTGCATGGACCAGGCCGACCTGATGGCCGACTTCGTCATCGCCGACCTGACCCGCCGCGGCGTTTTCAGCGAGTTCGACTCGCCGTGAGGGCAAGTCGTGCCCCCGGCCAAGGCTTCACTACGTTGCTAGGGATGAGCCCTCACTTGCGCCGGGCCGGCGTTCGCGTGCTCGCGGCCGCATTCGTCGTGCTGCTGGCCATCGGCCTGCTGCCGGCCGCGACCGCCGGCGCCGACCAGTGCGCACCGCCCGGGAAGGAATCCGCCAGCGCGCTGCCGACGAACCTGGCCGCGGCGGCGGGGGGTCCGGGCGAGGACAAGTACACGACGCCCAATACCGAGCCCCTCGACGCGGTGAACCTGAATGCGCTGCGCCTGATCACCCCCGGCACACTGACCGTCGGCACGCTGTCCGACGCGCCGCCGAGCATCTGTATCGACTCCAAGGGGCAGTTCACCGGGTTCGACAACGAGTTGTTGCGCGCGGTAGCCGAGAAGCTGGGCCTGAAGATCACCTTCGTCGGAACCGACTTCTCCGGGCTGCTGGCTCAGGTGGCCTCGCGCCGCTTCGACGTCGGCTCGTCGTCGATCACCACCACCGACGCCCGGCGGCAGACGGTCGGCTTCACCAACGGCTACGACTTCGGCTACTTCTCGCTGGTCGTGCCGCCGGGGTCGCCCATCAAGGGCTTCGGCGATCTTGCCAAGGGCCAGCGCATCGGGGTGGTACAGGGCACCGTGCAGGAGGCCTACGTCGTCGACACCCTGCGCCTGGACCCGGTCAAGTTCCCGGACTACAACACCCTGTACGGCAGCCTCAAGACCCGCCAGATCGACGCCTGGGTGGCGCCGTCGCAGCAGGCGGTCGGCACCGTCCAGCCCGGCGACCCGGCCGTCATCATCGAGAACACCTTCAGCCTGGACAACTTCGTGGCATGGGCTGTCGCCAAGGAGAACAAGCCGCTGATCGACGCGCTCAACGCCGGTCTCGACGCCGTCATCGCCGACGGAACCTGGTCCAGGCTCTACTCCGACTGGGTGCCGCGCGCGCTGCCGCCCGGCTGGAAACCGGGATCCAAGGCCGCGCCGGTTCCGTTGCTGCCCGATTTCGCCGCGATCGCCGCCGGCCAGAAGCGGGCCGACAACTCCGGCGTGGCGCCCAAGTCGACGCTGAGCCAGCTCAAGGCCTCGTTCCTGGACTGGAATCTCTACAAGAAGGCCATCCCGGACCTGTTGAAGACCGGCCTGCCCAACACGTTGATCCTGACCTTCTGCGCCAGCATCATCGGCCTGCTGCTCGGCATGGTGCTCGCCGTCGCCGGCATCTCCCGTGCGCGGTGGCTGCGCTGGCCGGCGCGGATCTACACCGACATCTTCCGGGGTCTTCCCGAGGTGGTGATCATCCTGCTGATCGGATTGGGCATCGGGCCCATCGTCGGCGGGCTGACCGGCAACAACCCCTACCCGCTGGGTATCGCCGCGCTCGGGTTGATGGCCGCGGCCTACATCGGCGAGATCTTCCGCTCGGGCATCCAGAGCGTGGAGCCCGGCCAGCTCGAGGCCTCGCGCGCGCTGGGCTTCAGCTACGCGTCGTCGATGCGCCTGGTGGTGGTGCCCCAAGGTATTCGGCGGGTGCTTCCGGCTCTGGTGAATCAGTTCATCTCGCTGTTGAAGGCCTCGTCACTGGTGTACTTCCTGGGCCTGGTCGCCAGCCAGCGGGAGTTGTTCCAGGTGGGCCGCGACCTCAACGCCCAGACGGGCAACCTGTCACCGCTGGTGGCGGCCGGCCTGTTCTACCTGTTGCTGACGATCCCGCTGACCCATCTCGTCAACTACATCGACGGGCGCCTGCGCCGGGGGCGGGCGGCCTCCGCGGAGGACCCGCTCGATCCGGTCACCGCGAGTCAGGAGATGGTGTGATGGCGACCGGGCAATCGCAGTATGAGCCGGTCTCGTTGGCTGCCAACGACATTCACCTTTCCTTCGGCGACAACGCCGTGTTGCGCGGGGTGGACATCGACGTTCCCGCCGGCAGCACCTCGGCGGTGATCGGGCCGTCGGGGTCGGGCAAGTCCACCCTGCTACGCACCTTGAATCGGCTCTACGAGCCCGACCGAGGCGACATCCTGCTCGACGGACGCTCGGTGCTGCACGACGATCCCGACAAGCTGCGCCAGCGGATCGGCATGGTGTTCCAGCAGTTCAACCTGTTCCCGCACAAGAGCGTGTTGGACAACGTCGCCCTGGGCCCGCGCAAGCTCAAGCGGCTCTCTGCTGACGCGGCCCGCGAGCTCGCGCTGGCCCAACTCGAGCGGGTTGGCCTACGGCACAAGGCAGACGCCCGCCCGGGCACCCTGTCGGGCGGCCAGCAGCAGCGGGTGGCCATCGCGCGTGCGCTCGCGATGGCGCCGCAGGTGATGTTCTTCGACGAGGCCACCTCGGCGCTGGATCCCGAACTGGTCAAAGGGATCCTGACGCTGATCGCCGAACTCGGCGCCGACGGCATGACCATGGTGGTGGTGACCCACGAGATGGGCTTCGCCCAGTCGACCGCCGACTCGGTGGTGTTCATGGACCACGGCACGGTGATCGAATCCGGACCGCCGGAGCAAATCTTCAGCGCCGCGCAGACCGACCGCCTGCAGCGGTTCCTGTCGCAAGTTCTGTGAGGTTCGCCGCCGAAGTCCCCTTCGTCGGGCTTCGGCGGGAAGAGATGTCGCAACGTGGCCGTTTGACGCAGCGGCACAGGTTAGACTAGCGAACTATGATAGAGACCGAACCGCAGGTCGCCGATTTGTCGGGGGATCTGCAGCGCGTTCTCTCCAAGCTATTTTCGGTACTGCGCCGTGGTGATGCCCACCGCGGCAACACCGGGCCGGCGACCTCACCCTGGCTCAGCTGTCGATCCTGTTGACCCTGCTCGACCAGGGTCCGATCCGCATGACCGAGTTGGCCGCGCGCGAACGCGTCCGAACGCCCACCACCACCGTGGCGATCCGCCGGTTGGAGAAGCTCGGCCTGGTCAAGCGTTCTCGCGATCCCTCAGACCTGCGCGCCGTTCTGGTCGAGGTCACCCCCGAGGGTCTGGTGCAACACCGGGAGGCCCTCGCAGCGCGCCGCGCTCATCTGGCGACCTTGCTGAGCAAGCTCACCGACGAGGAGCGCGAGACCCTGGTCCGGGCGCTGCGCCCGCTGGAGCGACTGGCCGGTCAGGCCGAGAACTAGTCGAGGAACCTAGCCGAGCCAGTCGAGCACGGCGGCGGCGGTCCATGACTGCTGCATGCTGCCCAGCGGTTCACCGGTGAACGGTTCGTAGTACTCGGCAAACGTGCCGTCGCTGGCCTGACGCAACCCTTCCCGGCGAAGCAGCAGCGAACGCTCCGACCAGCCGCGCCGGGCGAAAGCCCACGAGAACAGCCACGTCAACACCGGCCACACCGGGCCGCGCCAGTATTCGCGCGGCCGAAAGTCTTTGGACACCGGCGACGTCGACGGGATCAGCGCGAATTTCAGGTCGGGATGCCCGCAGAACCGCGGTCCCTCCAGGATTCGCAGCAGCGTGCGCTCCTGCTCATGCGCCAGGCCACCGCACAGCAGCGGCGCGAACTGGGCCGCGGTCTCCGTCGCAATCCACGTGCCGGAACGGACGTCGAAATCCCTTGCCGCACCGGTGCGTTCGTCGGTCGTCTCGACCACCCCGGCCCGGAATCGCTCGGCCCAGGAGTAGAGGTCGCGCACGTCGGCGTGCGGGCGCTTGTAGTCCTCGCCGATGTTGGCCAGCACATCGCAGGCCACCGAGAAGATCGCCGAGACGAACACGTCCTCGACGGCGAAGCTCATCACCTTCGGCAGCAGTTGGTCGTCGTAGCCGGCGGTCTTCATCTCCTCCAACAGCCACAGGTAGCGGTCGTACTCGACATCGGACGGCCGCTGGCTGGAGTCGGTGATGATGCTATTGTCCTCGCGCTGGTACTCCGGGACGTTGCCGGGAATCACGTTGGCGTAGGCGGTATCCCAGCGCGGCGAGTTGTCCATGCCGGACTCCCAGCCGTGGTACAGCGTGATCCGGCCGTGGCCCTGTTGATCCCGGCCCTCGGCGAGCCAGCGATGCCAACGGACCAGGTCGGTCCAGCGCCGGTCCAGGAACGCCTCGGCGACCGCCCGGGTGGATCGGCCGCGGGTGCGCGCCCGATCGAGGATGCGCTGCACCGCGATGGCGTGCACCGGTGGCTGGGTGATACCCGAGGTGTGCCGGTGGCGGGGCGCGTTGGCGGCCAGCGCCGAACACGCCCAGCGCGCCGGGCCGGGGAAGTAGCCGTCCACCCCGTTGGCGAAGACGATGTGCGGAATCATGCCGTTCGTCCACTGGGCCGACAGCAGGGTGTCGAGCTCGACGACCGCGCGTTCCACGCTCAGCGGCGCCAGCCCGACCGCGACGAAAGCGGCGTCCCAGCTCCACATGTGCGGATAGAGCAGCGGCGCCGCCGAGGTCATCACACCCAGGTCGTTGCCGCGAAGCAGGTAGGCCGCGCGGGCAGCGAGCTGCGTGGGAGCGAAGCTCGGGTCGAAGGCCACGGGTTCATTCTGCGGTGCGCCGGGCGGTAGTGCAGGTCGGTAGGGTTGTCGGCATGTCGGCCGGCGGGCAGGAGCGAAGCGACCCGGGGAAAAAAACGGGCGGGCAGGAGCGAAGCGACCCGGGGAAAACAAACAGCGTTGATCACCGGCGCCAGCGGGGGCATCGGGGCCGCGATCGCCGAAGCGCTGGCCCCCACCCACACCCTGCTGCTGGCGGGCCGGCCGTCGGCACGGCTCGATGCCGTCGCCACCCGGCTCGGCGCCCCGACCTGGCCCCTGGACCTGACCGACTTCGAGGGCATCGAGGCCGCCGCCGAGGTTCTCGCCGAGCTCGACGTCCTGGTCCACAACGCGGGGGTGTGCCTACCCGGGACGAGTCGACGAATCCACTCCCGAGCAGTGGCGGGCCACGTTCGACGTCAATGTCACCGGCGCCGTGGCGCTGACGCTGGCGCTGCTACCGGCCCTGCGGGCGGCCCGCGGGCAGGTGGTATTCATCAACTCCGGAGCCGGCGTGAACGTCTCCCCGGGATTGGCGTCGTATTCGGCAAGCAAGTTCGCGCTGCGCGCCTTCGCCGACTCCCTGCGGGCCGACGAACCGTTGCTGCGCGTGACGAGCATTCATCCTGGCCGCGTCGACACCGAGATGCAGCGCGATCTGGTGGCCTACGAAGGCGGGGAGTACGACCCGGCGCGCTTCCTCAGCGCGCAGACCGTCGCGCAGGTGACGGCAGACGCCATCAACGCGCCGCCCGACGCGCATCTCCACGAGGTCATCGTCCGCCCGCGGCGTTGATGGAGCCGAGGAAGTAGGTCTCCTTGCCCGTCGGGTAGCCGCCGCCGTCGGTGGCGATGTGAACGTGGTCGAAGTGGTTGGCGGTTTCGTTGCCGTAGTCCGCCGTCCAGCTCGGCGCGCCGATGCCGGGGTAGAAGCCCTGCCGCCAGATCACGTGCAGCACTCCCCAGCGCTTCGCATTGGCCAGTGCGAGGCCGGCGATCTCGTTGCCGAGTTCGATGCCCTCCGCGGTGTGATAGTTCGGAATCATCACGTCGATCGCCAGCCCGTTCGGATGCCACTTCAACGGATCCTGCCGGTACCCGCCGATGGTCGCGATCTCCGGGAACAACACGCTGACGGCTCGGGCCACCCAGATGGTCTTGATCTGCAGACCCTCTTCGGGGGCTACGCCGCGCGGCAACGCCAACTGGAAGTCCTGAGCGGCGACGGGTGCGCTTGCCGCCAGCAGATCGGCCTGCGCGGGCGCCGCGACGGCCGGCGCGTTCGCCGCCGCGGATGCCGAGGCCGCGCCCGCCGCCGTGAGTGTCTCGACGCGCGGTGAATGCTCGGTGTTCTGCATGTACACCACGCCGGCGGAGACGGCCACCGAAACCGCCAACGCCAACACGCGGCCCTTGCCGCCGGCTAACAGGCTAATGCCCATGAACGGCACGATACGTCGGCGTCCGGCGCTGTGTGGCAATCTCGGCCAACGCCGGCGATGGGGCGCTAGACGACAACGTTGACCAGCCGGTTGGGCACGACGATCACCTTCTTCGGCGTCGCACCGGCGAGGAAGGCCAGCACCTTCTCGTCGGCCAGTGCGGCGGCCTCCACGCTCTCCCGGTCGGCGTCCGCGGGGACCGTGACGTGCCCGCGCACCTTGCCGTTGACCTGGACCGGGTATTCGAGGGTGTCGGCGACGAGGTGCCGGGCGTCGGCGACGGGGAACGGCCCGCGCGCCAGCGATGCGTCGTGGCCCAGCCGCAGCCACAACTCCTCGGCCAGGTGCGGGGCCAGTGGGGCGACCATCAACACCAGCGGCTCCAACGCCGCGCGGGCGGTGATCCCCTCCTTGGTGAGGTGGTTCGTGTACTCGATGAGCTTGGCCGCCGCGGTGTTGTTACGCAGCGCCGCATAGTCGTCCGACACCCCGGCGATGGTGCGGTGCAGCAGGCGCAACGTGTCGTCGTCGAGCTGCTCGTGCTCGGAAACTCGTTGCTCACCGGTCTTTTCGTCGACGACCAACCGCCACACCCGTTGCAGGAACCGGTAGGCGCCCACCACATCCTTGGTGGCCCACGGCCGCGAAGCATCCAGCGGGCCCATCGACATCTCGTATACCCGCAGGGTGTCTGCGCCGTAGTTCTCGCAGATCTCGTCCGGGGAGATCGAGTTCTTCAGGCTCTTGCCGATCTTGCCGAACTCCTGGAACACCTCTATTTCACCGTCAGGGCCGGGCAGGAAGAACTTGCCGCCGCGCTCGACGACCTCGGCTGCCGGGACGTAGGCGCCGCGCGCATCGGTGTAGGCGAAGGCCTGAATGTAGCCCTGGTTGACCAACCGCCGATAAGGCTCCCGCGATGTCACGTGTCCCAGGTCGTAGAGCACCTTATGCCAGAACCGGCAGTACAGCAGGTGCAGCACGGCATGCTCGACGCCGCCCACGTAGAGATCGACACCACCGGGGTCGGCGGCGCCGTGCTCGCCCGGACGCGGCCCCATCCAATAGGCCTCGTTCTCCTTGGCGCAGAACTGTTCCGCATTATGCGGGTCGGCGTAGCGCAGCTCGTACCACGAGCTGCCGGCCCACTGCGGCATGACATTGGTGTCGCGGGTATAGGGGCGCGGGCCGTCGCCGAGGTCCAGCACGACGTTCACCCAGTCGGTCACTTTGTTCAGCGGCGGCGACGGCTCGCTGCTTGCGTCGTCGGGATCGAACAGCACCGGCGAGTAGTCCGGCACGTCGGGAAGTTCCACCGGCAGCATCGAGTCGGGCAGCGGGTGCGCCCGGCCGTCGGCGTCGTACACGATGGGAAACGGCTCGCCCCAATAGCGTTGCCGGGCGAACAGCCAGTCCCTCAGCTTGTACTCGACGCGGCCGCGACCACGTCCGTCGGCCTCGAGTCGCTCGGTGATGACCCGCTTGGCATCTCCGACATTCAGCCCGTCCAGGTATCCCGAGTTCACCAGGGTGCCGTCACCGGTGTACGCGGCATCGGCGATGTCGCCGCCCGAGATGACCTCGACGATCGGCAGTCCGAACTCCGAGGCGAACTCCCAGTCCCGCTGGTCGTGGCCGGGCACCGCCATGATGGCGCCGGTGCCGTAGCCGACCAGCACGTAGTCGGCGATGAACACCGGAACCTGTTGTCCGTTGCTGGGATTGACGGCGTAAGTGCCCAGGAACACACCGGTCTTGGTCTTGTTCTCCTGACGCTCCAGGTCGGACTTCGCCGCCACCGACTGCCGGTAGGCAGCGACCGCCGCCGCCGGCGTCGCGGCGCCGCCGGTCCACCGGGGATCCACCCCGTCGGGCCACTGCCCGGCCACCAGGGAATCGACGAGCTCATGCTCGGGAGCCAGCACCAGATAGGTTGCCCCGAAGAGGGTGTCGGGTCGGGTGGTGAACACCTCGATGTCGGTGCCGTTAGCCGCGAACAGCACCGCTGCTCCGGTGGAGCGCCCGATCCAATTGCGCTGCATCGTCTTGACCTTCTCCGGCCAGTCCAGCACGTCGAGGTCGTCCAGCAGCCGGTCGGAATAGGCGGTGATGCGCATCATCCACTGCCGCAGGCGTTTCCGGAACACCGGGAAGTTACCGCGCTCACTGCGGCCCTCCGAGGTGACCTCCTCGTTGGCCAGCACCGTGCCCAGCCCCGGGCACCAGTTCACCATCGACTCGGTGCGGTACACCAGCCGATAGCCGTCGACGACGTCGGCCCGCTGGGCCGCCGACAGGTCCGCCCAACTCCGTCCGTCGAGCGACTTCGAGCCGCTGTCGAAGGCCGCGATCAGCTCGGCGATCGGTCGGGCCTGGTTCTGCGCGGGATCGAACCAGGAGTTGTAGATCTGCAGGAAGATCCACTGTGTCCACTTGTAGAAGCCGGGATCGGTAGTGGAGAAGCTGCGCCGGCTGTCGTGGCCCAGACCCAGGCGGCCCAGCTGCCGGCGGAAGTTGACGATGTTGGCTTCGGTGCGGATCCGTGGGTGGGTGCCGGTCTGGATCGCGTACTGCTCGGCGGGAAGTCCGAACGCGTCGAAGCCCAACGCGTGCAACACATTGCGCCCGGTCATCCGGAAGTAGCGGGCGTAGACGTCGGTGGCGATGTAACCGAGCGGATGGCCGACGTGCAAACCCTCACCCGAGGGGTAGGGGAACATGTCCTGGACGAACACCTTGTCGTCGGGCACCCCGGCGCCGTCGGCGGGCGCCAGCGAGCCGACCGGGTTGGGAACGTTGAACGTTCCCCACGCCTGCCAGTTGTCCTGCCACGCCTGCTCGATGCGCCCCGCCACTTCCGCGGTGTAGCGGTGCCGCGGCACGTCGGCTTCGGTGCCCTCGGGGTGCGGCGGTCGGCGATTCGGTCACGCCCAACAGGGTATAAGGGGCCGCTCGCGGCCGGCAACGGCTTGGTATCGGTTGCGTTGCGCTGCGGTCAGAGGTTGGTTCCAGGTGTGTTCCGGCCCTACCGGTGGCCGTCCGCGCGTGGATACAGTCGGCGCCTGACAACGTGGTCTACCTTGCCCAACAATGTCGAGAAGGACATCTGCGATGAAGAGGAATGCCCGTAACTGGCGGGTAGCAATAGGTGGTGTGGCTGCCGGTATGGCGGCCGTCATCGGGTTTGCCGGCGCCAGCGCGTCAGCCGAGCCGGTCCTTCCGATCCAGCCCGCGCCGGCCACCGTGACGCAGACCGTCACCGTCGTGCCGGAGGCGAACTCCGCCGCGGTCACCCCCGCACTGGCGCCCACTGCGAGCCCCACCGCCCTGGCGGCGCCGACGGCCGCGGCGACCGCGCCGGTCGAGACCCTGGTTCCGGCCACCTCGGGCACGCTGGCCGAGTTCTTCAAGGAAAAAGGCGTGGCGATGGAGCCGCAGAAGGCGGCCGGGTTCACCGCGATCAACATCGTGCTGCCGATACCCCCCGGCTGGAGCGTCGTGCCGGACCCCAACGTGCCGGACGCCTTCCTGGTGCTGGCCGACCGGCAGGGCGGTGACGGTCTCTACACCTCGAACGCCCAACTGGTGGTCTACAAGCTCGTCGGCGAGTTCGACCCGAAGGAGGCGATCACCCACGGCTACATCGACAGCGAGAAGCTGTTCAACTGGCAGACGACCAACGCGTCGATGGCCGACTACGGCGGTTTCCCGTCGTCGACGATCGAAGGCACGTACCGCGAGAACGACATGACGCTCAACACCTCGCGGCGCAACGTGATCGCCGCGTCGGGCACCGACCACTACCTGGTGTCGCTGTCGATCACCACGGCGGCCAACCAGGTCGTCGCCTCCGCGGACGCCACCGATGCGCTGGCCAAGGGCTTCCGGGTAACGGCGCCGGGCGCCGCACCCGCCGCAGCCGGCCGGCGCCCGCAGCGGCAGTGGTGACCGAAGCGGCGGGCACCGTGCCCGCAGCAGCGCCGGCCATCCCGGCGCCGGGAGCGGATCCGACTCAGCACCACTGACCCCGGGCTCGTATTGTGGCCCCATGGTCATCGCCGGCGTCGTGTGTCTGTGCCTGGCGGTTCTCGTCGGCGGGTCCGGGCTGTGGACCCTGAGCCGGACGCCCGGAACGGATGTCACCGCACAGGTGCTTCGGGCCGTGGCACCGACCCAGCTCGCCGCCGCGGTGATGCTGGCGGCCGGCGGCGCGGTCGCCCTCGCCGTGCCCGCCCAGACCGGGCTGCTGGTCCTGGTCGTCTGCGTGCTGGGTGCGATCGGAACGGTGGCCGCCGGGTCCTGGCAGGGCGCGCGGTTTGCCGCCCGCAAGGAGGCCGGCGCCGGCTGCGCGAGCGGCGCCTGCTCGGGCTGCACCCAGGTGTGCCGGTAAGCGTCCGTCCCGGCGGATGAAAGCGGCGTCGTCGCGGCTGCCCGTCGACACGTTCCTGCTCCTGCTCGTCGCCGTCGTCGTCCTGGCGACGCTGCTCCCCGCCCGCGGTGCCGGGGCCGAGGTGCTGTCGGTGGCGACGAAGTCCGTGATCGCACTGCTGTTCGCGCTGTACGGCGCGCGGCTGTCCGGGCAGCAGGCCTGGCACGGGGTGCGCCAGTGGCAATTGCATCTGCTCGTGCTGGCCACCACCTTCGTGATGTTTCCCCTGCTCGGGCTGGCCGCGCGAATCCTCGTCCCGGCGGTCCTGACACCCGAGCTCTACGCCGGGTTGCTGTTCCTGTGCCTGGTGCCCTCGACGGTGCAGTCGTCGATCGCCTTCACCTCGATCGCGCGGGGGCACGTCTCGGCGGCGATCGTCAGCGCGTCGCTGTCGAACATCGTGGGCGTGGTGCTCACCCCGCTTCTCGTTCTCGCACTGATGCCGATCGGCGGCGCACCGCGGGTCGACGCGTCGGCCATCCTCGACATCGTGCTGCAGCTGTTGCTGCCGTTCGCGGTCGGTCAGCTGCTACGCCCCTGGCTCGCGCCGTGGTTCATGCGGCATGCGGTACTGACCAAGGCCGTCGACCGCGGCTCGATCCTGCTGATCGTCTATGCGGCCTTCTCCGTAGGCATGGCCGAGCACATCTGGAGCAGCGTGCAGCCCTGGCGCATCGTCGCCGTGGCGGCGGCCAGCACAGCGCTGCTGGCGATCGTGCTCGGCATCACCGCACTGACCGGGCGGCTGGCGCGCCTCGATCGTGGCGACGCGATCGTCCTGCTGTTCTGCGGATCGAAGAAGAGCCTGGCCTCCGGACTACCGATGGCTCTGGTGCTGTTTCCGCCGGCCACCGTCGGGCTGATCATGTTGCCGCTGATGCTGTTTCACCAGATCCAACTGTTCGTGTGCGCGGTGATCGCCACTCGGCTGGCACGCGGCAGCGACCCGGCGCCGGCGGGCTAGTTCCGGTTGACGTCGATCGGGTGGCTCGCCAGCAGCGACAGCGGCAGCGGCTGGCGGCGCAGCACCCGGGACCACAGGTCCACCCTGGGCTCGACCAGAACGTCAGAAGGCAAGGCGGACAGCACGATCCAGTCCTCCCGCTCGATCTCGCCCTCGAGCTGGCCGATGGTCCAGCCCGAGTAGCCGGCGAAAATCCGCACCCCCTCGACCGCGGGAGCGATCAGGTCCGGGTCGGCATCGAGGTCCACCATCACCATGCGGCCCGCCACGTGGCGCAACCCCGGCATGCCCTGCGGGTCGGTGCCCACCCGCAAGGTGCCCAGGCACAGCGCGGCGTCACGCTTCACCGGCCCGCCGATGAACATGGTCTTGGGCTTGGCGGCCAGCTTGGTCCACTGCGGAAGCACGTTGTACACGGCGGTCTCGCTGGGGCGGTTGAGTACCACGCCGAGCGTGCCGCCGTCGTTGTGTTCGACAACATAGATCACGCTGCGCCGGAACGTCGGCTCCAGCAGATCCGTGTTGGCAAGCAGCAGTGTTCCGGCCCGCACCCGATGCGCCGCGGGCGCGACGAAATCTTCGGGATCTTCCGACTGTGCCACCCCACCATCATGGCATCACCGCACCGTTGCGGCGGCGAACGGGCACGCGCCGCCAGGATATTTGTACTGTTGGTCAGGTGGTCGACGCACCGGCATCCGATTCGCTGTGGCGTACGGTGCGCGGCCTGCCCGAGTTCTGGCGACTCCTGGAGCTGCGGACCGCAAGTCAGTTCGGCGACGGGCTCTTTCAGGCGGGTCTGGCCGGCGGGTTGCTGTTCAATCCGGAACGGGCCGCCGACCCCTGGGCGGTCGCCGGGGCGTTCGCTGTGCTGTTCCTGCCGTACTCGTTGGTGGGTCCCTTCGCCGGGGCGCTGCTCGACCGGTGGGACCGCCGGGCGGTGCTGATCGGGGCGAACCTGGGCCGCCTGGTCCTGGTGATCGCCGTCGGCGTGCTCCTGGCGGCGGGCGCCCGGGACCTGGTGGTGCTCTGCGGCGCGCTCATTGTCAACGGCTTCAGCCGGTTCGTGATGTCGGGCCTGTCCGCCGCACTGCCGCACGTGGTTCCGCGCGACCGGGTGGTGACGATGAATTCGGTGGCGACGGCCGTGGGCGCCACTGCCACCTTCCTGGGCGCGAACTTCATGCTGCTGCCGCGGTGGATCTTCGGCTCCGGTGACACCGGCGCCGCCTCGATCATCCTGTTGGTGGCGGTCCCGGTGGCGGTGGCCCTGCTGTTGTCGGTGCGCTTTCCCCGCCACGAGCTGGGCCCCGACGACAGCGCCCGGGCGATCCACGGGTCGGTGTTCTACGCGGTGGCCACCGGCTGGGTGTACGGCGCGCGCACGGTGCTCGGCACCTCGACGGTGGCAGCGACGCTGTCCGGCCTGGCCGCCCACCGGATGGTGTTCGGCATCAACTCGCTACTGGTTCTGGTGATCGTGCGGCAAAGCGACACCCAGGCGGTGGCCGGGCTGGGCATGGCGGTCGTCTTCGTCGCGGCTACCGGCCTCGGCTCGTTTCTGGCCAACGTGGTCACGCCGCCGGCCGTGAAGCGCTGGGGCCGGTACGCCACCGCGAACGGGGCGCTGCTCTGCGCCGCGTTCATCCAGGTCGCCGGGGCGACCCTGCAGTTGGCGGTGATGGTGGCGTGCGGGTTCCTACTCGGTCTGGCCGGTCAGATCGTCAAGCTGTGTGCCGACACGGCGATGCAGATCGATGTCGACGACGCGCTGCGCGGTCACGTGTTCGCGGTGCAGGACTCGTTGTTCTGGATGTCGTTCATCGCCGCGACGACCGTTTCGGCCGCGGTGATACCGGCCGACGGCCATGCGCCCCTGCTGGCGCTGGCCGGGTCGCTGATCTATCTGGCCGGCCTGACCGCGCACGCCGTGGTGGGCCGGCGCCGCCAACTCGCCAACTAAGGTGTGGCCATGACCGGCGCCGACCGAATCGTCGATGACCTGCGCGACGAGAGCGACGCCCTGGACGCCCTGGTCGGTCCGCTCGCGGCGCAGCAGTGGAGCGGACCGACGCCGGCTCCGGGCTGGACGATCGCCCACCAGATCGCTCACCTGCTGTGGACCGACAGGGTGTCGTTGACCTCCATCACCGACGAAGCCGCGTTCGGCGAACTGCTGGCTGCTGCGATGGCCGATCCGACCGGCTTCGTCGACACGGCCACCGAAGAGCTGGCCCCGACGCCGCCGGCGCAGCTACTGGCCGAGTGGCGCTCTACCCGGGCCGCGCTGCACGATGCGCTGCGGAGCGTGCCGGACGGGCGAAAGCTGCTGTGGTTCGGCCCGCCGATGAGTGCGGCGTCGATGGCCACGGCACGGCTGATGGAGACCTGGGCCCACGGCCTGGACGTCGCCGACGCGCTCGGCGTCGAGGTGAGGCCGTCGCCGCGGCTGCGGTCGGTCGCCCACCTAGGCGTGCGCACCCGCGACTTCGCCTTCACCGTCCACGGCCTGACGCCCCCCGCCGAGCCCTTCCGGGTGGAGCTCGCGGGGCCCGACGTTGCCGTCTGGTCGTGGGGACCCGACGATGCGACGCAGCGGGTCACCGGCTCGGCCCTGGACTTCTGCTACCTGGTGACGCAACGCCGGCCCCTGGCTCGGCTCGACCTGATCGCGACGGGACCAGAGGCGGTTCGCTGGCTGCAGATCGCCCAGGCCTTCGCGGGTCCGCCCGGTCGGGGCCGCTGAAACGACTCAGGCTTTGCTGAACATTCGTAGCGTTGTACAAATCGCCTCGAAATCGACGGTTGGGCTGTTTCCGACTGACACCCTGATCGTTGCCTGCCGCGAGTAACATCGCCCGGTGTGCGCTCGAGCCCACTAACCGCCGCCCTGATCGGGGCCATCGCGGCCCTGGGCGTGTCGGCGTGTGCGGGTGACGACGGGGAGGTGGCGAAGTACTCCTCGGCGGCGAGCCCGACGGTGAATCCCTACGGCATCGCCTCCATCGACCCGGCGGCTCCCGGACGAACCGGTTCTCACCGTCACCGGTGGCGGAGCGTCACTGGCACTGACGCTCGGTCAACTTGACGCGCTCGGCGACACCACGGTCACCGTCGACGAGCCGTTCGTGAAGACGCGGCAGACGTTCAGCGGTGTGCCGCTCGCCGCGGTGTTGGCCAAGGCCGGGGTGCCGGACACCGCGACGATCGACACCGTAGCGCTCAACGACTACCACTACGCCAGCGCAGTGCAGACGATGGTCGCCTCTCAGGCGCTCATCGCGACAAAACTGGACGGCGCTCCCATCCCCTACGACCAGGGCGGGCCGATCCGGATCGTGTTCCCGGACCGTACCGCGCTGTCGTCGGTGCTCGACGCCTGGAACTGGAGCCTGGCGTCGATCACCACGACCGGTTCCGGCCGACCCGGCGCGTGATGGACGGTCCGGGGACTGCGTTGCCCAAGCCACGGCTCAGGCTCAACCGGGGACAGCAGGCACTCGCCGCCGCCGTCGTCCTCCTATTGGTAGGGCTGTTGGTGAGCACCCTTCAGGCGTCGGCGGCACAGCGCGAGCACACCAGGCTGCGTTCCCACACCGAATCGGCGGGCAACAACGACTTCTACACCGTCCGCGAGACCCGAAACTACGTCGAGAACACAGAACGCTATCTCCTGGGCGGCGCGACCCGCCGTGACATCCAAGTGGCGCGGGCACTGCTGGGGCGACGGCTGCAGGTGGTGGGCACCGACGGCGTCGCCGCCGGAGACGCCACCCCACCCGAATACCACTCCGCGTTAGCCGCGATGGACGACGCGGTCCAGCAAATCCCGTCCGGATTCGTCCCCGCGGCTGACCATCATCGCTGGACCGATTTCCTGCTGCCCAAAGCTCGCACGCTCTCCGATTCGGTGCGCACGCTCGAAGTCGCCACCCTGGACGACATCCTCGCCAGCAAGCACCTCAGCGAACACGACCTGCTCGGGGACCTGCGCCTGCAGCTCGGCCTGCTCATCGCCGCCCTCGTCGCCGCCACCGTTCTGTTCTCGTGGCTGGCTGCCAACGTGGCCCGCCAGTACAACAGCGCCCGACGTGCTCTGGAGGGCGAGCGGCAAGCACTGCAGGAGGCGCAGGAGCGGCTCGACCGGCTCTCCGCCCTGGAGCGCGGCGAAGCCGAGGTGCTCGAACAGATCGCCACCGCCGAGCCGGTGCCCACCATCTTCGACCGCGTCGCGCAGCTGGCGTTCGCCGTCGCCGGTGAACGCCCGGTACGGATCGCGGCAGAACCGGGGTCGGTCGTGTACCCGCCCGGCGCCGACGTGACCAGACCGCCCTCCTGGGAGGGCCCCTTCATCGATTCCGGCGAAGTTCTCGGGACGATCGAGGTGTTCGGAGGACCAGCGGCGCCGGACGACCTCGCCCTGACCGCCCTGACCCGGTGCCGGGAGCTCGCCCATCTCGCCCTCGAACGCGAAGCGTCGGCGCAGCAGTTGTCCCACCAGGCCAGCCACGATGCGCTCACCGGGCTGGCCAACCGGACCCGGCTGCTGGAGTGCCTGGCGGACAGCCTGGTGACCTCACGCCGTCGCGGAACCCAGTTGGCGTTGTTGTTCTGCGACCTCGACCGCTTCAAGATGGTCAACGACTCCATCGGGCACGCCGGGGGTGACGAGCTACTGGTAGAGGCGGCCCGGCGACTCATGGAAATGGTTGGCGAGACGGCCACCGTGGCCCGCCTCGGCGGGGACGAGTTCGTGATCCTCGATCCGGATCTGCCCGATCGGGCCCGGGCCGTCGCGTTGGCCGAACGGGTGCGCACCGCGCTCAGTGCCCCCTACACGATCGACGGTAAGGAAGCCTTCGTCGGCGTCAGCATCGGCATCACGTTCGCCGACGAGTCCACCGTGTCGGGCGCGGAGCTCATGCGCGAGGCCGATGTGGCGATGTATCGGGCCAAACTCACCGAAGGCAGCCGCATCAACGTCTTCGACTCCCTTCTGGAAGCGGAGGTGGCGCAGCGCCTCGACCTCGACACGGCGCTTCGGCGTGCACTGGAACGAGACCAGCTCCAGCTTGCGGTGCAGCCGATCGTCACCCTCACCACCGGCCGCATCACGGGCTTCGAAGCGCTGCTCCGGTGGAACCGGCCCGGACTGCCTCAGGTCCAGCCCGACGTCTTCATTCCGCTCGCCGAGGACAACGGCATGATCGTCGAGATCGGTCACTGGGTGCTGAAGGAGGCGATCCAGCGGCTGGCCGGCTGGCAAGCGGCCGGCCTCGCCCACGGGTTGACGATGTCGGTGAACGTCTCGGCCCGCCAGGTGCGCGAGCCCGGGTTCGCCGACGAGATCCTCGAGCTCCTCCGCGTCCACGGAGTCCCGCCCGAGTCGCTCGTCGTCGAGCTCACCGAACACGCCCTGATCGACCTGCTGGTGGCCTACCCGATCCTGGGCCGGCTGCGCGAGGCGGGCGTGTACGTCTCCCTCGACGACTTCGGCACCGGTTACTCGTCGCTGACGCAGCTGCGCACGCTGCCGGTCGACGAGATCAAACTCGACCGGTCGTTCGCCGCCGCGCTCGGCGAGGGCGACGCGAAGCACAGCGCGGTGGTGCAGTCGGTAGTGGCGCTGGCCGAGGCACTCGCGTTGCGCCTCGTCATCGAAGGCATCGAGACCGTGGCCGAGCGCGACGCGCTGATCGCGATGGGGGCCTGCACGGGGCAAGGCTTCCTCTTCGCCCGGCCGATGGACTGGGATGCGGCGCAACGGCTGTTGGAGACGGACGGGATCTGTGCCGTCGCGGGTGGCGACTACAGCACGTCCGCACTGTCGGCGGCACCGTCACTGTTACCGTCGACCAAGCGGACGTCCCACCGGCCGTCCCCGTCGGTATCGACGTAGCCGGTGTCGAACTGGCCGTCGTCGCCGGCCCGCAACACCCGGTCGGCCAACCCGTCGCGGTCGGTGTCCAGCACCCGGTCGGTGCGTCCGTCGCCATCGAAATCGGTTGCGCCACTTCCGGAATGTTCGACCCCGTCGAGCCCGAACCACCGGGGCGGGGCGATCGGAGTGCCGCCCGTCAGGGCCCAGGTGCCCGACCCGTCGTCGGTGTAGAGGCCGGCCGCACTGCCCTCGTCGTCGAGGTCCAGGGCGGCGTGATCGGCCAGCCCGTCACCGTCCAGATCGGCCAGCGCGTCGTCGAACGCGCCGTCGCCGTCGAAGTCCAGCCGGATTCCGTCGAGGTCACCGTCGCCGTCGACGTCCACATCGGGTTTGCCGGTCCAGATCGAGGCACTCCCGGCGCCGTCACCCAGGCAGTACTCCACGACTGATCAGACGGACGAACCGCCCTCGGCGTTCCACCACGCCAGAAGTTCGGCTTCGGCCTCCTCGCGGGGCAGCGGCCCGCGGTCCAACCGGAGCTCCTTGAGGTAGTTCCAGGCCTTACCGACCTGCGGCCCGGCCGGGATGTCGAGCAGCGCCATGATCGCGTTGCCGTCCAGGTCGGGGCGGACCCGCGCCAAATCCTCCTTGGCGGCCAGCTCGGCGATCCGGGCCTCCAGGTCGTCGTAGTTGGCCTGCAGCCGCGCCGCCCGCCGCTTGTTGCGGGTGGTGCAGTCGGCGCGAACCAGCTTGTGCAGCCGGGGCAGCAGCGGGCCGGCGTCGGCGACGTAACGCCGGACCGCCGAGTCGGTCCACCTGCCGTCCCCGTAGCCGTGGAACCGCAGATGCAGGTACACCAGCTGCGACACGTCGTCGATCATCTGCTTGGAGTACTTCAGCTCCCGCAACCGCTTGCGCACCATCTTGGCGCCGACCACCTCGTGGTGATGGAAGCTGACGCCGCCGTCGGACTCGTGCTTGCGTGTGTTCGGTTTGCCGATGTCATGCAGCAGTGCGGCCCAGCGCAGCACCAGATCGCGTTGCCCCGGCTCCTCCAGCTCCATGGCCTGCCGCAGCACTGTCAGCGAATGCTGATAGACGTCCTTGTGCTGGTGGTGCTCGTCGATCGCCATCTGCATGCCGCCGATCTCGGGCAGCATCACCTCGCCCAGGCCGGTCTGCACCATCAGGTCGATGCCGGCCACCGGGTCGGCGCCGAGCAGCATCTTGTCCAGCTCGACGGCCACCCGCTCGACGGTGATGCGCCCCAGTTGCGGCGCCATCGCCGTGATCGCCGCCCGCACCCGGTCGGACACCGTGAACTGCAGCTGCGAGACGAACCGCGCCGCCCGCAGCATCCGCAGCGGATCGTCGCCGAAGGACACCTCCGGAGCGGCCGGGGTGTCGAGGATCCGCAGCCGCAGCGCCGCCAGCCCGTCCAGCGGGTCGATGAACTCCCCGGGGCCGGCGGCGGTGATGCGCACCGCCATCGCGTTGACCGTGAAGTCGCGCCGAACCAAGTCGTCCTCGAGGCGCTCGCCGTACCGCACCTGCGGGTTGCGCGACACCTGGTCGTAGCTGTCGGCCCGGAAAGTGGTGATCTCCAGGCGCTGGGAGTCCTTGCCGACGCCGACGGTGCCGTACTCGATGCCGGTGTCCCACAGCGCGTCGGCCCACGGCCGCACCAAGGCCTGGACCACCTCCGGCCGGGCGTCGGTGGTGAAGTCCAGATCGGTCGTCAGCCGGCCCAGTACCGCATCGCGCACACTGCCGCCCACGAGATACAACTCGTGACCCGCACCCGCGAACAGCCCCCCGAGTTCACCCAGCAGCTCACCCTGCTGGTTGAGCGCGACGGCGGCTCGGGTCAGCAGTTCGCCGTCCTCGGTACTTTCGGGCACGTCCGGTGAGCCTAGTGCCGACCCAGGCAGTCGACTACCGGCGAGTGCGGGCAGGGGCGCCCAGGTTGCCAGCTACTATCGCTTGGGTGTCGGACGGCGAACAAGCCAAACCACGACGGCGCCGCGGGCGCCGCCGGGGCCGTCGCGCTGCCGGTCCGCCACAGACGCCGCAGCGACAGAGAACGGCGCCGCCGACGCCGGCGCGAACACCCCGTCCGCGTCCTCTTCCGACGGCCACGCCGAACCGTCACATCCCCGACCCGGCAAGCCGTCGCGGCCCCGCCCGACGGGGCGCATGCCCGAGCGGCTCCGCACGGTGCACGAGACCTCGGCCGGCGGTCTGGTGGTCGACGGCATCGACGGTCCCCGCGAGACCCAGGTCGCCGCCTTGATCGGACGGGTGGACCGGCGCGGCCGCATGCTCTGGTCCCTGCCCAAGGGGCACATCGAGCAGGGCGAAACCGCCGAGCAGACCGCCATCCGCGAAGTCGCCGAGGAGACCGGGATCCAGGGGCATGTGCTGGCCGCGCTCGGCAGCATCGACTACTGGTTCGTCACCGAGGGACGGCGGGTGCACAAGACCGTCCACCACTATCTGATGCGATTCTCCGGCGGCGAGCTCTGCGATGAGGACGTCGAGGTGACCGAGGTGGCCTGGGTGCCCGTCCATGAGTTGCCGAACCGCCTCGCCTACGCCGATGAACGCCGCCTGGCCGAACTCGCCGGGGAACTGATCAACCTGCTGCAGTCCGACGGCCCGGCGGCACTGCCGCCGCTGCCCCGCACGTCGCCGCGACGACGTCCGCAGACGCATTCGCACACCCGCAACCGTCGCTCCGACGAGGCCGGGCCTCGCCAGTCGGGCCCGCGGACGAACGGCTGCGGACCGGGAACGTGACCAGGCTGCAGGCGGGCCGCCGGTGCGCCCCGGATCCTGCTGGTTCTCGCCATGTTCGGTCTCCTCGCGATGCCGACGACCCCGGCGCCGGCCGCCGCGGGGGAACCCGGTTCCGTCCCGTTCCTGCAGGTGCGGCTGGACCGCGTCAGCCCCGATCTGGTGACGACCACCAGCGATCCGATGCTGACCGTGACCGCCACGGTGACCAACGTGGGCGACCGTCCGGTCCGCGACGTGGTGGCGCGCCTCGAGCATGCCCCGGCGGTGGCGTCGTCGGCCGGCCTGCGGACCAACCTCGGCGGCGGCACCGACCAGTTCCAGCCGGTCGGCGAGTTCATCAACGTCTCCGGCGAGCTTCAGCGCGGGCAGGCCGTCGGGTTCACCCTCACCTTCCCCATCCGCTCGGCGGCCGCGCCCTCGCTGGGCATCGACCAGCCCGGCGTATATCCGATGCTGGTCAACGTCAACGGCACTCCCGACTACGGCGAACCCGCCCGGCTCGACGACGCCCGCTTCCTGCTGCCCGTCCTCGGGGCGCCACCGGCGCCGGCCGGGGAGGCCGGCGACCCGCTGGCCGGCGTCGTGGCGCCCGACACCACCCGGCCGGTCGCCGTCACGATGTTGTGGCCGCTGGCCGACCGGCCGCGGCTGGCACCCGGCGTGCCGGGCGGCACCACCCCGGTGCGGTTGATGAACGACGACCTGGCGGTGTCGCTGGCCCCCGGCGGCCGCCTCGACACCCTGGTGGCCGCGGCCGAGTTCGCGACCAGCCAGCCCGTCGACCCCGGCGGTGACGTCGGCCGGGCGCTGTGCCTGGCGATCGACCCCGACCTGCTGGTCACCGTCAACGCGATGACGGCGGGCTATGTGGTGGCCGACGCACCCGACGGGCTGGGCACCGCGGCGCACCCCGGCACCGGGCAGGCCGCGGCGGTCGCCTGGCTCGACCGGTTGCGCGCGCTGGCCAGACGGATGTGCGTGGTCGCCACGCCCTACGCCCAGGCCGATCTCGGCGCACTCCAGCGGGTCGGCGACGGCCGGCCTCAGCGCGGCGGCGACCGGCACCGCCGCCGACATCGTCGACCAGATCCTGGGTGTCACCTCCATCCGCGGCACGACCATCCTCGGCGACGGGCCGCTGACCCCGCGCGCCGTCGAACTGCTCGACGGCCAGGGGCCGACGGTGGCGATCGCCGCCGCCAACTGCAGCGCCCAGGACACCGAGACCGGTGAACCGGTGACCGCCGACGTCAGCCCGCGGCGGCTCACGCCGCAGGTGGTGATGGCGCCGTTCGACCCGGCCGTCGGCGCGGCGCTGGCCGGGGTGGGCACCGACCCGGACCTGCCCGACCTACCTCGACTCCTCGCTGACCGTCCCGCTGAACCACGACTCCACCGTGGCGCGGCGCCAGGACGCCGTCGGCTCCATGCTGTGGCGCGCACTGCAGTCCGAGCGCCGAACCCCGCGACCAGATCCTGTTGCCGCCGCTGAAGTGGAGCCCGCAACCCGACGACGCCCAGGCCTTGCTGACCGCGCTCGCCACCACCATCCGCTCCGGGCTGGCCACCGCGCGGCCCCTCGGCGTGCTGGCCACCGACTCGGCGGCCATCGGCCCGTCGCCCGGCCCCGACCTGCCGACCGAGACCCGCGGCGGCTTCGACGACGCCGTCGTGTCCACGATCGCCGAGCAGGACGGCCGGCTGTGGGGCCTGACCGCCGCGTTGACCACCGACACCCGCACCGGCCTGACCGGTCTGCAGTACACCGCGCCGCTGCGCGAGGACATGCTGCGGGCGCTGAGCCAGACCCAACCCCCGGAGACGCCGCAACGATCTGGCCGCGCAGCGGCTGGCCGTCGTCGGCAAGACCATCGGCGACCTGTTCGGCGCGGTGACGATCGTCAACCCCGGCGGCTCGTACACGCTGGCCACCGAACACAGCCCCCTGCCGCTGGCACTTCGCAACGACCTCGCCGTCCCGATCCGGGTACGGCTGCAGGTCGACGCCCCGCCGGGCATGACGGTGACCGACATCGGCGAACAGGAGCTGCCGCCGGGCTACCTGCCGGTGCGGGTGCCCATCGAAGTGAACTTCACCCAGCGTGTCGCGGTGGACGTCACGCTTCGCACCCCGGACGGCTTGCAACTGGGGGAACCGGTGCGGCTTGTCGGTGCACTCCAACGCCTTCGGCAAGGTGCTGTTCGCGATCACATTGATCGGCGGTGCGGTGCTCGCGCTGCTGGTCGGCCGCCGGCTGTATCACCGCTTCCGCGGCCAGCCCGACCCGGCCGACCTCGACCGGCCGCGGCGGCGCGCCACCGGCGGCGACACGTGAAGCCCGCCCCGCCGCCGGGCTCCGCCCCTCCCCCACCACCGACTCGTCGCACTCCGCCGCGGCGTCCGGTGGCTTACGTGCGGCCCGGGCCCCGTACCCGCGCGGTGCGCGCGGAACTGTCCGACGCCGCCGTGGTGTCCCGCTCCTGGGGGATGGCACTGGCCACCCTGATCAGCCGGATCACCGGATTCACCCGGATCGTGCTGCTGGCCGCGATTCTCGGCGCGGCGCTTTCCAGCGCCTTCTCGGTGGCTAACCAGCTGCCGAACCTCGTTGCCGCACTGGTGCTGGAGGCCACCTTCACCGCCATCTTCGTACCGGTGCTCGCCCGCGCCGAGCGCGACGACAGCGACGGCGGCGAAGCGTTCGTCCGGCGCCTGATCACCCTGGCGACCACCCTGCTGCTGGTGGCGACCCTGATCTCGGTGGCGGCAGCCCCGCTGCTGGTGCGCCTCATGCTGGGCCGCGACCCGCAGGTCAATCAGCCGCTGACCACCGCATTCGCGTACCTGCTGCTGCCTCAGGTGATCTTCTACGGACTGTCGTCGGTGTTCATGGCGATCCTGAACAACCGCAACGTGTTCGGCCCGCCCGCCTGGGCGCCGGTAGTCAACAACATCGTCGCGATCGCCACGCTGGGCGTGTATCTGATTGTGCCGGGCGAACTCTCGGTCGACCCGGTCGAGATGGGCAACGCCAAGCTTCTGGTACTGGGCATCGGAACGACGCTGGGGGTGGTGGCTCAGACGACGGTGCTCTTCGTCGCCATCCGCGCGCGAACGGATCAGCCTGCGGCCGCTGTGGGGTATCGACGACCGGCTCAAACGCTTCGGCGCGATGGCCGCGGCGATGGTGCTGTACGTGTTGATCAGCCAGATGGGGCTGGTGGTCAGCAACCAGATCGCCAGCACCGCAGCGGCGTCCGGGCCCGCCATCTACAACTACACGTGGATGGTCCTGATGCTGCCGTTCGGCATGATCGGCGTCACCGTCCTCACCGTGGTGATGCCGCGGCTGAGCCGCAACGCCGCCGCCGACGACTCCCCCGCGGTACTGGCCGACCTGTCGCTGGCGACGCGGCTGACGATGGTCACGCTGATCCCGGTGGTCGCGTTCATGACCGTCGGCGGGCCGGCGATCGGCAGCGCGTTGTTCGCCTACGGCAAGTTCGGCGAGGTCGACGCCAACTACCTGGGCATCGCGATCGCGCTGTCCTCGTTCACCCTCATCCCGTATGCGCTGGTGCTGCTGCAGCTGCGGGTGTTCTACGCGCGCGAGCAGCCGTGGACACCGATCTTCATCATCGTCGTGATCACCGCCGTGAAGATCGCCGCGTCGCTGGCGGCCCCGCATCTGACCGACAACAAGGAGCTCGTCGCCGGCTACCTCGGCCTGGCCAACGGGGTCGGCTTCCTGGCCGGCGCGATCCTCGGATACGTGCTGCTGCGCCGCGCGCTGCGCCCGCCGCGGGGCCGACTGCTCGACCTCGAGGTATCCGCACGATCCTGGTCACCATCGCCGCATCGCTGGCGGCCGGGCTGCTCGCCCATCTCGTCGACCGGCTGCTGGGACTCGAGGCGCTGACCGTGCACGCCGGTGGGGCCGGCTCGCTGCTGCGGCTGTTCGTACTCGCCGCCATCATGGCGCCGGTCATCGCCACTGTGATGGTGGCCGCGCGGGTGCCGGACGCCGTGGCCGCCCGGGCCGCCGTCCAGCGCCGACTCGCGCGGACCCCGCCGGTGGCCGTGACCACGCTCGGGCGAAGCGACGAAATCCCGCCGGCTACGGCCGGACCAGCCGACACCGCACGTGGGGATACCCCCGTCACGTACCCTGAGCGCAGCAATTCGCCCGGGCCGCTGCCGCAGGGACTTCGGTACCGGTCGGCGGCGGGCCAAGCCGGGGCGCTGACTGGGAAAGGACCGGAGGTGAACGACCAACCCTCGGGCACCCCTTCGCCAGGTCACCCCGGCGATCCGACGACGCAGATCCCGCGCTCGGCCGCCGACGATTTCCAGCCGGACGTGACCGCCGACATGCACGTCGGCACGGTGCCGTCCGCCGTTCCGCCCAAGCGGCCGAACGCGGACTTCGCCGGTGATCCAACCCGCGAGCCGATCGCCTTCGATTCGCCGCGCGAGCCGGCCATGGACTCCGCCGCGCCCGAGGACGACGTCCATCTGATCCCGGGGGCCAGCATCGCCGGCGGCCGTTACCGGCTGCTGGTGTCCCACGGCGGCCCCCCCGGGCTGCAGTTCTGGCAGGCTCTCGACACCGCACTGGACCGGCAGGTGGCGCTGACGTTCGTCGACCCGGACCGGACCCTGCCCCCGGCCAGGTCCAGGAGATCCTGACGCGCACCCTCAAGCTCAGCCGCCTGGACAAGCCGGGCATCGCCCGCGTGCTCGACGTCGCCAACACCGGTTCCGGCGGGCTGGTGGTCTCGGAGTGGATCCGCGGCGGATCGCTCAAAGAGGTGGCCGACACCTCGCCGTCCCCGATCGGCGGTGCTCGGGCCGTGCAGTCGCTGGCCGCCGCCGCCGACGCCGCCCATGCCGCCGGGGTCGCGTTGTCCATCGACCACCCCAACCGGGTGCGGGTCAGCATCGAGGGTGACGTCGCGCTCGCGTTCCCGGCCACCATGCCCGCCGCCACCCCCGAAGACGACATCCGCGGCATCGGTGCGGCGTTGTACGCGCTGCTGACCGACCGGTGGCCGCTGGCGGAGACCGGTGCGCCCAGCGGTCTGGCGCCCGCCGAAACCGACCCGGCCGGAGAGCCGGTCGAACCCCGCGCCGTCGATCGCACCATCCCGTTCCAGATCTCGGCGGCGGCGGCCCGCGCGGTTCAGGAAGGCGGCGGAATCCGCAGCGCGCCGACTCTTCTGAACCTCCTGCAGCAGGCCACCGCGGTGGCCGACCGCACCGACCTGATCGAACCCGTCCAAGACGCGCCCTCTCGACCGGCGAGGGGCGGGCCCGGCGCCGAGGACGATCCCGAGGCCGCCGCCCGGCGCCGGCGCAATCTACTCATCGGCGTCGGCGTGGGGGCCGGCATCCTGGTCATCGCGCTCATCGTGCTCGCGTCGATCCTGAGCCACGTCTTCGGCGATGTCGGCGGCGGGCTCAAAGGTGACCAGCTGGGCCTGAACCCGTCGACGTCAGCGACCGAGGGCGCCGCAGCCGGATCCACCGTGAAGCCCGTCCGAGTCACGGTGTTCTCACCTCAGGGCGGCGCCGACAACCCCGGCCAGGCCGACAAGGCCCTCGACTCCAGCCCGGGTGCGGGCTGGTCGACCGACGTCTACACCGACCCGACACCGTTCCCGAACTTCAAGAACGGCGTCGGCCTGATGCTGCAGCTTCCGCAGCCCACCACCGTCGGCAGCGTGTCGCTCACCGTGCCGAGCACCGGCACCCAGGTTCAGATCCGGTCGGCCTCCACCGCCAACCCGGCAAGCCTCGAGGACACCACCGCGCTCACCTCGCCCACGCCACTGAAACCGGGCAGCAACACCATCACCGTCTCCGACGCCGCACCCACGTCGAACCTGGTGGTGTGGATTTCCACGATGGGCACCACCGACGGCAAGAACAAGACCGAGATCTCCGGGCTCACCGTCAAGGCGGCTTCCTAACAGCGGTGAAGTGCCGCCGGACGCGGTAATGGTTACTGTCCGGCCGTGCGCAGCTTGGTGGACGAAAACCGCAGTGACGCAGACCTGCTGGCCGCTCACGTCGCCGGGGATCGCTACGCGTTCGAGGAGCTGTTCCACCGCCACCGGCGTCATCTCTACCGGCTGGCGCGGCTGACGACCGGCGATCCCGAGGATGCCGCCGACGCCCTGCAGGAGGCGATGTTGTCGGCGCATCGCCACGCCGCGTCGTTCCGCCGTGACGCCGCCGTCGGCAGTTGGCTGCACCGGATTGTCGTCAACGCCTGCCTGGACCGGCTGCGCCGGGCCAAGTGCCGCCCGGCGGCGGAGCTGTCGGAGGACTTCTGCCCGGTGGGTGACCGCACCGGGCAGGTCGACACCGCCATCGTCGTGCGGCGGGCGCTGATGCGGCTTCCCCTCGAGCAGCGCGCCGCCGTGGTGGCGGTCGACATGCAGGGCTACTCGGTGGCCGATACCGCGGCCCTTCTCGGCGTGGCCGAGGGCACCGTGAAGAGTCGTTGTGCGAGGGGCCGGGCTCGACTGGCGATGTTGCTCGGGGCCTGACCCGGCACACTGGTCGGATGAAGTCCCCCCGCGGCGGCGAACACAGCGTCGCTGCGCCGGCGTACCCCGACATCCCTGCCCACGCCGCGCGCCCGCGTCCGCACCCCGCCCGGATGCTGGCCGCCGGCTGCGGGATCGCCGCCGTCGCTGCCCTGGCCGCCGTGGGCACCGTCGCGCTGCTCAGGGGTCCCGGGCCCACCGCGAGCACCCCGGCCAGCGCCAACCGGATCACCGTCACGCCCAAGGTGCCGCTGTCGGCCAGGGATCTGGCGGCGCTCGTCGGCCGGAGTCCGCAGTTCGGTCCGCTGGCCGACCAGAAGCGGCGCGCCGCGTGCCTGAGCGCGTTGGGGTACCCGGGCTCGCAGCCGGTCTTGGGCGCGCAGCCGGTGCAGATCAACGGCCGGCCGGCGATCGTCCTGGTGCTTCCGGGCGATCGGCCTACGGACCTGGTGGCTGTGGCGGTGGCTCCCAACTGCAGCGCCGTCGCCAGCGGACTGATCGCGGACACCACCGTCACCCGCCCTTAGGTTCCCCGCCGGGAACAGCTGCGCCTACCCTGTTGTTCGAACTGGTACTGACACGGCACCCGGCAGAAAGGCTGGCATGACCGCCAAACCGACCGTGCATGACGTGATCGTCATCGGATCCGGCCCCGCCGGATACACCGCGGCGATCTACGCCGCGCGCGCACAGCTCAAGCCCATCGTGTTCGAGGGCACCTCCTTCGGCGGCGCGTTGATGACCACCACCGAGGTCGAGAACTATCCCGGCTTCCGCGCGGGCATCACCGGGCCGGAGCTGATGGACGAGATGCGCGAACAGGCTCTGCGCTTCGGCGCCGACCTGCAGATGGAAGATGCGGAGACGGTGTCGCTGGCCGGCCCGGTCAAGGAGGTCGTCACCGCCGGCGGCGAGACCTACCTGGCCCGCGCCGTCATCCTGGCGATGGGAGCCGCCGCCCGCTACCTCGGCGTGCCCGGCGAGCAGGAACTGCTCGGCCGCGGCGTCAGCGCCTGCGCCACCTGCGACGGCTTCTTCTTCAAGGACCAGGACATCGCGGTGATCGGCGGTGGCGACTCCGCGATGGAGGAGGCCACCTTCCTGACCCGCTTTGCCCGCAGCGTCACTCTGGTGCACCGCCGCGACGAGTTTCGCGCCTCCCGGATCATGCTGGAGCGCGCCCGCACGAACGACAAGATCACCTTCCTGACGAATACGAATGTCATTGGGGTGGAGGGCGATACGACGGTGACGGGGCTGCGGGTCCGCAACGCGATCACCGGCGAGGACTCCACGCTGCCGGTCACCGGAGTGTTCGTCGCGATCGGTCACGACCCGCGCTCGGAACTGGTGCGCGACCAGGTGGAGGTGGACTCGGAGGGCTACGTCCTGGTCCGCGGCCGGACCACCGCCACGTCGGTGGAGGGTGTCTTCGCCGCCGGCGATCTGGTGGACCACACCTACCGGCAGGCGATCACCGCGGCGGGCAGTGGCTGTGCTGCGGCGATCGACGCCGAGCGCTGGCTGACCGACGTGGACGAGCCTCGACCGACAGAAACTTCTGAGATGATTGGAGCCCAACGATGAGTGACGCAGGTGCTACGGTAGCCGTGTCCGACGATTCCTTCGCGGAGGACGTGCTGTCCAGCAATACCCCTGTCCTGGTGGACTTTTGGGCCACATGGTGCGGTCCGTGCCGGATGGTCGCGCCGGTGCTCGAGGAGATCGCCGCCGAGAAGGCGGGCGCGCTGACGGTGGCCAAGATCGACGTCGACGCCAATCCCGCGACCGCCCGTGACTTCCAGGTCGTTTCCATCCCCACGATGATCCTGTTCAAGGACGGTCAGCCGGTGAAGCGCATCGTCGGCGCCAAGGGCAAGGCGGCGTTGCTGCGCGAGATCGCCGACGTCGTTTAGCCCCGCCGGGCCGCGGTTGCGGCAACCGAACCGTTATCGCCGGGCTCGCCTGCCGTTTTCTTGAAACCGGGCGGCTTCTGCGACAATGCTGCCTAGCGTGTCTTGCAAATGTCAGCGCCCGCGATACGTCGCTGACCACGGTGAGCGAAGGACCCTGGTATGTCGACTCTGAGCCACGGACCCGGGGACGGTGCCTCATGGCCCCGCGCCGGCCGAGGTGACGTGCTGCGCCGCGGGGACCGCGGCGGCGGCGTCGTCGAGATCAGGGCCGCGCTGGCCGCCCTGGGTCTGCTGGAGAACCCGGACGAGGACCTCACCACCGGACGGCACATCGCCGCCAACGTGTTCGACGACGAGCTCGACCAGGCGGTCCGCGCATTTCAGCAGCGCCGGGGTCTGCTGGTCGACGGGATCGTCGGCGAGGCCACCTACCGCGCTCTGCGGGAAGCGTCCTACCGGCTGGGCGCCCGCACACTCATCCACCAGTTCGGTGCGCCGATGTACGGCGACGACGTCGCGACGCTGCAGTCCCGGCTGCAGGATCTCGGCTTTTACATCGGTCTGGTCGACGGCTACTTCGGCTTGCAGACCCACAACGGACTGATGTCCTACCAGCGCGAGTACGGACTGGCGGCCGATGGCATCTGCGGCCCGGAAACGTTGCGCTCCTTGTACTTTCTGGGTTCCCGCGTCACCGGCGGCTCACTGCACGCCATCCGCGAGGAGGAGCAGGTGCGGCGGTCCGGACCTCGGCTGTCCGGCAAGCGGATCATCATCGACCCGGGCCGCGGAGGTCAGGACCACGGCCTGATCACCACCGGGCCGGCCGGCCCGATCAGCGAGTCGGACATTCTGTGGGACTTGGCAAGTCGGCTCGAAGGTCGGATGACGGCGATCGGCATGGAGACGTTCCTGTCCCGGCCCGCCGGTCGCAGCCCGTCGGACGCCGAGCGCGCCGCGACCGCCAACACCGTCGGCGCCGACCTGATGATCAGCCTGCGGTGCGAGACCCAGCCCAGCCCGTCGGCCAACGGTGTGGCGTCGTTCTACTTCGGCAGCTCGCACGGCTCAGTCTCCACCATCGGCCGCAACCTCGCCGACTTCGTCCAGCGAGAAGTGGTGGCGCGCACGGGTTTACGTGATTGCCGAACCCACGGGCGCACCTGGGACCTGCTGCGGCTCACCCGGATGCCCACCGTCCAGGTCGACGTCGGGTACATAACCAACCCGCGGGACCGCGGCATGCTGGTGACCACCCAGGCCCGCGACTCGATCGCCGAGGGCATCCTGGCCGCGGTCAAGCGGCTCTACCTGCTGGGCAAGAACGACCGTCCGACCGGTACCTTCACCTTCGCCGAACTGCTCGCCCACGAATTGTCCGTGGAGCAGGCCGGCCGGTTGCCTAGCTCCTGACTTCCGCCCCGAGGCTGATCTGCTGCGAACTTTCCAGCAGGCGCTCCAGGGCCGCCTCGACCTCGGCCTTCCAGCCGAGCCCCTTGTCGAGCTCCAGGCGCAGCCGCGGGAAGTAGCGATGCGGCGCGACGACGGTGAACCCCGCGTCGAGCAGGAAGTCCGCGTCGATCATGCATTGCTCGAACGAACAGTCGCCGAGGGCGTCGACGACCGGCTGCAGCTCGGGGTCAACGGTGTCCGCGCCGAGCAGCTCATCGGCCTCGGCTGTCCGGCCGAAGGCCTCCATGGCCCGGACGCCGCGGCGGATGAGCTCGCTCACCACTTGGCTGATCAACGCCTGCGGCAGTCCGTCGGCCTGGCCCGGCTCGGTTCCCATCGTCGTCAGCAGCACCGCGTCGGCGCTCACCGGCCCGGTGGGGAATCGCTGAGCCCGCGGCACGGCGCGCGGCGGAGCGTAGAGCACATAGCCGAGGCAGGGCGGCTCGTCACCGGAGTCGTGTTCGAGGGCGTCGGAGCCGGCGGCCGGCGCCGGGGTGGCCAGCTGGCCGCACGACCCCCACTCCAGCATGACCATCGAGAGCCACGCCTCCTTCTCGAACTCTGGGTCCGGGAGGTAGTCACCGGCGCTCAGGGTCGCGGGGTCGACCTCCCAGAACACGCACCGGCGCGCGTGCTTGGGCAACTGCTCGAATGCCGCGAGCCGCAGCGGCACGATACGAACGGACACTAAATTCCCCGGCTTTCACGCGGTGCGAAAAGGCATGGCGGCACTTCCAGGATAGGAGAACCGGCCACCTCGCGGCCAGTGCGGGCCGGCAACCGGCAGATCACCGGCTGCGAGATCGAAATCCCTTGCTGCACTGTCCAATTCCTTTTCGACGGCGGCTGCTGGCGAACACCGGGGGCGGGTTGTGTCACAGTGACGTAACTGCCCGGTGTCGTAGTACCCGGAAAATCAGCCCGCGGAGCTATCCATCAGACCCACGATGCGCTGCAAGTCGTCCACCGAACCGAACTCGACGACGATCTTGCCCTTGCGCTTGCCGAGGCTCACCGTCACCCGGGTGTCGAACGCGCCCGACAGTCGCTCGGCCACATCCTGGAGACCCGGCATATGGATCGGCTTGCGCCGGGGTGTCGGCGGCGGGTCGGGGTCGGCCCGGTTCGCCAGGGTGACCGCCTCCTCGGTCGCCCGCACCGACAGACCCTCGGCCACGATCCGGGCCGCGAGTTCCTCTTGGGCTTCCGGGCCGGCTTCCAGGGCGAGCAGCGCCCGCGCGTGGCCGGCCGATAGCACTCCGGCGGCCACCCGTCGCTGCACCGCGATCGGCAGGCGCAGCAACCGGATCATGTTGCTGATCACCGGTCGGGATCGACCGATCCGCGCCGCAAGTTCGTCGTGGGTGACCTCGAATTCGTCGAGAAGTTGTTGGTAGGCTGCCGCTTCTTCCAACGGGTTCAGCTGCGCCCGATGGATGTTCTCGAGTAGGGCGTCGCGCAAGAGGTTGTCGTCGGACGTCTCGCGGACGATGGCCGGGATGGTGGCCAGGCCGGCCTGCTGGGCCGCGCGCCAGCGCCGCTCCCCCATCACCAACTGGTAGCGCGCCGGGGTGCTGGGGGCGTCGGCGACGACCCGAACCACGATCGGCTGCATGAGACCGAACTCGCGGATCGAGTGCACCAACTCGGCGAGAGCCTCCTCGTCGAACACCTGCCGGGGCTGGCGCGGATTCGGCTCGATCGACGACGGATCGATCTCGCGGTACACCGCTCCCACGTCGTCGATGCCTGCCGGCCGACCGCTTTCCCCGATGTCGGCCTGCCGGCCTCCGAGAACTACATCGGCCGCCGCGTCGCCCATCCGCGGACCCATCGACCCCTCGCCGGGGCCGGTCGGGATCAGCGATGCCAGGCCGCGGCCGAGGCCGCCCTTGCGCCGCGATGGCTGAGTCATGACTGTGCCTCCACTGATGCCGGGGTGGCCCGGTGCGCAAGCTCCCGGCTGGCGTCGAGATAGCTCATTGCACCGCGTGAGCCGGGGTCGTAATCGATGATCGTCATGCTGTAGCCCGGGGCCTCGGAGACTTTGACACTACGCGGGATGACCGTCCGCAGGACCTTGTCTCCGAAATAGCGGCGCACCTCACTGGCGACCTGATCGGCGAGCTTGGTCCGGCCGTCATGCATCGTCAGCAACACCGTCGAGACGCTCAGCCGCGGATTGAGGTGGGCCTTGACCATCTCGATGTTGTTCATCAACTGCGAGACGCCCTCGAGCGCGTAGTACTCGCATTGGATCGGGATGAGCACCTCGGGCGCGGCCACGAGGGCGTTGATCGTGAGCAGGCCCAGCGACGGCGGGCAGTCGATGAACACGTAGTCGAAGTCGGTGCCGTCCAGCGCGGCGAGCGCGGTGCGCAATCGGTTCTCCCGCGCCACCATGCTGACGAGTTCGATCTCCGCACCGGCCAAGTCGATGGTGGCCGGGACGCAGAACAGCCGGTCGCTGTGCGGGCTTTGGCGGATAGCGGTGTGCAGCGGAATCTCGCCGAGTAGGACTTCGTAGGACGACGGGGTGCCGGAGTGCCGGTCGGTGATACCGAGCGCGGTGCTGGCATTGCCTTGCGGATCCAGATCGATGACGAGAGTCTTCAAGCCCTGCACCGCGAGGGCTGCCGCCAGGTTGACCGCCGTCGTGGTCTTGCCGACGCCCCCCTTCTGATTCGCCACCGTGAAGATGCGGCGGTGCGGAGGTCGCGGGAGTTGGCCGGCGGCGGTGTGCAACACCTGCATCGCCCGCGCCGCGGCCGCGCCGATCGGGGTGTCGAACTCGTCCGGCGCCTTCCATGTTTCACGTGAAACATCGGCGTCGCCTTGTGCGCCGGGGCTTGGGCCTTCGTTGGGCGGGACGGTCATGGTCCTCGTCTCTCGGTCGTACGGATCGCCCGGCTCCGAGCCGGCTTCCGTTCTCCGCGCACCGCGATCACCACGGTGACGGCTGGACTCGAATAGCTCACGCCACATCTCACCACCCTGACATCCTTTGCGCCTAGCGACGCCAACCGGCGGGCCGCTTCGGCGACCTCGTCCTCGGCGCGCTCGCCCTTCATCGCCAGCATCTGTCCACCGGGACGCAGCAGGGGCATGCACCAGCGCGCCAGCTTGTCCAGCGAGGCGACTGCTCGTGACGTCACGGCGTCCGCGCCGGCGACCTTCGCCCGGACCCCGGGCTCCTCGGCCCGGCCGCGGACCACCTCGACGGGCATCGCCAGGGTCGCGGCGACCTCGTCGAGAAACTCAGTTCGCCGCAGCATCGGTTCGACGAGAGTGATCCGCAGGTCGGGCCGCGCGATCGCCATGGGTATGCCGGGCAATCCGGCCCCGCTGCCGATGTCGACGACGCGGGCGCCGGGTCCGATCAGTTCCGCCACCGCCGCGCTGTTGAGAATGTGTCGGTCCCACAGCCGGTCGACCTCGCGCGGCCCGATGAGGCCCCGCTGCACTCCCGGCCCGGCAAGGAGGTCGGCGTAGCGCTGAGCCAGCCCGAGCCGATCGCCGAACACGCGCTCGGCCGCCGCAGGCGGCGGTGGGGCGGTGTCATGTTTCACGTGAAACATCCCTCCGCTCCTCCGACCGTCCGCTGGGAACTACACCGATGTAACTTCGGCCCTTCGGCGCGTCAGTCTTTCAGCACCACGACCCGGCGCGCCGGCTCGACGCCCTCGCTCTCGCTGTGCACGCCGTCCACCGCCGCCACCGCATCGTGGACGATCTTGCGCTCGAACGGCGTCATCGGCGCCAACTCCTCGCGCTCGCCGTTCTCCGCCACCCGGCGGGCCACCTTGTCGCCCAGGGCGCTCAGCTCTTCGCGGCGGCGGCGGCGCCAGTTCGCAATATCGAGCATCAGCCGGCTGCGTTCCCCGGTCTTCTGATGCACGGCCAGCCGCGTCAGCTCCTGCAGCGCGTCCAGCACCTCGCCCTTGCGGCCGACCAGCTTGGCCAGGTCCTCGCCGCCGTCGATGCTGACGATCGCGCGGTTGCCTTCCACGTCGAGATCGATATCGCCGTCGAAGTCCAGCAGATCCAAGAGTTCCTCGAGATAGTCGCCGGCGATTTCGCCTTCGGCAACCAGTCGGTCCTCGAGGTCCTCCCCCTTGCCCGACGGCGCATCGGTCTCGACCAGTTCCGTGGTGTCAGCTTCGGTCATGTGTGCCTTCTTCCTTTCCCACCGGATCGCAGCCCGGTCAACGCTTACGTTTCTTCGGCCGCGCCCCCGGGCGTGGCGTACGAGTCGGCGGGCCATCGCCGGATTCGGCCGGCCCGGCTTCGGTCTGCGGCTCAGCAACGGCTTCCCCGGCCACTGCGTCGGCGACGGGGCCGTCCTTGGACTCGGCGCCGTTGCTCGACGGCGATGCGCCCTTACGTTTGGTCGGCTTGACACCCGGCGCCGGAGCGTTCGCGGCCCGGCGCGCCAATGCCTCTTCCTTCTTCGCCTCTTCTTCTTCCTCGATCTTGCCGAAGACGTAGTGCTGCTGACCGAAGGTCCAGATGTTGTTGGACACCCAGTAGATGATGATGGCGATCGGCAGGAACGGACCGCCGACCACCACGCCGAGCGGGAACACGTAGAGCGCAAGCTTGTTCATCATCGCGGTCTGCGGGTTGGCTGCGGCCTCGGGACTCTGCCGCGCGACCGAGGCCCGGCTATTGAAGTAGGTCGCGATGCCCGCGAGGATCATCAGCGGAACCCCGACCGCGATCACTGCCGGGCGGCTGAATTCGGTGAACGCGTCCAGGCCGGTCGTCTGAATCATGCTGGCGCCCAGCGGCGCACCGAAGAGATTCGCGTCCAGGAAGTGCGCCACATCGGTCGGGCTGAACACGTAGTTGCCCGTGGCGCGGTTGAGTTCGACCGAGAGCTTCGGCTGGCCGAAGCCGCCCTGAGTGCGGTTGAACGATCGCAGCACGTGATAGAGCCCGAGGAAGACCGGGATCTGCGCCAGCATCGGCAGGCAGCCCAGGATCGGATTGAACCCGTGCTCGCGCTGCAACTTCTGCATCTCCAGCGCCATGCGCTGACGGTCCTTGCCGTACTTCTTCTGCAGCGCCTTGATCTGGGGCTGTAACTCCTGCATCTGACGAGTCGTGCGGATCTGCCGGACGAACGGCTTGTAGAGGATCGCGCGCAGCGTGAACACCAGGAACATCACCGACAGCGCCCAGGCGAAGAAGTTCGACGGGCCCAGGATGAAGGCGAACAGCTTGTACCAGAGCCACATGATGCCCGAGACCGGGTAGTAGATGACGTCGAGGCTGAACCAATTAAACATAGGTGCTCCTGGCCTGTGGGTCTGGGCTGGCTCCGGAGGAGTTCGGGTGCCGCTCGGGTATTGGGTCCCATCCTCCCCGATGCCACGGACCGCATTTCAGCAGCCGGACCAGGGTCAGCCAACTCCCCCGGATCAGGCCGTATTCGGTGAACGCGTCCACGGCGTACTGACTGCAGGTGGGAGTGAACCGGCACGAGGGCAGCCGCAGCGGCGAGACCGTGTGCCGGTAGAGGTCGATGGCGAAGATCACCGCGCGGACCGGTAGTCGCCTCATCCGCGAGACCCGACTCGGATTGGACGCAGTCACCGGCTCCGCTCCATCAGTTGACGCGTCCGGCGCAATCCGGTTCGCAGCTGCTGTTCCAGTCGCCCCGACGGGGCGTCCCGGCTGCCCGGCAGAGCGCGGATCACGACCCGCTCCCTGCCGTCCAGTCCATCCAGTACCGACCGCGCCACGTGGCGTAACCGGCGTGCCACCCGGTGGCGCTGCACGGCGTTGCCCACCGACTTGGCAACCACGAGTCCGATCCGTGGTCCTGGGATGTCATCGCTGTCGGTGTCCTGTCGTGCGTACACGACGATGTCCGGCTGCACAGCCCGCGCCCCATGCTTCACAGTGGCGCCGAACTCGGCAGACCGTGTCATCCGGTGCTGAACCGGGAGCACGCCGTCCGATCCCGCGGATCAGGCAGTCAGAGAACGACGACCCTTGCGGCGCCGGCCGGTCACGATGGCACGCCCCGCACGGGTGCGCATGCGCAGCCGGAAACCATGGACCCGCGCCCGGCGCCGGTTGTTCGGCTGGAAGGTCCGCTTGCCCTTGGCCACGGCTGTCTCTCCTCGTTGCGTCGGGCAGTCCCGTCCGGGCGTCCATGCCTGAAGGCATACCCGGACCAACGCGACTGCCGTTGGTAAGTTCTGGTCTCGCTCATATCCGGCGCAGTCCCGGGACGATCCCCGGTCGCAGCCGTGTCGCCGACATTCGGGCGACTGTTCGAGGGTACTGACGTCACTTCCGCTGGTCAAACCGCGCCTTCAGACGCCCGCACCGCACCGAGGATTTACTGGCGTCACAACCGTCACGCGCGCCGGCTCCGGCCGGAAATATCCTTCACCGCAATGTTGCAGAACGGTTGGCACCCGCTAGGAAAACTGTTAGCTTCTGCCAGAGTCGTTTCGAAGAGGGACGGCTCCGGATCATCAAGGCAGCATCCCGACAGACTGCCGGTCAGTTGAGGATCCAGACAACACTGATTAGCTCGATTACCCGACGACCCGATACCGACCGCCGATATGCTCCGAGACGAGGACGACCGTCCTGTCCACACCTGTGGATAACTATGTGGACAGTTTGTCGTCGTCTCTTTCGTTCACTGCCCGAGTGGGGACCAGGGGGATCTGTCGTTGACCGATGATCCCGGACCAGGATTCGCCTCGGTGTGGACGTCGGTGGTTGCCGAACTCAACGGAGACACCGGGCCGGACTCCCCCGCCACCAATGGCTCCGGATCCGACGGGCCACTGACACCCCAACAAAGAGCCTGGTTGAAGCTGGTTCGGCCGATCACGATCGTCGAAGGATTCGCGCTGCTGTCGGTGCCGAGCAGCTTCGTCCAGAACGAGATCGAACGTCACCTCCGGACCCAGATCGTCGACGCCCTCAGCCGCCGGCTCGGCCAGCGCGTCGAACTCGGAGTCCGGATCGCCCCCCCGGACGAGGATGATTTCGACGACTCCGCGGTCCCCGACCTGTTGGTAATCGAGGCCGATCTGGACGAAGTCGACGAGGATCGCGAGGCTCTTGCCAGCGCGCACGAAACCTGGCCCACGTACTTCACCGAGCGCCCGCGCAGCAACACTTCGGCCGAGACTCCCGGCACCAGTCTCAACCGCCGGTACACGTTTGACACCTTCGTGATCGGCGCCTCGAATCGATTCGCTCATGCCGCCGCCCTGGCGATTGCTGAAGCACCCGCGCGCGCGTACAACCCGTTGTTCATCTGGGGTGAGTCCGGGCTGGGCAAGACCCATCTCCTGCACGCGGCCGGCAACTACGCGCAGCGGCTGTTTCCCGGCATGCGCGTCAAGTACGTCTCCACCGAAGAGTTCACCAACGACTTCATCAACTCGCTCCGCGATGACCGCAAGGTCGCCTTCAAACGCAGCTACCGCGACATCGACGTGTTGTTGGTCGACGACATCCAGTTCATCGAGGGCAAGGAAGGCATCCAGGAGGAGTTCTTCCACACCTTCAACACCCTGCACAATGCGAACAAGCAGATCGTCATCTCCTCCGACCGTCCGCCCAAGCAGCTGGCGACGCTCGAGGACCGGTTGCGGACCCGCTTCGAGTGGGGACTGATCACCGACGTCCAGCCACCGGAGCTGGAAACCCGCATCGCCATCCTTCGCAAGAAGGCGCAGATGGAGCGTCTCGACGTCCCCGACGATGTGCTGGAACTCATCGCCAGCAGTATCGAGCGAAACATCCGTGAGCTCGAGGGCGCCCTGATCCGTGTCACCGCCTTCGCCTCGCTGAACAAGACACCGATCGACAAGTCGCTCGCCGAGATCGTGCTGCGTGACCTGATCGCAGACGCCGGCACCATGCAGATCAGCGCGGCCACCATCATGGCCGCCACCGCCGAGTACTTCGACACCACCGTCGAGGAACTGCGCGGCCCCGGCAAGACCAGGGCGCTGGCCCAGTCCCGGCAGATCGCCATGTATCTGTGCCGCGAGCTCACCGATCTCTCCCTGCCCAAAATCGGTCAGGCATTCGGCCGCGATCACACCACTGTGATGTACGCGCAGAAGAAGATCCTCAACGAGATGGCCTACCGGCGTGAGGTGTTCGATCACGTCAAAGAGCTCACCAGCCGGGTCCGCCAGCGCTCCAAGCGCTGACATTCGGCACATTTCCCGCACTGAGGTCAAAAAACTTTCGCCACACTCGTATCACCGGTTACACCTTTGCGCTGTGCACACCGTTGTGGACAACACCGGGTCTACCGCCCGACACCCTGGGACGGCCCCGCACAACTCGACGCCATCCACATCGCGCCCCGGCTGTCCCACCACCCATGCACAACGGATGCACACGCCGACACCATGCCGGAACAGCCACTCCATGTGGTCATCCACAGAATCCACAGCACCTATTACTACTGCGGTTATCTATCTCTGTTTTCTTCTCAGAAGAACACCGTTGGGGAACACCACATTCACAGCCCGTCGCTCCCCCCGGAACGGTGGTCTTGTCACCCACGTCGATTAGCTTTCAAGTTGAGGCTCCAGGCTCTACGGTTGGTCTCTGACGGCCGACTGCGGCGGTCGCTCGGCGGACCTGGTCATCGGCGCCAACGGGCGGTCAGCGCGGGGTCGAGGCTTTGTAGCGTGACGAAGGGACACTATGGACGTGGCGACCACGACGGTTGGTTCCGACTTGAAGTTCCGCCTGGTGCGGGAGGATTTCGCCGACGCGGTGGCCTGGGTGGCGCGCAACCTGCCGTCGCGCCCGACGGTGCCGGTGCTGGCCGGGATCCTGCTCACCGGGTCTGACGAGGGTCTGACGATCTCCGGATTCGACTACGAGGTCTCGGCAGAGGTCCAGGTTCCAGCTGAAATAGCTTCTCCGGGGAGTGTTTTGGTTTCCGGTCGACTGCTGTCCGACATCACCAGGTCGTTGCCGGCCAAACCGGTCGACGTCAGCGTGGAGGGCAGCCGGGTGTCGTTGAGCTGCGGCAGCGCCCGTTTCTCGCTGCCGGCGATGGCCGTCGAGGACTATCCGACGTTGCCGACGCTGCCGGAGGAGACCGGTGTGATCTCGGCCGATCTGTTCGGCGAGGCGATCGGTCAGGTCGCCGTGGCGGCCGGCCGCGATGACACGCTACCAATGCTGACCGGCATTCGGGTGGAGATCTCCGGGGAGACAGTCGTTTTGGCGGCTACCGATCGGTTCCGGCTGGCGGTGCGGGAGCTGAAGTGGTCGACCTCGTCGCCCAGCCTCGAGGCCGCGGTACTGGTACCCGCGAAGACCTTGGCCGAGGCGGCCAAGGCCGGCACGTCAGGCTCGGAGGTCCACCTGGCGCTCGGGGCCGGTTCGGCGGTGGGCAAAGAAGGTCTGCTGGGTATCCGCAGCGCCGGCAAGCGCAGCACGACCAGGCTGCTGGATGCCGAGTTCCCGAAGTTCCGGCAGTTGCTGCCCAGCGAGCACACCGCGGTGGCGACCATCGCGGTGGCGGAACTCACCGAAGCGATCAAGCGCGTTGCGCTGGTCGCCGACCGGGGCGCGCAGGTGCGGATGGAATTCCGCGAGGGTGGCGTGCTGCACCTGTCCGCCGGCGCCGACGACGTCGGACGCGCCGAAGAGGACCTGGCGGTCGAATTCGCCGGTGAACCCCTGACCATCGCCTTCAACCCCACCTACCTCACCGACGGCCTGGGCTCGCTGCACACCGATCGGGTGACGTTCGGCTTCACCACGCCGAGCCGCCCCGCGGTATTGCGACCCACCGGCGGCGACGACGTACACGGTTCGGGCACAGGGCCGTTCCCCGCGGTTGAGACGGACTACGTATACCTGTTGATGCCGGTCCGCCTCCCTGGCTGACCGGATCCCGACGAAAGAGGCGCGCGCATGCAACTGGGTCTGGTTGGTCTGGGCAAGATGGGCTTCAACATGAGGGAGCGGCTGCGCGGCGGCGGCCACGAGGTGATCGGGTATGACCCTCGTCCCGAGGTGTCTGACGTGCCGACCCTCGCCGCATTGGCGGAGGCGCTGACCGCCCCGCGTGTGGTCTGGGTGATGGTTCCGTCCGGTCCGATCACCGATGAGACCATCACCTCGCTGGCCGAGGTGCTGAGCCCGGGTGACCTGGTGGTCGACGGCGGCAACTCGAAGTACACCGAAGACGGTCCACACGCTGAACTGCTTGCCGAGAAGGGCATTGCGTTCGTCGACGCCGGAGTATCCGGCGGGGTCTGGGGTCTCACGGAGGGCTATGGCCTGATGGTCGGCGGCAGCGATGAGGACGTGGCCCGAGTCATGCCCATCTTCGACACCCTGCGCCCGGTGGGCGAACTCGCCGACGGCTTTGTCCACGCCGGCCCGGTCGGTGCCGGCCACTACGCGAAGATGGTGCACAACGGTATCGAGTACGGCCTGATGATGGCCTACGCCGAGGGCTACGAGTTGTTGGCCGCCGAGCCGTTGATCACCGACACCCAGGCCGTCATCCAGGCCTGGACCAACGGCACCGTCGTGCGGTCCTGGCTGCAGCAACTCCTGGCGAAAGCCCTGAAGGAGGATCCGGAGTTCGTCGACATCTCCGGCTACACCGAGGATTCCGGCGAAGGCCGTTGGACCGTGGAGGAAGCGATCCGGCACCGGGTCCCGATGCCGGTGATCGCCGCGTCGCTGTTCGCCCGCTTCGCGTCGCGCCAGGAGGACTCCCCCACGATGAAAGCCGTCTCTGCCCTGCGCAACCAGTTCGGTGGACACGCGGTCAAGCGGGTCCCGTTGTCGGGCTAGGGATGTACGTCCGGAACCTGACGCTGCGCGACTACCGGTCGTGGGCACATGTCGATTTGGAACTGACACCGGGCCGGACGGTGTTCGTCGGCCCGAATGGCTTCGGGAAGACCAATCTCGTTGAGGCGCTGTGGTATTGCGCCACCTTGGGCTCACATCGTGTCGCTACCGACGCACCGCTGATCCGGGCCGGAGCCGAGCGCGCCGTGGTGTCGACGATCGTGGTCAACGAGGGCCGAGAACTCGCGGTGGACCTCGAGATCAACGCGGGCCGCGCCAACAAGGGAAGGTTGAACCGGTCACCGGTGCGTAGCACCCGCGAAGTGTTGGGTGCGGTGCGGGCTGTGCTCTTCGCACCCGAGGATCTGTCCCTGGTGCGCGGCGACCCAGGTGAGCGCCGCCGCTATCTCGACGAACTGGCCACGGTGCGGCGTCCCCGCATCGCCGGCGTCCGGGCCGACTACGACAAAGTGCTCAGACAACGCACCGCGCTGCTGAAATCCGCTGCGGGAGCTAGGTTTCGGGGCGATCACGGTGTGCTGGACAGCCTCGACGTGTGGGACGGGCATCTGGCTGCACACGGCGCGCAGTTGATGGCGGCCCGGTTGGAGCTGGTCAACGAGCTGGCACCGGAGGTGGAGAAGGCCTATCAGCTGCTGGCCCCGGCGTCACGCGCGGCGACGATCGGCTATCGCAGCGGGATCGACTTGGGCGAGCAGGGCGTAGCCGGCGATGTCGAGTTCCTGGAGGCCTCGCTGCTGGCCGCTCTGGCGAGCCGGCGCAACGCCGAACTGGAACGCGGGATGTGCCTGGTCGGCCCGCATCGAGACGATCTCGAGCTGCGGCTCGGTGATCAGCCGGCCAAGGGCTTCGCCAGCCACGGTGAGTCCTGGTCGATGGCCCTGTCGTTGCGACTGGCCTCCTATGAGCTGCTGCGTGCGGAGGGCAGCGAGCCGGTATTGATCCTCGACGACGTCTTCGCCGAACTGGACACGGCGCGGCGCCGGGCGCTGGCCGGGGTCGCCGCCATCGCCGAACAGGTTCTCGTGACTGCGGCAGTCGGTGAGGACATTCCGGAGGACTGGGATGCCCGGCGCATCGCCATCGGTATCGAGGACGACGAGAACGGACGTATCTCGGTGGTGATCCCGTGACCGATTCCGACCCTGACCCGGATGCTGCAGCCGGGCCGCCGGAACATCTCAACGGATTGCCCGGCATGGATCTCGTGCGGCGCGCTCTCGAAGAGGCCCGCGGCGCGGCGCGCAGCCAGGGCAAGGAGGTGGGCCGCGGACGGCGCTCCCCCACCGCCCGGCGAGGCGCGGGTGCCGGCCGGCGGGCATGGTCGGGACCGGGCCCGGATCGTCGCGACCCTCAGCCACTCGGCAACGCGGCCCGCGAACTGACCAAGAGCCGAGGGTGGTCGCCGCGGGTCGCCGAAGGCACGGTGTTCGCGCAGTGGCCGGTCGTGGTCGGTGAACAGATCGCCGAGCACGCGAACCCGACTGCATTGCGCGACGGGGTTCTCAGCGTCGCCGCGGAATCGACGGCGTGGGCCACCCAGCTGCGGATGGTCCAGGGGCAGTTGTTGGCCAAGATCGCGGCGGCGGTCGGCGACGGCGTGGTGACCGCGCTGAAGATCACCGGGCCGGAGCCGCCCTCGTGGCGAAAAGGCCCCCGGCACATCTCCGGGCGAGGGCCGCGCGACACCTACGGGTGAGGCTGTCCGCGGTGTTGTCTGAGTGCGGCGAGAATGGCGCCAGTGGCTCTGTCAAGCGTCAGGACGCATGCTCATCCGAGAAATTCGGCGCACGGCGCAACTAGGTGTGCAGAAACGCCGCTGCAGAATCGGTCCGGGAGGATGTTGACGGTAGACTGAGTGCAAGACCTGCGCGCAGTGCTCGACCGCGTGCCTGCGAACCCCGAGGAGACCCGTCCGACCGTGCCTGCACAAAAGAAGAAAGACCAAGACTCCTACGGTGCCGGCTCGATCAAAATTCTCGAGGGCCTGGAGGCCGTTCGCAAGCGCCCCGGCATGTACATCGGCTCCACCGGCGAGCGCGGCCTGCACCACCTGGTGTGGGAAGTCGTGGACAACGCCGTCGATGAGGCGATGGCCGGCTACGCGACCAAGGTCGACGTGCGTCTCCTCGAAGACGGCGGCGTCGAGGTCATCGACGACGGTCGCGGCATCCCGGTGGCCATGCACGAGTCCGGGGTCCCCACCGTCGACGTCGTGATGACGGTGCTGCACGCGGGCGGCAAGTTCGAGGAGGGCGCCTACACGGTCTCCGGCGGCCTGCACGGTGTCGGCGTCTCGGTGGTCAACGCCTTGTCCAGCCGTCTCGAGGCGGACATCCGCCGCGACGGCCACGAGTGGTTCCAGACCTACGACCATTCGGTGCCGGGCACCCTCAAGCAGGGCGAGACCAGCGACAAGACCGGCACGACCATCCGGTTCTGGGCCGACGCCAGGACATCTTCGAGACCACCACGTACGACTTCGAGACGGTCGCCCGCCGGCTGCAGGAGATGGCCTTCCTCAACAAGGGGCTGACCATCACGCTCACCGACGAGCGCGTCACCGCCGACGAGGTGGTCGACGAGGTCGTCAGCGACACCGCCGAGGCGCCGAAATCGGCCGAGGAGAGGGCCGCCGAGCAGGCCGCGCCCAAGCAGAAGGTCAAGCACCGGACCTTCCACTACCCCGGCGGGCTGGTCGACTTCGTCAAGCACATCAACCGGACCAAGCAGGCGATCCACAGCAGCGTCGTCGACTTCTCCGGCAAGGGTGAGGGCCACGAGGTCGAGGTCGCCATGCAGTGGAACGCGGGCTACTCCGAATCGGTGCACACCTTCGCCAACACCATCAACACCCACGAGGGCGGCACCCACGAAGAAGGCTTCCGCGCGGCGCTGACCACGGTGGTCAACAAGTACGCCAAGGACAAGAAGCTCCTCAAGGAGAAGGACACCAACCTCACCGGTGACGACATCCGCGAGGGCCTGGCCGCGGTCATCTCGGTGAAGGTGGCCGAACCCCAGTTCGAGGGCCAGACCAAGACCAAGCTCGGCAACACCGAGGTCAAGTCGTTCGTCCAGAAGGTCTGCAACGAGCAGCTCAGCCACTGGTTCGAGGCCAACCCGTCGGACGCGAAAACCGTTGTCAACAAGGCGGTCTCGTCGGCGCAGGCGCGCATCGCCGCGCGCAAGGCGCGGGAACTGGTGCGCCGCAAGAGCGCCACCGACATCGGCGGCCTGCCCGGCAAGCTCGCCGACTGCCGCTCCACCGACCCGAGCAAGTCGGAACTGTATGTGGTGGAGGGCGATTCGGCCGGCGGCTCGGCCAAGAGCGGCCGCGACTCGATGTTCCAGGCGATCCTGCCGTTGCGCGGAAAGATCATCAACGTCGAGAAGGCGCGCATCGACCGGGTGCTGAAGAACACCGAAGTCCAGGCGATCATCACCGCGCTGGGCACCGGCATCCACGACGAGTTCGACCTCGCCAAGCTGCGCTACCACAAGGTCGTGCTGATGGCCGACGCCGACGTTGACGGACAACACATCTCGACGCTGCTGCTGACGCTGCTGTTCCGGTTCATGCGTCCGCTGATCGAGAACGGCCACGTCTTCCTGGCGCAGCCGCCGCTGTACAAGCTGAAGTGGCAGCGCAGCGAGCATGAGTTCGCCTACTCCGACCGCGAGCGCGACGGCCTGCTCGAGGCCGGGCACGGCCGCGGGCAAGAAGATCAACAAGGACGACGGCATTCAGCGCTACAAGGGTCTGGGCGAGATGAACGCCAAGGAGCTGTGGGAGACCACGATGGACCCCTCGGTGCGGGTGCTGCGCCAGATCACGCTCGACGACGCCGCGGCGGCCGACGAACTGTTCTCGATCCTGATGGGCGAGGACGTCGAGGCCCGCCGCAGCTTCATCACCCGAAACGCCAGAGACGTTCGCTTCCTTGACGTTTAGTCGCACAGTTCTCAGACCGAAGCAGGACTCACACATGACTGACACCACCTTGCCGCCCGGCGGCGAAGCCGGCGACCGCATCGAACCGGTCGACATCCAGCAGGAGATGCAGCGCAGCTACATCGACTACGCGATGAGCGTGATCGTCGGCCGCGCCCTGCCCGAGGTGCGCGACGGCCTCAAGCCGGTGCACCGCCGCGTGCTCTACGCGATGTACGACTCAGGTTTCCGTCCGGACCGCAGCCACGCGAAATCCGCACGCTCCGTGGCCGAGACGATGGGCAACTACCACCCGCACGGCGACTCCTCGATCTACGACACCCTGGTCCGGATGGCCCAGCCGTGGTCGCTGCGTTACCCGCTGGTCGACGGGCAGGGCAACTTCGGCTCGCCGGGCAACGATCCCCCGGCCGCCATGCGGTACACCGAGGCGCGGCTGACTCCGCTGGCCATGGAGATGCTGCGTGAAATCGACGAGGAGACAGTCGATTTCATCCCGAACTACGACGGCCGGGTACAGGAGCCGACCGTTCTGCCGAGCCGGTTCCCGAACCTGCTGGCCAACGGTTCCGGCGGCATCGCGGTCGGCATGGCCACCAACATCCCGCCGCACAACCTGCGCGAGCTCGCCGAGGCCGTCTACTGGTGCCTGGAGAACTACGACGCCGACGAGGAGGCCACCCTGGAGGCGGTGATCGAGCGGGTCAAGGGACCCGGACTTCCCCACCTCGGGGCTGATCGTCGGCACCCAGGGCATCAGCGACGCCTACACGACCGGCCGCGGCTCGATCCGGATGCGCGGCGTGGTCGAGATCGAGGAGGACTCGCGGGGCCGCACCTCGCATCGTCATCACCGAGCTGCCGTATCAGGTCAACCACGACAACTTCATCACCTCGATCGCCGAGCAGGTCCGCGACGGCAAGCTGGCCGGCATCTCCAACATCGAGGACCAGTCCAGCGACCGGGTGGGTCTGCGGATCGTCGTCGAGATCAAGCGCGACGCCGTGGCCAAGGTGGTGCTGAACAACCTCTACAAGCACACCCAGCTGCAGACCAGCTTCGGCGCCAACATGCTGTCGATCGTCGACGGCGTGCCCGCGCACGTTGCGCCTCGACCAGATGATCCGGCTCTACGTCGACCACCAGCTCGACGTCATCGTCCGGCGCACCACCTACCGGCTGCGCAAGGCCAACGAGCGGGCCCACATCCTGCGCGGCCTGGTCAAGGCGCTCGACGCCCTCGACGAGGTGATCGCCCTGATCCGGGCGTCGGAGACCGTCGACATCGCCCGGGCCGGCCTGATCGAACTGCTCGACATCGACGACATCCAGGCCCAGGCCATCCTCGACATGCAGCTGCGCCGGCTGGCCGCGCTGGAGCGCCAGCGCATCATCGACGACCTGGCCAAGATCGAGGCCGAGATCGCCGACCTCGAGGACATCCTGGCCAAGCCGGAGCGCCAGCGGGCCATCGTCCGCGACGAGCTCAGGGAGATCGTCGACAAGTACGGCGACGACCGGCGCACCCGGATCATCGCCGCCGACGGCGACGTCTCCGACGAGGACCTGATCGCCCGCGAGGACGTGGTGGTCACCATCACCGAGACCGGCTACGCCAAGCGCACCAAGACCGACCTCTACCGCAGCCAGAAGCGCGGCGGCAAGGGTGTGCAGGGCGCCGGGCTCAAGCAGGACGACATCGTGCGGCACTTCTTCGTGTGCTCGACGCACGACTGGATCCTGTTCTTCACCACGCAGGGCCGGGTGTACCGGGCCAAGGCCTACGAGCTGCCCGAGGCTCAGCGCACCGCGCGCGGCCAGCACGTGGCCAACCTGCTGGCGTTCCAGCCCGAGGAGCGCATCGCCCAGGTCATCCAGATCAAGAGCTACGAGGACGCGCCCTACCTGGTGCTGGCCACCCGCAACGGCCTGGTCAAGAAGTCCAAGCTGACCGACTTCGACTCCAACCGCTCCGGCGGCATCGTGGCGGTCAACCTGCGCGACGGGGACGAACTGGTCGGCGCGGTGCTGTGCTCGTCCGAGGATGACCTGCTGCTGGTATCAGCGCTCGGCCAGTCGATCCGCTTCTCGGCCACCGACGAGGCGCTGCGGCCGATGGGCCGCGCCACCTCCGGCGTGCAGGGCATGCGGTTCAACGCCGATGACCGGCTGCTGTCGCTGAACGTGGTCCGCGAGGGGACGTACCTGCTGGTCGCGACGGCCGGCGGATACGCCAAGCGCACCGCGATCGAGGAGTACACCGCGCAGGGCCGCGGCGGCAAAGGCATCCTCACCATCCAGTACGACGTGCGTCGTGGCAGGCTGGTGGGCGCACTGATGGTCGATGACGACAGTGAGCTGTATGCCATCACCTCCGGCGGCGGAGTGATCCGGACGGCGGCACGTCAGGTTCGCAAGGCCGGACGCCAGACCAAGGGCGTTCGCTTGATGAACCTGGGTGAGGGCGACACACTGTTAGCCATTGCCCGCAATGCCGAGGAACAGGACAGCACGGACGAGACGGCCGAACTGGACCCTGAACCGGACGCGACGTAGCGCGGCTGCGGGCGACAGGTAAGGAGTGGTGGTGAGCTCACCGAACGAGCCGGGTCAACCCGGACCGGGCGACAGCCCGGCAGGCGGGAACGGCTCGGTCGAGCGTGGTGGTGCCCGGCAGGCGCCAGCCGACAACGGCGGTTCCGGCGAGGTACCGCCCTGGCAGCGTGGCGGGGCACGGCCCCGACCGGCCGCGGCACCGCAGCGGCCGGCCGAGTCCACGGCCCGGCCCGACGTCCGCGCCGCCGCCGCCGCCCCGCCGTCCCCGTCGAGCATCGAGGCCCGGGTGAACCGGTTCATCACCGGCACCGCCGCCCCCGACCTGACCGCGGCCACGCCCAGGCTCCTCGCCCGGAGGCCCGCAAGGAGCCGGAGGCCCCGGCCCCGCGGCCCGAGGTCCGTGCCGAGCGCACCGAGGTCGCCCGGCCCGAGGCCTACGCCAGCGAGCTGCCGGACCTGTCCGGCCCCAAGCCGCCGCAGCCCCGCAAGCCCGCCCCCGAGCGGCCGGCCGCCGAGCAGCCGACCCGGGCGGCCACGTCCGACGCCCCGCTTCCAGGTGGCCAACCGCTCGCGCGGGCCGGTGCGGGCCAGCATGCAGATCCGCCACATCGACCCGTGGAGCGCGCTGAAGGTGTCGCTGCTGCTGTCGGTGGCGCTGTTCTTCGTGTGGATGATCGCGGTCGCGTTCCTGTACCTGGTGCTCGGCGGCATGGGTGTGTGGAGCAAGCTGAACAGCAACGTCGGTGACTTGCTGACGGCCACCAGCGGCGGCGGCGGCGAGTTGGTGTCCAGCGGAACGATCTTCGGCGGCGCCGCGCTGATCGGTCTGGTGAACATCGTGCTGTTGACCGCGATGGCGACCATCGGGGCGTTCATCTACAACCTGAGCACCGACATCGTCGGCGGCATCGAAGTCACGCTGGCCGACCGGGACTGATCGCCGTCGCCGGTTTGGGCGCAGTGCGCCGGGTGCGGTAATCTCGTCGCTCGGCCGTATGCGAATACGGGCCTATAGCTCAGGTGGTTAGAGCGCTTCGCTGATAACGAAGAGGTCGGAGGTTCGAGTCCTCCTAGGCCCACGATGTCCTGGTTGACGGGAAAGGCGCCCGGCGGTTGCAGTGCTGCTCGCGGCCGTCGTGGCGGGTGCGGCGATGATCCGGGCGCGCCGCCGCGGCGAAGTCTGGCACACCCTGCGATGACCGTCGCGACGAGGGGCCTTAGCTCAGTTGGTAGAGCGCTGCCTTTGCAAGGCAGATGTCAGGAGTTCGAATCTCCTAGGCTCCACAACCTCTTCACACCCCCAACACCAGTCCGCGGTTTGGTGATCCGCGTCACGGGTACCTCCGACGACGTGCGCGGGCACGCGGGGTGCTGGCGGGAATGGGGAGAGTTGTCATGAAATCATTCGTGTCCACACGTCGCGTCGCCGCGACGGTCGGCGTCGGCGCTGCGCTGGCCATGGCCACGATCGGGGCCTGCAGTAGCAACTCGGAGAATCAGGGTCCGGCGAGCCCGGCCGACTCCACCTCGACGACCTCGAACACGATCGTCAGCTCGGTCTCGAGCCAACTCAGCTCGATCATCAGCTCGGTGCGGCCGACTAGCGAAACCCCAGTCGCAGAGGCGCTTACAGCTTGGGCGCGACCTCGACGCTGGGCGGCAGTGCCGACGGTTCGGGCTGCGACGAGCGGCGCACGATCGTGAACGCGACCGCGCCGCCCACCACTGTCGCCACCCCGAGGGCGCCGAAGATCGCCAGCCGGCGGCGGCGGCGGTGCTGCGCCTTGCGCGCATCCTGCAATGCCTGCGGCAGCCCGGAGACCACCTGTTGCACCGCGGACACCTCGCGGGCCAGACCGTCCTGCGCCGCGGCCACCTGCGGGCCACGTGGGCCTTCTGGTAGCGCCGGCGTAACTCCGCCGCGGTGGACTGCGCCGAATGCACGCTGATGCCGATCGCGCCGCGGGTGACGTCGACCGGGCCGACCGCGGTGTAGTCGCAGCCCCCGTGTCAGGCGCTCCCGCGACGTGAGGCTGGGTTCGGTCTTGCGGCTCATCGGTTACCTCCCTGCCGTGGCGGCCATGTCTGACGTTCGCCTCAACACTGCCATACCGGGTGGCCGCGGAATCTGCCGATGCGCGCTAGTGGCACACTGTGATCCCGTGACCACGAGCCCCATTCAGACCGCGACCGCGACCCTGCACACCAACCGCGGCGATATCAAGATCGCCCTGTTCGGCAACCACGCCCCCAAGACCGTCGCCAACTTCGTCGGCCTGGCCCAGGGCACCAAGGAGTACTCGACCCAGAACGCGTCGGGCAGCACCGCCGGACCCTTCTACGACGGCGCGGTGTTCCACCGCGTCATCGACGGCTTCATGATCCAGGGCGGCGACCCGACCGGTACCGGCCGCGGCGGCCCGGGCTACAAGTTCGCCGACGAGTTCCACCCCGAGCTGCAGTTCGACAAGCCCTACCTGCTGGCGATGGCCAACGCCGGGCCGGGCACCAACGGTTCGCAGTTCTTCATCACCGTCGGCAAGACGCCGCACCTCAACCGCCGGCACACCATCTTCGGCGAGGTCGTCGACCCGGAGTCGCAGAAGGTCGTCGACGCGATCGCCACCACCGCGGCCGACCGCAACGACCGGCCCACCGAGCCGGTGGTCATCGAGTCGATCACCATCTCCTGACCGCGCAGCATCGTCACGCGAGCCACGCGTAGCCGCGCGTCGGTCAGCGCGTCGAGCACGCTGACGGTCGGCGCCGAGGTCCCACCGGCTGAGCACGATCAGCCGGTCGTCGGCGTGTCGATCTCCAGCAGCCGGACCTTGCGACCGATCCGGCGGAACTCGGTGATGCGGATCAGCGCGATGTCGGCACGGCGCAAGGTCGGGTGCGCCGGAACCAGCCGCGGAACACCAGGCCGTCGTCGGTGATTGCCAGCTGCGGGCTGCGCCCGCCACGAGCCGATTGCGAACACAACAAGCCCGACCGCGGCAACGCCGATCGAGGATCCGGCCGGGAGCGTCTGTGACAACGGTCACAGCGCCGAGAGCCATCAAAACACCGGCGATGCCGAGACCTGCGATTCCCGCCGGGTTCGGGGCCCCACTCAGTTTGCTGCATCGGGTCATCCAGGTGCTCTACCGTGGGCGATGCGGTTATCCACAAGCGCTATCCACAATGGGGATGAATCACACGGGTGTGATTGGTTGACCAGCAGGTTGCCGAGCACGTAACAGACCGCACCAGAGTGACCGTCGACATGCAGTCGTCGGCTCAGCGCCACCGCATCGTGAGCAACAAACCGGTGATCATGAAGGCAAACGCGATCGCGTAGTTCCACGGCGCCGAGATCGGCCATCCACTGCAGCGCGCTGGGCGGTCGAGCCGGAGGCCGCGAGCTGGAACACCAGCAGCCACACCAGGCCGATCAGCATCAGGCCGATGAACAGCACGACGAACCACACGCTCGACGGCCCGGCCTTCACCTTGACCGGGGTACGGCTGACCGGGTTGATGGTGAAGTCGTTCTTCTTGCGAACCTTGGACTTGGGCATGGGTACCTTCGGGACGTGGAGTTCGGTGCGACGATGGTCGCATGATCGCTATGAGACTAACGCAGCGGCGCCGCGACCAGAGAATTCCGGACACGGAGCCGACGACGGCGACGACCCCGCGTTCCCGTGGCGGTTCGGCGTGCCGGTGGTCTGCCTGCTGGCCGGGCTGCTGCTGGCGGCCACCCACGGCGTGTCCGGCGGCGGCGAGATCCGCCGCAGCGACTCCCCCCGGCTGGTCGACCTGGTGCGCGACGCCCAGCAGTCCGTCGACCGGCTCAGCGCCCAGCGCGACGCGCTGGCCGCCCAGATCGACTCCACCCACGGCGCGCTCGGCCGGCGACCGCGCCCTGACCGCGATGCTGGCCCGCGCCGACGAGCTGGCCGCCGACGCCGGGCCTGGACCCGGTGCACGGGCCCGGGCTGGTCGTGACCCTCACCGATGCCCAGCGCGACGCCAACGGCCGCTTCCCGCGCGACGCCTCGCCCGACGACCTGGTGGTCCACCAGCAGGACATCCAGGCGGTGCTCAACGCGCTGTGGAGCGCGGGCGCCGAAGCGATCCAGATGCAGGACCAGCGGATCATCGCCACCTCGGCGCCGCGGTGCGTCGGCAACACGCTGCTGCTCAACGGCCGCACCTACAGCCCGCCGTACACGATCACCGCGATCGGCGACGCCGCCGCGATGCAGGCGGCGCTGGCGGCCGCTCCCCTGGTCACGCTCTACAAGCAGTACGTGGTGCGGTTCGGTCTGGGCTACACCGAGCAGGCGCGCGCCGACGTCGAGGTCGTCGGGCTACACCGAACCGGTGCGCATGCAGCTACGCCCAGCCGGCCGGCCCGATGGGCTACTGACCGATCGCCGGCAGCCCCGGTAACCTGGGGCGATGCAGGTCTTGGTCGTCGACAACTACGACAGCTTCGTGTTCAACCTGGTCCAGTATCTGGGCCAGCTCGGGGTGGACGCGCGAGGTCTGGCGCAACGACGACGACGCGGCTGGCGCCGACGCAGATCGCCGCGGTCGCCGCCGAATTCGACGGCGTGCTGCTGAGCCCCGGACCCGGCACCCCGGAGCGGGCCGGCGCGTCGATCCCGCTGGTGCGCGCGTGCGCCGCGGCGGGCACGCCGCTGCTGGGCGTGTGCCTGGGCCACCAGGCCATCGGCGTCGCGTTCGGCGGCACCGTCGACCGTGCCCCGGAACTGCTGCACGGCAAGACCAGCACCGTGTACCACACCGAATGTCGGTGTGCTGCAGGGACTTCCGGACCCGTTCACGGCGACGCGCTACCACTCGCTGACGATCCTGCCCGAGACCGTGCCGGCCGAGCTCGAGGTGACCGCCAGCACCGAGGGCGGCGTCATCATGGGCGTCCGGCACGTCGAGCTGCCGATCCACGGCGTGCAGTTCCACCCCGAGTCGATCCTGACCGAGGGCGGGCACCGGATGCTGGCCAACTGGCTGGGCTACTGCGGCGCCGCGCCCGCCGAGGCGCTGGTGCGCCGCCTCGAGCAGGAAGTCGCCGACACGGTCCGGCACGCGACCGCGGGTGACGCCGACGCGGGGATGCGGCGCGCGCTACGACGCGAAGCTCAGCGTGATCGTCGCGCCGAAGTTGACGGCGGTGCCCGCCGGCGGGCTCTGCGTGACCACCCGTTGGTGCGCTGCCCGCTGTTGTGCGACGTTGGCGCCCTTGATGCAGGACGCCGGTCCAGCCCAGCGCCCGCAGGTTCGGTTCGGCGTCGATCCAGAACTGACCCGTCAGGTCGGGCATCACGAACTGGTTGCCCCGTGACACCTGGATCTGGATCACGGTGTCCTGCGGAACGGTCTGGCCCGCCGGCGGGTCGGTGCCGAGCACCTGGCCGGCGGCTCGGTGCTGTCGACCGGGACCGGCAGCGGTCTTCGTGAAGCCGGACGCGTCGAGGATCTGCTGGCGCGATGTCGACGGTCTGCCCGGCGACCGTCGGCACCGCGGCGGTCTGCGGGCCGGTAGCCGACGACGATGGTGATCTCGTTGGTGATCGCCGAGGTCTGAGTTGGCCGGCGGGATGGTGCACAGCACCTTGTCCTTCTGCTCCGGGGTCGACGCCGACGTCGGTCTGCTTGAACTTGCCGAAGCCGGCGGCCTGGAGCTTCTTGACCGCCTCGGCGTAGGTCAGCGTTCGAGCACGTCGGGGACCTCGCGCTGCTCGGGGCCGGTCGAGACGTTGATGGTGATCTCGTCGCCGGCGCCTACCGAGGAGTTGCCGGCCGGATCGGTGCTGATGACGTGGTCGGGCGGCACCGTGTTGTCGGGCTTCTGCTGGGTGCGGATCTTGAAGCCGTTGTTCTGCAGCGCGGCGATCGCGTCGGCCGAGGCCTGGCCGCGCACGTCGGGCACCTGCACGTCGCGGGGGTTGCCGCCGACCATGTTGATCGCGAGGGTCACCGACGACGGTCAGGATCGGCGAGCAGCGCGACCGCCACCAGCCAGCGCCCGATCGAGCCGCCGGCCGCGGTCGCGCTCGACGAAAGTCGGCTCTGGCGCGGCAATGCGTCGGTGGTCTCGCGCGCGCGGCGGCCGGCGGCGTGGCGGCCAGCATCGAGGTCCGCTCGGCGTCGGTGAGCACCTTGGGGGCCTCCGGCGCGCTCGCCGTTGTGCACCCGCACCAGGTCGGCGCGCATCTCGGCGGCCGTCTGGTAGCGGTTGTCGGGATTCTTCGCCAGCGCCTTGAGCACGACGGCGTCGAGTTCCGGGGAGATGCCGGGGTGCCTGCTGCGACGGCGGGATCGGGTCTTCGCGGACGTGCTGGTAGGCCACCGCGACCGGGGAGTCACCGACGAAAGGCGGCTCGCCGGTGAGCATCTCGTAGAGCACGCAGCCCAGCGAGTAGACATCGGAGCGGGCGTCGACGGGCTCCCCGCGGGCCTGCTCGGGCGACAGGTACTGCGCGGTGCCGATCACCGCGGCGGTCTGGGTGACGCTGTTGCCGCCGTCGGCGAGCGCGCGGGCGATGCCGAAGTCCATCACCTTCACCGCGCCGGTCTTGGAGATCATGATGTTGGCCGGCTTGACGTCGCGGTGGATGATGCCGTGCTGGTGGCTGAAGTTCAGCGCCTGGCAGGCGTCGGCGATGACCTCGATGGCCCGCCGGGGCGGCATCGGGCCGTCGGTGTGCACGATGTCGCGCAGGGTGACCCCGTCGACGTACTCCATCACGATGTAGGGCAGCGGGCCGGTCGGTGGTCTCGGCCTCGCCGGTGTCGTAGACCGCGACGATCGCCGGATGGTTCAGCGCGGCGGCGTTCTGCGCCTCGCGGCGGAACCGCAGGTAGAAGCTGGGGTCGCGGGCCAGGTCGGCGCGCAGCACCTTGACCGCCACGTCGCGGTGCAGCCGCAGTGTCGCGGCGCCAGGTGCACCTCGGACATGCCGCCGAAGCCGAGGATCTCGCCGAGCTCGTAGCGGTCGGACAGGTGCTGCGGGGTGGTCATCGCGGTATCTCGTCGTCGGTGGGCGACCGCGGGTCGCGCTGAGCCGATCACCGGACTGGCCGCGAGCTCGATCGGATCGCGGCCGATCTGGTCGCCGATCCGGTCGCAGCCGGGGCCGGCGCCGACTGGACCGTCGGGCTCGGTGTCACCGTGTCGGTGACGGTCTGCTCGACGGGGTGTTGTTCTTCTTGTCGCGGTCGGCCAGCACGATCAGGATCGCGCTGATGATCGCCAGCGCGCCGAGCACGCCGGCGGCCCACAGCAGGGCGCGCTGACCCGAGGAGAAGGTGCGCCGCGGCGGGTGGCGGGCGGTGGCTGCCGGTGGCCGGCGCGCGGCCGCGTCACCGGTCGCCGGGCGCGCGCAGGTCGGTCCGCGGCGCGGGCTGCGCGACCGCCGGGATGGCGGCCGGGGTGGCCCCGATGGTCGGCGCGGAGTTGGGCCGCGGCGGCCGGCGCCCGGACCGCACCGCGGCGACCGCGTCGGCGAACTGACCGCCGTTGCGGTAGCGCATGCCGGGGTTCTTCACCAGCGTGATCTCGATCAGCTCGCGCACGTTGGGCGGCAGGTCGGCGGGCAGCGGCGCCGGGGTCTCCTTGATGTGCTTCATCGCCACCGTCAGGGCACCGTCGCCGGTGAACGGCCGCTTGCCCGAAACAGCTTCGTAGCCAACGACTCCCAGCGCGTAGACGTCGCTGGCGGCGGTGGCGTCGTGGCCCAGCGCCTGCTCGGGCGCGATGTACTGCGCGGTGCCCATCACCATGCCGGTCTGGGTGACGGGGGCGGCGTCGACGGCCTTGGCGATGCCGAAGTCGGTGAGCTTCACCTGGCCGGTCGGGGTGATCAGGATGTTGCCCGGTTTGACGTCGCGGTGCACCAGTCCGGCGGCGTGGGCCACCTGCAGCGCGCGGCCGGTCTGCTCGAGCATGTCCAGGGCATGGCGCAGCGACAGCCGGCCGGTGCGCTTGATGACGGAGTTCAGCGGTTCGCCGTTGACCAGTTCCATCACCAGGTAGGCGGTGCGGCCCTCGCCGTCCATGTCGGTCTCGCCGTAGTCGTGCACGGCGGCGATGCCGGGGTGGTTGAGCATGGCGACGGTGCGCGCCTCGGCGCGGAACCGCTCGACGAACTCGGGGTCCGAGGAGTACTCGGCCTTGAGAACCTTGACGGCGACGCGGCGGCCCAGCCGGCTGTCGACGGCCTCCCACACCTGGCCCATGCCGCCGGTGGCGATGAGCCGCTGCAGCCGGTAGCGGCCGGACAGCGTCACTCCCACGCGCGGGCTCATGCTTGCCTCGCTTCGCTCGCCTGCGGGGCTCATGACCCCCCTGCAGTGCCGCCGCGATGGTCGGCCCGGCCGATCGGCGCGGCCAGCGCCCCGCCGGTGGCGGACAGCCGGTCGCCGCCGTTCTCGACCAGCACCGCGATCGGCGACCTTCGGGGTCTGCGCCGGGGCGAACGCGATGTACCAGGCATGCGGCGGGGTGTTGCGCGGGTCGGTACCGTGCTCGGCGGTACCGGTCTTGGATGCGATCTGCACGCCGGGAATCGCTCCCTTTCTGCTGGGTGAACTGTTCGGCGCCGATCATCAAATCTGTTAGCTTAGCCGCGACCTGCGGCGAGACCGCGCGCCGCTGCTCCTGCGGCGCGGTGGTGCTGATGTTGGCCAGGTCGGGACCCTTGAGGCTGTCGACCAGGTACGGCTGCATCATCACGCCGTTGTTGGCGATCGCCGCCGCGACCATCGCGTTCTGCAGCGGGGTCACCGCGACGTCCTTCTGCCCCATGCTCGACATGCCCAGCGCGGCGGCGTCGGCGATCGGGCCGACGGTGGACTCGGCGACCTCGCAGCGGGATCGGCGCCGGCGCGCTGTCCAATCCGAAGCGCCTGCGCGGTGCTGCGGAGCGCGTCGGCGCCGACCCGGATGCCCAACTCGACGAAGGCGGTGTTGCACGACCGCGCGAATGCCTCGCGCAGCGAGGCGGTCGGCGCCGCTGCCGCACGGGGTGCCGCCGTAGTTCTCCAGCGTGGCGGTGCTGTTCGGCAGCTGGATCTGCGGCGCGGCGGTCAGCTGGTCGTCCTCGGTGACCCCGGACTGCAGCGCGGCCGCGGTGGTGATCACCTTGAACGTCGAGCCGGGCGGGTAGCGTCTCGGCGATCGCCCGGTTGGTCAGCGGTGAGTCGGGGTCGTCGCGCAACTGCTCCCAGGCCTTGCCCTGCTCCTCGATGTCGTGGGTGGCCAGCAGGTTGGGGTCGTAGGACGGTGAGGACACCATCGCCAGGATCTTGCCGGTCGACGGCTCCAGCGCCACCACGGCGCCCTTGCAGGGACCGCCGCAGCCCTGCTGCATCGCGTCCCAGGCGGCCTGCTGCACTCGCGGCACGATGGTGGTGTCGACATTGCCGCCGCGCGGGTCGCGGCCGGTGAAGAAGTCGGCCAGCCGCTTGCCGAACAGCCGCTGGTCGGAGCCGTTGAGGATGCGCGTCCTCGGCCCGCTCCAGCCCGGTGCTGGAGTAGCGCAGCGAATAGAAGCCCGTAACCGGGGCGAAGACAAACGGGATTCGGGTAGACCCGCAGGAACCGGTAGTGGCCGTTGGTCGACACCGAGTACGCCAGCAGCTGGCCGCCGGCGGTGATCTGCCCGCGCTGCCGCGAGTACTCGTCGAGCAGCACCCGCTGGTTGCGCGGATCGGTGCGCAGACCGTCGGCCGGAAGACCTGCGTGACCGTGGCGTTGACCAGCAGCAGCACGATCAACGCCATGATCATCACCGAGATGCGGCGCAGGGAGGTGTTCATACCCGCTCGATCACCTCGGTGCTGGCCGCCGCGATCGGGGTGTGCGGGCTGGTCGATGATCGGCCGGCGGGCGGCGTGCGAGATGCGGACCAGGATCGCCAGCAGCAGATAGTTGGCCACCAGGGACGAGCCGCCGTAGGACATCCACGGCGTGGTCAGGCCCGGTCAGCGGGATCAGTCCGGTGACGCCGCCGACGACGATGAACAGCTGGATCGCCAGCGTGGAGGCCAGCCCGGCGGCCAGCAGCTTGCCGAAGCTGTCGCGCACCGCGATGGCGGTCCGCAGGCCGCGCAGGATCACGATGGTGTAGAGCATCAGTACGCCGGCCAGGCCGACCAGGCCGAGTTCCTCACCGATCGGCGGCGATGATGAAGTCGGTCGAGGCGGCCGGCACGGTGCCCGGCTGGCCGTTGCCCAGGCCGGTGCCGAACACGCCGCCGGTGGCGAAGCTGAACTGCGACTGCACCATCTGATAGCCGGAGCCCTCGGGGTCGGCGAACGGGTCCATCCAGGTCTCCACCCGGGTCCGGACATGACCGAACAGGTAATAGGCCACAACACTTCCCGCGGCGAACAGGGCCAGGCCCGATCACCACCCAGCTGAACCGCTCGGTGGCGATGTAGACCATCACCAGGAACGACGCGTAGAGCAACAGCGAGGTGCCGAGGTCCTTCTCGAAGACCATGACGCCGACCGAGGCGATCCACGCCGCCAGCAGCGGCGCCAGGTCGCGCGGGCGCGGCAGGTCCATCCCCAGGAAATGCTTGCCGGCGCTGGTGAATAGGTTCCGCTTGGCCACCAGCACCGCGGCGAAGAAGATCAGCAGCAAGATCTTGGAGAACTCAGCCGGCTGAATACTGAAGCCCGGCAAGCGAATCCAGATCTTCGCGCCGTTCGTCTCGGAGAACCGCGACGGCAGCAGCGCCGGGATGGCAAGCAGCGCAATGCCGGAGAGTCCGCAGACGTAGCCGTAGCGGGCCAGGATGCGGTGATCCTTCAGGAAGATGACCACCAGCGAGAAGCCGACGACGCCGAGCAGGGTCCACAGCATCTGCTGCTCGTCGTTGGGGCCCCGGGCCGTCGCGTTCAGCGAGCCCTCGACCAGGTCGAGCCGGTGGATCATCACCAGGCCCAGACCGTTGAGCAGCGCCACGACGGGAAGCAGCAACGGGTCGGCGTAGGGGGCGAAGCGCCGGATGGCCAAATGCGCGCAGACGAACAGCGTCAGGAAGGCCAGCGTGTAGCTCACCAGGTCCCAGCTGATCCCCTGCTCCTGGTTGGCCTCGACGATCAGCAGCGCAACGGTGGTGATCAGGGTGGCGAAGCACAGCAGCGCCAGTTCGGCGTTGCGACGAGTCGGGCAGTGGCGGGGTGACCGCCACCGGTGACTGCGGCTGGGTGGTCATGCCGCCGCCCGGCAGTCGACGCCCGGATTCTGCGGCGGCGGTGGCAGTTGCGTGACGGTCGGCGGCGGGGTAGGAACCGGCGGGAACGCGGAATCCGTTCGGCGCCGTGGCGGTGTCAGATGGCGGCGGGGGTGTCGACGACGGCGTCACCGTCGGGGTGCTGCGCGGTGACGGTGCCGGAGCGGAGGTTCGCGAGGTGGGTGCCGGCGACGAGCCGGGTGCCGCGGTCGGAGCCGGTGTGGGGGTGGTCGTGGGCGCTGGTGTAGGGGTGGGCGTGGTCGTGGTCGGTGGCCGCGCACGGGGGCAGTAGCGAACTGCGCGACAGTTCGCGCAGCTGCGAGATGGCGTTGTCGAGGCTCCCGGCGGGCAGCCCGGCGGAGACCTGGGCGCGTTCGGACGGACGCAGATCCTGCAACCGCATCAGCTGGCAGGTCAGGTCGTTCGTCGGCTGGCCGTAGCTGATCTGCGACAGTTCGTTGCGGTCGTTGAGGCAGCCCAATAGATGCGGTTCCTGCAGGGGCATACCGAGAATCGAGCCCTGGATCCCGCGCATGATGGCCACGGTGCCGTCGTAGGCGCTGACGTAGTAGTTGCTGCGGATGATCTCGCGGCCCACAACGAGGCCGGCGACGAGAAGCAGCAATACCAGCACCCCGGCGATGACCATCCGCCGCCGGGACCGCGGTTTGGCCGGTGGCTCCGGTTCGGTCACAACACGTTTGGCGACCGTGCGGCGCGGGTTGATCGCCGAGGCCCGACCCGCGGAGGTATTGGGCGGAGCGACGTCGTCATCGTCGACCGGACACCGCACCGGCGAGAATCGGCTGGGTCTGGCCGCCGTAGTCGTGGTCGACGACGTCGGCGACCACGACGGTCACGTTGTCGGGACCGCCGCCGCGCAGGGCCAGTTCGATCAGCCGGTCGGCACTTTCGGCGACGTCCGGGATCTGCAGTGCTTCCAGGATGGTCTCGTGGCTGACCGGATCGGACAATCCGTCCGAGCACAGCAGGTAGCGGTCGCCCTCGCGGGCTTCCCGCATGATCAGCGTCGGCTCCACCTCATGGCCGGTGAGTGCGCGCATGATCAACGACCGCTGCGGATGACTGTGCGCCTCCTCCGCAGTGATCCGGCCCTCGTCGACGAGCGTCTGAACGAAGGTGTCGTCCTTCGTGATCTGTGCGAGCTCGCCGTCGCGGAGCAGATAACCCCGCGAATCGCCGATGTGGACCAGCCCAAGTCGATTGCCGGCGAACAGGATTGCGGTGAGGGTGGTGCCCATTCCCTCGAGCTCGGGCTCCAGCTCGACGTGCGCGGCGATGGCCGAGTTGCCCTCGCGCACGGCCCCGTCGAGCTTGCTCAGCAGATCCTCGCCAGGCTCGTCGTCATCGAGGTGCGCCAGCGCCGCAATCACCAGCTGGGAGGCCACCTCGCCGGCAGCGTGCCCGCCCATACCGTCGGCGAGGGCCAGCAGCCGCGCACCGGCGTAGACGGAGTCTTCATTGTTGGCGCGCACCAAGCCGCGGTCGCTGCGGGCGGCGTAGCGAAGGACAAGTGTCACGGGCGCAGCTCAATCACCGTTTTGCCGATGTGAACCGGCGTGCCGATCGGAACGCGTACTGCCGTCGTCACCTTCGCCCTGTCGAGGTATGTGCCGTTGGTCGATCCTAGGTCTTCTACGTACCAGTCGGAACCGCGCTGCGACAGTCGGGCATGTCGGGTGGAGGCGTAGTCGTCGGTCAGCACCAGCGTCGAGTCATCGGCACGCCCGATCAGCACCGGCTGGGAGCCCAGCGTAATCCGGGTACCGGCGAGCGCCCCATCCGTGACGACCAGGTAGCGGGCCGCGTGGCGGAGCTGCCGGGCGGGCAGCAGCGTGCCGCGCAGCGCGAGCCCGCGGCGCACCATCACCGCGCCGGTGGGGGCGTAGATGTCGTTGCGCAGGATCCGCAATACCGACCAGATGAACAGCCACAGCATCAGCAGGAAGCCGGCACGCGTCAGCTGCAGAACTAGTCCCTGCATCCGGCGTCCTCTCCGTGCTCGTGCCGCTGCCGGCGGTCCGCCGGCATCTGCTGACACCGGCCTGACTTCGGCATCGTCACGATACTTGGACGTCGGACGCCGCGACGGTGAAGCCACACCGCCTCACCCAAGCCGCGGCCGCCGCCGACCTCAGTGAACGCGAACGATGATCTCGGAGTGTCCCAGCCGGATGACGTCGCCGTCGGCCAGCTGCCACTCCTGCACCGGCGCATTGTTGACGGTGGTTCCGTTGGTGGAGTTCAGGTCGGACAGCAACGCGACCTGGCCGTCCCACCGGATCTCCAGGTGACGGCGCGAAACGCCGGTGTCCGGCAGCCGGAACTGGGCGTCCTGGCCGCGGCCGATGACGTTGGCGCCTTCGCGGAGCTGATAGGTGCGGCCGCTGCCGTCGTCGAGCTGCAGCGTGACGGCATGCCCGGTGGCGGGGTACTCGCCCTGGGCTCCGGCCGGTTGTCCAGCCGGTTGTCCAGCCGGTTGTCCATAGCCGGCGTAACCACCGCCGGCGGGTTGGCCGTAGTCGTAGTCGCGGCCCGGCTCCGGGTAACCGCCCTGGTCGTAACGGGGCTGACCGTAGTCGGGTTGACCGTAGTCCGGCTGACCGTACTCGGGACGGCCGTAGCCGCCGCCGTAGCCCTGCTGTTCGTAGCCGCCGCCCTGGTCCGGGTAGGACGGGCGCGGCTCGGGCCGGCCCTCGGGACGTCCGTAGCCGTGATCCTCGTGACGGCCGGGTCCGGGAGGACGGCCGTAGTCGTAGTCGCCGGCGGGGCCGCCGTAGCCGCCGCCGGGAGGGCCGTAGGGCGCCTGAGCGCCGGGCGGGGGGCCGTAGCCGCCGGGTGCCGGGCGGTATCCCTGGTCATAACCCTGGCCGCCGTAGCCGCCGGCCGGGGGCCGCTGCTCGTAGCCGGCCGGGTAGCCGCCCTGCTCGGGGTAGCCGCCCTGGTCGGGGTAGCCCTGACGCTGCCCGTAGCCGGGGTCGACGGGCGGGGGCGGCGGGTAGCCGCCCTGGCCGGCCTGGTCAGGTGGATAAGGCGCACGGGGCTGCTCCGGCGCCGGGCCGCGGGGCTCGTCCTGCGGGCGGCCGTAGCGCTCGTCGTAATAGTCGTCGCCGGGCCGCCCCTGACCCTGGCCGCCGCGGTAGGTCGGATTGTCGCTCATCGGTGGTACTCCTGGTTCTGCGGTGTACGCATGGTTCGATTGTGGTGGGGCGGTTGCGGCAGCGGACGGGTGGGGGTGCACGTCTGGATTGACGACACCGCGCGCACGGTACTGGCCAGTGTGCAGGTTCGGCGACTGCTCAAATCTGACGTCCACCTCACCATACGTTTGCCATCCCTGTTCCCGGATGTATCCCCCCAAGTGTGTGGCAAACGTGTCCGCGGTCAGCTCGCGATCGGCGTTCACCTTCGCGAAGTCGGACGCACTGAGAGTAATAACGTAGGAGTTCGGCGCCAAAAAACCCTCACCGGGCAGGGCCTGCACGCCGTCGGCGGCCTCCCGGCGCAGAAGCTCCTCGACCTCCTGGGGCACGATCGAACCGCCGAACACTCGGGCGAACGCATCGCCGACGGTGTCCTCGAGTCTGCGCTCGATGCGTTGGACCAGACCCCTCTGGTTACCCATCACACCGCCTGCCTCGAGTCCGACGCGTGTTGCGCCGCCTTCATATTTCCTCTGTATGGTATCGGCCCGGCTCGGCCGACCGTCACCATAAGAACTCTGAGAATCGCATCGCCGCAGCTCAGGATGGGTACCGGGCGTCGGCCCGCTGGCCTGGGAGGGGGCTCGGACCCAGGACCGCGGGTTGGGGAGCAGCCGTCCGATCGTGATACGCTCCCCCGGTTGTTTGGGGCGAGTGGCGGAATGGCAGACGCGCTGGCTTCAGGTGCCAGTGTCCTTCGGGACGTGGGGGTTCAAGTCCCCCTTCGCCCACAACAAGCGGTTCTACGAACTGACGGCGCATAGGTCGCGAACCCGGCGGGTTCGTGGCCTTTGTGTTTTGGCGGGGCTGTGTTTTGGCGGGGCTGTGTTTTGGCGGGACCAGCCGCTGCGCCGGGCTGGCGCCCCCCTCGCGTTTGCTGGTATCCATGACGCAGCAGCTCTGAAGGGGATGGGATGTCGCTCCGGGTCAATATCGAGGATCTGGCCGCATCGGGTATCGCAGTCAGCGGCCACGGCGAGGACGTCGCCGGGAAGCATGCCGCGTCGGCGAGCCGCATCGATGCCGCTCAGGGCGGCTGGCAGGGGACGTCGGCTCTGGCGATGTCCGCCCTCTCCGAACAGTGGCTGGCCACCACCAACGCGCTACTGACCCGGCTGAGAGACCACGCGCAAGGGCTGCACGCCAGCGCCCAGGGCTTCGCCGAGATGGAACTGCGCCACAGCCAGGCACTCGACGAACCGGCGCAGGCGGCCGACGCGATCGCCGGCCAGACCGGCAGGTGAGCCGCCGGTGACCTTGACCGTTGCCGATATCGAGCGCTGGAACGCCGGAGATGTGCGCGAGGTGTTCCACGCCGCGTCCAGCCGTGCCCAGGCGAACTTCGATGCCGCCGACGGGTTGGCGACGCTCCCGGCGTTGCGGACGTGGGGCGGTGAAGCGGCCGAGGCGGCCCGGGAGGCGATCGGCCAAACCCGCAAAGATCTCGACGCCCACGGCAACGAGGCGCTGGCGGTGGCCAACGCGGCGCGCAGCGCGGCGGACAACATCGAACGCATCCAGTCCGAACTGGCGAGGCTGACGGCCGATGCCGAATCTCTCGGCATGGAGATCGACCCGGTGGCGGGCACCGTGGTGCCCGGGCCGAAGGTCCGCAACCCGATGGAGGCCGAACTCAAACAAGCCCAATTGCAGCCCCGACTCGACACGATCGTCGCCGAAGCCAACGTCGTCGACATGGCGCTGGCCAACGCCATCAACATGGCCGGCGGCACGACCCCGATCCCGGCGACCCCGCATGACAATCGGCCCGAGGTCCGGGAGGCGCTCAACACGCCGCTGCCGGCGGACCCGAAGGCCTTCAACGACCTGTGGACCACCCTGACCCCCGAGGAAAAGGACTGGTTGTACGGCCGCGACCACAACATCGGCAACCACCCCGGGATGCCATGGGCCGGCGACCACTCCAATCCGGGCGCGGACTACTACAACCAGCGGCACCTGGCTGAGTTGCAGCACAACGCCCAAGCCGAGGTTGACCAGCTGGCGCGCGACCACCCGGGCTGGGCTGCGGGCCAGGTGCCCAACCCGAAGGGAAACCCCGCCGTCTACCGCCAGTGGCAGGACTGGAAGAGCACCTGGAACACCGCCAATCACACACTGAACGGCTACAGCTCCGTGCAAAAGAGTCTTCAGCCGGTCGACAACATCCCGCGATACCTGGGTCTCATCGACGACCAGGGTCACGCGGCCATCTCGATCGGCAACCCCGATAACGCCTGGCGCGTCGCGACATTGGTCCCCGGCACCGGACAGGACTTGACGGCGTTCGAAGGAGCCACCATGAAGTCGGCGGCGATGCACGACGCAGCCGTGCTGGCCGACAAGTCACTCAAAGGACATCTGGCAGTCGCGACATGGATGGGATACGACCGGCCGATGGACCTCACCGAGGCGGCCTCGGACAGCTACGCGCGCAATGGTGCCGGCGCGCTCGATGACTATCTCGCGGGCATCCAGGCAGCCCATACCGGCCCGCCGTCGATCGACACCGTCATCGGTCACAGCTACGGGTCGACGCTGGTCGGTGCGGCCGGCGCCGACGGACATCACCTCGCGGCGGAGAACGTGATCGCAGTCGGCAGCCCCGGAATGCTGGTGGGCAGCGCATCCGACCTCAGTCTCGATCCCGGCGGGCACGTCTACGCCGCTCGCGCCCAGCACGACATCATCCACCTGGTGTCGGGTGCAGCGCTGGGGCCGAACCCGACCTGGGACGGCTTCGGAGCTGTCGAGATCGCCGCAGCCCCCGGCCCCGCATTCGGCCCGGAGATCCTCAACCTGCCCACGGTCACCGCGCACAGCAGCTACTGGGATCCTGGGAACCCTGCCCTGCGCAACATGGGAAACGTCATCGCCGGGCAGCCACCAACCCAGATTGTGCCGAACGGATGAGGGAGGCCGGTCGCCGATGAATTCCCGATTTCTTCGCGCGGGGCTCCTGATCGCCGCCGTGGGCCTCGCGGGTTCCGCGCTGGCCGGTTGCGGCAACTCCGCGGGACCACCCGTACCGACCGGTGCAACCGACATAGGAGGTCCGCCAATGACATCCGCGCCGCCACCTCCACCGGGGTGGTCCGTCGAAGAGGTGGTCCCGCGCAGTGAACAGGAAGCCCACGACACCATCCTCGGTTACCTCAGGCGCACCCTGGCGGTCCTGCCGCCGGGCACGGTCGTCGACTCCGACGGCTACGCCAGTTCGGGGCAGACCGCGTGGTGTGACGACGAGCCCGAGGATCCGACGAACGCCCCCGTGCACCTGCAGACGGTCGGCGACCTCAAGGTGCCCGGTGACATGGACCCCAAGGCCCTGATCGCCAAAGTCGCTGACACGTGGCGAAGTTGGGGGTGGTATGTGTTCGAGCGCGACGGCTTCAACAAGCCCAACCAGTTCGGCTACGGCCCAGACGGCTACCGGCTTCAGATCGAGATGGCCAACCCGCCGAGCTATCCCCCGACCCTCACGGCGATATCGCCGTGCTTCCCGGGCAACCTGGCCCGCGACGGCGTCTCCTTCCCCGCGATCGTGGCCGCGCATTGACCGAATAGGTGACACCATCGTCGAGTGACGACGCCACCGGAGCCGACCGACGACACCGACGGAATGGCCGGCTTCCCCGTCACAGCCCCGCCGCTTCCCGGCCCGGCGATCTTCGACCAGCGCTGGGGCGACCTGACCTTCGTCCACTGGCCGGTCAACCCCGCTGACGTTGCGCACCTCTACCCCGCGGGCACCCGCCCCGACGTCTTCGCCGACGGCATGACCTACGCGGCGCTGGTGCCGTTCCGGATGAGTCAGACGGCACTGGGCCGCGCCCCGGCACTCCCCTACTTCGGCACCTTCCTGGAAACCAACATCCGGCTGTACTCCGTCGACGACGCCGGCCGGCACGGGGTGTTGTTCCGGTCGCTGGAGACCGCCCGGCTCGCCGTGGTGCCGCTGATCCGCATCACCATGGGTATCCCCTACACCTGGGCCCGGATGCGGGTGACTTACTCGAAAGAGGAGATCTGCTACGACAGCACCCGGCGCTGGCCCCACCGCGGCCTGCGCAGCCGACTGGTGATCAACATCGGTGAGCAGGTGCAGCCGACCCCGCTGGAGATCTGGCTGACGGCCCGGTGGGGTGCGCACACCCGCAAGGCCGGCCGCACCTGGTGGGTGCCCAACGAGCACGGCCCGTGGACGCTGTACTCCGCCTACGTCGTCCGGCTCGAGGACGAACTGCTGGCCGCCGCCGGAATCCGCCCGGCCGGCGAGCGCCTGCGGGCCCTGTTCTCGCCGGGCGTCCGGACCCGGTTCGGGCCGCCCAGCATTGTCGCCTGATCGGCACCGCAGAAGTCGGGCCGCAGTACGCTCGACGGATGGCTGTTCGGGCGGTGCGCAGGATGCTGCTGGCGGCCGCCTGCGGAGCGGCGTTCGTGGTCGCACCGATGGTGGCCGCGGCGCCGGCGTCGGCCTGCCCGATCGGGCATCTCGCCGACCCCATCACCGGCCAGTGCTACGTGGCCAACGGGGTGCCCACGGTGGGCGGCATTCCATGTATCCCCGGTCAGCACCTGGGCACCTGCCTGAGCATCATGCAGAACCAGTCACCGCCGGGCGGCGGCCCGCCGGTGGGCGGCCCCTGGCCGTGACCGACGTGGCCTGAATTCTCGTTGGGCCTAGTTCTCGTCGAAGATCGCGACCGGCCGGGTCCAGCCCGCCGATGCGGCGTGGATCTTCACCGGGAAGCACGACACTTCAAGCCGTCGGGCGGCAACGATTCCAGATTGTGCAGCTTCTCGATGTGCGAGTAGCCGACGGCGCGCCCGGCCCGGCGGCCCTCCCAGATGATCGACGCGTCGTGGTTCCGGGCGTAGCGCTGCGCGGTGTAGGCGAACGGCGCGCCCCAACTCCAGGCGTCGGTACCGGTCAGCCGAACCCCCGTTCGAGCAGGTACAGGGTCGCCTCCCGGCCCATCCCGCACCCCTTTCCGACGTAGTCGGACTGGCCGTAACGCGTTCCGGCGCTGGTGTTCACCAAGACGATCTCCAGCGGCGCCAGCGTGTGGCCGATGCGCTCGAGTTCCTGCTCGACGTCGGCGGCGGTGGCTGCAGGCACCACTCGAGGGGAACCTCGTCGATCGTGATCGCCCGCTTGCCGCCGTGGGTGCCGTTGTGGGTGGTGATCCGAACGCATTCGATGGCCCACCCCTCGCCGTCGGGCAGGTCCGCGATCTTCGCGCCGGGGAAGAACGACACCACCTCGGCATCGGTCTGCTTGTGGTCGTAGTAGTCGATCTCCGGCAGGTGGCCGGGTGGATCCGAGGCGATGCCCGCCTGCAGCGGCACCGAAATGTCGACGAACCTGCGCATCTGGACCTCCTACATCTTGGGTCGGAACGACTCCGCCGGGTTGACGAGGGCCACCGCCATGGCGTTGCCGATCGGCCCGTGCTCGTCGAAGACGGCGGCGACCCCGGAGGCCACGCCGTCATCACTGGAATGCGCCAGGGTTGCCAGCCCGATGTGGTCACCGCGCGGCAGCCGGGTCAGGGTCAGGGTGTAGTCGGCGTTGATGTAGCGCAATCCCCCTGTGCCCCAGTGGGTCAATGCGCTGGTCGCGTCGGCGGCCATCGCGGCCATCACGAACGGGCTGATCGGTTCGCCGGCCACCAGCGTCCGAACTTGCTTGACCCAGGCATACTTCGGGCCTGCGGCGTCGTGAAATTCGGCGAACCCCATCGTCCCGCCGGACGGGTTCTCGCCGCCGTAGCCCCACACATACATCGGGAGGTCTTCGGCCTGCGCGGGCGGGTCCGGCGGAAGAGGCGGCATGGTGACCGGTGTCGACCAGACGTCGCCGGTGGGCCGTACACCGCGGCGTACGAAGACGCCGCTGGCGCGGGCCACCACGAGGTCGTTCTGGACGATCGCGGCGTCGACAAGTCGCAACCGCCGGCCCTCGCGCTGGATGGCGGTGCGCACCTCCAGCGGCGCGATCGCTGTGGGCCGCAGCAGGTCGACCGTCAGCCGCGCGGGCAGCAGGTCGTCCGTTGCGGCGGCGCCTTCCAGTCCGCGGGCCAGGACGCCGCCGACGACGTGGCCGCTGATCGTCGGACCCCACGGGCCCTGCGCCACCGGGTCGGGCAGCAGCACGTCGCCGTCGCGGACGAAGTAGGCGCGGGACGCGTCGGTGCTGCGACCGGGTGCCGCCACGTGAGACCTCACTAACCATCGGTAGGGGTCTCACCATATCGGCGCCGCGGCTAGCCGACCTGCAACCGTTCCAGGACCTGCTCGGTGCCGGCGGTCACCGGGTCGACGGCGTCGTCGAAGTCGTGATGCTTGTCGAGGTAGCCGGCCACCATCGGGCACACCGCGACGATGCGCTGGCCCTCGGTGCGGGTCCGGTCAAGCGCCTCCCCGACCAGGATGCTCGCCAGGCCGCGTCCCTCGTAGGCGTCGCCGACCTCGGTGTGGTGGAAGATGCGCTGGTTGTCGTGGTCGATGAAGGCGGCCCGGCCCACGGTGTGCCCGTCGACGGCGATATTGAACTGGCCGCTGAACTGGCCGGTATCGGCGGAGACGGTGGTCGGTGCCCCGGTCTTGTCGGTGGTCATGTGGACTCCCTTCCGGATTGGTGGCGGCGCGGCCGCAGGCGCGTCACCGGGAGTGGAGGCGCCGGCAGCCGTCCCGTCGGTCCTGAGTACCCACTGACGGCGCCGAACCGGTCATCCCCGTCCTGCCACAGCCGGCGGTACTCGACGATCTCCTCGTGGGTGCGTGCGACGAAGTTCCACCACATCAGCAGTCCCTCGGGAAACGGCGTGCCGCCGAGCAGCAGCATCCGGGCCGCGCGGTCGGCGGTGTTGTGCAACTCCAGCGTCGACGATCCCGGCCCGCGGTAGGCGAGCTCCCCGGAGGCCAGCGCGCGGCCGTCCACCGCCACCGCCCCGAGGTCCAGCAGCACACCGTGCTCGAACCGGGAGTCGACGCCCAGCGTGATCCGGGTCCCGGCCGGCAGGTCGACCTGGGCACCCAACAGGGGTGTGAAGGTGTGCACCGGCGATCGGTGCCCGGCCACCTCGCCGAGGAAGACGCGCACGGTGGCGCCCTGATGCCGCAGCGACTCGGGGACGTGGTGATCGAAGGCGCGGGCGGTGTTGCGTGCGGAGTCCGGCAGCGCCACCCACAGTTGGACACCGCGCAGAACGGCCGTCGACGGCCCGGACACCCTGGACACCTCGGAATGGCAGATGCCTGCGCCTGCGGTCATCAGGTTCAGCTCCCCGGGGCGAACCAGCCGGTGCACTCCCGCGCTGTCACGGTGTTCGATCTCGCCGCGGAACAGCCAGCTGACGGTCTGCAGACCGGTGTGCGGATGCGGGGGTACGTCCATGCCCGGGGAGTCGCCGAGGCGGTGCGGTCCGTAATGGTCGGCGAAGCACCACGCCCCGATCAGTGACCGCGAACGTTGCGGCAGGGTGCGCCGGACCTGCAGAGCGCGAGGACCACCGAGCGGCACCTCCCGTGGCTGCAGAATCTCGAGTGCGCCCAACCTATCTGCCGCACAGGGCAATTCAGCCGGAGCAATCTCGAGATTGCTCATGAACCGGTACCCGTGATGGCAGCCGTCACCACCAACGCCACCCCCGCGATATTACCCGGAGGCGGCGTCGGTCAGGCTGCCAGCGGTTGGGTCATCGCCGACCGGATCAGCAGGAAGTCGGGTTCATCGATGCGGAACACGCCGAACCGGAACTTGTAGCCCCACCGCTGCGGATCGGTGATGAACTCCAGCCGCTCCAGCAGCGGCCGGATCGGCGTGGTGGTACACGGTAGGAACGTCACGTCGCGCCGCCACGGTTGGAAACCGGGGGTCACCGCCGCCTGGTAGGGCGCGTCGTCGGTGATCCGTCCGATCGCGGTGAACGCCTGCAGCGGCTCCCCGTGCTCGAATGCGGTTCTGGGCGAATAGAAGACGATCCAGTCGTCCTTGGCCATCCTGCGCAGCATGTGGGGCTTGCCGTGATTGGCCTGTGTGAAACCGCCGGCGACACCACGTTGCACATGGTCGGCGCTGACGGTGTTTATCCAGTACGTCATGGAGCCACGCTAAGGGCGGGGTCCGACAAGCCGGACCGCCGATCCTCGGCGCACTAGAACGTGTTCTAATCTGCGCCATGGATGAGGACACCGTCGCCATTCCCTCGACACCGGCCGAGGTGACGCCGCGCTGGCTGTCCCGGGTGCTGAGCACCGATGACCGAGCGGTCGAGGTCAGCGATGTCGATGTCACCGCGGTGGGCACCGGTCAGACCGGGGCGACGTATCGGATCCGCGCGACCTACGCCGGCGGGGCCGGGGCGCTGCCGGACAGCTTCATCGTGAAGCTGCCCTCCCAAGAGGCAGACGTGCGCGAGCGGGTGGCGCTGTCGTATCGCTCCGAGCACGCGTTCTACACCGAGGTGGCCGGCACCGTGGCGGTGCCGCTCCCCCGCTGCCACTACTGCGCGATCGGCCATGACGGCGCCGACTTCGTGCTGCTGCTCGCCGACATGGCCCCCGCCGAGCAGGCCGACCAGATCCGGGGCTGCACCGAGGCGGAGGCACGGCTGGCGGTCACCGCACTGGCCGGTCTGCACGGTCCGCGGTGGTGCGACCCGGACTGGCTGACGTTCACCGGAACCGTGATGCCCAAGCCGGACGCCGCGATGGCGCGCGGGCTCGGCGACATCGCCCTGCTCGCTGCCGAGACGACGATCGAGCGCCTCGGTGCCCGGATGAGCGCGGCCGACACCGCGACGGTCCTGGAATCGGCGGCATTGATCGGCGACTGGTTGCTCTCCGCGCCGGACAGGTTCACCCTGTTGCACGGTGACTACCGGGCCGACAACCTGCTCTTCGATCCCGAACGCACCCGCGTCACGGTGGTCGACTGGCAGACCCTGGCGGTGGGGCTGCCGGCCCGCGACCTGGCCTACTTCATCGCCACCAGCCTGACGCCCGACGAGCGCGCTGCGAGTGAACGCGACCTCGTCGGCCGCTACCACGAAGCGCTGACCGCGCACTGGGTCAGTGGCTATGACCGCGAAACCTGTTGGCAGGACTACCTTCTGGGAATGTTGCAAGTGCCGCTGATCACCACGCTGGGCTTCGCCTTCTCGGCGGCCACCGAGCGCGGCGACGACATGGTGCTGGCGATGCTAGAGCGGGGGAGCAGGGCGATCCGCGAACTCGGATCCCTCGAGCTGATCCGCGCGGGCGTCTGAGGACGGTCCGTCCTGCGTGCCGGAGATGTCCGGCGAGAACATGTCCGGGCTCATCGGCGCGGCGGCGTCCTCGCTGGACCGGTCGTCGTCACCGGCGGGGGAGTGCAGGGCCGGGACTGGTGCGCGCCGTTCGGCGCGCCAGTCGCGCAGAAGCAGCACGATGCCCAGCGCGGCCAGGGCGATCACCAGGATGGCGAGGAGAGTGCTGCCGGTCAGCAGAGCCACCACGAGGGCGACGAGGCCGGCCAGCGCCACCAGCGCCACCACCCGCATCGACTGCCTCCTGCCTACTGCCCGCTGCCTACACCGACGTCGTCATAGTGTGAACCGCCGCCTCGCTGTTGGGGCGATGAATCACCGTGCGGCGCGGGAGCGGTGAGCATCGCCGCGAGCATCGCCACGATCTCCTCGAGGCTCTCGGGGCTGGCCTGGCCGTCCTCGACCCGGCGTTCGTGGTCGGCGAGCAGGGCGAACATCGCGGTGGCCACCGCGCCGACCCGGCGTTCCCGGGCGCTGCGATGCCGCATCGGCACCAGCCGGGCGAGCGCGTCGAGGATGCGCGGCCACGCCGATTCGGCGGGGCTCTGCGGCTCGTTCTTCAACCGGATCCGTACCACCTCGAGAAACCGCGCGTAATGCGTCCCCTCGCCGTGCAGGAACGGCCCCACCAGGACGCGCAGCAGTGCCCGGGCGTCGGTCACGTCATCGGGGGTCATCCGGTCGAGCAGCGCCTGGCGTTCGGCCTCCATCGGGGCCAGTCGCCGCGCGACCACCGCGTCGACGAGGTCCTGGCGGCTGCGGAAGTAGTAGTTGACCGCCGAATTGTTCCGTTGCCCGGCGGCCACCGCGATCTCGCGCAGCGGTACCTCGAAGCCGTGCTCGGCGATCAGGCGTTCCGCCGCGTCGAGCAGTTCCTCCCGGGACCGGGCGCCACGTTCCACATAGAGAAGTCTACGAAACAAATGCACTTTTTAAGCGGTTGTGCTTAAATTGGTGCCGGGTGCTGATTGTTCAGATCAGAGCGAGAAGGGGCGCCACGTGAACCAGGTCCGCGAGATCGACACCGGAGTGCCGCTGACGCGCTTCGCCCGCGGTTGGCACTGCCTCGGCCTTGCCGACGACTTCCGCGACGGCAAGCCGCACGGCATCCAGGCCTTCGGCGGCAAACTGGTGGTCTACGCCGACACCAAGGGTCAGATCCACGTCCTCGACGGGTACTGCCGTCACCTCGGCGGAGATCTGTCGCAGGGCTCGGTGAAGGGCGACAACGTCGCCTGCCCCTTCCACGACTGGCGCTGGAACGGCGAGACCGGCCGCTGCGTCGAGATCCCCTACGCCCGCCGGGTGCCGAAGCTGGCCCGCACCCGCAAGTGGGAGACGCTGGAGGTCAACGGCCAACTGCTGGTGTGGCACGACCCCGAGGGTTCCACGCCGTCACCCGAGCTCAGCCCGCCCACGATCGAGGGGATGGGCACCGATCTGTGGTCGAACTGGTCGTGGAACACGCTGCTGATCGAGGGTTCGCACTGCCGCGAGATCGTCGACAACAACGTCGACATGGCGCACTTCTTCTACATTCACCACGCCTACCCCACCTACTTCAAGAACGTTTTCGAGGGTCACACCGCCAGCCAGTTCATGGAGTCCAAGGGCCGCCCGGACTTCACCGACCATCCCGAAAGGCTTTGGGAGGGAAACAAACTGCGCTCCGAGGCCACCTACTTCGGCCCGTCGTACATGATCAACTGGCTGCACAACGACCTCGGGCCGGACTTCACCGTGGAGTCGGTGCTGATCAACTGCCACTATCCGATCAGCCAGAACTCCTTCATGCTCCAGTTCGGCGTCTCGGTGCAGAAGGCGCCGGGCATGTCGAAGGAGAAGGCCGACAAGCTCGCCGCGGCCTACGCCAAGATCTACGAGGTCGGCTTCCTGCAGGACGTCGAGATCTGGAAGCACAAGACGCGGATCGAGAACCCGCTGCTGTGCGAGGAGGACGGCGCTGTCTACCAGTACCGGCGCTGGTACGAGCAGTTCTACGTCGACGCCGCCGATGTCACCTCGGACATGACCGACCGGTTCGAGCTCGAGGTCGACACCACGCACGCCTACGACGTCTGGCAGCGCGAGGTCGAGGAGAATCTCGAGAAGCGCTCCGCCGAAACCATATCGACGTAGCCCGTCGTGGGCAGTGGGCTCAGGCCGCGGTGCGGGGGAGCCGGCCCAGCGGCAGGTGCACGACGGTGGACACCTGCACCGGCAGATTCTCGGTCCGCGCCAACAGTGCCGCGCTCTCGGGCAGCTCCCGGGGATTGATCCGGCCATCGGCGATCTGCCGGAGCACCTCGTGGGCGTGCGCCAGTTGGCCGCGCTTGCGGTACTGCCCGCCGGGCAGTTTCACGCCCGCCCACACGCCGTACTCCTCACCGCCGGCCACCGCCCGGCCCGCGCACAGCCGCTGCTGGGCCAGCGGGCAGCGCCGCAGGCAGATCGTGCGCGCCCTGGTGGCGGACTGTTCGTAGACGCGGGCCTTGGCGGCGCCGTCGCTGGAGTCGTCGTCGGCGTATCCGAACCAGAGATCAGGTTCGAGCGAGCACGGGCGGTAGTCCATTGCGGCCTCCTTGTCCGGGGATTCGATGACGGAAGCGTATACACAACCTCGAGCCGACGCAACCAAAACGTACACAAAAACGTATACACCGATATCACTGTGTACGATCCGCGATATGGCGGGACCCCGACGGTGAGCCGTGAGGCGGCGGGCGCGACGATTCGAGCGCTTCGGGAGTCGCGGGACTGGTCTCTGGCCGATCTGGCCGCCGCCACCGGCGTCAGCATCATGGGCCTGAGCTACCTGGAGCGCGGAGCCCGCAAACCCCACAAAGGCACTGTTCAGAAGGTCGAGAACGGGCTGGGACTGCCGCCGGGCACCTATGCGCGCCTGCTGGTCGCCGACGATCCCGATGCCGAGTTCGCGCAACTGCTGGCGACGACGGCACCCGGGCAGACACCGCCGCGCACCACACCGACCGTCGTGGTCAGCCGCCACAACGACGCCGATGTCCTCGAAGCGCACGCCGAAGCACACCTGGAATCCCTGAACTCGTTGATAACCCGGCTGCCTGCGGAGACATCAAACGAATACGAGACGTATATTCTGACCGTGATCGCGCAATGCGTGAAAGCCGAGATGCTCGCCGCCAACTCCTGGCGCGTCGCCGTCAACGCCGGCGCGGAGTCCGCCGGTCGGCTGATGGGCCAGCTCAAGGCCCTGGAAAACATCCGCGCAGGTCTGCTGGCGCGGATGCCGGCCAGTATCAGCACCCGATTCGACCAGGCGTGTGCCCGCTCGGCTCTGCCGGAGTCGGTGATCGCCGCGCTGCTCGGGGTCAGCGCCGAGCAGATGTGGGACATCCGAAACCGCGGCGTCATCCCGCCGGGCGCGCTGCCCCGGCTCCGCGCGTTCGTCGAGGGGGAGTTGTGACCGTCGACGACCTCGCAATCCTGCGGCGCGCGCACGGCCTCTTCGCGGGTGAGCCGCAGACTCCGACGATCGACGCGTCGGCCGCGCACGACGACCGGCCGCCGGCGCAGTCCGGCGCAGTACCCGCGGCCTACCGAGACGCTGCGCGCTTGCGCGACACCCACCTGAGCGCCGCGCGCCACACCGACACCGAGCTGGCGAGGATCCTGGCGCACGCACGCCGCGACCATGGCGACGCGCAGCGGCGCACCGCCGCCGTGCTGACCGCCGCGCGATCGGATGCCGCTGCGGTACCCGACAATCCGATCGCGCACCGAGAACTACTGCGCCGCAGGGTCGCTCGGTTGCGCGCCCAGCACGCCCACGTGCTGACGGCCCGCCGCCGGGCGCGTCGGCGGCTGGCCGCGCTTCGGGCGCTGCGCTACCGCCTGCACCGGCGCGGGCCGGCGCTGCCGAACTCCCGCGCCGGGATCGCGGTACGCGCGGCGCTGAGTCGGCTGGGCTGCCCCTATGTCTGGGGGGCCACCGGACCCGACCGCTTCGACTGTTCGGGGCTGGTCAAGTGGGCGTACGCCCAGGCCGGTGTGCACCTGGACCGCACCACCTACGACCAGATCAACGACGGCCTGCCCGTGCGCGCGCTCGCAGGTCCGCCCCGGTGATCTGGTCTTCCCGCACGCCGGCCACGTCCAGATGGCCATCGGCAACAACCTCGTGGTCGAGGCCCCGTACACCGGGGCCACCGTCCGGATCAGCCCGCTCGGGACGAACGCGGCGATTCGCCGCCCGGGGTAGGTGCAGGTGAGTTGTCCGGGCATTTTCGCCTGAGTACCGTCGACGCATGGCGCAGCACAGCGGGATCTCCGGGGATGCCCTGGGGTCGGCGCGCGCCGCCCTCGCCGCCCGTGACCGCGAACTCGCGGACGTCGACCGGGAACTCGCCGCCGCCGTGGCCGGGGCCCACGCGATCGCCGTCGAGGCCGCCCGGCAGCTGGACGCGGTAAGCGCCCAGATCGAGACGGCGGCGGCCCAGCAGTCCGTCGACAGTCCGGTGGTGGCGCACGAGCTAGCCCGTCTCCTGGTCGCCAAACAGCGCGAGATGTTGGCGATCGTCAGCCGGGCCAGAGCCGAGGTCGACGCGAAAACCGCTGCGCTGCATCAACTGACGGATCGCTTCCGGTCGTCGGCGCAACGCTGACCGCTGGCACACAGGGTGAATTGTCCCGCCGGCACGTGGTGAATACAGTCGCCGTCATGAGAGGTCACCGGTGGCGACATACCAAGATCTACTCGACGCGATAGCCCACGTCCGGGCACGAACCGGTGACGTCGACGCGTGGATGAGCGGGCTGTCCGGTGCCGACCTCGCCGTGGTGGCCAGCCCGGTGGCGGCGAGCACGCCGGGACTGATCGACCCGGTTCTCGCGAAGATCCGGGCCGGGCACCCGGAACTGTTCGATCCCCGGCCGGCGGCGCCGGTCACCCCCGCGGTCCGCGCACCGGTGCCGGCCGATGAGCAGGGATCCGCCGCCGAAGCGATCAAGGACGCCGAAGCCGCGTTGGCCCGGCAGAAGTCGGCGACCGCCCAGCTGGATCTGCAGGTGATCACGGCGGTGCTCAACGCGCACTCGACCGATACCGCCGCGCGGACCGCCCTCGACGGGTTGCAGCGCGATATCGAGGCGGCGGTCGCCGGCCGCACGGATCTCGACACGCCGGCCGGGGCTCGCGGCTTCCAGCGCTACCTCATCGGAAAGCTGCGCGACATCAGGACTGTGGTGGACACCGCGGGCCTGGATGCGACGTCGAAGGCGTCGTTGGCCGCCGCCCTGGCTTCGCTGTATGCCGCCGCGTCCTCGCCGACGAGCACCGACCAACCCCCGGCCCCGGCAGCACCCGCGACCCAACCGCCGGTCTCCGACGACATGCCCGTCGACCCCGGCGCCGACCCGCTGCTGGACGAACTGCTCGGCGCGGATCCCGGCGCCGTTCCCGTCACGAAGCCGCCGGCCCGGCGATCCCGGCGATGCCGGCGCTCCCCTTGATGGGCGGCGCCGGCCCGGGCATGGGCGCGCCCCCTGGGTGGAGGCAGCTGGGCGCCTCCCGCGCCGCCCGGCGCGGCGCTGCCCACGTTTCCCGCCGGCGCCGAACCCGGGCTCGACGACGTCGACCCGGGTGAGCCGGACCGCCGGCGCTTCGCCGACGACACCGCGACCGAGCCGACCGATGACGAAGATGAAGACCCGCCGCAGCCCTCCGATGACCAGCAGACGGCGGTCCACCTGCCCGGCGGCGAGACGGTGACCGCGCCCAGCCCCGAACTGGCGGCCGTCATCACCGCGGCCGTGGCCGGGACGCCCATCGCGGAAGCCTTTGCCCAACAGGGCATCACCATCCCGGCGCCGGGATCTCCGGTGACCGACCCCGTGGCGGCGGAGCGGCTCGTCGCCGGGGACGTCGGCATCTTCACCGACCGTCATGCGCTGGCGCTGGGGAACGGCAAGGCAGTGTTCAACAACCAGATCCAGCCTATTGCGAGCGTGACCGGTCCCGGGTTTCTAGGGTGGGAACATCCGCCCGGCCCGGGCACGGCGACACCGTCCATGAAGTCGGATGCCCCGACTCCGACCCGGCCCGCGGTGACGGCCGGCCCGTCCTGATAGGAGAACGACATGGCAGAGCGCATCGAGGTGGCGCCCGAAGAACTACGCCGCGCCGCCCGCCGGCACCGCGAGACCGCCGAACATCTGAGCACAGTCCCGGCCGGCCACGCCGACATCATGGCCAGCCTCGAGTCGCTGGGCCCGATCTTCAGCGACCTGGTCGAAGCCGGCCGGGAGCTGCTCGACCAGCGGCGCGCCAGCTATGAGCAGCAAGCCGCCGCCCACGGCGAGCTGGCCGACAACCTCAGCACGGCCGCGGATCTCTGGGAACAACAGGACGCCGACGCCGCCGGCGACCTGCGCGGTGTCGTCGACGGCGGCCCATGACCGAATCCGATCCCGAGTTCGACGGCGTGCACCCCAGCGGGCACATCGTGTTCCGGTCCTGCCGCGGCGGATACCTGCACAGCGTCGGGCTGGCCGAAGCGGCCATGGACACCGATGCGCAGTCGCTGGCCGACGCCGTTCTGCGGACCGCCGAGGTGTCGCACCTCAAGGCGGTGATGCAGATTCGGCAGGAGATCCTCGCCGCCGGGCACACGCCGTCCGCCGAACTCGCCACTGAACGCGACCTCGACGCCGCACAACAGGCGCTGGACGACCACCGGCTGCCCGATCGCCACGCCCGCTGACGCGGCGTCCCTTACTCCTCCCGGGTGTCCGGGGGGAGTGCGGTGATCGGATGTGGGGGCGCGATGGGATTGGCGCCGAAGAGCTCCCGCGCCCGCTGCAGCAGCGCACGCACCTCGTCGAGCTGCTGCTGCAGCAGCGAATCGGCCATGGCTCGACGCTAACCGCGCAGCCCGGGCCGGTGCAATTCACCCGCGGGCGACTCGGGGGATCTCGGCGGAGATGGAGTCCAGCAGGGCGGGGTACCGCCCGGCCTCGCGGTGCCGGCCCGGCTTACCGCTGCTGATCAGCCCGACGGACAGGTTGCGCTCCGGGTCGGCCCAGATCGCCACGTTGGTCAGACCGGTGTGACCGAACGCCGCGGGGGAGTTGCGCCCGAACGGGCCGAAGCGCGTCGAGCCCAGCATGTACCCGGTGCCCCAGCGCATCGGGGCCAGCCCGGTCGCCACGTCCGGGCGTAACCGGCGGCATTCTCTCACCGCGGCGCGCAGGGTCTCCGGTCGCATGATCCGCACACCGTCGAGTTCGCCGCCGCGGCGCAGGATCTCGGCGAACCGGGACAGTTCGTCGGCAGTCGACACGGTGCTCGACGACGGGATCACTCCGGTGAGGAACAGTGGTGTGTTCGAGAACGGGATGATCTGCTGCATGGTTCCGCCGACCGCTGCCCGGAAGGCGGCGGCGATCGGTGCCGACAACGGCTTGCCCGTCACGTGGCTGGGCGCGACCAGCGGCACGTCCTCTTCGGCCACGCCGTAGTTCGTCCACCGAAACCCGAGCGGGTCGAGGATCTCGGCGGCCAGGATGTCGCGGATGTTCTGCCCGGTCGCCGCCGACACGATCTCGCGCACCAGCGGGCCCCAGGTGAGCCCGTGGTAGATGTGTATCAGTCCGGGACGGTGAATCGGCTTGAGCTCAGCCAGCTTTCGGCGGGTGTACTCGCTGTCGTTCATCCGCTTGAGACTCGGGCGCGGACCGCTGGCGAACGGCACACCCGCGCTGTGGGTCATCACGTGCCGGATGGTGGTGCGGTCCTTGCCGTGACTGGTGTAGTCCGGCAGGTAGTCGCACACCCGGTCGTCCAGCGAGAAGTGGCCGCGCTCGACGAGCATGTGCACCACGGTCGTCGTGACGGCCTTGGCCGCGGAGTACACGCAGAACGGGGTGTCGGTACCGACCAGCACCTGCTCGGCGTCCGCGGGGTCGGCGGGCCCGTTGCCGCGGGCGTGCCCGATCGCACGGTTGAGCACCACTTTCCCGTTGTGCCGCAGGCACAACTGGATCGCCGGGTGCATGCCGGCCTGGTACCAGTACCGCGCCGCCTGCCAGATCCGGTCGACCGAGGCCGGCGAGATCTCCGAATGGTCCTCGTCGCCCACCGAGGTGACGGCGTCGAGGTCACCGGGCACCCGGATCCGGCCGTCGGGGCTGCCCGGAACCGTCATTGCGGCTGCCTGCGCAGGACGGCGGCGAGATGGTGCTGCAGAGGCCGGCCCACCGCGGCCATCCGGACGGTATAGGCCAGGTCGTCGCCGTCGAGATGAAACGAACGGCTCAGCGCGGTAACGTCTTTCGCCGACGACGTCAATCCGATCGCGGTGGCGTCGACGACGATGTCGATGACAGCGCCGTCAACCGACACCGTTCCCTCGTCGATCTCGGTGATGCCCGTGGGCTGTGCCACGACCAGCTCGATCCGGCCGGGAGCGGGCACCCGCACGTAACCGGTCTCGGCGTGCAGCGGCTGTCCGTCCGGGCCCGCGGTGCGCTGCGCATAGGTGAGGAACGGCTTGCCGGTGTGACCGATCGTCAGCTCTTCGCGATAGGTGAACGGCTCGATCGTGGGGTACTCGCCACTGCCGTCACCGACCCAGGTGCCCACCAGCGGGGCAAGGATCGCGACGCCGGGATGCAGATCGGCCACATCTGCCAGGGTACGGGGCGGCCGGTGGCCGGTACCGGTCAGATCGGCCCGACGAGTTCGACCCAGTTGCCGTCGGGGTCGGCGACGAACAGCCAGCCCATCCCGGGAACCGGGGGGAACTCGGCCAGCGGCTGGGCGAGTTCATAGCCGGCTTCCCGCACCTGCTCGGCGGCGGTGGTCACGTTGGCCACCACCACGGTGAAGTAGCGGATCCCGGCCTGTGCCGGACCGCCGCCGGGTACCGCCGCAGCGGCGGGCGGTTCGTCGAGCGTCACCAGCTTGAGGACGTTGTCGCCCAGTGCGTAGCGCTTCATCGTTCCGCCGGGGAAGTCGAGGTCGCCTTGGTAGGGCAGGCCGAGGAAGGTCTCGTAGAAGCCGACCATGGCGTCGAGGTTGGTGGTCACCAAACCCACTTCGATGTTCTTGGCGAGTAACTCGATGGCCATGGCCCGTCCTCTACGGAGATGATTCGCTGACGTCGGCAGGATAGCGGCACGGCGGGGCCGCCAGGTAGCACCCGGTCCCGCGGGGGTGCGGCGACAGCAAAGCTAAGGCTTGGCCCCGAAGGTGACCAGGTCCCAGACCGTCCTGGTCCACCACGGCCGGTCGACGCGGTGCTGGTCGGTGACGCTGAATCCGGCGCCGGTGAACAGCGCCCGGAGCTGGGCGGGGGACGGGTTGTGTGCCGGGTTGGACAGCCGCGCCGACAGCCGACCCAGCACGGCCGGCTGGGGTGGGCTGAAAGTGGCGACGGCAACCAGCCCGCCCGGTCTCAGCACGCGGTGGAATTCCCGCAGCGCGGCGGGCTGGTCGAAGAAGTGGAACGCCGATGTCGTGACCACGGCGTCGAGGGTGCCGTCGTCGAACGGAAGTTCCTCGGCGGGTGCCTTCAACCAGTGCACGTCGGAGGAGCGGGCCCTGGCCTGCGCCAGCATGCCGTCGGACATGTCGACGCCGTACACGTCGCCGGAGCTGACCTCGGTGCGGATCCGGTCCGCCAGAATCCCTGTGCCGCAGGCGATGTCGGCAATCCGCCGGGCACCGCGGCGACGCAGTTCGCCGATGACCTCGTCCTGAGCGGGCCGGTACACCCACTGCTGCAGAAAAGGCAGGTCATAGACCGGCGCGGCGATACTCCAGACCCGAGTCACGACTGAGTTGAGGTTGCGACTGGGCGGCATGGCGCCAGTATAGGAACGACCGGCCGGCGCCGGCCGGTGTCACCCGGGCTGCGGCGTCAGCTGCAGTCGCCGGTGCGGGCCGCGGGCCAGGGTGGCGACACCGGAGACGATGTTGCCCGCGACGGGCAGCGCACCCTCGGGGTCGCACACCCGCAGCACCCGCGCCACCTCGGTCCCGGCGATCAGCACCCAGTCGATCGCGTGGCGTGAGCAGCGGACGTTGACGGTGTGCAGGGTCGAGAAGCCGGCGGTGCCGAAGAACTTCAGCCGGGACAGGTCCAGGACGAGCTGTCCGTATCCGCGCATGTGTTCGTCGACGAAGGTCAGCAGGCGTGCGGAATTCGAGGCGTCGATCTCGCCAACGGCCGCGACCAGGACGGTCGCCGCACTGAGTTCGCGGGCCCGCAGCGCCGCGCGTTCGTCGCGGCTGCTCTCCGGGCGCGCCATCGCCACAGGTGGGCTGGTATTCGCTACAGGCATGGCGCCTCCATCAGTCTCAAGCCGAAAATCGGTCATGCTCGCCGGCGTCGAAGACCTGTCGGTTCACGCCGTGCAAATCTCCGTGTCGTGGCGCACCATGATCAGTTTGGAGGGGCTGTGAACTCAACCTGAGCGAAATGTACTACGGATTTCGTCGTGGGACCAGAATATGAATTGAATTCTCATCGTTACAGCTCAAAGCACACGCCGAGGGGTACAGCTTTGGCAAGATTGCCGTACTGCCAGCAAAATTGACGCTAGGCGCAATTGAATCCGTTGCGATGGTGCCCGAGAGCGCCGCCCGGAGGGGCGAGCCTTTGCCGCCACACCTATCGGCCAGCCCCCGGGGCGCACTACCCTGGCGGTGAGTTCACCGTCGAGGAGGCACTATGTACGACCTGACGATCACGGGTGGCACCGTCGTCGATGGCACCGGGGACACGCCGTTCCCGGCCGACATCGGGATCAAGGACGGGCTGATCGTCGAGATCCGTCGCCGCGACGGCGACGGCGCCGGACTCCAGGGCGACGCCACGGAGAACACCGAGACCATCGACGCCACCGGCCGCATCGTCACGCCGGGCTTCGTGGACATCCACACCCACTACGACGGTCAGGTCAGCTGGGACGGCCTGCTCGAACCGTCGAGCATGCACGGCGTGACCACGGTGGTGAGCGGCAACTGCGGCGTCGGGTTCGCACCCGTGCAGCCGGGCCGCGAGCAGTGGCTCATCGAGTTGATGGAAGGCGTCGAGGACATCCCCGGCACGGCCCTCACCGAGGGCATCACCTGGGAGTGGGAGAGCTTCCCGGAGTACCTCGACGCCATCGAGAAGCAGGACCTCGCCGTCGATTACGGCACCCAGGTCGCCCACGGGGCGGTGCGCGGTTATGCGATGGGCGATCGCGGCGCCCGCAACGAGGCCGCCACGGCGGAGGACATCGCCGCGATGGCGCGCATCGTGCAGGAGGCGATCGAGGCCGGAGCACTGGGCTTTTCGACGTCGCGCACCGAGGCGCACCGTGCCATCGACGGTGAGCCGGTGCCCGGCACCTACGCCGCCGAAGACGAGCTGTTCGCGCTCGGCCGGGCGATGGCGGCCGGGGGCCAGGCGGTCTTCGAGGTGGCACCGGCCGGCACCGCGGGCGAGAACCTGGACGGCCCGATGCGCGAGATGGACTGGATGATCCGGCTGGCCGCCGAGATCGACCGCCCGGTGTCGTTCGCGATGGTGCAGACGCAGTCGGCGCCGGACCTGTGGCGCAAGCAACTCGACGCAGCGGGCCGCGCCGTCGACGACGGGATCCGGGTGCATCCGCAGTTCGCCGCCCGCCCGTTCGGAATGCTGTTCGGGTTCGCCGGCTACCACGCGTTCACCCACCGGCCGACCTTCCGGAAGCTCAAGGCCGAACTCGACGATCGTGAGCTGGCGAAGAAGCTCGCCGAACCCGCGGTCCGCGCGGCCATCCTGTCCGAGACCGACCTGCCCGCACAGCCGGTGCCGCTGTTCGATTCGCTGTTCGCGTTCATCCAGCACAGCGCCGACGCCATCTACGCGATCGGGGACCCGCCGGACTACGAGCCGACGCCCGATCAGACCGTCGGGGCGATCGCCGCGGCGCGCGGGCAGGATCCGCTGGCCACCATGTACGACCTGATGCTCGAGTCGGACGGGACGGCCATGCTTATGCTGCCGTTCTTCAACTACGTCGAGGGCAACCACGACGCCATCCACGAGATGATGTCGCACCGGGCCGCCGTCTCGGGGCTCTCGGACGGTGGCGCGCACTGCGGTCTGATCTGCGACGCGTCGCTGCCGACGTTCATGCTGACGCACTGGGTCCGGGATCGCCGGCGCGGTGAGCGGTTCCCGATCGAGTTCGTGGTGCGCAAGCAGACCCTGGACACCGCAAGCCTGTTCGGGCTGAGCGACCGGGGTGTGCTGGCGGTCGGCAAGAAGGCCGACGTCAACGTCATCGACCTGGACGCCTTGGCGCTGGAGGTGCCGAAGATGGCCTACGACCTGCCCGCCGGGGGCCGGCGCCTGATCCAGGGCGCCCGGGGTTACGACGCCACCGTGGTCAGCGGCGTCGTCACCCGCCGGCACGGGGCCGACACCGGTGCGCGCCCCGGCAAGCTGCTGCGGGGCGTGCGCTGAGAGCTCACCCGCCCGTTCCACCGGTACCGTCGGTGGCACAACCATGAACACTCCCGTCCCACCCCAGACTCCGGCGCAGGCGCCGACCTGTTACCGCCATCCCGATCGACAGACCTACGTGCAGTGCACGCGGTGCGGGCGCTACATGTGCCCGGACTGCATGCGCAGCGCGGCGGTGGGACATCAGTGTGTCGACTGCGTGAGCGAAGGCGCACGCAGCGTCCGCCGGCCGCGCTCGGCCTTCGGCGGCGTGCTGCAACACTCGACGACCCCGGTGATCACCTACGGGCTGATCGCGGTCAACGTGGTGATGTTCGTTCTGCAGACGACGTCGCGGGATGTCCAGCGCCAGCTCGTCTCTGGGCGCCGGCCGTCGCCTCGGGCGAGTGGTATCGCCTGATGACGTCGGCGTTCATGCACTACGGGATCGCCCATCTGCTGTTCAACATGTGGGCGCTCTACATCGTCGGCCCGCCCCTGGAGATCTGGATGGGCCGGCTGCGGTTCGGCGCCCTCTACGGGTTGAGCGCGCTGGGCGGTTCGGTGCTGGTCTACCTGGTCTCGCCGCTGGGCGCGCAGACCGCCGGCGCCTCCGGCGCGGTCTTCGGTCTGTTCGGGGCCACCTTCGTCGTCGGGAAACGGCTCAACCTCGACGTGCGCTGGGTCGTCATCCTCATCGCGATCAACCTGGTGATGACGTTCGCCCTGCCAGGGATCAGCTGGCAGGGCCACATCGGTGGCCTGGTGACGGGCGCGCTGATCGCCGCGGCCTACGTCTACGCGCCGGCCGCGCGCCGTAACCTCGTCCAAGGTGCGGTCACCGCCGCCGCGCTGGTCGTGTTCGCCGGACTGGTGTACTGGCGCACCGCCGGGTTGCTCGCCGAGTTCGGTGTCGGCTGACTACAACCGGACCAGGCTGAACGGGTAGACGAAGGTGCCGCCCGGCGCGTTGTCGCAGCCGACGTCGAATGTGGACTCCAGCGTGCCGGCCAGTGTCACCGCGTCCCACGAGTACACGTCGTGGGTGGGGATCACCGGGCCGTAGTAGACGTTGCCGCAGCGCAGGCCTTCGGGAACGTCGACGGCCAGCGTCCAGCGGCCGTTGGCGAGGTGGGCCTCGGCGTACCAGGCCCACGCGCGGGCGATGGGCTGCGGAATGTTGGACACCCGGAAGCAGTCGTAGGCGGGACTGGGCGGGTAGGTGCACGGGCTGAGTGCCCACGAGTAGGTGTGGAAGTCGTACCGGCCCTCGATGATGGCGCTGTAGTTGCCCACCGCGAGACCGGCGGAGGACACCGGGGCCAGCCCCACCGCTGCCATCATGAGCGCACCGCTCACCATCAACGTCCGCATCGTCCGCACGGCAAGTCTCCATTCGTCAGGTCTGCGGTCTGAATCTATGCTGTGCGACCGCTCGAATCGAGTGGAATCTTTCGATGTCACCGGTTGACGAGCAGCACGTCGAGGGTGCGGGGGCCGTGCACGCCTTCGACGCGGCGCAGTTCGATGTCGCTGGTGGCGCTCGGACCAGAGATGAATGTCAGCGGCCGGACGGGGTCGAGTGCGGCGAAGGCCTGCGGCACGGTGTCGACGATCTGCTCGCTGAACACCACGCAGATGTGGTGGTCGGGAACCAGCGTCAGCGCCCGCCGGCCTTGCGCCAGCCCGGCGTCGAGGACGATGGTTCCGGTTGCCGCGATGCCCAGGGCGCACCCGGTGACGACGACGTCCATGCCATCGAGTTCTGTTGTCGACAACGGATTCTCGACGTGATCGGTGATGGCGTTGACGTCCTCAACCCAGGCTCCGGGAAGGTCGGCGGGGATGACGACCCGAGCGCCCGCCGGGACCAATGCCGCGATGGTGGCCGGGATCGCGGCGGCGTCGATGCGCACCACCTGCGCGCGGTACTCGGCCACCGTGTCGCGGAAGCGGTCGGCATCACCGGTTCCGTGTAACGGTGGGCGGTCGTAGTCGCGGGGAACCAGCACCGGCGCCGGAGGCGCGCCGGCGAGGGCCGAGGTGATCCGGGCGAGCACCACCGCGCGGGCGTGTGCGGGGCTCATCGCTGCCCACCACGGGTACGGGCCCACCACTGCCGGAAGGTCTCGGACGGCGGCTCGGGGATGTCCCGGCTGCCCGTCCAGCGCGAGGCCGGCCACGGCAACGCCGTGATGCGATGATCGCGTCCGGCGAGGAGCCGCCCGGCCGCCAAGGCCCCTTCGGCCAACGCGAACCGGCGCGGAGACGCCATGGCCCACGCCGCCGCTTGCATCGCGAGGTTCTGACCGCCGAGGCGATTGCGTTCGGCGTCGACCTGTGCCGCGCGAAGGTGGACGAGGATCGTGGGAATGTCGATACGCACCGGGCAGGCGTCGAAGCAGGCGCCGCACAGCGACGACGCGTAGGGCAGCGAAGCATTCGGGTCATCGTGATCTCCCATACCGGCCGGCGTGCCGGTCAGTTGGGGACTGAGAATCGCCCCGATGGGGCCGGGATAAACCGAACCGTAGGCGTGTCCACCAGTGCGTTCGTACACGGGGCAGACGTTCAGGCATGCGCTGCAACGGATGCAGTGCAGCGCGGCCCGTCCCACCGGGTCGCCGAGCACCGCGGTGCGCCCATTGTCCAGCAGCACCAGGTGGAACTCCTGCGGGCCGTCGCCGGGATGGACGCCGGTCCACAGCGAGGTGTACGGGTTCATCCGTTCGGCGGTCGAGGAGCGGGGCAGCAACTGCAGGAACACCTCCAGGTCGGTGAACCGCGGCACCACCTTCTCGATACCCATCACCGTGATCAGCGTGCGAGGCAGTGTCAGGCACATCCTGCCGTTGCCTTCGGACTCCACCACGGCCAGCGTCCCCGTTTCGGCGACACCGAAATTGGCGCCGCTGACGGCGACCTTGGCGGAGAGGAACTTTCGGCGCAGATGGGTCCGGGCAGCCATCGCCAGCACGCGCGGGTCGTCGGTCAGCTGACCTGAGTCGGGCATCTCGCGCTCGAAGATCTCGCGGATCTCGGCGCGGTTGCGGTGGATCGCCGGTACCAGGATGTGACTGGGTCTGTCATGGCCGAGTTGCACGATCAGCTCGGCCAGGTCGGTCTCGACGGCGGCGATGCCCGCGGCTTCGAGGTGCTCGTTGAGGCCGATCTCCTGGGTCGCCATCGACTTGACCTTCACCACCTCGTCGGCGCCGGTTGCGTGCACCAGATCGGTGACGATCCGGTTGGCCTCCGTTGCGTCGCGCGCCCAGTGCACCACTCCGCCACGGGCGATCACATTGCGTTCCAGCTGCTCGAGCAGTTCGGGCAACCGGGCCAGGACGTCGCGCTTGAGCGCTTCACCGGCGGCGCGCAGCTGCTCCCAGTCCGGGCATTCGCTCACCGCCGCAAGTCGTCTGGCGCGGATTGTGCGCGTGGCATGTCCGACGTTGCGGCGCATCTGGGTGTTGGCGAGCCCACGGCGGGCGGCCGCCGGAAACGGCTCGTCGCCGCGCAGGTTGCCGATGCCCGGGACGCCGGGGACGCCGAGAAACGCAGTCATCGCCGCGCCTCGGTGTGGGCCAGAATCTCGGCGAGATGAACCGTGCGCACGCCCGAGCGCAGCCGGCTCAGCCCGCCGCCGATGTGCATCAAGCACGAACTGTCACCGGCGGTGCACACCTCGGCCCCGGACGAGAGCACCGCGGCCATCTTGTCGGCGAGCATGGCCGTGGAGGTATCGGCATTCTTGATCGCGAACGTGCCGCCGAATCCGCAGCAGGTCTCCGCCGACTCCAATTCCAGCAGGGTCAGACCACGCACGTGGCGCAGCAGCTCGAGCGGCTTGTCCCCGACCCGCAGCATCCGCAGCGAATGACACGTCGGGTGATAGGTGACCCGGTGCGGATAGTAGGACCCCACATCACGCACCCCGAGGACGTCGACCAGGAACTCCGAGAGTTCGTAGGTGCGTGCCGCGGCGGCTTCGGCCCGCTCGGCCAGGCCGTCGTCGCCGGCCCTGCGGGCAACCATCGCGTGCTGGTGGCGGACCGAGCCGACGCAGGACCCCGACGGAGCCACCACCGCATCACACGCCGCGCGCTCGAACACCTCGACATGCCTGCGGACCAATTGCGTCGCCTGGCTGAGGTAGCCGGTGTTGATGTGCATCTGCCCGCAGCAGGTCTGGCCGGCGGGGAAGACGACCTCGTGGCCGAGGCGTTCGAGCAGCTCAACGGTGGCGATTGCGGCGCGTGGAAACATCGCGTCGGCCAGGCAGGTCGCGAACAGAGCGACACGCATTCACGGCCTCCGAACGTCGAGACGGCTGTGCTACCACGGTACGTGGATTCGCCCGGCGCAGCGAAAGTCTGCGGATACCATCTATCCCACGTCGCCGGGGATTGACGCCGGGCCGTTGAGACCAGAGGGACCGACCTGTGCCCACAGACTTCGCGATGCCCGTGCACACCGCCGTCCGGACGGCCCGCGCGCCCTTGGTGATCGGTGCGCTGGGCGTGGTCTTCGGCGACATCGGCACCAGCCCGATCTACACCGTGCAGACGCTGTTCAATCCGGGTGATCCGCATCCGGTGCCGATCAGCCGGGCCAACGTCTACGGAGTGGTGTCGCTGATCTTCTGGTCGGTGATGATCATCGTCTCGCTGACCTACGTCACCCTCGTGATGCGTGCCGACAACGACGGCGAGGGCGGCGTGATGGCGTTGATCACGCTGGTGCAGCGGATCGGCGGCAAGTCGGGCGCCCGCGTGATCAAGCTGCTGTCCGGGCTCGGAATCCTGGGCGCCGCACTGTTTTTCGGCGACAGCATGATCACACCGGCGATCTCGGTGCTGTCCGCGGTGGAAGGCCTGAAGATCGTCGACCCGGGCCTGGGCGAGCTGGTGGTGCCCATCACGGCGGTCATCATCATCGGTCTGTTCGCGGTGCAGCGGCACGGTACTGCCATCGTGGGCAGATTCTTCGGGCCCGTGATGATCGTCTGGTTCATCGTGATCGGTGTCTGTGGGGTGCGCGGCATCATCGGCCACCCTCAGATCCTGCGGGCGCTCTCACCGACCTACGCGCTGGATTTCATGGCGGGGCACTTCCACATCGCGTTCTTCGCGCTGGCCGCCGTCGTGCTGTCGGTCACCGGCGCCGAGGCGCTGTACGCCGACATGGGTCACTTCGGTCGCTCGTCGATCACCTGGGCCTGGCTGGGCCTGGTGTTGCCCGCGCTGGTGCTCAACTACTTCGGCCAGGGCGCGCTGTTGCTGGGAAAGCAGGACGTGGTGAATGCCCCGTTCTTCCTATTGGTTCCCAACTGGGCACAGATACCCATGATCGGACTGGCGACGGCCGCGACGGTCATCGCCTCGCAGGCGGTGATCACCGGCGCCTACTCGGTGGCATCCCAGGCAGCACAGCTGGGCTACCTGCCCCGGCTGCGGGTCGCGCACACCTCGGCGTCCTCCATCGGCCAGATCTACGTGCCCTGGATCAACGGCATGCTGATGGTGGCGGTGCTGATCCTGGTGTTCGCCTTCCGCAGCTCGACCGCGCTGGGTTACGCGTACGGCATGGCGGTGACGGGCACCATCACCATCACCACCCTGTTGTTCCTCTACATCGCCCGCACCCGCTGGCACGCGCCGCTGTGGGCGGTGGTGGGCGGTGGCGGAGCACTGCTCGTCGTGGACCTGATGTTCCTGGCGGCCAACCTGACCAAGCTCCGGCACGGGGCGTGGCTGCCGCTGCTGATCGGACTGGTGACCTTCACCGTGCTGATCACCTGGCAGCGCGGGCGCGTGATCGTCACCGCCGCCCGCGACATGGCCGAGGGACCGCTGCGTGAGTTCATCGGCGATATCGTCCAGCGCGACCCGGCGCTGCCGCGAATAGCGGGCACGGCGATCTTTCTCAACCGAGGCAGTGAGACGGCGCCGCTGGCGATGCGGGCCAATGTCGACCACAACCATGTCCTGGCCGAGCACGTGATCATCATGTCGATCGACACGCTGCCGGTGCCACGGGTGCCGGACAGCGAGCGGATCACGGTCGACGATCTCGGCTACGCCCACGACGGCATCTCCTTCGTCGCCGCCCGCTTCGGCTACATGGAGCGCCCGAATGTGCCGGCGGCGCTTCGGTTGGTCGATCCGATGGCCGCCGACGGCCCGTTCGACATCGACAACGCCTCGTATTTCCTGTCCCGGCTCGATCTGTGCATCGGCGACGAGCCGACGATGGCGCCCTGGCGCAAGCGGTTGTTCATCGCGACGTCGCACATCACCGCCGATGCCGCCGGCTATTTCGGGCTGCCACTCGACCGCACCGTCATCATCGGCGCCCGTATCGAGGTGTGACGCGTCCCCTTGCCCGCGAGCAGACGCAGACTCGCACAGCAGAGGCCTCGGGGATGCGATTGTGCGTCTGCTCACGGGAGCATCGGCGCGTGGCTACGGTGAGCAGATGACCGACTCGACCACCTGTGCGATCGTCGGCGGGGGACCGGCGGGAATGGTGCTGGGGCTGCTGCTGGCCCGCGCCGGGATCGAGGTGACGCTGCTGGAGAAGCACGCCGACTTCCTGCGCGACTTCCGCGGTGACACAGTGCATCCGACCACCTTGCGACTGCTCGACGAGCTGGGTTTGTGGGACCGGTTCGCCGCGCTGCCGCAGAGCAAGGTGGAGCAGGCGGCGTTGACGGTCGACGGTCAGTCGCTGGCGATGGTCGACTTCCGCCGGCTGCGTCAGCCGCACCCCTACATCGCGATGGTGCCGCAGTGGGACCTGCTGGACCTGCTGGCCGAGGCCGCCCAGGCGGAGCCGACGTTCACGCTGCTGATGCAGCACGAGGTCACCGGGCTGCTGCGCACCGGTGCCCGGACCACCGGGGTGCGCTACACCTCCCCGGCCGGGGAGGGTGAACTGCACGCGGATCTGACCGTGGCCTGCGACGGGCGTGGGTCGATCCTGCGCGAAGAGGCGGGGCTGACAACGCGCGAATGGCCGGTGCCGTTCGACGTGTGGTGGTTCCGGTTGCCGCACGAAGACGCGGGCCAGTACACCCTGATCCCGCGGATGGCCCCGGGCCGGGTGCTGATCATGATCCCGCGGGAGGGCTACTTCCAGATCGCCTATCTGATTCCGAAGGGCAGCGACGCGCAGTTGCGTGCCCGCGGGCTGCAGGCGTTCCGCGACGAACTCGAGGGCCTGATTCCGGAGGCCGACGTCAGCGCGCTGGCGTCGATGGACGACGTGAAGTTCCTCGACGTCAAGCTCAATCGGCTCACGCGCTGGCACGCCGACGGACTGCTGTGCATCGGTGACGCCGCTCATGCGATGTCGCCGGTCGGCGGTGTCGGGATCAACCTGGCCGTCCAGGACGCGGTGGGGACCGCCAGCCTGTTGGCCGAGCCGCTGCGCCGGCGCGACGTGACCGAAAGGCACCTGGCTGCGGTGCGTCGGCGACGCCTGCCGCCGGCCGCCGCGACCCAGGCGGTTCAGCGTCTGATGCATCGTCGGCTGATCGGTCCGATCCTGCGCGGTGAGAGCGCCGATCCGCCAGCGGCCCTCGCGGGTTTGATCCGGCGGCTGCCGTGGCTGTCGGTGATCCCCGCCTACTTCGTGGGCGTGGGGGTGCGCCCGGAGCACGCGCCGGAGTTCGCGCGTCGCTAGCCGCCGAGCATGACGAGGCCGCCGTCGACGGCGAGCAGCTGCCCGGTGATGAAGTGGGCACCGTCGCCGGCCAGGAACACCAGGACGGGTCCGAGGTCGCGGTCGGGGTCGCCCAGCGCGCCGCCGAGCGGGATCGTGAACTTCAGCTGCTGGTCCACCAGCTCGCCACCGCGCGGCCCGAGGAACTCGCGCAGCCGCTCGGCGCCGCGAGTCTGCATCGCGGGCGCAAGGGCGTTGACGGTGACGCGGTCACCGGCCCACGCCTTGGCCGCCGAGCGGGTCCAGGCCGCCACCGCGCCCTTGGTGGCGGCGTAGACCGCGGAGATGGGACTGCCCATCACCGCCTCCGCCGAGCCGAAGTTGATGATGCGACCGCCGGATTTGCGCATCACGGCATGTGCCGCCTGGTTGGTGAAGACGGTCGACGTCAGGTTGGTGCCGACGAGGAAGTCGATGTCCGCCGCCGTGATCTGGCCCGGAATCCCCTGGCGCCACAACCCCGCGGCGTGCACGAGGACGTCGAGGCCGCCCAGAGCGGCCGCCGCCTCGCCGACCATCGCGGTGACCGCGTCGCCGTCGCGGACATCGCACTGCAGCCAGGTCGCGCCGTCGGTGTCGACCGGGGCGGTGTCGTGATAGGTGGCGACGACGTCGGCTCCGGCACCGGCGAGCGCCCGCACCGCGGCGGCTCCCAGCCCGGTCGCGGCGCCGGTCACCAGGACACGTCGGTTGTGCAGCGGTCGGCTCACCATGCGGTCACGGTAGCCCCACGTGCGGCAGCACGTCGCCGGCTAGCAACTCCAGCGTCGCGTCCGAGGCCCGGTCGTGGGTGAACAGCACCACCTGCGCGAACCCCATCTCCTGCAGCGCGCCGAGTCGGTCGACGATAGCCTGCGGCGTGCCGATCAGGCCGCCGTCGTGAAGGCCGAAACCCGGTCCACCGAACCGCTTTTCGGCCACCTGCCGAACCGCCGGCAGTGCCGCGTCGTCGGGTGCCAGCGCCAGCACGGCTTCCACCGACATCACGATCGTCGCCGGATCACGGCCGATCTCGTCGCACAGGGAACGCAGCACCGACACCTTGTGTTCGAGCTCGGCCAGCGCGTAGGTGGGGATGTTCCACACGTCGGCGTAGCGGGCGACCAGCGGCAGGGTGTACTTCTCGCCGGCGCCGCCGACGACGATCGGCGGCCGTGGCTGCTGGACGGGTCCGGGTTTGATGGGCATGTCGCGGACCGTGTAATGCGTTCCGCTGAAGTCGATCCGCTCCTCGGCGAACGCCTGGGCCAGGATTTCCAATGTCTCCCGCAACCGTTGCGAGCGCTCGGCGAACGAACCCCACGGCAGGCCGAGACGGCGGTGCTCGTCCTCGATGGAGCCGCTGCCGATGCCGAGCTCGAGCCGGCCGTTGGAGATCTGGTCCAGGGTGGTGGCCATCTTGGCCAGCACCGCGGGGTGGCGAAAGGTGTTGCACAGCACCATGTGTCCGACCCGCAGCCGCTCGGTCCGGCTCAGCAGCGCGGTGGCCAGCGTCCATGCCTCGAGTGAGGAGATGTCGGGTACGCCGGGGCCGTACATGTGGTCGTAGAGCCACAGCGACCCGATGCCGAGTTCCTCACAGCGCTGCGCTCGGTGCAGGACGTCTGCGTAGGAGAAGCCCATCTGCGGGACGTACACCCCGACGTCGAGGCCGCTCATCGGCTCACTGCCGCAAGCCCACCGCATGGCGCAGTTGAGCCAGGAACTGCTCGCCGTCGTCGCTGCGCACGATGTAGTGCGACACCGCAACCCGGATCGCGGTGGCGGCCTTGACCGAGGCGTTGGGTCCGGACAGCAGCCGTTCCAGCCGGGCCCGCATCACCGGGAGGATGTGCGTGAGCTGTGCGATGACCACCTCCGGTTCGATGTCGACCAGCCGCACGCCGGAGTAGGACTGCTGGTAGTCGACGATGAACCGCAATGCCGCGTCCAGCTTCTCGGTGCCCCGCAGATCGGCGGTCGCCCGGCTGATGCCGCCGTCGAACATCTGCCGTTCGTAGACACCGAAGGCATCGAGCAGTTCGGTCTTCGAAGCGAACCAGCGGTAGAGCGTGGGCCGCGAGACGCCGGCCTGAAGCGCCACCTCGGACAGACTCAGCTTGGTCTGGCCGCTGCGGGCCAGCACCTCGGCGGTGGCCTTGAGGATGCGGTGGCGCGACGAGGTGTCGTCGTCCGCCGGTGCTTCCGGGCTGTCCGCCGATGCGTGGTTCACCGCTACAGCATTACAGGTCACGGCGAAGGTGTCACGCCCGATCCGGGCATGTCGCAGGGCGCGGACCGGAATCCGCGTCTTTACAAATATCGAGCAGACTGTCACGCTACAGACATGCGCATCGAGGTCGACCTCGGCAGGTGCACCGGCCACGGGATCTGCGAGACCATCGCTGAGGATGTGTTCGAGGTGAGCGACGACGGCAGCGTGCTCATCCACGGCACCGAACGTCCGGAATCGGACCGCGACCGGATGCAGAAGGCGGTCCTGCAGTGCCCGACCGCGGCGCTGAGACTGGTCGAGGACTGAGGCGTGAGAGCGGTTGTGACGCAGGATTTTTCCTACGACCCGTTCGACCCGGCGGTGATGGCTGACCCCCGGCCGTTCTACCGGCGGTTGCGCGATGCGCACCCGGTCTACTACATCGAGAAGTGGGACACCTTCGCGCTGTCGCGCTTCGACGACATCTGGCGGGTCCTGGAGATCAACGACGGCACCTTCGTCGCCTCGGAGGGAACGCTGCCCGCGGCGACGGTGCTGGCCCAGCACAACGGCGGAGCGGTCGCCGACCCGGCGTTGCACCCCATGCCGTTTCATGCGAACTTCGACGCCCCCATCTACGACGACGTCCGGCGGTGCACGGCAGGAAGTTTCCGGCCCAGGTCGGTGGCCGGCCTGGAGGCCCGCATCCGCGAGTTGGCCAACGAGCGGCTCGACGAAGTGCTGCCGCGCGGCGCCTTCGACCTGACCCAGGAATACGGGGGCACGGTCGCGGCCTCGGTGGTGTGCGAATTGCTCGGCCTGCCGGTCGAACTGGCGCCCGAGGTGCTGGCGACGGTGAACGCCGGCAGCCTGGCCGAGCCGGGAAGCGGGGTCGAGGTGGGCAACGCCCGCCCCGGTTATCTGAGCTACCTGACCCCGATCGTGGAACGGGTGCGGGCCGGCGAGTCCGACCGTGAGGTGCCGATCGTGGAGAACCTGCTGCGGTACCGGCTGCCTGACGGCTCCGCGCTGAACGACACCGAGGTCGCCACCCAACTGCTCGGAGTGTTCATCGGCGGCACCGAGACCGTTCCGAAGATCGTCGGGCACGGGCTGTGGGAGCTCAGCCGCCATCCCGGGCAGATGGCAGCGGTGCGCGCCGACCCGGCCGTCCAGGTTCCCGTCGCGCGGGAGGAGATGATCCGCTACTGCGCGCCGGCACAGTGGTTCGCGCGCACGGCGCGCCGCCCGTTCACGTTGCACGGCAGGACCATTCAGCCGGGTCAGCGGATCATCACGCTGCTGGCCTCGGCCAACCGGGACGAACGGGAGTACCCCGATCCCGAGGAGTTCGTCTGGAACAGACGCATCGAGCGATCGCTGGCGTTCGGCCGCGGCCAGCACTTCTGCCTCGGCTATCACCTGGCCCGCCTGGAGATCGCCGTGCTGGTCACCGAGTGGCTGCGCCGCGTGCCCGAGTACCGGGTCGACGCCGACGCGGCGTCGCGGCCCCCGTCGAGTTTCCAGTGGGGATGGAACGCCCTGCCGGTGCAGGTGTGAGACTGACTCCATGTCGGTGAACCATCGGGTGACCTACTGCCGGATCTGCGAGCCGATGTGCGGGCTGATCGCCGCCGTCGAGAACGAACGACTGGTGTCGCTTCGCCCCGACCCCGACAACCCGCTGTCGCGGGGCCGGGCCTGCCCCAAGGGCATCGCGTTCACCGACGTGCAGAACGACCCGGACCGGGTCCTGATGCCCTTGCGCAGACGGCGCGACGGCGAGTTCGAGGAAGTCGGCTGGGACGCCGCACTCGACGACATCGCGGCGCGACTCAAGGACATCATCGCCCGGCACGGCGGCGCGTCGGTGGGGCAGTACACCGGCAACCCGACCGCATTCGGCTACGCGGCCGGCGTGTGGTCGGGACTCTTCCTCGCGCGCATCGGCTCCCGGCACCACTACTCGGCCGGGTCTCAGGACATCAACAGCCGTTTCGTCGCCAGCAAGCTGCTCTACGGGGCCAACAGCCAGCTGCCCTTCCCCGACCTGCTGCGCACCGACTTCCTGTTGATGCTCGGCGCGAACCCGCTGGTGTCGCGCGGCAGCGCGGTACGCGCCCCACGGATCAAGGACGACCTGACCGCGATCGTGCGCCGCGGCGGACGCGTGGTGGTGATCGACCCGCGCCGCACCGAGACCGCCCGCGCGCACGAACACCTCGAGGTGCGTCCCGACTCGGACGCCTGGCTGTTGCTGTCGATACTGAACGTCATCTTCGCCGAAGGCCTGGAGGACTCCGCGACCATCGCTCGGCAGGCCACCGGTCTGGCGACCCTGCGCACGGTCTGCGCCGACTTTCCGCCGGAGGACACCGCGGTCCGCACCGGCCTGGCCGCCGACGTGGTCCGATCCCTGGCCCACGATTTCGCCACCGCACCCACCGCAACCGCCTACGGCCGAACCGGGGCGTGCCTGGGTAACCACGGCACGCTCGTCAGCCTCCTGCTCGACGTGCTGACGCTCGTGACGGGCAACCTCGACCGTCCCGGCGGCACGCTGATGTCGCATGCGGTGATCCCGCTGGAGGACATGGGCGAGCGGTCCGGCAACTTGACCTACGCCGAAACATATTCGCGCATCGGCAATCTGCCCGATGTCAACGGCACATTTCCGGCTGCGGTGATGGCGGAGGAGATCACCACACCCGGCGAGGGCAGACTGCGCGCGCTGTTCGTCCAGGCCGGTAACCCGGTGCTGACCGTGCCCGACAGCGACAAGCTGGAAGCCGCCGTCCAGAAGCTGGACTTGCTTGTCTCCCTGGACTTCTACGTCACCGAGACGAACAAGTACGCCGACTACATCCTGCCCGCCACCACGATGCTCGAACGGGAGGACCTGCCCACCATTTTCGCGGCGTGTTGTCCCTCGGTGTTCGTCCAGTCCACCGACGCCGTTGTGAAGCCGTACGGGCAGGCGCGGCAGGAGTGGGAGGTCTTCGCCGACATCGCCCAGCGGATGGGCCTGTCACTGTTCGCCACCGGCCCGCTCCGGCGCTTGAATCCCGTTCTGGCGCTGCTGGATCGAAAGGGCCTGACGGCGATGACGCCGAAGCGCCTGATGTCGCTGCTGTTGCGGACCGGTCCGTACGGGGACAGGTTCGGCCTCCGTCGCGGCGGGCTGAACCTCAAGAAGCTGCGCGAGCACCCGCATGGGCTGGTGCTGGCCGAGCATGCGCCGACCGGAGTCCTGGCGAAGGCTGTCCGTCACCAGGGTGGCAAGGTGCGGCTGGACCCGCCGGAGATTCTCGCCGAGATCGACCGGCTCGGCACCCGCGGACCGGACGATCCCGACTACCCTCTGCTGGCCATCGGAATCCGTGAGGTGCGGTCCCAGAACTCGTGGATGCACAACAGCCCCACCCTGATGAAGGGCGATCGGCGGCACCGTACCCGGATCAATCCGCACGACGCCGGTGCCGCGGGGATCGTCGATGGCGGCCGGGTGCGGATCAGCTCCCGCCGGGGACAGATCGAAACCGACGTCCTGCTGACCGACGAGGTCGGCGCCGGCACCATCGCCGTCCCGCACGGCTGGGGTCACCGCGGCGGCTGGCGGCTGGCCAACAGTGTCCCCGGGGCCAACGTCAACGAGCTGACCTCCAGCCGGCCCGAGGACCTCGAGCGGCTGGCCGGAATGTCGGTGCTCAACGGCGTGGCGGTGCGCATCGAAGCGGTGACGTGACGGCGCTCGTCGACGGGCGTTACTCAGTGACCGTGAAACCCGCCAGCCAGTCCTCGTGCATCTCGTCGTCGATCGACACCCGCCACTGATAGCGCTCGCCCACGGTGAGATTCAGCGGCGGGATGGTGGCGATGAACGGGATGGTGACCGGGGTGCCTTCGGGGTGGACCGGGTGCCGCCGGGCCTTGATGACGTTCTCCTCGGTGTGGGCCACCCGCGCCCCGTCGCTGTCGACGAGTTCGGCGCGGATGGGGAACGCCGCACCGATCTCCGACCACTGCACTTCCACGAACACGATCAGCACGTGCTGTGCGGTCGGCGTCGGACTGGTGGTCCAGCCCAGGCCGAGCGCATGCACCGCGCCGCTCTTGTCGAGGTGGCCGCTCTGCGCCAGCAATACAATCGCTCTCATTGGCCGCTCCAGCGTATCGGCTTACGGTTGGGGAACACTCGCACGCATCCACCCTCGGGAGCCGACATGAACCTCAATCTGGACGGCAAGGTCGTCGTCGTCACCGGTGCCAGTCGCGGAATCGGACTGGCCATCGTCCGCCGGTTCGCTGAGGAGGGCGCGCGGGTCGTCGCGGGTGCGCGAACGATCTCCGATGCGCTCGCCGAATTGGCCGACGCCACCTCCGTCGAACCGGTCTCCGTCGACCTCGCGCGGCCGGACGGGCCGGCTCGCTTGATCGAGGCGGCGGGCGACAGGATCGACGTGCTGGTGAACAACGTCGGGATCGCGACACCACGGCTGAACGGCTTCACCGCCGTCACCGACGAGATGTGGCTGGAAACGTTCAACCTCGACGTGCTCGCGACCGTGCGGGCCATCCGCGCCGCGCTGCCTGCCATGATCGGCGCCGGCGGGGGAGTGATCGTCAACATCGGCTCGGTCAACGCCCGGTTCCCCGACCCCATGGTGGTCGACTATTCCGCAGCGAAGGCCGCCTTCGACAACCTCGGCAAGGCGTTGTCGAAGGAGTTCGGCAAGAACGGCATTCGCGTCAACACCATCGATCCGGGTCCGGTCGGCACGGACCTGTGGCTCGGCGCCGACGGGGTGGCCAGTCAACTGGCGGCGGCCAACGACTCGACGCCCGAAGGCATCGTCGCGTCGTTCGCGGCGAGCTTCCCGACCGGCCGGTTCACCACCCCCGAGGAGGTCGCCGACCTGGCGCTGGTGCTGGCCAGCGACCGGTTCGCCAACATCACCGGCGCCAACGTCGTCATCGACGGCGGGATGATCCCGACGCTATGAGCCGCATGACAGAGATGAAGGCGTTGCGTGCGCACCATCGCGGCGGCCCCGAGGTGCTCGTCTTCGAGCAGGCACCCGTTCCGACCCCGGGACCGGATGAGGTGCTCGTCGCTGTCCGCGCCGCCGCGATCACCTTCGACGAGCTGCTCTGGGAGGAAACCTGGTTGCGCGACGGCGCCGACCGGACCCCGATCATTCCGTCGCACGAGTTCAGCGGCGAGGTGGCTGCGGTCGGTTCCGGCGTCAGCGGCGTGGCGGTCGGTGAGGCGGTCTATGGCATGGTGCCGTTCGACCGGGACGGTGCCGCCGCCGACTTCGCGGTCGTCCCGGCCACTCATGTGTCGGCCAAGCCGCGCATGCTCACTGACGTCGAAGCAGCAGCGCTCCCGCTCCCGGCGCTGACCGCTCAGCAGGCGTTGTTCGACCATGCCCGCGTGCTGGCCGGCGAGAAGGTGATGGTGCTCGGCGCGACCGGTGGGGTCGGCGGCTACGCGGTCCAGCTGGCAGCGTTGGCCGGCGCCGACGTCACTGCCACCAGCCGCGGGGCCGTCGACTACGTCCGCGGTCTCGGGGCGCGACGCGTGATCGACGTTCGCGGCGCGGACCTCGCCGCCGAAACCGGCGGCTATGACGTGGTGATCGACACGGTCGGTGGCGACACCCTCGAGCGGGCGTATGCGCTCCCGCGCCGCGGTGGCCGGCTCGTCACCTTGCAGACCCCGCCGGACCGGGCCGTGGCCGACCGGCTGGGCATCACCGCCACGTTCTTCGTGGTCAGTACCGACTCGGCGCAACTTGCCCGACTCGCGGACACCGTCGACGCTCGTGGCCTGCGTGTCACCGTTGCGGCGACCTTTGCGCTGCGGGACGGCGCCGCTGCCTACGCCAGCCGTTCCCGCGACCGCAGGCCGGGCAAGACCGTCCTGGTGATCTGATCGGCGGAGTTCGTCGGCGGCTCAGGTGAACTCGGCCGCCAGGCTCTTCTTGTCGACCTTCTCGCCGGCCACCGTCGGCAGCGGCTGCGTTCGGATCAGCCAACGGGTTGGGATCGCGAAATACGCCACCACGCCCTGCAGATGGCGGATCAGGTCCTCCTGCGACGGCGCCGGCCCACCGGCCCGGTGCACCACGACGGCGGCGAGTTCCTCACCGAGGTCGGAATGCGGAAGCCCGATCGCGGCTGCCTCGACCACGTCGGGGTGGCTGAGCAACGCGGCCTCGACATGTGGACACGCGATGTTCTCCCCGCCGCGGATGACCATGTCCTTGCTACGGCCGTCGATGAACAGATAGCCGTCGGCGTTGAGGTGGCCGAGGTCGCCGGTGTGCAGCCAGCCGTCGGAGTCGACCGGTCCGTGCTCGATCCCGACGTAGCCCAGCATCACCGTGGGGGAGCGGACCAGCACCTCGCCGACGCCGTCGGGATCCGGGTCGTCGATGCGCAGTTCGACGGTCGGGTAGGGCCGGCCGACGGTGCCCGGGTGTCGGAGGAGGTCGGCGCCGCCGGCCACCGTGAAGAACCCGGCGCCTTCGGTCATGCCCCAGGTGTTGGCCAGCCCGCGGGACTGCAACTGCGGCAGCCTGCGCGCCATCCGGTCCAGCAGCACCGGCGACACCGCCGCCCCGCCCAGTGGAACGGCCCGCAGGCTCGTCAGGTCGTAGCTGTCGAACTCGGGGTGTTCCAGGACGCGCACCGCCATCGTCGGCACACCTCCCCAGCGCTGAACGCGTTCGCTCTCGATCAGGGCGAGTACCTGCGCCGGGTCGAACCGCCCCTCGTTGAGCACGATCCGTCCGCCGGTGATCGCCTGGGTCAGCAGGGTGGCGAGCGCACCGACATGAAACAGCGGCGTGCACACCAGGTTCACCGCCTGCGGCGCATCCGCGTCGAGCAGGTGCGGCAGCTGCCGGGATCGGCTCAGGACGTTGTGCTGGTTGGCCACCACCGATCGGAACGACAGTTCGACACCTTTGGGCATGCCCGAACTGCCGGAGGTGAACAGGATCGCGGCGGGGTCGTCCTCGTCGGCCGGGCCGGGAAGCGGCGGCGGGACGGGGTCGGCCCCGGCGAAGCAGGACCGGAAGTCCCCGATGTGCAGCACCGGCACCGAGACGCCGGCGGTGAGCTCCGTGGCGTCGGTGATGATCGCGCGGGGCGCGACCAGCTCGATGGAATGCGCCGCCTCGCGGGGACTCCACCACCGGTTGCCCAGAACGGGTTCGGCGCCGTGCGCCCAGATGCCCCACAGCGACACCACCCAGTCCGGGCTGTTGTAGGCCAACAGCATGACGCGCTCACCGGGCCGAATCCCCAACGGCTCGAGTCGTTCCCGCGCCGCAGCGGCCGCAGCGAAGAACTGGCCGAACGTGATGCGGCGCTCACCCTGCACCAGGAACACCCGATCGGCCCAGCGTTCCGCTCCGGTGAAGAGTTCGGCGAAGGATCGTGGCCGCCGGGCGTACACCAGGCCGGGATGGCCGTCGTAGTGACCGGCGCTGACGTCCTCACCCCATGGCGACTGCACAGGGGCCGATCATAGTGACGATCAGATCGCCGACGCGGCAAGCTCCGCGGCGACCGCCTCGATGCGGGCCGGTACGTGCTTGTGCCAGGGCGTTCCGGCATAGGCGTCGCGCCAGTCGGTGGCGGTCAGCGCGTTGGGCGCGACGCCGGGCGTGCGGCTCTGGCCGTCGGCGCCGACGAAGTCCAGCCCGTAGCCGTTCGGCAGCGACGCGTGTCCCGGCAACATCGCGGGATTGATTTCGACGTGAGCCTCGGCGCTGCCCGCGGCGGTGGTGATCCGGGCCCGCCCACCGTCGACGAGGCCGAGCGCTTCGGCGTCCTCGACGCTGATCCGCAGTGCACCGTCGGTGTCACGCTTACGCCAGGAGGGGTCGCGGAAGATGTCGTTGGCGGTGAACGCCCGGCGCTCACCGGCGGACAGCACGATCGGGAACTCGGCGGTGGTCAGGCCCGGCCGAAGATCCTGCAGGGCGCGGATCTCGTCGAGCATCTCCGGCATCTCCAGCTTGATCCTGCGGTCGGGGTGGGTGATCAGCGCGAAGTCGTCGGCGTACTCGTGCACGCTGAACGTCACCCCCGACTTCCCGGCCAGGATGGCGTCGAACAACGCGTTACCGTCGGCGTGACCGGCGCGGCGCACGGCGTCGGGGTAGGTGAGCGCCGCCTTCTGCGCCAAACCCCACAGTGCCGCAGCGCCTTTCAGCCGCTCCGGCAGGGTCGGGCCCAAGGTCTCGTAGAGCACGTAGGGCAGCACCTTGTTCAGCGCGGGATTGGCGGCCAGTTCGGTGAAGAACGCGGCGGTGTAGGCATCGCGGCCCTGCTTGGCGGCCTCGCGCAGCGGGCGCAGATCGTCGTCGCTGACGATGCCGAGCGCGCGGACCAGCCGGGCCCAGATCTCCGGCTCGGGCAGGGTGCCGGCCAGCGGCTCGAACAGCGGGTGACGCAGATGGACCTCGTTGTGCGGGAACTCGAAGTTGAAGAACGTCGCCTCGGGCTTCTCGAACTGGGTGGCCGCCGGTAGCACGTAATGGGCCAGCCGGGCCGTCTCGGTCATCGCCACATCGATCACCACGAGCAGTTCCAGCGTTTCGAACGCTTCCCGGCAGGCCTGCGAGTCGGCGACCGAATGGGCGGGATTGGCGCTCTCGACGAGCATGGCGCGGAACCGGTCGGGGTGATCGGTGAGGATCTCCTGAGGCACCACGTTGGAGGGCATCAGGCCGGCGATGATCGGTGAGCCGGTCACCGGGGAGCGGCCGACACCGCCGGGGCTGAAGAGCGGGGCGAAGCTCGAATGTAGGTGCTGCCCACCGCGTTTGGCGAAGCTTCCGGTGAGAATCCACAGCAGCTTGTTCAGGTAGGAGCACAGTGTGCTGTTGGGTGCCTGCTGGACGCCGAGATCCTCGAACACCGCTACGCTGTCGGCCGCCGCGATGCGCCGCGCCGCCGCGCGCAGGAGCTCGCCGTCGACCCCGCAGCGCTGCGCATAGTCGTCGATCGGCACACTGCGCAGGACGTCGCGGACAGTGTCGTCGCCGTCCACGTGCTCGGCGAGAAAGGCTTCGTCGCAAAGGGTTTCCTGCACCAGCACCGCGGCCAGCGCTGCCAGGCACCAGGCATCGGCACCTGGCTTGACCCGCAGGTGAAAGTCCGCCATCTTCGCGGTGTCGGTGAGCACCGGGTCGATCACTATCATCGCCCGTGCCGGATCCTTGGCGATCTCGTTCAGCACGGTGCGCGCCCGCGGGAAGCCCTGGGACATCCACGGATTCTTGCCGACGAACACCGAGACCTCGGCGTGCTTGAACTCGCCGCGGGTGTGCCCGCCGTAGAGGTGGGCATCCACCCAGTACTCGCCTGTCTTCTCCTGAGCCAGCGCGTTGGAGCGGTATCGCGATCCCAACGGCTTGAGGAAGGCGCTGCTGTAGGCGCCGCCGAGATGGTTACCCTGACCGCCACCGCCGTAGTAGAAGATCTTGTTCCCGCCGTAGGTCTCGGCAATGCGTTTGAAGCCGGCCGCGATCTCGGTGATCGCGGTGTCCCAGTCGATCTCCTCGTAGCTGCCGTCGGGCCGGCGCCGCTGCGGTGACGTCAGCCGCGCGGAGTTGTTCTGGTAGTGGTCCAGGCGCAGCGCCTTGTTGCAGGTGTAGCCCTGCGAGCCCGGGTGGTCCTTGTCGCCGCGGATCTTGGCCAGGTGGCCGGCCCCGTTCTGAACGCTGGTCTGCACGACGATGCCGCAGTTGCATTCGCACAGGATGCAGGCGGTCGGCTGCCAGTCATCAGACATGTCGGGGCTCCTTCACTAGCCGGCCTCGAGCAGGCCGCGCAGTTGTCGATGGACGACGTCGAGGGGGGCGATGTCGCGGGCCGCTCGGGCCAGCACGATGGCGCCCTCCAAGGCGGCGGTCATGAGCACCGCCAGATCCTTGGCGCGTTTGGCGGGGATTCCGTCGGCGACCAGGCGCTGGGCGATCAGGCCGTTCCACCGGTCGAACGCCGCGGCGGCGTGATCGACCACCGGCGAGGGGGCGTCCGGTTCACCGGCTTCCACCGCGACGGCCAGCACGGGGCAGCCGGCCCGGAAGTCAGTCTCCAACAGGTGCGTGCGGTAGAAGCGCATCATGCCATCGAGCATCTCGGTGCCGCTGGCGGCCTTCTCCATCTTGGTCGCGACATAGTCGGCCGCGTAATCGACTGCTTCGCAGAGCAATTGGGTGCGACCGCCGGGAAAGTAGTGGTAGGCCGAGCCGCGGGGGGCACCGCTGTGAGCCAGAACGTCGGCGATCGCCGTCGGGTGTGCGCCGCGCTCGCGGATCAGCAGCGCAGCCGAGGCGACCATGCGTTCACGGGGGCTCGCCATGACTATGTATGTAACCATACATAAGCGCCGAGCGCCAGGGCCGCGTTGATTCTTCGCGTCTGGGCGGCGTGATGGCCATATGCTCTGCGGATTCCATTCCTAAGAGCGACGTCGGGGGGCGGCCGTGCTGGAAGTCATCGAAAAGGGCAGCGCCAGTCCGGGCGCCCCGCCGTTGCTGTTCGTCCACGGAGCGTGGCATGGGGCCTGGTGCTGGGACGAGCATTTCCTGGACTTCTTCGCCGACCGTGGGTTTCACGCTCTAGCGCTGAGCCTCCGTGGCCACGGCAGCAGTCCCGCGGACAAGCGCCTCAGTCGCTGCTCGATCGCCGACTACGTCGACGACGTCGCATCGGTTGCTCGGACGCTGCCAAGCCCGCCGGTGGTGATCGGGCACTCGATGGGCGGTTTGGTGGCACAGAAGTACCTGGAGGCCAACAGCGCTCCCGCGGGTGTGTTACTCGCTTCCATTCCGCCGGAGGGAGTTCCGGCAGCCACGCTGCGGCTGTTCAAGCGGTATCCGTGGCCCAACGCGAAGGCCTTGATCACCGGTAGCACGATGGCGGCCCTTGATACTCCGCAGCGCGCCAGGCATTCCATGTTCTCGCCGGGAACTCCGGAGTCAGTGGTTCTGGATTGCGTGAACCGGTTCCAGCAGGAGAGCAGGCGAGCGCTCTTCATCGACGCGATGTTCCGAAATCTGCCGCGCCCTCGACGGGTGAACACACCACTGCTGGTGCTGGGCGCGGAGCACGACGGGGTATTCACGTTTGACGAGGTTCACGCGACCGCGCGGGCTTATCAGACCGAGGCAGAGATATTTCCCGGTATCGGTCACGACATGATGCTCGAGCCCGCCTGGGAGATCGTCGCGCGACGGATCGCCGACTGGCTGGATTAAGCGCTCACACCGCGGCGAAGTTGATCGTGGCGGTGGCGGCCAGTTCGTTGTCGTCACCGCGGTGAATGTCGACCTGGACCACCACCGACCGCTTGCCGACTCGCAGGATCGTGGCCACCGCGCGGGCCGGCCCCACCTTGATCGGGCGTAGGTAGCGGACGAACAGGTCCGTGGTCGCGATACCGAAGCCGAACGGCGTCGCGCGGGAGGCCAGCTGGCCGGCGGCCACGTCGGCCATGGTGGCGATCAGACCGCCCTGCAGACCGCCTGCGGTGTTGGTGGTCCGCTCGTCGACCGGCATCTCCATCACGACGGTGCCCTCTCCGGACTCCACCTCACGCAGATCGAGTTGGTCGAACAGTTCTCGCAGCGATCGCGGTGCGGTCAACCGAGCATCCTTTCGCCGACGTGCCCGCCGAGAGTAACGCCACGGCGGAGATCGGCGCCCAGCGCCGCCGTGGGGTTACTGTCGCGAAGCGCGTCAGCCCTGCACCTTCGCCGCGGCGGTCTCCGGCATCGCCTGATAGCGGGCGTAGCTGCGGGTGAACGACCCGGCGCCGTGGGTGAGGCTGCGCAGATCGATGGCGTACCGGGTGAGCTCGGCCTGGGGCACCTCCGCGTTGACAACCGTGTGGCTCTCGTCGGCCTGCTCGGTGCCCAGGACGTGGCCGCGGCGGGCCGACAGGTCGCCCATCACGGCGCCGACGAAGTCGTCGGGCACCCGCACGGTGATCAGGTCGACCGGTTCGAGCAGGTTGATCACCGTGGCCGCGGCCGCCTCGCGCAGCGCCAGCCCGCCGGCCATCTGGAAGGCCATGTCCGAGGAGTCGACGCTGTGCGCCTTGCCGTCGAGCAGGGTGACCCGGATGTCGACCACCGGGTAGCCCGCGTGCACCCCCTTCTCCATCTGCGCGCGCACGCCCTTCTCCACGCTCGGAATGAACTGGCGCGGCACGGCTCCGCCGACCACCTTGTCGACGAACTCGAAACCAGCGCCTTCGGCCAATGGTTCGACTTCGATGTCGCACACCGCGTACTGACCGTGCCCGCCGGACTGTTTGACGTGGCGGCCGTGCCCCTTGGCGGTGGCGCCGAAGGTCTCCCGCAGCGGGATCCGCACGTCGACCGTGTCGACGTTGACGCCGTAGCGGTTGGCCAGCGCGTCGAGGACGACGCTGGAGTGCGCCTCGCCCATGCACCACAGCACGATCTGGTGGGTCTCCGGATTCTGCTCGATGCGCAGCGTCGGGTCCTCGGCCGCCAGGCGCTGCAGGCCGACCGACAGCTTGTCCTCGTCGGTCTTGGCGTGGGCTTCGATCGCCACCGGCAGCAGGGGCTCGGGCATGGTCCAGGGTTTGAGCAGCAGCGGGTCGGACGTGTCCGACAGCGTGTCCCCGGTCTCCGCGTGGCCGAGTCGGCCGATCGCGCAGATGTCGCCGGCCACCACCTGCGGTGCGGGCCGCTGCTGCTTGCCCAGCGGGAACGACAGGGTGCCGACGCGTTCGTCCTCGTCGTGATCGGCGTGGGTGTTCGTCTCGAAGAAGGCCGAAAAATGGCCCGACACATGCACTGTGGTGTCGGGCCTGATGGTTCCGGAGAACACCCGGACCAGGCTGACGCGGCCGACGTAGGGGTCCGACGTCGTCTTCACCACCTCGGCCAGGAGCGGTCCGGCGGGGTCGCAGGCGAGGCCGGTGCGGGCCACCCCGTGCGGGTTGAACACCTCGGGCAGCCGGTGTTCCGGCGGTGACGGGAAGCCGCGGGTGGCGACTTCCAGCAGTTCGAGGGTGCCCACGCCGGTGCCGCTGCACACCGGGATGACGGGGAAGAACGAGCCCCGCGCGACCGCCTTCTCCAGATCCTCGATCAGGACGGCCTCGTCGATCGCCTCGCCGCCGACGTAGCGGTCCATCAACGACTCGTCCTCGGACTCCTCGATGATGCCCTCGATGAGGTCGGCGCGAAGCTCCTCGATCCGGTCGGTATGCGCCTCGTCCGGCGGGCGCGTGCTGCGCGCGCCGTCGCGGTATTCGTAGTGGGTCAACGACAGCAGCCCGACCAATCCGGTGCCGGTCGGCAGGTACAGCGGCATCACCTTGTCGCCGAAGGCATCGCGGGCTGCGCGCAGCGCCCCGTCGTAGTCCGCCCGCGCATGGTCCAGCTTGGTGATCACCACCGCCCGCGGCATGCCCACCTCCTCGCATTCGTGCCACAGCGCCCGGGTCGGTTCGTCGACGCCGTCGTTGGCCGCGAGCACGAAGAGCGCACAGTCGGCGGCCCGCAGACCCGCCCGCAGTTCCCCGACGAAATCGGCATAGCCCGGGGTGTCGATCAGGTTGACCTTGACACCGGCATGCGGCACGGGCGCGAGTGCCAGGCCGACCGAGCGCTGCTGGCGGATCGCGGCGTCGTCGAAGTCGCACACGGTGGTGCCGTCGTCGACGGAGCCGGGCCGCGAGAGCACACCGGAGGCCACCAGCAGGGCCTCGACAAGCGTGGTCTTGCCGGCGCCGGAGGGGCCGACGAGGACGACGTTGCGGATTGCGGCCGGACTGTCCGGGGCGGGAGCCGATCGCGCCGCCTGGGAAGTGTTCGCCTTGTCGGCCATCACGTGCCTCCTCGCGTGCGGAGTGCGCTGATCGGGGTATAGCTCCCACCATTCCCCCGGCTGCCGGTGGCGCACAAGAGGACGGCGCGAAAAGGGACGAAGCTCAGGCACCCGCCGACGGCGCGGAGATCCGGGTCGGCGTCAACCGCCCCCGCAATACCTCCGATGTCTGCGGTGTCCACTGCGTCCCGCTCGGCCTCGTCGGCGCGGACCAGGGCGTCGTCGGAGCACAGCGCCCGGCCCGGGGTGTCCTTGGCCTTGTCGGCCAGGCGGGCGGCCTCGTTGACGGGGTCGCCGATCACCGTGTACTCGTAGCGGTGCTCGGCGCCGATGTTGCCGGCGAACACCCGGCCGGCCGAGACGCCAATGCCGAAGTCCACCAACGGCAGTCGGCGAAGCGGAACACTGAGTGCGCGCGCCGTCGCCAGAGCGTCGCAGGCGGCGTCGGCACTTGGCAGGGGTGCGCCGAACACGGCCAGCACGGCGTCGCCCTGGAACTTGTTGATCAGACCGTGCCGCTCGTCGACCGCGGCGACCACCGTCTGGAAGAACGTGTTGAGCACCTCGGCCACCTCGGCGGGGGACCGGGTCTGAGCCAGCTGCGGTGGAGCCCACGAGATCGACGAAAAGCACAGCGGCGTCGCGGACCTCGCCGGTCAGCGCACCCGCCTCCGTGACCGCGCGGCGGGCGACGTCGGCGCCGACGTAGCGGCCGAACAGGTCGCGAAGCCGATCGCGCTCGGCCAGTCCGGTGACCATCCGGTTGAAGCCGCTTTGCAACCGCCCGATCTGGGAGCGCTCGTAGACCTCCACCCGGGTGTCGATCTCGCCGCGCTCGACCCGCGCCATCGCGTTGACCACGTCGCGGACGGGATCCGAGATCGACAGCGCGACGATGGTCATCCCGCGCAGTCCCACCAGGATCGAGATCACCGTCAGGACGATCACCGGGGTGGCAAGCGAGGCGGTCCGTTCGATGAGCAGGCCCCTCGACTGCAGGAACACCAGCACGCAGACCCCGACCATCGGCGGGGCACTGGTCAGCAGCCACATCAGCAGCAGTCGGGACAGCACGCCGGGCGCGGTGTCCCGGCCCTCCTGGGTGGCGGTGATGGCGGCGGTGATCGGTCGCATGGGGCGCAGGATGAGCAGCACCGAGACGCCGGTCGCCGTCGCCGCCCCGAAGAGCACCGAGACCCCGATCAGCCACGCCGCCACGGCCCCGCCGTCGCGGTTGACGACGAACAGGGCGATCCCGCTGACCGCCCAGATGGCGGTCAGCAGCGCCGACTGGCGGCGCAGCAGGGCCCGCACGAAGAACCGGTCGCGCGGCGCCGGGATGTCGCCGGTGGTGAACCACCGCAGGCGGTGCTCGACGACGATGTGGGCGTACAGCACCACAGCCACCGTGCTGAGCACCGCGAGGACCACGGCCGTGACGACGGTGTCCCTGGCGAAAACCGTGTCGGCCCGGGCGACCATGCCGTGGCGCAACGGCAGGATCAACGCCGTCAGTTCGACGGCGGCGACGAGCTGCGCGAGGACCAACGCGGTGGCGTAGCGCCGCCGGAGTTGGCTCGCCGTCATGGCTCAGACGCTACTTCCCCGGGATCGCACCGGTAGCATCCGCGCGGTGAAGTTCGGCATCCCGCTCGGCGGGGTCCACCCCGGTCTGTGGCGCGACCTGACCCTCCGTGCCGAGGAACTCGGCTACGAGTCGGTCTGGCTGCCCGAGCACCTGGTCCTGCCGGCGAGCATGAGCGGCAGCCCCCACCAAGGGGACGACCACCCGCCCATCCCGCCGCAGACGCCGATGTTTGACGCGATCGCCTATCTGTCCTATCTGGCCGCGCTGACCAGCACCATCAGGCTGGGGACCTACGTCTACAACATCGGCTTGCGCCACCCGTTCGTCAGCGCCCGCGCGGCCGCCACCCTCGACATCGTGTCGGGTGGGCGGTTCGACTTCGGCGTCGGTGCCAGCTGGCTGCGCGAGGAGTGGGACGCCGTCGGCCTGGACTTCGCCACCCGGGGCGCCCGCGTCGACGAGGCGCTGCAGGTGTGCCGCTCGTTGTGGACCGAGCCGACCGTCGCCCACCACGGCCGCTTCTTCCACTTCGACGCCGTCGCGTTCGAGCCCAAACCCGTCCAGCCCGGTGGCCCCCCGCTCCTTATCGGCGGCGACGGACCGGCCGCCCTGCGGCGGGCGGCGCGCTTCGGCGCCGGCTGGATCCCGATGAACCACACCCTCGAGCAGCTCCCCGCACCGGTGCGCACGCTCGCCGCGTTGTGGGCCGAGCACGACCGGGAGGGCCGGCCACAGGTCACCACGTCGGCCCCGGCCGACTCGCCGGCCGACGTAAAGCGGGCCGCCGACGCCGGCATCGACCGGCTGATCGTCATGCCGTGGCGGCGCACCCGGGAGGCGCTCGACGGCATCGCCCGGTTCGCCGACGAGGTGATGGCGCCCAGCGCCGCGGCGGCAGGCTAGCGCCGTGGGCATCGGCCCGTCCGACATCCTGCTCAACGGGCGGGTCGCCGTGGTGACCGGAGGCGGGGCCGGCATCGGGCGCGGTATCGCGGCCGGGCTGAAGGAGTTCGGCGCCGACGTCGCCATCTGGGAGCGCGACGCTGACACCTGCGCGGCCACCGCCGCCGAACTCGGCGTCCTGGGAATCGTCGCCGACGTCCGTGACGGCACCGCGGTCGACGCGGCCCTGGCGCGGACGACCGACGAACTGGGGCCGGTCGGCATCCTGGTCAACAACGCCGGCGGTGTCTTCTCCTCGGCCCTGCTCGACACCACCGAGAACGGCTGGGACGCGCTCTACCGGGCCAACCTGCGGCATGTGCTGCTGTGCACCCAACGCGTCGCGCGACCAACTCGTCGCCGACGGCCGCCCCGGCAGCGTGATCTCGCTGACCTCCATCGAAGGTGTCCGCGCCGCACCGGGTTACGCCGCCTACGCCGCGGCCAAGGCCGGGGTGATCAACTACACCCGCACCGCGGCGTTCGAACTCGCCCGCCACGGCATCCGGGTCAACGCGATCGCCCCCGACATCACGGTGACCGAGGGGCTGCTGCGAGCTCTCCCCAGACGGGATGGGTCCCGAACTGAGCCAGGCGGTGCCGATGGGCCGACTCGGCGTCGTCGACGACATCGCCGGCGCCGCGGTCTTCCTGGCCTCCGACATGGCCCGCTACATCACCGGCCAGACCCTGCACGTCGACGGCGGAACCCAGGCAGCCGGCGGCTGGTACCACGACTCGCAGACCGGCCGGGACCGGTTCGGGCCGGGCTGAGGAGATCAGCAGGCACCCAGGTGTGACGGGCACCCGCATTCCGGCCATACATCACCAGCGCGGACGTATGGTGTCGCCGTGGTTGCACCGCCGTCAGGCCTGACCGAACAGATCCACGAGGTGGCCATCATCGGCGCCGGACCGGGCGGTATCACCGCCGCGCATCTGCTGCAGCAGAAGGGCATCGAGGACTTCGTGATCCTCGAGCGCGCGGGCGACGTGGGCGGGACATGGCGCGACAACCACTACCCCGGCCTGGCCGTCGACATCCCGTCGCTGTGGTACCAGTTCCCGTTCGCCCGCGACCCCAACTGGTCGAGGCTGTTCGCCCCCGGCGCGGAGATCCAGAGCTACCTGCGTGACGTGGCCCGCGACGTCGGCGTCTACGCGCACCTGCACACCCACGCCGACGTCGTCCGCCAGGTGTGGGACGACGGTCGTGGGGTGTGGCGACTCGAGCTGGCGGACGGGCGCACCGTCACCGCGCGTTTCGTGATCAGCGCCGTCGGCGGTTACATCAACGCCAAACCCGACGTGCCGATCGACGGCATCGGGGACTTCACCGGCCGCGTCATGCGACCCAACGACTGGGACGACGACTACGACGTGCGCGGCAAGCGGGTGGCCGTCATCGGCACCGGCTCGAGCGGAGTGCAGATCGCGGCCGCGCTGGCACCGCTGGCTGCTCACCTCGACGTCTATCAACGCACGCCGGCGTGGGTGCTGCCCAAGGTCGACTTCGACTTCACCCCGAGGGCGCGCTCGGTTCTGCGCCTGCCCGGGGTGATGCCGGGTATCGACTGGGCGGGGCGACTGCTGATGGACCTCACCCTGGTCGGGCCGCTCTGCCACCTGTGGTCGCGGCTGCCCGAGCGCGCCCTGGTCAGGCTGATGCCGCTCTACGACGCGTACTGCCGCGCGCTGTACCGGACCTACCTGCGATTCGTGGTGCGCGACAAGCACACCCGCGACAAGCTGCTGCCGCGCTACGGCATCCTGGCCAAGCGGCCGGTGATCTCCAGCTCGTTCCTGCCGATCTTCAACCGGCCCAACACCGCATCTGGTCACCACCGGAATCGACCGGATCACACCGACCGGTGTGCGCACCGCCGACGGCGAGGAGCGACCCGCGGACCTGATCGTCGCCGCGACCGGCTACGAGCTGTGGACCGATCCGGAGACCTACCGGCCCGGCACCATCATCGGGCGCGACGGCACCGACCTCGCCCAGCAGTACCGCACGCACGGTCTGCAGAGCTACGCCGGCAGCGCCTATCCCGGCCTGCCGAACCGGTGGGAGCTCGTCGGCCCGCTCGGGTTCGTCGGCTTCGCCTGGTTCGACTACCTGGAGATGGTGACCACCCACGCCGTCCGCGTCATCGACGAAACCCGAACGCGGAGAGCCGCAGTCGCCGAAGTCACCGCCGCGGCGTTCGCGCGGCGAAACCGGAAGCTGGAACGCCAGGGCAGGGCCGTGCGGCTCTACCTGAAGGACTGCAATCCCGGACTCAACACCTATTTCGTCAACTCGCAGGGGCACACCGTGTACCACAGACCCGAAACCATCACCGCCGCGTGGCGATTCAGCCGCGCCTCGGCGCTGGACGACTATGCGTTCAGCACCCGGCCGGCGGCGGAGTCGCGACCCAGCGTCGACACCACGGCGATGCCCGCATGAGCGGGTCGGCCGACCGGCCACTGGAGGGAAAGGTCGCCTACGTCACCGGCGCCGCCCGCGGCCAGGGTCGGGCACACTGCGTGCGGCTGGCCCGGGCCGGCGCCACCATCGTCGCCATCGACGCCTGCGGGCCGGTCGGCGCCCACATCGGGTACGCCGCACGCCGAACCGGAGGACCTCGCCGAGACGGTCCGACTGGTCGAAGACGAGGGCGCCAAGATCTTCGCCGACCGCGTCGACGTCCGCGATCTGGCCGGCCAGCAACGCGTCATCGCCAGTGCCGATAGAACAATTCGGCCGCCTGGACGTCGTGGTGGCCAACGCCGGCGTGATGAGCTGGGGCCGGGCCTGGGAGATTCCGGCCGAGCAGTGGCAGGAGATCATCGACATCAACCTGACCGGCGTGTGGAACACCGTGAAGGCCACCGTGCCCGCCATGATCGAGGCCGGCAACGGCGGGTCGATCATCGTGACCAGTTCGGCCGCCGGGCTCAAGGCGGTGCCGGGCGCGGGGCACTACTGCGCGAGCAAGTTCGGTGTCGTCGGGCTGACCAACTCGCTGGCAATCGAGTTGGGCGAGTACAACATCCGGGTCAACTCCATCCACACCTACGGCGTCGACACCGCGCTCGGCAACGACCTGTCGATGTACTCGACATTCGAGAAGCACCCGCACTACGTGTACAGCTTCTCGCCCGGCGCGCTACCCACCGAATCGCTGACGCCGCCCGAGCAGGTCAGCGAGGTGGTGCTGTTTCTGGCCAGCGACGCCTCGGCCCTGGTGACCGCGGCCCAGATACCGGCGGACAAGGGCTACCTCAAGATCTAGTTCCCGGCAAGGCTTTCGGCCGCCAGCGCCTTGGCCCACCGGTAGTCGGCCTTGCCGGCCGGGGAGCGCAGCACCTTGTCGGTGCGGATGAACGCCTTGGGCAGCTTGTAGTGCGCGATGTGGGCACTGCAGGCCTGCGCGAGCTCCGTCATCGGTGGCGTGGGCACCGTCGGCGAACTGCACGATCGCGACGACCTCGTTGCCCCAGCGCTCCGAGGGCCGGCCGGTCACCACGACGTCGTACACCGCAGGATGGCTGGCGACCGCGCGCTCGACCTCCTCGGCGAAGATCTTCTCGCCGCCGGAGTTGATGGTCACCGAATCCCGGCCCAGCAGTTCGATCTGGCCGTCGTCGAGATAGCGGGCCCGGTCACCGGGAACCGACCAGCGCACCCCGTCGATGGTCGGGAAGGTGCGGGCGGTCTTCTCGGCGTCGCCCAGGTATCCCAGCGGTACGAACGCCCGCCGTGCCAGCCAGCCCTCGCCGTCGCCGGGCTGCAGCACCCGGCTGAAATCGGTGGCGACCACTGAGGTGTCGCCCTGCGGGGTGAACGTGGCCGCCGCGGTGTCGATGCCCTTGGCCGCCATCGTGGTCATCTGCATCCCCGACTCCGACGAGCCGACCGCGTCGATCACCATCAGGTTCGGCAGGGCGGCCAGCAGGCGGTCGCGCACCGTCGGCGACAGCGGGGCACCGCCGTTGGTGACGGTCACCAGCCCCGACAGGTCGTACTTGCCGGTCTCGATCTCGTCGAGCAGCGGGCGGGCGATCGGCGTCGCCGACCACCGGGATGCTCAGCACCCGTTCGCGTTCGGCGAGGCGCAGCGCGGACTCGGCGTCGAGATGGTCGACGTCGTCGGGGATCGCGATCCAGCCGCCGGTGCTGACGACGTTGAACACCGCCCACTGCGCCGCGCCGTGCATCAAGGGCGGGATCATCAGCACCGATGCGCACGCCCATGTTGGTGCGGGCCTGCTCGACGAGCTCGTCGTAGGACTCCAGCGCCTTGTCGGCGCCGAACGGCCGCCCGCCCATCGCCGACATGAAGATGTCGTGCTGGCGCCACAGCACGCCCTTGGGCATGCCGGTGGTCCCGCCGGTGTAGAGGATGTACAGGTCGTCGCCGGTGGGCGTCGGCATCCCGCCGGCGGGTGCCGGAGTGGCGACGATGGATTCGTAGTCCACCGCCCCCGGCAGCAGCGGGTTGCCGGAGCCGTCGGCGACCTGGATCAGCACCCGTAGACGCGGCAGCCGGTCGCGGATCGACGGCCACCTGCGGCGCGAACTCGGCGCCATAGACCAGCGCCTGCGGCCCCGGCGTCGTTGAGCAGGTAGAGCAGCTCCTCCTCGACGTAGCGGTAGTTGACGTTGAACGGTGCGACGCGGGCGCGGTAGCCGGCCACCATCGCCTCGACGTACTCGTTGCCGTTGCGCAGGTACAGGCCGACGTGGTCCTGCCCGGACTGGTGGCCCTCGAGCCGGTCGCGTTCGGTGTGGCAGCCCAGGCCCAGCGAGGCCAGGTAATGCGCAACGCCGTCGATGCGGGCGTCCATCTGCGCATAGGTCAGCTCGAGATCCCGCCAGATCAGCGCCCGCTGGTCCGGAAGCGTCTGCGCGACGGTGCGGAACACCGTCGAGAGGTCGAAGCTGACACCGCTGCCGGTCATGGGCTCTCCTGCGCTCGGTCGGACTTCTCGGTTGGACTTGCCGGGGTCCGCCACTAGAACACGTTCTAGTCTGCCAAACCCCGGCCGAGACGCTCGCGGGCGGTCACCGGACCACCGCCTCGGTCGCCGCGCGAGCCAGCTCACCGGCGCTGCGGTAGCGGTCCGCGGGGTCCTTGGCCAGTGCCATGGCCAGGACGTCATCGACCTGAGGAGGTAGCCACGGAGCGAACCGGGTGGCCCGCGGCGGCGACCGGTGCAGGTGGCTGCGCACGGTCTCGGCCTTGGAGGCGGCGTCGAAGAACGGCGGCCGGCCGGTCAGCAGCCGGAACAGCGACCCGCCGAGGGCGTAGACGTCGGACCGCGCGGCGGGTTGGCTGCCGCGCAACACTTCCGGGGCCGCGTAGGCCGCGGTGACGAGTGCGACGCCGGTGCGCCCGGTCAGGTCGTCGTCGCCGAGGCTGCGCGCGACGCCGAAGTCGGACAGCAGGGCCCGGTCGTCCTGCTCCCGGGACAGCAGGACGTTGGCGGGTTTGACGTCGCCGTGCAGCAGGCTGCGACCGTGGGCGTGATCCAGCGCCGAGGCCACCTCGGTGACGATTCGCACCGCACGGGTGGGCGGCATCCGGCCGGCCCGCAGTTCCGCGTCGGCGTCGGTGCCCGCCACGTACGGCATCGCCATCCACAGCTTTCCGTCGGCGGTCTCACCGTGGCCGTACACCGGGACGATGTTGGGGTGGTTGAGCGCGGACGCCAACTGGGACTCCCGGACGAACCGCCGGCGAAACACCGGGTCGGCCGACAGGTCGGCATTGAGGATCTTCAGCGCCACCTGCCGCGCCGACGACGCCGCGTGCGCCAGGTAGACACAACCCATCCCGCCGCTGCCCAACAGCTGATCGATGCGGTATCCGGCGAGCAGCGTCCCGGGCCCGACATGCTCGTGCTCCCGACCCGTCATCGTCGCGGCTACCGCCGTTCCGGGCCACGCTCCGGCAGCATGGCGAAGTGCTGCGTCAACGTCGCGGCGATCTCGACGAACCGCTGCCGGGTCGCCGGGGACATCTCACTGGTGACGTCGATGACTCCACCCGGGCGCAGGTGCGGATCGAAGGGCACCTCCACCACCGCCTGCCCACGAGAACGGAACTGCTCGGCGAGCACGCCCCGGGTCCGCTTGTCGGCGTGGCCGTCGGAGTCGTTGAGCACCACCACGCTGCGCTGCAGCAGGCCCGTCTTGCCGTTGACCGCAAGCCATTCCATCGTCTGGGCGGCCGCCGAAGCGCCATCGGCCCAGGGCGAGGAGACCACGACCAGCGCGTCCATGTCGCGCAGGGCTTCCTGGGTGACCGGTGCGTCCATCGTCGATCCGCAGTCGACGATCGAGATGGTGAAGTGCCGGTCCAATCGCATGGTGGCTTCGCGGTAGACGGCCGGGTCCAACAGGCGCCGGCGGCTGCCACTCTCGCCGGCCAGCACGTACAGCCCGGCCGAGTTGTTGCCCACCCGGGTCCGCAGGTCGGCGAAGGTCTGCAGGTTCTTCTCCGAGGCGAGCTCCCAGTAGGAGCCGCCGGCCCGCGGATCGATCCGGCTGCCGAGGCGCCCGAAGGCGGTGTCGGCGTCGACGGCGACGACGCGGTCGTTGTGCCGCAGTTCGGCGAACACCGAGCCGACGCTCGCCGCGACGGTGGTCTTGCCGACGCCACCCTTCCCCAGCACGCCGACCTTGTAGTGCCCCCGCAGCGGCGCCGCGACGATCGACTCGAGGTAGGCCCCGCGCCGCTCGTCGGGCGACGGTCCGGGGTTGAGCGCACCGAAGGTGGCGGTGTAGAGCGCACCTCGCCAGCCGCCTTTCGGGCGGGGCTTCGGCGGGCGGGCCGACCTTCCCGCCGGCTGCCGCACCGGTGGGGGAGGAACCGAATGCGGCGGCGGATACCCCCAGGGACCGCCGGCCGGGGGCGCCTGCGGCGGTATCCGGGGAATGCGCTCGGTCGGCGGCCCGGCGGCATACCGCCCCCCGCCAGGTGGGTCGGTGGGGTAACCCCGCGGTGGCGGCGCTGCCTGCCGGAAGCGGTCACGCAGGAAATCGTCGCGGTCGGTCATCGTCTGTCCAGTATCGCCGCCCGGCGGCCGCCGCAGGTGGTCGACCCCGCTGAACAGCGCCGACGATGACGCCCGCGGCGAACACCGTCTAAGAAACCGCGCAGAATCCCGCGCAAAATGCCGGACCGGTACACAGGTGCCCCACCCGGGCCGATGACGAGCACCGATGTGACCAATCCCGCACTCCGGCGGCACTCGAGCAGGAGATCCAGCAAACACCCCTGATCGACGTCCGCGGGGCATCCCGTCCGGTTGGTACCCCGGCCACAGTCGTTACCGGCCTCAAAACGGAACTCCGACAACGGGTTCCGCAGCCGACGGCGCGCTTTGGCCGCTCCGACCCGCAACGCCCCGTCCGCCGGCTTAGGGTCGACTAAGTTGGCATGTCAGGAGGTGTTTGTCATATCGTTTTACGACTTGTTGACCAGTAGGGCCGCCGTTCACCGACGCACGGGGGTACCCCTGACGGGGCGCGGTGCCGTCGATAAGTCACCGCGCATAAAGCTTGTGAAGGGTCAGGTGCGAATGCCCAGGAGTGTCGGGCTGTACAACCCCGCTTTCGAACACGATGCGTGTGGCGTGGCGATGGTGGTCGACATGCACGGCCGGCGCAGCCGCGACATCGTCGACAAGGCGATCACCGCACTGCTGAACCTCGAGCACCGCGGTGCCGCGGGTGCCGAACCGCACAGCGGCGACGGTGCCGGCATCATGCTGCAGGTTCCCGACGGTTTCCTGCGTGCGGTGTGCGACTTCGACCTGCCCGCCGAGGGCACCTACGCCACCGGTATAGCCTTTCTCCCGCAGTCGTCCAAGGACGCCGCGGCGGCCTGTGAGCAGGTGGAGAAGATCGTCGAAGCCGAGGGCCTCGAGGTGCTCGGCTGGCGTGACGTGCCGACCGACGATTCGTCCCTGGGCGCGCTGTCGCGTGATGCGATGCCAACGTTCCGCCAGCTGTTCATCGGCGGCGCGTCGGGCATGGAGCTCGAGCGCCGCGCCTATCTGATCCGCAAGCGCGCCGAGCACGAATTGGGCACCAAAGGCCCCGGACAGGACGGCCCGGGGCGCGAAACCGTCTATTTCCCCAGCCTTTCCGGACAGACCTTCGTCTACAAGGGCATGCTGACCACCCCGCAGCTCAAGGCGTTCTACCTCGACCTGCAGGACGACCGGCTCGAGAGTGCACTGGGAATCGTGCACTCGCGCTTTTCCACCAACACCTTCCCGTCGTGGCCATTGGCGCACCCGTTCCGCCGTGTCGCCCACAACGGCGAGATCAACACCGTCACCGGCAACGAGAACTGGATGCGGGCCCGCGAGGCACTGATCAAGTCCGACGTCTTCGGGTCGTTCGAGGATGTCGAGAAGACCTTCCCGATCTGCACCCCCGGCGCCTCCGACACCGCCCGCTTCGACGAGGTGCTCGAGCTGCTGCACCTCGGCGGCCGCAGCCTGCCCCACGCGGTGCTGATGATGATTCCGGAGGCCTGGGAGCGCAACGAGTCGATGGACCCGGCGCGGCGTGCCTTTTACGCCTATCACGCGTCGTTGATGGAGCCGTGGGACGGACCGGCGTCGGTCTGCTTCACCGACGGCACCGTCGTCGGCGCCGTTCTGGACCGAAACGGCCTGCGTCCGTCCCGGATCTGGGTCACCGACGAGGGTCTGGTCGTCATGGCATCGGAAGCCGGCGTGCTGGATCTCGATCCGGCCACGGTGGTCAAGCGGATGCGCCTGCAGCCCGGCCGCATGTTCCTGGTCGACACCGCCCAGGGCCGCATCGTCTCCGACGACGAGATCAAGTCCGGGCTCGCCGCCGAGCACCCGTACGCCGACTGGCTCGAGGCGGGCCTGTTCCACCTCGACGAACTGCCGCAGGGCCCGTACGTGCGGATGCCGCACCACCGGGTGGTGCTGCGCCAGCAGGCGTTCGGCTACACCTACGAGGAGCTGAACATGCTGGTGGCGCCGATGGCGCGCACCGGCGCGGAGCCCCTCGGTTCGATGGGTACCGACACCCCGATCGCCGTGCTCTCGGCGCGGCCGCGGATGCTGTTCGACTACTTCCAGCAGCTGTTCGCCCAGGTGACCAACCCGCCGCTGGACGCGATCCGCGAAGAAGTGGTGACCAGCCTGCAGGGCACCGTCGGCCCGGAGGGCGACCTGCTGAACCCGACCGCCGAGTCCTGTCACCAGATCGTGCTGCCCCAGCCGATCCTGCGGAACCACGACCTGGCCAAGCTGGTCAACCTCGACCCCGATGACGAGGTCCACGGCCGCACGCACGCGATGCGCTCGGCCGTCATCCGGTGCCTATATCCCGTCGCCAAGGGCGGTGAGGGTCTGCGCCGCGCGCTCGACGACATCCGCGACGCCGCGTCGGAGGCCATCGCCGACGGCGCTCAGCTGCTGATCATTTCGGACCGCGAGTCCAACGAGTCGCTGGCGCCGATCCCGTCGCTGCTGGCGGTCTCGGCCATCCATCACCATCTGGTGCGTGAGCGCACCCGCACCCAGGTCGGGCTGGTCGTCGAGGCCGGCGACGCCCGCGAGGTGCACCACATGGCGGCCCTGGTCGGCTTCGGCGCCGCTGCCATCAACCCCTACATGGCGTTCGAATCGATCAGCGACATGCTCGACCGGGGCGTGCTGCAGGGCATCGACCGCGACAAGGCGTTGCAGAACTACGTCAAGGCCGCCGGCAAGGGCGTGCTGAAGGTGATGTCGAAGATGGGCATCTCCACGCTGGCCTCCTACACCGGCGCCCAGCTGTTCCAGGCCATCGGCATTTCGCAGTCGGTGCTCGACGAGTACTTCACCGGTCTGTCCTGCGCCGTCGGCGGCATTGACCTCGACGACATCGCCGCGGACGTCGCCACCCGCCACCAGTTGGCCTACCTCGACCGCCCCGACGAGCGGGCCCACCGCGAGCTCGAGGTCGGCGGCGAGTACCAGTGGCGCCGCGAGGGCGAGTACCACCTGTTCAACCCCGACACGGTGTTCAAGCTGCAGCACTCCACCCGGACCGGGCAGTACACGGTCTTCAAGGAGTACACCAAGCTCGTCGACGACCAGAGCGAGCGGATGGCATCGCTGCGCGGCCTGCTGAAGTTCAAAGAAGGCGTGCGCCAGCCGGTTCCGATCGAGGAGGTGGAGCCGGCCAACGAGATCGTCAAGCGGTTCTCCACCGGCGCGATGAGCTACGGCTCGATCTCGGCCGAAGCCCACGAGACGCTCGCGATCGCGATGAACCGCCTTGGCGCACGGTCGAACTCCGGTGAGGGCGGCGAGAACGTCAAGCGCTTCGACCGCGACCCGAACGGCGACTGGCGGCGCAGCGCGATCAAACAGGTCGCCTCCGGCCGGTTCGGCGTCACCAGCCACTACCTGAGCAACTGCACCGACATCCAGATCAAGATGGCCCAGGGTGCCAAACCCGGTGAGGGCGGACAGCTTCCGGGTCACAAGGTCTATCCGTGGGTGGCCGAGGTACGCCACTCCACCCCGGGCGTCGGCTTGATCTCGCCGCCTCCGCACCACGACATCTATTCGATCGAGGATCTCGCGCAGCTGATCCACGATCTCAAGAACGCCAACCCGCAGGCCCGCGTGCACGTGAAGCTGGTGAGCGAGAACGGGGTCGGGACCGTCGCGGCCGGTGTGTCCAAGGCGCACGCCGACGTCGTGCTGATCTCCGGGCACGACGGTGGCACCGGCGCGACCCCGCTGACGTCGATGAAGCATGCCGGCGCGCCGTGGGAGCTCGGTCTGGCCGAGACGCAGCAGACGTTGCTGCTCAACGGGTTACGGGACCGGATCGTCGTGCAGGTTGACGGCCAGCTCAAGACCGGCCGCGACGTGGTGGTCGCGGCTCTGCTCGGAGCCGAGGAGTTCGGGTTCGCGACCGCACCCCTGGTGGTTTCCGGCTGCATCATGATGCGGGTCTGCCACCTCGACACCTGCCCGGTGGGGGTCGCCACCCAGAACCCGTTGCTGCGCGAGCGGTTCAACGGCAAGCCGGAGTTCGTGGAGAACTTCATGCTGTTCATCGCCGAAGAGGTCCGCGAGCTGATGGCCGAGTTGGGCTTCCGCACCGTCAACGAGATGGTCGGACAGGTCAACGCGCTGGACACCGCCCGCGCCGCCGAGCACTGGAAGGCTCACAAGCTGGACCTCGCCCCGGTGCTGTACGAGCCGGATTCGGCGTTCATGAACCAGGACCTGTACTGCAGCTCACGGCAAGACCACGGCCTGGACAAGGCGCTGGACCAGCAGCTGATCGTGATGAGCCGCGAGGCGCTGGATTCCGGCTCACCCGTCCGGTTCGCTACGACGATCGCCAACACCAACCGCACGGTCGGCACCATGCTGGGCCACGAGCTCACCAAAGCCTATGGCGGGCAGGGGTTGCCGGACGGCACCATCGACATCACGTTCGACGGCTCGGCCGGCAACAGCTTCGGTGCATTCGTGCCCAAGGGCATCACGCTGCGGGTCTACGGTGACGCCAACGACTACGTCGGCAAGGGCTTGTCCGGCGGGTCGATCGTCCTGCGCCCGTCGGACAACGCCCCGGAAGACTATGTGGCTGAAGACAACATCATCGGCGGCAACGTGATCCTGTTCGGCGCCACCAGTGGGACGGCGTTCATCCGCGGCACGGTGGGGGAGCGGTTCGCCGTGCGTAACTCGGGCGCCCACGCGGTGGTCGAGGGAGTGGGCGACCACGGTTGCGAGTACATGACCGGAGGCCGGGTGGTCATCCTGGGGCCGACCGGACGCAACTTCGCGGCGGGGATGTCCGGTGGCGTCGCCTACGTCTACGATCCGCAGCGCAAGCTGGCGGCGAACCTAAACACCGAGATGGTGGATGTCGACGAGTTCGACGACGCCGACATCGAGTGGTTGCACGAGATGCTCGTCGCGCACTCCGATGCCACCGACTCCGCTGTCGCACAACGAATCCTGGCCGACTGGCCGGGACAGATGGGTAACTTCGTGAAAATCATGCCCCGCGATTACAAGCACGTGCTGGCGGCGATCGCCGAGGCTGAGCGCACCGGTGCCGATGTCGACGAGGCCATCATGGCGGCGTCCCATGGCTGATCCGACCGGGTTCCTGAAGTACACCCAGCGCGAGACGCCGGCCAGGCGGCCGGTGCCGCTGCGCCTCGGCGACTGGAAAGAGGTCTACCAGGACTTCGAGGCCGGCGCCCTCCGGCATCAGGCCGCCCGCTGCATGGACTGCGGAATCCCGTTCTGCCACAACGGCTGTCCGTTGGGGAATCTGATCCCGGAGTGGAACGACCTGGTCTACCGGGACCGGTGGCGCGACGCGATCGAGCGGCTGCACGCCACCAACAACTTCCCGGAGTTCACCGGTCGGCTGTGTCCGGCACCGTGCGAGGCGTCCTGCGTCCTGGGGATCAACCAGGACCCGGTGACCATCAAGCAGGTCGAGGTCGAGATCATCGACAAGGCGTTCGACGAGGGTTGGGTCACGCCGATGCCGCCGCATCTGCTGACCGGCAAGAGGGTGGCCGTCGTCGGCTCCGGGCCGGCCGGTCTGGCCGCCGCCCAGCAGTTGACCCGGGCCGGCCACGACGTGACCGTATTCGAGCGGGCCGACCGCATCGGCGGTCTGCTGCGCTACGGCATCCCCGAGTTCAAGATGGAGAAGCGTCACATCGACCGCCGGCTGTCGCAGATGGAGGCGGAGGGCACCTCGTTCCGCGCCGGCGTCAACGTGGGCGTCGACATCACGGCGGATCGCATCCGTTCCGACTTCGACGCGGTGGTGCTCACCGGCGGTGCGACCGCGGCGCGCGACCTGCCCATCCCCGGGCGCCAGTTCGAGGGCATCTACCAGGCGATGGAGTACCTGCCGTGGGCCAACCGCGTCCAGCAGGGCGATCCGGTGGTCGACGAGGACGGCCAGCCGCCGATCACCGCCAAGGACAAGCGCGTGGTCATCATCGGCGGCGGTGACACCGGCGCCGACTGCCTGGGCACCGCGCATCGCCAGGGCGCGGCCAGCGTGCACCAGTTCGAGATCATGCCGCGCCCGCCGGAGAGCCGGGCCGACTCGACACCGTGGCCCACATACCCGCTGATGTTCCGGGTCTCCTCGGCGCACGAGGAGGGTGGCGAGCGGGTCTTCTCGGTCAACACCGAGAAGTTCCTCGGCGAAGGCGGCAAGGTGACCGGCCTGCGCGCGCACGAAGTGGAGATGAGGGACGGCAGGTTCGAGAAGGTGGACGGCAGCGACTTCGAACTCGACGCCGACCTGGTGCTGCTGGCCATGGGCTTCGTCGGCCCCGAGAAGCCGGGCTTGCTGACCGACCTCGGCGTGGAGCTCACCGATCGGGGCAACGTCGCGCGGGGCGAGGACTTCGAAACCTCGGTGCCGGGCGTTTTCGTCGCCGGCGACATGGGCCGCGGGCAGTCCCTGATCGTCTGGGCGATCGCTGAGGGACGGGCCGCCGCGGCCGGTGTGGACCGCTATCTGATGGGCCACTCGGCGCTGCCGCAGCCCATCATGCCCACCGCCGCGCCGCAACGTTAGCCACTTCCGTCACACCAGAATCATCCGATTTTTAATCGGCGCGCCTCTTGCTGTTTGCAGTGTGATCTATGTCTAATAGCTGAAGCGGGTACTGCGGTAAAGTGGGGCCCCGGTTCTTGGAGTTCCGACCACAGGAGTGATCCTCGTGTACCACAACCCGATATCGCGGTCCCGGGTCCGGCGTATTGCCTGGTCGTTGTTCCGCCATCCGGTCAAGAGCCGGGAGTTCCCGGCCCGACACGAGCGGCTGATCACCGCCGACGAACTCGTCCGGATGGGCTTCTAGCAACCGTTTCACCGGTCCAGGTTGACGCTGCTGCCACTTTGCCAGTAGTTACCTCGCCGTTATCTAGCTCAATCCACCGGTCGCCATAGCCCGGAGTCGCGAATGGTTTCGGCCAGCGGCTCCAGTACCGCCGGGTCGTGCGGCGCGGGCAGGTAGACGATCGCGAGATCGAGCCCTTCGGCGCCCAATGCGATCGCGTCCTCGACCACGGCCCGGTAGTTGAGGTCATCGCGGAGCCGGATGTGCGCGGACAGCATGATCTCCTTCGGGTCGCGCCCGACCTCCGCACAGTGCGCGGCGAGCACGTCGCGCTTGCGGGCGAACTCCTCGGGCGAGCCGCCGACGAAGTTCCAGTGCTGGGCGTAGCGGGCGGTGATGCGCAACGTCCGCTTCTCGCCGCTGCCGCCGATGCAGATCGGCGGATGGGGGCGCTGCGGGCCTTTCGGTTCGTTGCGGGCGGCCGTGAGCTGATAGAACCGGCCCGCAAAATCGGTGGTGTCCTGACTCAGTAGCCCGATCAGGACCTGGCAGGCCTCCTCGAAGCGGTCGAACCGCTCCTTGATGCTGCCCAACTCGATGCCGTACGCGCCCGACTCCTCCTCGTTCCAGCCCGCGCCGATGCCCAACTCGAGCCGGCCGCCCGAGATGATGTCCAGCGCCGCGGCCATGTTGGCGAGCACCGCGGGATGGCGGTAGTGGATCCCCGTCACCAGCGTGCCCAGCCGCAGCCGGGTGGTGGCCTGGGCGAGCGCCGTCAGCGTGGTCCAGCCCTCCAGGCAGGGGCCCGCCGGATCGGAGAAGATCGGATAGAAGTGGTCGAATGTCCAGCCGGACTCGTAGACGTCAATCGCGTCGGCGGCCTGCCAGACCGCCAGCATGTCGGCCCAGGTGGTGTTCTGCGGGGAGGTCTTGAAGGCGAATCGCACTGTCGCGAGCCTACTCCCGGCCCAGCGCCGCGCCGATGTCGAGCGGGCCGGGCTGGACGGCCCTACTCAGGCGCTCAGCGTCCGGGAGTCGGTGGCCCTGTAGCCCGGAGCCCACTGCGGGGGTGTGGCGAGGGGAGCGACGGGAACGTCGCGGTCCCGCGCACGCTTCGCAGCGATGTGTATCAGCAGCAGCTGGGCCGCGCCGACCACCAGCACCGGCCACAGCGCGCCGATGAGCAGCGCCGTGCTCTCGCGAACCGGCCGGTACGACGGATCTTCGTTGCGGAACTTCCCCGCGAATGCCACGACGCCTGCGGTCACCAGTAGGGCGATGCACAGGTAGGTCCCCACCCAGGACAAACCAAACATTGGAGGCCACTACCCCACGGGAGCTCGTGGTAAACGGCTTGCGTTACAGGCATGCACGTTGAGGCATCGACGCTAGAAATGATAGATTCTTCAACTATAGAAAACATAAACCGCGCAAATCTTCAGGAGCGATGTGGATTCCGAGCCGCTCTACAAGCTCAAAGGCGAGTTCTTCAAGACCCTCGGCCACCCGGCGAGGGTCCGGATCATGGAGCTTCTCGCAACCCAGGACCGATCAGTTGGTGAGCTGTTGCCCGAGGTCGGCCTGGAGGCCTCGAACCTTTCCCAGCAGCTTGGTGTGTTGCGTCGGGCGGGCGTCGTCGTCGCGCGGAAGGACGGGAGCGCCGTCATCTATTCCATCGCATCGCCGGACATCGCCGAACTCCTGGCGGTGGCCCGCAAGGTACTGACCAGCGTGCTCGCAGATCGGGTGGCTGTTCTCGAGGATCTGCGCGCGACCGGCCCGGACGCTCGATAACGATGGGTTGGCTGCACAAGATCCTTCGCACCGGCCGGGTCGTCGAGCCGGCGGAAGCGGCGCCCGCACCGGTGGGCACCGCCATCGCGAGCGTGCGGGGGTCGGTGCAGATCCGCCATGTCGACGCGGGGTCGTGCAACGGCTGCGAGATTGAGATCTCCGGTGCCTTCGGACCGGTCTACGACGCCGAGCGATTCGGTGCCCGGCTGGTGGCATCGCCGCGGCACGCAGATGCGCTGCTGGTCACCGGGGTGGTGACGCGCAACATGGCCGAACCGCTGCGTAACACCGTGGCAGCTACCCCGCAACCGCGGGTGGTCATCGCCTGCGGCGACTGCGCCCTCAATCGCGGCGTGTTCGCCGGGGCTTATGGCGTCGTCGGCGCCGTCGACGACGTGGTGCCCGTCGACCTCGAGATTCCGGGCTGCCCACCGACACCCGCCGACATCATCGCCGCACTGCGCACGGTGACCGGCAAGTGACCGCCACCCTGCCGGCCCCGACGGCCGCGGCACCCCCCTTGGCCCGCAACGGATTCGTGCCGGTTCTTGCTGGAGCCGCGACGATCACGCTCGGCGCTCTCGGGATCTGGATCGGACTGACGGCGGTCTTCGGAACGCTGCAGCCCGTACACATCGGCTGGCTGCTCCCACTGTCGGGTGTACAACTCGAGATGAACACGCTGGGTGGGTTCTTCACGGCGCTGACCGGCGCGGTCGCAATTCCCGTCGGGATCTATTCGATCGGTTACGCGCGCCGCGAGCACCTGGGTGCCGTCCCGCTGACAGTCCTGCCGCTGTTCGTGGCCGCGATGCTGCTGGTGCCCGCGGCGGGATCGGTGACGACCTTTCTGTTCGCCTGGGAGCTGATGGCGCTCGCGTCGCTGATCCTGGTCCTCACTGACCACACCCGCAGCGAGGTGCGCGCGGCGGGTCTGTTCTACGCCGTGATGACCCAACTCGGTTTCGCCGCCATCCTGATCGGGCTGATGGTGTTGTCCGCCGTCGGCGGCGCCGATCGATTCAGCGATCTGGGCACCGTCTCCGACGGCACCCGCGCTGCCGTATTCCTCCTCACCCTCGCTGGTTTCGGCTCGAAGGCCGGCCTCGTACCGCTGCACGCCTGGCTGCCGCGCGCCCATCCCGAGGCGCCCAGTGCGGTGTCGGCATTGATGAGCGCGGCGATGGTGAACCTGGGCATCTATGGGATCGTGCGGATCGATCTGCAACTGCTGGGTCCCGGCCCGCGCTGGTGGGGTCTGACCCTGCTGGCGGTCGGTGCGATCTCCGCGCTGTACGGAGTGCTGGAGGCATCGGTCGCCACGGATCTCAAACGGCTGCTTGCCTATTCGACCACCGAGAACATGGGACTGATCACCCTCGCCCTGGGTGCCGCGACGCTCTTCGCGGACGCGGGGGCGCATGCTCCGGCGACCATCGCGATGGCGGCAGCGATGGTCCATCTGATCGCGCACGCCGCCTTCAAGAGCCTCGGCTTCCTCGGTGCGGGTTCGGTACTGGTGGCGACCGGCCTTCGCGATCTCGACCGGCTGGGCGGGCTGGCCCGGCGGATGCCGGCCACCACGGTGCTGTTCGGGTTGGCCGCGCTCGGGGCATCGGGACTGCCCCTGGGCGCGGGGTTCGTCAGTGAGTGGCTGCTGCTGCAATCGCTGATCCATGCCGCCTCCGACCACAACGTGGTCGTCGCATTGACGACGCCGTTGGCGGTCGGAGCGGTCGCACTGACCACCGGACTGGGGGTCGCGGCGATGGTGAAGGCGTTCGGTATCGGCTTCCTCGCCCGCCCTCGCTCGGAATCGGCGGCCGACGCGCGCGAGGCGCCGCCCAGCATGCTGGTGGGAATGGCGATCGCAGCGGGTGCCTGCGTCGCGCTGGCAGTCACGCCGGGCTTCCTCGCGCCCGCGCTACGACGAGTACTCGACGAGCTGCCCGCCGCACGGGCGGTCCCGTTCACCGACTTCGGCGCGTTCATCCGGTTGCCCGGGGTGTCCGGGTCCATCGCTCCGGGCATCCTGGCCGCAGCGCTGATCGCCGCGGTACTCGTCGCGGTCGCGCTCTCCTTCTGGCGCGCCGGGCGTCGCCCGCACGAGGTTGCGTTGCCGCTGTGGTCCTGCGGGGCTGAAGAACTCACACCCCGGATGCAGTACACCGCGACATCGTTCGCCGAGCCGCTGCAGCGCGTCTTCGATGATGTGCTGCAACCGGATACCGACGTCGAGGTCACCCCGTTCGCCGAGTCGCGGTACATGGTGGAGGCGGTCACCTACCGCGCGCGGATCGGCGACGCGATCGAGCGGCGCCTCTACGGCCCGGTCATCCACGCCGTCTGGGCCGCTGCCCAGCTCGTCCGCCGGGCGCACACCGGCAGCGTTCACCTGTACCTGGCCTACGGCGCGCTCGGAGTCCTGATCATGATGGTGGTGGCGCGGTGAACGCCATGTCCTACGTCGCCGGCGTCGCCCAGGTCGGCATCGTCATGCTCGGAGCCCCACTCGTCATCGGCCTGATGAGACAGGTACGGGCCCGCGCGGAGGGCCGCGCCGGTGGCGGTGTGCTCCAGCCCTGGCGCGACCTGCGCAAGCAACTTGGCAAGCAGTCGATCCGCCCGCATGGCACCACGGTCGTGTTCACCGCGGCGCCGGCCGTAGTGGCCGGAAGCGCTCTGCTGATCGCGGCCACGATCCCCATCGCGGCGACCGGGTCACCGCTCGACGCGGCCGCCGACCTCTTCGCGGTGGTCGGTCTGCTGTTCCTGGGCACCGTGGCGCTGGTGCTGGCGGGGATCGACACCGGCACGTCCTTCGGCGGTATGGGCGCCAGCCGGGAGATCACCATCGCCGCGCTGGTCGAACCGACAATCCTGCTGGCTGTCTTCGCCCTCTCGATCCCAGCCGGATCCGCGAATCTCGGTGCCCTGGTTGTCAGTACGATGCATCACCCCGAGCTGGTGGCGTCGCTGGCGGGCGTGTTGGCCTTCGTCGCCCTGGCGATCGTGATCATCGCCGAGACGGGTCGCCTGCCCGTGGACAACCCCGCCACCCATCTGGAGCTGACGATGGTGCACGAGGCGATGGTCCTCGAGTACGCCGGCCCCCGGCTGGCGCTCGTCGAGTGGGCGGCCGGGATGCGGCTGACGGTTCTGCTGGCGTTGCTGGCGAACCTGTTCGTGCCGTGGGGAATTGCCGGCGACCACCCGTCGGCCGGTGGATGTGCTGATCGGTCTGGTGGCGATCGCGGTGAAAGTCGGTGTGCTGGCGGCGGTGCTGGCCGTCGTCGAGGTGTTCCTGGCCAAGCTGCGCCTCTTCCGGGTGCCCGAGCTGCTGGCCGGATCGTTTCTGCTTGCCCTGCTGGCGGTCACGGCCGCGAACTTCTTCAGCGCGCAGGCTGGATAGGAAGGCCGATGACCGACACCTCGTTCGCCAGCGCGGTTGACTTCGCCGCGGGTGGACTGCTGCTCGCGGCGGTCCTGATCGTCTGGCGCCGTGAACTGCGCGCCATCATCAAACTGCTGGCATGGCAAGGCGTCGCCCTGGCCGCGATACCGATCGTGCGTGGAATCCACGAGGGCTCGGCCGAACTCGTCGGAATCGGCTGCGCGATCCTGGCGCTGCGGGCGCTGGTGCTGCCGTGGTTGCTGGCGCGGGCGCTGGCCGCCGAGCGGGACGAGCACCGCGAGGCGACGGCCGAGCGCGACGAGCACCGCGAGGCGACGCCGTTGGTGAACACCACCAGTTCGCTGCTGATCTCCGCGGTGCTCACGGTCACCGCGTTCGCCGTCGCCAGGCCGGTGGCGAACCTGGAACCCGGACCGACCACCGCCGCGGTTCCTGCGGCCATCGCGGTGGTGCTCATCGCCTTGTTCGTGATGGTGACCCGCCGGCACGCCATCTCGCAGGCCGCCGGATTCCTCATGCTGGACAACGGGATTGCGGCGACAGCCTTCCTTCTCACCGCCGGGGTGCCGTTGATCGTCGAGCTGGGGGCCTCCCTGGACGTGTTGTTCGCCGTGATCGTGATCGGAGTCCTCACCGGACGGCTGCGCCGGGCTTTCGGCGGTGCGGACCTCGACCGACTCCAAGAATTGCGGGACTGATGACGACACTGCTCCTGCTCGCCATCCTCGGCCCGGTGACGGCATCGGTGGTCACGTTGTCCGTGGGGTGGCGACGGCTGACCGCGTGCCTGACGGTCCTCTCGGCGATGACGGTGCTGGCCTGTGGCGTCGCGCTGGCCATCGGTGTCGGATCCGGTCGGCACCTCGTCCTCGATGGACTGCTGCGCACCGACGCGCTTACCGCGACGATGCTCATCGTCATCGGCATCGTCGGCACGCTCGCCACTTGGGCCAGTATCGGCTACATCGATGCTGAACTGGCCCATGGCCACACCGACAGCAGTGGGGCGCGCTTGTACGGGACGCTCACCCCTGCGTTCCTGGCCGCCATGGTGGTAGCGGTGTGCGCCAACAACATCGGTGTCGTGTGGGTGGCTATCGAGGCCACCACGGTGATCACCGCGTTCCTCGTAGGCCACCGCCACACCCGGACAGCGTTGGAGGCCACCTGGAAGTACGTGATCGTGTGCTCCGTCGGAATCGCGGTCGCATTCCTGGGCACCGTGCTGCTGTACTTCGCCGCCCAGCATGCCGGCGCACCCGCCGGGCAGGCACTGGACTTCGACGTCCTCGCCGCCTATGCGAACAGGCTCGACCCGGCGGTGACCCGGCTTGCCGGGGGTCTGCTGCTGATCGGCTACGGCGCCAAGGCGGGTCTGTTCCCCTTCCACACCTGGCTGGCCGACGCGCACAGTCAGGCACCCGCGCCGGTCTCCGCGCTGATGAGCGGTGTGCTGCTGTCGGTGGCCTTCTCGGTGCTGATCCGGATCAAGCCGATCATCGACGTCGCGACCGGCCCGGAGTTCCTGCGCACCGGACTGCTTGTGATCGGGCTGGCGACGCTGCTGATCGCGGCGCTGATGCTGACCGTGACCCCCGACGTCAAGCGCATGCTGGCGTACTCGTCGATGGAGAACATGGGCCTGATCGCGATCGCGGCCGCGGCCGGGACGACGCTGGCGATCGCGGCGCTGCTGCTGCATGTGCTCGCACATGGCATCGGCAAGACGATCCTGTTCCTCGCCGGTGGACAGTTGCAGGCGGCGCACGGTTCGACCGCGATCGCCGGCATCACCGGGGTGTTGAAGCGTTCCCGGCTGATCGGTGTCTCGTTCGCGGCAGGCGTGGTCGTACTGCTCGGCCTGCCACCGTTCGCGCTGTTCGCCAGCGAGTTGGCCATCGCACGATCGTTGACCCAGGCGGGTCTGGCCTGGGTGCTGGCCGCGGCGATGCTGCTGATCGCCATCGCGTTCGCGGCGCTGGCCCGCAAGTCCGGTCGCATGCTGCTGGGCGGGGCCCGATCCGATGCGGTCGCGATCACGGTGCCCGCGAGCGTGGCCACCGCATTGCTGGTCGGGCTGGCCGCCTCCCTGGCGCTGGGAATCACCGCCGGTCCGTTGGCCCAGCTGTTCACCAGGGCCGCCGCCTACGTTGCCGGTGTGCGGTGACGCACAGCTGGGAGCGGGACCGGATCTCGACCGGCGAGCTGGCCGACCGGACCGAGGACCTGTTGACCAAGGGGTACCGGATCGGTTTGGCCGCGGCCCACGACGACACCGCCACCGGGGGTGGGTTGCGGGTCGTCTATCTGTTCCTCGCCGGTCGGCCGGATCGTCGTGTCGAACTGGAATGCATTGTCCCGCAGACTGATCCGGCCATCGATTCGCTGGCGTACCTGTCCTTTCCGTTGAGCCGCTTCGAGCGCGAAATGCGCGATCTCTACGGCATCCGTCCGGTAGGCCATCCGCGTCCGCGTCGGCTGGTTCGGCACGCGCACTGGCCGAAGGGCTGGTATCCGATGCGGGCCGACGCCGGACTTGCGCCGCAGTTCGAGCCGGCCGGTCGGTTCCCGTTCGTCACCGTCGGCGGAACCGGGGTGTACGAGATTCCGGTCGGCCCTGTCCACGCCGGGCTGATCGAACCGGGCCACTTCCGGTTCTCCGTCGTCGGCGAGACGGTCCTACGGCTCAAGGCCCGGCTGTGGTTCGTCCACCGCGGCGTGGAGAAGCTGTTCGAAACCCGGCCGGTGACCGAGGGTGTCGACCTCGCCGAGCGGGTCAGCGGTGACTCGACCGTCGCCCACGCGGTCGCGCACAGCCTGGCCGTCGAGGACGCCCTCGGCGTCGACGTGCCGGACGAGGTGCACCGGCTGCGCGCGCTGCTCGTCGAACTGGAACGCCTCTACAACCACGCCACAGACATCGGCGCGCTCGCCAACGACGTGGGGTTCTCCCTCGCCAACGCTCACGCGCAGCGCATTCGTGAACAACTGCTGCGACTCAACGCGGCGGTGACCGGTCATCGTCTGATGCGCGGGGCCGTTCGGCCGGGCGCGGTCGCCCTGCAGGAGCTGCCGAACGTCACCGCGCTGAAGTCCATCGCAGCAGATCTCGCCGAGGTGGCAGAGCTCACGTTGGGCAACAGCGTCATCCGCGACCGGTTCACCGGCACGGCCGTGCTCTCCGGCGACGACGCCCGCGCGCTCGGCTGCCTCGGGTACGTCGCCCGCGCCAGCGGCCTGCGGACCGATGCTCGACTGGATCACCCCACGACGAGCCTGCCCGTCGCCGAGGCCGGTAGCAGCGCCGGAGATGTGCTGGCCCGCTATACGGTGCGACGCGACGAGTTCGCCGCATCGGTGGGCTTGGTGGCTCATCTCGTCGAAGCACACACTGGGCCGCTACAGCTCGCCGCGCCGGTGCCCGTCACGGGGATCGCGCGCAGCGGCGTCGGCATCGTCGAGGGCTGGCGCGGGACCGTCGTGCACCGCGTCGAGATCGATGAGCCATGCGCGTTTCACCCGGGCCAAGATCGTCGACCCGTCGTGGTTCAACTGGCCGGCCCTGCCGGTCGCCATGGCCGACACGATCGTTCCGGACTTTCCCCTGGCCAACAAGAGCTTCAACCTGTCCTACGCGGGCAACGACCTCTAGCCCACCATCGAGGGCACACTGGGGTGATGGACCCGGTGGCCGCGCTCCGCGAGATCGCGTACTACAAGGACCGCGCCCGGGAGGACTCCCGCCGGGTGATGGCCTACCGCAAGGCCGCCGACGTCGTCGAAGCGCTCGACGATGCGGCCCGCGAGCGCCACGGCAGGGCCAACAGCTGGCAATCCCTGCCCGGCGTGGGCCCGAAGACCGCCAAGGTCATCGCCCAGGCCTGGTCGGGTCGCGAGCCCGACACGCTGGTCGAATTGCGTTCCAGTGCAGCAGATCTCGGGGGCGGACACATCCGCGAGGCGTTGCGCGGCGACCTGCACTGCCACTCCAACTGGTCGGACGGGTCGGCCCCGATCGAAGAGATGATGGCCACCGCAGCGGGGCTCGGCCACGAGTACTGCGCGCTCACCGACCACTCACCCCGGCTGACCATCGCCAACGGGCTGGCCCCGGAGCGGCTGCGGCGCCAGCTCGACGTCATCGACGAACTGCGGGAGCGCCTGGCGCCGTTCCGGATTCTCACCGGCATCGAGGTCGACATCCTCGAGGACGGCACCCTGGATCAGGAGCCCGAGCTGCTGGATCGCCTCGACATCGTCGTCGCCAGCGTCCACTCGAAGCTGGCGATGGACGGCCCGTCGATGACCCGACGGATGCTGCGGGCGGTGTCCGACGGCCGGGTCAACGTCCTCGGGCACTGCACCGGTCGGCTGGTCACCGGTAACCGGGGCATCCGCCCCGAGTCGCAGTTCGACGCCGAGAAGGTGTTCACCGCCTGCCGCGACCACAACACGGCCGTGGAGATCAACTCCCGCCCCGAGCGGCGTGATCCCCCGACCCGGTTGCTCAACATGGCGCTCGAGATCGGCTGTGCGTTCTCGATCGACACCGATGCGCACGCCCCGGGCCAGTTGGACTTCCTGGGCTACGGGGCCCAGCGTGCCGTCGACGCCGAGGTGCCCGTCGACCGGATCATCAACACGTGGTCCGGCGACCGGCTCCTCGAGTGGGCTTCGACGGGGTGACGGCGCGGCTGCGTCTGCTGCTGATCGCGACGCTGTGCGCGCTGGCCGCGACGGCCGCCGCCGTGATCGTCGTCGGGTTCGCGAAGCCGACCGGGAGCGGGTCGGCGACCACTGCGAGGCCCGACGTGAGCGTCCTGACCGAGTCGATGCTGATCGACGAGAGCGCGGTGCCCGCGCTGGCCGGCACCAGCTGGGGGCGGATGGTCGCGGTGCCGCGGGGCGCCGAACCGCAGGTGTCTCCGCAGGGATGTGAACTGTTCCTGTCCCAGGGCACCGCCTCGCAGAAGGGACTGGCCATCCGGTCGTCGAGGAACGCCTCGATCGGCGTCGCGCTGGCCATCACCGACCAGCGACCGAATCTGGTTGCGCTGCTTGAGCGTTGCCGGGTCTTCACCTTCGAGGGGCCCGGCGCGAGCTCCGTCGTCTCACTCGGCCCGTTGACCGTCCCCGACCTTCCGGAAGGTGCGATCGCGACGCTGATGCACTGCACGACGACCAAGCCCGACCGGACGCTGGCGTGGGACATCGCGCTGATCGCCGGCTTTCACCGGGGTGTGCTGGTGAGTGCGGAGTACACCCCCGGCCCCGAGGGCGGCCCGTTCGACGCCCGCCTGGCCGCCGGCCTCGTCGGTGTCTACCGCGCCCAGATCGCCGCCCTGGACCGCTAGTCCGGCAGCAGGGGCACCTCCAGTGCGGCATCGCGCCCGAGCAGCACGCCGCGGGTGACGGCGGAGTTGCCGTAGCGGGCCCGGACGCGGTCCACCGCGGCGTCGATGTCGAGCAGTTCGGGGCAGCGGCCGTCCAGCGGCAGCTCCAGCTGCTGGGCGCCGCCGCGGTCGATGTTGGAGACGGCGAACCCGATGAGGGTGATGCCCCGCTCGGCGATCAGCGGGGCAGCGGCGGCCACCAGCCGGCGAGCCGCGGACAGCAGCGGCGCCGTCGACGAGGTGGTGCGGGGCAGGGTGTGCGATCGGGTGACCCGGGTGAAGTCATCGAAGCGCATCCGCAGCACCACGGTTCGCCCGGTGCGGCCCGCCGTTCGCATCCGGCGGGTGATCCGGTCGATCAACCCGATGACGACGGCATCGAGCTCTGCCGGTGAGAGCCGACGCCGGCCCAGCGCCCGCTGCGCCCCCACCGAGCGGCGGTGCCGGCCGGTGGTGACCCGCCGGCGGTCGATGTTGCGCGACAACGCGAACAGCTGGTGGCCCATCGCGCGGCCGACGAGCGAAGCCAGCATCGACTCGCTGAGCTCGGCCACCTGAGCGACGGTCTCGATGCCGTGGGCCTGCAGTTTCTCGGCCGTCTTGGGTCCGACTCCCCACAGCCGCCGGACGGCGAGCGGGTGCAGGAAGGCCAACTCGCCGTCGGGGGGCACCAGCAGCAGTCCGTCCGGCTTGGCGAACTGACTGGCGACTTTGGCCAGGAACTTGGTGCGGGCAATCCCGACCGTGATCGGCAGGCCGACCTCGTCGCGAACCTGATCCCGCAGCCGTGCCCCGATCTGCAGCGGATCGCCGGACACCCGCCGCAGGCCGGACACGTCCAGAAACGCCTCGTCCACCGAGATGGGTTCCACCAGTGGCGTCGTGTCCCGGAAGACCTCGAAGACGTCGTCGCTGGCCCGGCTGTAGGCGGACATCCGCGGTGCGACGACGACGGCGTTCGGACACAGCCGCCGCGCCTGATAGCCACTCATCGCGGTGCGAACCCCGTAGGCCTTCGCCTCATAGCTGGCCGCCAGGACGACGCCGCCGCCGACGATGACCGGCCGCCCGCGCAGCGTCGGGTCGTCGCGCTGCTCGACCGATGCGTAGAACGAGTCGAGGTCAGCGTGCAGGATGGTCGCCCGACCGTCGGACACGAACATATGTTCGCACAGCGGTCCGACGGTTACGGCAGTGGTGGCGGCAACGGCTCAGGCGCCGGCGGGAGCGGTGGTGGTTCGGGCGCCGGCGGTGGCGGTGGCGGCGGTGGTGGCGGCTCGGGCGGGGGCGGCGGCGGCGGAGGCGGCATCGGGATGGTGATCGGCGGCAGCCCCGGAATCTCGATGACCTGGAACTCCGGTGGCGGTGGCGGCGCGTCGGGTGGGGGCGCTGGTGGCCCGGCATCCGGCGCCGGCGGGCGGTACACCGGCGCCGGGGCAATGCCGTTGCTGGTGTTGATCGTGATGATTGCACCCGGGAACGTCCTGCCCTTGGGGTTGGTCCCGACGATCGTGCCCGCCCTCAGATAGCTGGTGACCGGCGAGGGCTGGTCGGAGACCTGGAACCCGGCGTCCTGCAAGCGTTTCCGGGCGGCGTCGAAACTCATGCCGGTCACCGAGGGGACATCCTTGCTGTTGCTGCCGTCGACGTAGCGTGGATCGGTGGGCGGCAGCGCAACGGGGCCGAAGTCTCCTGCGATCGGCTTCATCGCCAGGAACCAGGTGCGGGCCGGCTCCTTGCCGCCGTACAGGTTGCCGTAGTCGCCGCACTTGCGCAGCGGGAAGGAACACAGTCCGCCGGGTTTCGGCGAGTCGTCGAAGATGTAGTTGGCCGCGGCGTACTGGTTGGTGAAGCCGAGGAATCCCGACGAGCGGTGCGATTCGGTGGTGCCGGTCTTGCCCGACATCGGCAGGTTCCAGCCCACCGACCCGGCCGACCCGGCCGCGGTGCCGCCGGTGGAGTCCTTGCTCAGGGCGACGGACAGGGTGTTGGCCAGGCCCTCGGGAACGGCCTGCTCACATTTCGCCTGGGGGACATCCACCTCGTGGCCCCGGCGGTCGAAGACCTTGTCGATCGGACTGGGCGGGCACCAGGTGCCGCCGGAAGCCAGCGTCGCCGCCACGTTCGACAACTCGAGCGCGTTGAGTTCGAACGGGCCCAGGGTGAAGGAACCGAGGTTCTGGCGCTTGATGTAGTCGGCCAGGCTCTCGTTGTTCTTCGGGTCGTAGGCACGGGCCGTCCCCGGCTCGCCGTAGGAGCGCAGGCCGAGTCTGACGGCCATGTCGACCGCGCGCGCGACGCCGATCTGCTGAATCAGCTTGGCGAAGGCGGTGTTCGGCGACTGGGCCAGCGCGTCGGTGACGCTCATCGAGCTGGCGGTAACCACCCGCGTTCTTGACGCACCAGGTCTGCGGCGGGCATCCGGGCAGGTTGCTGCTGCCCAGGCCCCTGCCCTGGAACATCGCCGGGACGTCGAGTTGGGCGTTGATGCCCATGCCCATGTCCAGTGCCGCGGCGGTGGTGAAGATCTTGAAGATCGAGCCGGCGCCGTCGCCGACGAGTGAGAACGGCTGCGGCTGAACGGTTTGGCCCGCATCCAGCTTGAGTCCGTAGCCGCGGTTGTCACCCATCGCGAGCACCTGGTGCGCGTCCTTGCCGGGACGGATCACGCTCATCACGCTGGCGACGCCGGACAGGGTGGGGCTGGCCACGGTGTCGATGGCCTTCTTGACGCTGTTCTGCACCTTGGGATCGAGCGTGGTGCGGATCAGATACCCGTTGCGGGCCACCTCGTCCTTGCTGATCCCGGCCTTCGCCAGGTACTGCAGTGCGTAGTCGCAGAAGAACCCCCGATCGCCCGCGGCGATGCAGCCCTGCGGCAGCGTGTTCGGCTGCGGCAGGATGCCCAGCGGCTGCTCCCTGGCGGCGCGCAGCGCGTCGGCCTGGTCGGGCATGTTCTCGATCATGGTGTCCAGCACCAGGTTCCGCCGGTCCAGGGCGGCCTGCGGGTTGGTGTACGGGTTGAGCGTGCTGGTGGACTGCACCATGCCGGCCAGCAATGCGGCCTGCTGCCAGTTGAGTTGGGCGGCATTACACCGAAGTACGTCCGGGCCGCGTCCTGAACGCCGTACGAGCCGTTGCCGAACGAGACCAGGTTCAGATAGCGGGTCAGGATCTCCGGTTTGGTCAGGACCTTGTCCAGGGCCAGTGCCATCCGGATCTCTCGCAGCTTGCGTGCCGGGGTGGTCTCCACCGCCGACTTGCGCTCGGCGTCGGTCTGGGCGGTCACCAGCAGGTTGTAGTTCTTGACGTACTGCTGCTCGATCGTCGACCCGCCCCGGGTGTCGACCGCGCCCTTCAGGTAGCCCGCCAGGCCGGTCAGGGTGCCCTGCAGGTCCACGCCGTTGTGGTCGGTGAAGCGCTTGTCCTCGATCGAGACGATCGCCAGCTTCATGGTGTCGGCGATCCGGTTGCCGGGTACCTCCCAGCGGCGCTGTGCGTAGAGCCACGCGATGGGGTTGCCGGCGGCGTCCACCATCGTCGACACCCGGGGCACGGAGCCGTCGACCAACTGGGCCGAGTCCTGCGCCACCACATCGGAGGCGTGGTTGGCGACCACGCCGAGGCCGCCGACGACGGGGAACATGAGCGCGGCCAACAACACTGCGGCAAGCCAGCAGTACCACACCAGTCTGGTGAGCACAGCCAAGCCTCACTTGTCGCCCGACATGCCGATAGATTAGGTGGCGAAATTAAGCGCCCGGGCCAAATTACCCGTCCGCTAATTTGCGGGTGTCGATGACGCAGGTCGGCGCGTCAGCGACCGACGGAATCCGTGGTGCTGCCGTAGATGCTGGCCACCCAGATGTAGGCCAGCGTCTCCAGTGCGGCGTCTTCGGGAAGCGCGGGCTGCTCGCTGCCCTGGGTGGCGAACGCCACCCGCTCGTTCATCAGGTTCAGCGCCGTCGCCAGCTCTCGGGCCGGAATGGTGTCGGGTGCCGCGCCCCGGGCCCGCTCGGCGGAGATCAGCGCGGCGGTGTAGTCGATCCAGGAATGCATGAACGTCGACCACAGCCGCCGCATCTCGGCGTTGGTGGCGGTCGCGGCGAGGCCGGCCAGGGCCACCGCGCGGTGTGCGCGAAACGCATCGAAGAAGGCGTAGATCCCGTCGCGCCAGCCGCGCACCGGGTCGGCGCTCAGTTTCGCGGCGCGGCCGTGCAGGGTGGAATCGGCGGCCATGACCACGCGTTCGAACAACGTCAGCAGGACCGCGTCCTTGGATGGGAAGTAGAAGTAGAAGGTCGGGCGGGACAGCCCGGCGCCTTTGGCCAGGTCGTCGACGGAGATCTCGGCGAACGGCCGCTGCTCGAGCAGCTGCTCCAGTGTCGCCAGGATGGCCAGCTCACGGTCGTCGCCGGACGGCCGGGTGGACCGGCGCGCCCTCGGCCGGGCCGGGCTGGTCGTGGACACGCCAGAGACTTTACACGGTGTCGAGTTACTCAACAGGGTGTTGACCTATTCGACACGGCGTTGATAGCGTGGCCGCCATGACCGAACATGTCGATGTCGTGATCGTGGGAGCCGGTATCTCCGGCATCAGCGCCGCCTGGCACCTGCAGCAGCGGTGCCCGTCGAAGTCCTTCGCGGTGCTCGAACGGCGCGACAATCTCGGCGGCACCTGGGATCTGTTCAAGTACCCCGGCATCCGGTCGGACTCCGACATGTACACCCTGGGCTTCCGGTTCAAGCCCTGGACGCACGCGAAGGCGATCGCCGACGGCCCGTCGATCATGGACTACCTGCACGAGACGGTCGACGAGTACGGCATCGGCAAGTACATCCGCTATCGGCACCGGGTGCTCGGCGTCGACTGGTCCAGCGCCGACAACCAGTGGACGGTGCGCGTGGAGGCCGACGGCGAGCGCAAGGACATCACCTGCTCGTTCCTCTTCGCCTGCAGCGGTTACTACAACTACGACGAGGGGTTCTCTCCGGAGTTCCCCGGCGCGGCCGACTTCACCGGCACCATCGTGCACCCGCAGCACTGGCCGGAGGACCTCGACTACACCGGCAAGCAGATCGTCGTGATCGGTAGCGGAGCGACAGCGGTGACACTGATTCCGGCACTTGCCAATTCGGGCGCCGGCCACGTGACGATGCTGCAGCGCTCGCCGACCTACATCGGAGCACTGCCCGACGTCGACCCGTTCGCGACCCGGGCGAACAAGCTGCTGCCCGAACGCGCCGCCTACATCGCGAACCGGTGGAAGAGCATCGTGTTCCAGTCGGCGCAATACCGCATCGCGCGCCGCTTCCCGAAGTTCATGCGCAAGCAGCTGATGACGATGGCGCAACGCCGGCTGCCCGAGGGCTACGACGTGCAGAAGCACTTCGGCCCGCAGCTACAACCCGTGGGACGAGCGGCTGTGCCTGGCGCCCAACGGCGATCTGTTCCGCGCCATCCGCAAGGGTCAGGCCGACGTCGTCACCGACACCATCGAGCGATTCACCGCGACCGGCATCACGCTGTCCTCCGGATGAGGAGCTCACGGCCGACATCATCGTCACCGCAACAGGATTGAACCTCCAGCTGTTCGGTGGCGCCGAGATCCGCAAGGACGGCCAGCCGCTGGAGCTGACCACCACGATGGCCTACAAGGGCATGATGCTCTCCGGCGTGCCGAACATGGCGTTCACCGTCGGGCTACACCAACGCATCGTGGACGTTGAAGGCCGACCTGGTGTCCGAGTTCGTCTGCCGCGTACTCGATCACATGGATTCGCTGCGGCTACGACAACGTCGAGCCGGCCCAACCGGATTCCGACATCGACGAACGGCCGCTGCTGGACTTCACTCCCGGGTACGTTCTGCGGGCGCTGGACCGGCTACCCAAGGCGGGTTCGCGGGCACCGTGGCGGCTCAAGCAGAACTACTTGCTGGGACCTGCGGCTCATCCGGCACGGCAAGGTCGACGACGACGCGCTGCGATTCTCGAAACACCATGCGCCAGTGTCGGTTTACGTCGCTAGCCGAGGCGGTGACCACGATCCCGTCGTCGTCGCTGTAGGCGAGCTCGCCCGGGACGAAGGTCACACCACCGAAGCTGACCGCGACGTCGCGCTCACCGGCACCGGTCTTGGTGCTCTTGCGGGGGTTGGTGCCCAGCGCCTTGATGCCGATGTCGAGGGTGCGCAGGGTCGCGGCGTCGCGCACGGCCCCGTGCACGATCAGCCCGGACCACCCGTTGGACCGGGCGAGTTCGGCGATGACGTCGCCCACCAATGCGGTGTGCACCGAGGCGTCGCCGTCGATCACCAGCACTCGGCCCGCGCCCGGCTCGGAGAGCACCGACTTCAACAGCGCGTTGTCTTCGAAAGCAGCGAACGGTGCTGATCGGTCCGGCGAATTCCGAGCGGCCGCCGAACTGGCGGAACTGGATGTCGCAACTGCGGACGTCGGGCCCGATGTCGTCGACGAGGTCGGCGGTGGCGCGGAAGGTGACGGTCACCCGGCCATTATCGCAAGCGGCTACTCATCGTCGTCGCGCCGCAGCCGGCGGATCAGGAGCGCGATCAGCACGGCCACGGCGAAGGCCACCGCGAACGGCAGCGGCGATCGACCGGACTCCGGCACCGGCGCGGGCACCGGCCGGGTGACCGGGTCGGCGGCCTGCTCGACCGCCGACTTGGCCTTGGCAGCGGCCTCGCGGGCGGCCTCGGCCAACGGCGGGGAGCCGTTGCCGGCGACCAGCGCGGCGTGGGTGGCGGGCGGCGTCCAGCGCGGGCGGCTCGACAGCCGGCTCCAGCGGGGGCCTCGGCGGCGCCTTCTTCGGCGGGGTCTTCTTGGCGGGCGGCGACGTGGCCGGATCGGCGGCCTTGGCCGGCGTCTTCTTCACCGCCTTCTTGGCCGGCGTCTTCTTCGCGGCGCCGGCGGCCTTCTTCGGGGCGGCCTTGCGGGGCGGCACAGGCGGGGCGGCGTCAGGGCCTGCGTTCTGGGCCGTCGTCGGGCCGGTCCTGCGGGTCTGCCATCGGGCTGCTCCTTCGCGGTGTCGCGGCGCGTACGCCTGCAGTCGCCCCCATCATGCCAGGTCGCGGTCGGAGGGCCCGGCCGGCTTCAGCCGGTTACCGCCAGCGCGGCCGCCAGGGTCAATGCGATGACCATCAGCGCCCACTCCCGGCGGGCGCGTCCGGTGGACTGCCCGGCGCTGATCCGATGCGCCCGCGCCGCGGGCGTCCAGCGTGTCCGGTTGTGCCAGCCCAATCCGACCAGCGCGACGGCGAGCGACGCCCTTGGCCAGCAGCAACCCGGCCGTATCCGGTACTCAGCAGAGCACTGGGCCGGAGCAGCACCGTGACCAGCGCACCCACCACCCCCGCGGCCAGCAGCACCACCACACAGCACCAGCGCCAGCTGGGAGAATCGGGGCAGCACCCGCGCCCACTGCCCCCGGTGCTGCACGGTCAGCAGAACCGCGACCAGCGCACCGCACCACACCGCCGCCGCCAGGATGTGCAGCGCGACCGCGACCGCGCCCAGCGGGTCGTCGGCGAGATGACCGGTGACCGCCCGGGCGGCCACCCCGATCGCCGCGGCCCCGGCCAGCGTCACCTGCGCCGCGGTAGCCGTCGGCCCCAGCACCGCCAGCAGGCAGACCACCGCCGCGGCGGCCACACTCAACAGCATCGCGCGCCCACCGGCCGTCATCGTCACGAACTCCAGCGCGGTGTGCAGGGGCAGCCGCCGCAGCGGGATGTCGGCGGCCGCCGACGCGGCCAGGCTCACCCGCACCGCCTCGGCGATCAGCCAGACGACCGCGACCACCACCAGCGGACGGGCGGCCCCGCGAACCAGCTCGCCGCGATAACGCGGCTCGTCGAGCATCGGCAGCAGAGCCAGCCCGAGCACCGACACCGCCGCCGATGTCGGCGACGGCGCGGATCCCGGCCTCGGCGGGCGAAGCCTGCCTTCCGGCCAGTGCCCACGCCACCGCCCAGGCCAGTGCACCGACGAGCACTGCACCGGCCAGGACCCGGCGGCGGGCCAGGGTCACGACCGGCGCCGCAGTGCCCACGCCGCGGCCGCGGCGACCACCAGCACGGCGCCCAGCAGGAACGGCCACACCGGAAGCCCGGTGTCTTGCGGCGCCGCCCGACGCCGGCGGGCCCGGCGTGCCGGTGCCGGCCACCGCCAACGTGAACGACCAGGCGCCGGACACGACGTGGCCGTCCGCCGAGGTCACGCGGTAGTTCACGGTGTATTTCCCGGCCGGGCCGAGCGGACGCAGGCCGACGCTGACCGTGGCGCCCTGCACTTCCGGCGCCCCCGAGGACCACAGGTTGCCGTCCGGGCCCACCACCGTCATGGCGGCGAACGTGGTCTGCAACTGCTCGTTGAACGTCGCACTGACCCGGGCCGGACCGGCGTTCAGGGTGGCGCCATCGGCGGGGTCGCCGCCCGTTCGGACTGCGTGCGCCGCGGCGACCGGCGCCCCGGCGATCGCCATCGCGATCAGGACCAGCGCCATGGCGAAGAGTCGACGCGTCATGTCCGGCGTCGGACCACCGCGACGCCGACCCCCACCGCGGCGAGCAGCAGTGCACCACCGGCCAGCACCCGGGCGGTGTTATCCGGTGACGGGCCCGGCGCCGGTTGCGCCTGAGCCGCCGGGGCGGCCTCCGCCGTGGGGGCGGTCGTGGCCGACGGCGCCGCCGAATGCTCTTCGGCCCCTCGCGGTCCCGAATGCAGAGCCAGCTCCGGTGCCGGGTACTCCGGCTCGCCACCGCCGGGCAACATCGGCTGATCCCAGCGCACGACCGTCCCGTCGGCGTAGGTCTGCACCACCGGGAAGGTCACCGAATCGGCATCCGGCAGTTGAATCGAAACGGGGAATCGCTCGAACTGATCCGCGCCGATTCCGGCGTTCGGAGCCGCGGTGAACGTGACCGCACGGTAGGCGCCGTTGGCGCCGTCGCGCTCGAGCTTGGCGGTCCATCCCGGCAGCAGCTCGGTGCTGGCAGACGCGACATTGGGCAGTGTGATCGTGACTTGTGTTGTGGGAGAGCCCTTCTCGGACTCGTTGGGCACCTCGAAGGTGACGATCGCGTCGTCACCCCGAACGGCGTTGTCGGCGTCCACATGGACGTGAGCGCCGGCCGTGCCGGCGCCGATGCAGGCTCCAAGGATCAGCGTGGCGGTGAGCGCGGCCGTCGTGCGGGCGCGCGATATCAATGAACTGGTGTTGGTCATGGTTGAGTTGTGCTTTCTGTGTCGTGGGTTTCACCGGATCTGCTCAGCACAGAGCTGCCGGTGGTCCCCGATGCGATATCGACACAGCGATCAGAAGTCTGGACTGCAGCGGCTGGTACGCGCGTGGCAGCGCCCGGCGCTGCGGTGCCACCGCCGGGCTGGGCTGCGGACGTGTGCACGTGCGCGCCACGATGGCCAGCGCCCCGCACAGCCGCTCCGCGGCGGCGATCAACAGGGCCCCGACCACAAGTGCGAGCAGATGGGCCGCCAGCATCGCCGGATGCAGCGAGTCGGCGTGCGAATGACCGGCGGCCGCCAGCGTGAGATGGCCGACCAGCTGCCCGGCGCCCAGCAGACCGATCAGCGCTCTCGGGTCGATCCGCTCGGCGCTGCCCGCGACAGCGCCGACGCCCGCCGAAAGCAGGGCCAGCAGAACCGCGGCCGCCCCGGGCGGGACGGCACCGCCGGCCACGGCGTGCGCGGCCACCGTCAAGGCGGCCGTCAACGCACCGGCCGCCCCGCCGCGCAACAGCGCAGCGGGAGAGGCGGGCCGGGAGGGCATGAGTTCTAGAGCACGCCGAGGCGGGCCATCAGGTCGGCGTCGATGCCGTCCAGCTGTTCGGTGATCGCCACGTGGGCGGCGCGACGCCGCGGCCCGGGCATGTTCTCCGCAGCCGTCACCGCCGCCGACAGCGCGGTGAGCCGCTCGGTCATGGCTGCCACGAACTGTTTGGTCTCCGTGTCCTTGGGCTTCTTGTCGGCCACCACCCGCAGCGAGCTCTCCGCGCCGGAGATCCGAGCCGACAGCTGGCCACCCTGGCCGGAGAACTGGCCGAGCTGGCTCAGTGGTACGCCCAGGCGGTCGGCGCGCCGCTCGTCGATGGCTCCCCGCGCGGCGATCGCGGCACGGTAGGCGACCGGGACGACCACCGGCGCCAGCAGGCGAGACACCGTCAGCGCACGCCGAATACGGGTAGGGGAGAGGAGTTTGCCCTCACGGGCGGTCTTCAACTGGGTCTCGGCAACCTTCACCGCGGTGCGGTCGGCGTCGCGCTGCGCCTTGAGCTGCGCCTTGATCGCCTTGGTCTCGGCCCGCTCGGTGGCCTTGATGCGACGGGTCTCGTTCTTGGCGGCGAGCCTGGCCTCCAGCTTGGCGCGGGCCTTGATCGCGCGGGCCTCCGCACGCCTTGTCGCCCGGCTCTTCCGCTTCTTGAACAGGCCCATCCGTGCTGCCTCCCGATACGTCGTCGGCGGTCGGCAAGGGGTGCTCGCGACCGGGTGAGCTAACCCTATCGTCCGGTCCAAGTCGCACAATCACGACCTGCGGATATGCCACAATGTTCGGGAACCGACGCCGTGACGTGTCGTTGCGTCGTTAACTCGGGGAGGCCTCTGACCCGGTGCGATCTGCACCCGCAGCGACCAGCTGGACACCTTGGACAGCCCTGGACAGACGTAGTGAAAGTGAAGTGAGATGCCCGCCAGCCGACTAGTTACCAAAGCCGTGAGCGACGTCCTGGATCTGGCACCCCGCGAGGGTGAGGTGTCGCTGACGCGATTGGTGGCCGCGGTCAGCGAGCAGCGGTCCCGGCCCATCGAGATCACCACCGACGATCTGCCGCCCGGGGTGTGCGGACAGTGGCGGCAGTACAGCGACCACGACGTGTTCCTGATTCAGCGCGGGCTGCCCACCTGGGACCGCACCCTGGCCCACGAACTCGGCCACCTGGTGCTCGGCCACGACGGAATGCTGGTCACCGAGATGGCCCGCGAGGTCGCCGAGTTCGCCAGCGACGATCTGATCGGCTACATGCTCAACCAGCGGACCGGGTGCATGGGGCCCAGCGGCGAGGAAGCCGAGCAGGAAGCCGAAGACTTCGCGGCGTTGCTCATCTACCGGCTCGGCCGGCTGCCGTCGGACCGGTCCTCGATCGTGCAAGTCCGTCTCGGAGAGGCGTTTGGTTGATCGTCTGGGTGATCGCCGGCTTGCTGGGGATGGCCACCGGTCTCCGTATCGGGTGGGCGCTGGTCAACAAGCAGTCGGTGGTCAGCTCGGCGATGATCGTCGCGCTGGGCAACCTGGCGCTGGTCGCCGCGTTCAACTGGCCCCCGCTCACCCAGCTGATCGATACCGGGCTGCGCTGGCCCAACGTCTCCATCGGGCTGAGCCAGGTGGCGCTGGTCGGCTGCGCCGCGGGCAGTTGCGTGATGATCACCAGCGTGGCCTCGCTGCGCAGCCCGAGCGTCACCCGCCGCATCGCCTTGTTCCAGTACATCCTGGCCGCCACCATCGCGGCCACCACGCTGGTGCTGTTCTTCCGCGGCGGGAAGCAGCCGCAGATGTCCCCGCAGGAGTACCTGACCCACCTCGGGTCGTCGACCTCCCTGCCCTGGCTGCTGCCCCTGCTCTACGTGCTGTTGGCCCTGACCCTGGTGTCCTGGGCGGGTATGCGGCACTCCAACCGCACCCGCCGGGGACGCGCGCTGTTCGTCTTCACCCTCGGGATCGCCCTCATCCTCGCGGCCAGCGCCTTCTTCCTCATCCGCGCGGTGGCGACCACGCGCCTGGTCGGGGTCGGCACCGCGGCGACGCTGCTCGGCTGCGCGATGATGATCGTCGCGACTGGATCGCTGCTGCCCGCGATGGAGGACTGGTTCGGTGGACGACGCGAAATGCGGCTCATCGATCCGCTGCTGCGGGAGCTGGAACGCCGCCAGCCGGACGTCGGCATCGGTGAGCGCCCGCGCGGGCCATTGGTCTTCCGCGTCGCCGAGCGGCTCTCGCTGATCTCCGATGCGCTCTACCTCGAGGCCACCGCTGCCCAACAGGCGCTCACCGGGCGCGACGGCGAGGTCCTGACCGACGTCGAGCAGCCGACGGTCCCGCCCACCGAACAGGCCACTGCGATCGCCAGGTGGATCTATGCCGGGCGGGACATCCCGCGATCGGACGAATCGGCGGCGCGCAGCGCGGCGGACGCCACGTTCCCGGGCATGGAATGGCTGCGGCAACCCGAGACCTACTCCGACCGGGAGTGGATTCTCGAGATCGCGCAGCAGTACCGGGCGCTGGAGAGGTCCGGAGCGCGCAACGAGCCGTGACGGCTCATTGGCCGTCACGGCTCATCGACGTTGCGGGCGGCCGGTGGGGCCGCGGCGCAGGCTAAGCGTCGAGGTGTTCTCTGCGGCGCAGCTCGTCCACCTTGTGGAAGATGTCCTGCTGGGCCTCCGGCGACAACCCGACGGTGCGTGCGGCAATGCGCCGGACGCCCTCGTCGCGGGTGTTAGCGAGCCACGTGAGCTCCTTATCGAGCTTCTCGTAGTACTCGTCGTCGGTGAAGTACGCCGGCTTGATCCGGAAGAAGTTGGCAAGCGCCGTCATCGTGGTCGACGACGGGTTGGTCCGGTTGCCTGAGCGCAGTTGCGACAGGTACGGGGCCGACATCGTGACGCCTTCAGCCTTGAGCGCCGCGATCACCTCAGCTGAGGTATGAGGGCCACGTCCGGGCGGGTACACCGTGTCGAACAGGCGATTCAATCGCGCGGCGAACGTCGTGCTCATCGTGTTGACCTCCACATGCTGCAAGAGACTTTGTTGTCGTAGGCTTATTTGCTGATCATCGTAGCGATAGTTCTGCCGACAACCAAGTGCAAACTACCGCAAAATTAACGAGACCGGTCATTTTTGACATTCTGGCAAACATTTCCGGGCCGTCGCAGGCGAGCCTGACACCCTGTTGACGCGCTGCACGCAGGCAAAGAGGCTCCGGTGGACGCCCGGCCGTCCAGCAGCGTGCAGCGGGCACTGCGCGCGACTACCCGGGCGGTATCGTCGGGCAACCATTCTGTGAGCGCCCGCGGGGCGCGACGCGATTTGCTACCGGGCTGCGCGACTGCTCAGGCCCGGGCGCCGGGTCAGGGCCCGTCGGGCGGTGCCGCCGCGGCCGATGCCGATCGGCGGACACGGCGAAGGTTGACCGCGCCCGCCAGGATGGCGGTGGCGGCCACCGCCGCGGTCACCCCGATGGCGACGTCGCGCCAGCCCAGCGCGTTGTCGAGCAGAATCCACAGCCCGAACAGCAGGAACAGCACGCTCGCCAACACGTGCAGGAACCGTTCGGGCAGGCGCCGGTGCAGCAGGCGCCCGGCGGCGATCGCCACACCGTCGGCCAGCACCATGCCCACCGTGGCCCCGATCCACACCCCCGCCCAGTTGTGATCGCTCGCCAGCGCGACCGTGGCCAGCATCGTCTTGTCGCCGAGCTCGGCGAGGACGAACGAGGACACCACCGCCAGCACCACGTATCGGTGCTCGGCGCACGGGCGCGGCTGGGTCGTCCGCCGTCGTCGGCCTTCTCGCGCCAGGTCCAGATGGCGAATCCGAGGAACGCCACCGCCGCGGCGAAGGCGATCGGACGTTGCGGCAGCGTCAGGCCGAGGAAGTGCCCGATGGTCACCGACAGGCCGTGAACCAGGAATGCGGCGATGCCCACCCCGGTCAGCACCACCCACCAGCGGTGGCGCAGCGCGTAGGTCATCGTGATCAGCTGGGACTTGTCGCCGAGTTCGGCGAGGAACACCACACCAAAGCTGACAAGAAGTGCGGCGAGCATGCGGGTACGACCTTCCGACGCGTCGCCCGACGGGCTCCGCCAGCGCGGAATCACCGGGCATCCGGTCGAAGGTCTCACCCACCGAACCAGAGGTTCGGTTCGCCGGCCGGGCTGTGCGCCAGTATGTCGACACGACGATTGGGGGCTACTCCCCTTCGCTGACGGCATCCACGCTAGCGACCCGAGACCGGGCGCGCCAGCGGGAGAGCAGAGTTCGGCAGGCCGCATTCCGGGATTACCCGGGCCGAATCAATGCGGGCGAATGGTCCTACGCGGCAAGCAACATCGCCAGGATCGCGGTGTCGGGGTGGCTGATGGGGTCGACGCCGACCCGGCTGACCATCGAGGTGATGGTCCCGTCGGACTCGGCCTCGACCCAGGCCGCGCGGTGTTCGAGACCCAGATGCGGTAGGCCGGGCAACAGCACGCATCCCGAAGCGGCGCCGGAACACTCCGGCAGCGACGGCATCGTCTCCGAGGGCGGATGCAGCATCAGCAGCGCCGGCGGTTGCCGGTCGGCGAAATGCCCTGGCGCCATGGCGGATTCGCCGACAACGGTGCCTTCGGCCAGGACGAGGCCGACGGTGCCGGGCTGCGGTCGGTCCGGCAGTTCTTCACGGACACCGAAAATCGTTGTGGTGGAGAGCAATCCGGGCAGCGAGGCGACACGGACCGCGACGATCAGGAGCTGAGCCCATTCTTTCGTCGAATCGGGCCAACGGCCGGAGACCACGAATCCCTTCAGGGCACCGTGGGAATGGAAGGGGGCGATTTCTACCGCTCGCCCAGAACCAGTTGTCCATCTCGCCCTCCGCGACATCTTCGGACGTCCAGTGCGACACGACAGTGGGTCGGTTCGCATCAGAATGCGGTACGTGCCGCCTGGCACGCAAGAGGACACGAGTGCTGAGCAGGGCCTTATTACGGAGTATCGCGTGAGCCGCGTCGGTGGATACGACAACGAGAAAGGGGCGCCGCACTGCTGTGCGACGCCCCTCGAATCCCTTGGGTTGCGGTCAGCCGAAGATCAGTCCGTTGGTCTTCGAGACGGCCGCCGCGTAGCGATTCTGAACGTCCGCCCAGTTCACGACATTCCAGAATGCCTTCACGTAGTCCGCCTTGACGTTCTTGTACTGCAGATAGAAGGCGTGCTCCCACATGTCGACCTGCAGCAGCGGGATGATCCCGAGCGGCACGTTGGCCTGCTGGTCATACAACTGGAAGGTCAGCAGGCGGTCGCCCAGGCTGTCGTAACCCAGCACCGCCCAGCCCGAGCCCTGCAGGCCGTTGGCGGCGGCGGTGAACTGCGCGCGGAACTTGTCGAACGAACCGAAGGCGTCATCGATGGCAGTGGCCAGATCGCCGGTGGGCTTGTCACCCCCGTTGGGGGACAGGTTCTTCCACCAGATCGAGTGGTTGACGTGGCCGCCGAGGTGGAAGGCGAGATTCTTCTCGTTGAGGAAGATGGCGGCGTGGTCGTCGTTCGCGCGGGCCTCGTCGAGCTTGGCGACCGCATCGTTGACGCCCTTGACGTAGGCCGCGTGGTGTTTGCTGTGGTGCAGCTCGTTGATCTGGCCCGAGATGTGGGGCTCCAGCGCGCCGTAGTCCCAGTCCAAATCGGGCAAGGTGTATTCAGCCACGAGATTCCTTCCTTGGTGATCGTGATGATCGCTGTCGACGGTCTACTCGATCGACAACATTGCTCCATGACCGCGCGCACCGCAAGGACACGCGACGAGCCCTCCGTACCAGCGCCGTATACCCGGTTCAGGGGCTCGAATCAGAACAGGACGATCAGGGCGAGGATCCCGAGCAGGACCAGGGCGATGACGCCGGCGCGCAGTGCTGCCAGCATGTAGGACCGATTGCACGTTGATGAGGACGCGAACCATTGCGAGGGCTGCGACGCCGACGGCGTCCGGAACGACTGCGATGCCATCAAAGCGTCCTGACCTGCGTGTTCAACTACCACCCCTAGTGAAGTTAGTCACAGCACCTGTTGTGACCGCGATCATAGCGCCTGTCGTGCCGAGGGTGAAATCGGGCGCGGGACCGGGCGGCCGGAAAGAAATCAGGCCGATCGGGAATCGGTGGATTGAAAAGTCGCCGTCGGGGGTATCACGCCCCGACGTTGGGCGCACGGCGTGTCGTGCGGCGAGTCGCGCCCCCCGATGCGACGGTCAGAGCGCCAACGGATTTCGCTCGACCATGATCAAGTTGTTGATCGGTGCGCCGACACGCCCACCCGTTATCCACAGGTGCGTCAACGCACTGTGCCCGCACGGTGCGCGCACGCGTCGGCGGCCCGTTTCCCGCCTGTGGATAAACCTGTGGAAACTGTGGATAGTCCAGGGATTGCTGGGCTCCTGTGGTAGCTGAAGATGCACTGCGTGCCACAATCGCGGCATGGATGACGACTATGGCGGCGTCCACCACGCCGGGATCGACGACCTGCCGGCGGAGTTCGGTCCGATCGGCCGTTCTGCTCGACGTTCGCGAGCACGACGAGTGGCAGCGCGGACACGCCGACGGCGCCACCCACATCCCGATGGGCGAGGTGCCCGGGCGGCATCGACGAGATCGATCGCGACGCCCGGCTGTTCGTCATCTGCCAGGTGGCGGGCGCTCATTGCGGGTCGCGCAGTACCTGCGGCGCGCAACGGCTATGAACCGATCAACGTCACCGGCGGCATGGTGGCCTGGGCGGCGGCCGGGCGCCCGGTGAGCACCGGGGACGCAACTCCGGGCAGCGCCTGGCACGGTCCTGCCCTGATGGCCGGTTCGATCGCTAGGCTGGTCCGGTGATTCAGGTGTGCTCCCAGTGCGGAACGCGCTGGAACGTGCGCGACCAGCAGCGGGTGTGGTGCCCGCGCTGCCACGGCGCGCTGATGGCGCCGTGAGCGCCGGACGCCGTGGAGCCCACCGCATCCCGGCCGCCCCCCGGCGCGACCGCCGGCCCGGCCAGCGCAACGCCCGCGGCTGCCGCCGGGATTCCGCTGGATCGCGGTGCGCCCGGGCCCGCCGCCGCCGCCGCGCCGCCGCCGTCGGCCGCTCGGGCCCACGCCGCGCTACCTGTCCATCCCGCGCTGGGGACTGATCGACCAGATCGCCCCACCGGCAGCCCCGAGGCGCGGCGTCCGGAGCGGTCCGTCGCCCGTCACGGTGCGCGCCGCGCTGCTCTCGGCGGTGACGGTGTTCGGCGTGGCCGCGCTCGTGCACGTCATCCGCTACGTACTGCTGCTGATCAACCGCACTCACTGTTGCCGCCCTGGTCGCCGGCGCGGCGCTTGTGGCTGGGCGTGCTGGCGAGCCTCGCGGCGCATCGTCGCGGTCATCTCAGCGCGGTGGTGCTGACGGCGTGGCTGATCGCGCGCCGGGCGGCGGTCTTCCGCCACGCGGCCAGGAGGACCCGCGGCCGCCGTGGGCGCTGTGGGCCGGCTGTCTGGTGCCGGTCGTCAACCTGGTGTGGGCGCCGGTGTTCGTCATCGAACTGGCGCACGCCGAGGAGTCGCAGGCCCGGCTGCGGGGGCCGATCACGGCGTGGTGGATCGCCTGGGTGTTGCTCGCACCGGGCTGTCGATCTTCGCGATCGCGACCAGCTTCACCACCGAACCGCAGGGTATCGCCGACAACACCGTCACGATGATCATCGCCTACCTGCTCGGGCTGGCGGCGGTGCTGTGCTGTGGCGGGTGTTCGACGGGTTCGTGCGCAAGCCGGTCGAACGCCCGCTGCACCGCTGGGTGATCGTGCGAGGACGAGCGGCTGAACGATGAACCGCACCCGGCGGAACCGACGCTCCGGTCGAATCGCCGTCAGCGGTTGAGCCGGAACGTCAGGAACCGGCAGCATAGGGCTATGACGTCGGCCGACGGCGGGCACGGCGGGCACCCCTTCGTGGTCGCCCACCGCGGCGCGTCGGCCGACCGTCCCGAGCACACGCTGGCCGCCTACGAGCTGGCGCTGCAGGAAGGCGCCGACGGCGTCGAGTGCGATGTGCGGCTGACCCGCGACGGGCATCTGGTCTGCGTGCACGACCGGCGGGTGGACCGCACGTCGACCGGACGGGACTGGTCAGCGAGATGACGCTGGCCGAGCTGAAGCGAGCTGGACTGGGGTGCCTGGCACAGCAGCTGGCGCGCCGACGGCACGCTGGGCGACACCGGCCTGCTCACCCTCGACGACCTGGTGCGCCTGGTGCTGGACTGGAACCGGCCGGTGAAGATCTTCATCGAGACCAAGCATCCGGTGCGCTACGGCGCGCTGGTGGAGAGCAAGGTGCTGGCGCTGCTGCACCGCTACGGGATCGCGTCGCCGGCCTCGGCGGACCTGTCCCGGGCGGTGGTGATGTCGTTCTCGGCCGCCGCGGTCTGGCGTATCCGCCGGGCCGCGCCGCTGCTGCCGACCGTGCTGCTGGGCGAGACCTCGCGCTACCTCGGCGGCAGTGCCGCCACGACGGTCGGCGCGACCGCCGTCGGCCCGTCGATCGCGACCCTGCGGGAGCACCCCGAACTCGTCGACCGCGCCGCCGCGCAGGGCCGCGCCATGTACTGCTGGACCGTCGACCACTACGAGGACGTCGGGTTCTGCCGCGACCTCGGGGTCGGCTGGATCGCCACCAACCATCCGGGCCGCACCAAGGCGTGGCTGCAGAACGGGCTGACCGGCGCCGGCCGCGACTAGGCGAGCGTCAAGGCTGGCGCGTCGAGCACCTCCTGCGGGATCGCCGAATCGGAGCGCAGCGCGTCGAACAACTGCGGTCGCGGCGTCGGAGTCCCACACCACGACCGATCCCGAGTCGCTGCCGGTGAACTCGCCGATCGGCACGGTGACGGTGGTCGGTCGACCCGTGCAGCGCCCAGCCCAGCCGGGCGAGATCCCAGACGTGGGCGCCGTTGTCGACGGTGAGCGCGCCGACGGCGGCGTGCGGCATCGGCATACCAGCGCCACGGGTTGAGCCAGACCGCCGGGCTGCTCGCCCGGTGCAGCAGCGGCGGACATGAACTCTCGCTGGTGGACCATCCGGTCCAGGTCGGCACGCGGTGTCGCCCGGGTGCGGACGTACCCCAGCGCGTTGCGGCCGTCGAGGGTCTGGCAACCGGCGGGCAGGTCGATCCCGGCCAGCGGGTCGCTGATCGGGTCGGCGGGACAGACCGTCGACGCCGCCCAGCGCGTCGACGAGCGTCGGCGAAGCCGCCGAATCCGACCTCTGCGTAGTGGTCGAGCCGCAGCCCGGTGGCTTGTTCGACGGTCTGCGCCAGCAGCGGCGCGCCGCCTTCGGCGAAGGCCGCGTTGATCTTGTCCTTGCCGTAGCCGGGGATGTCGACATACGAGTCGCGGGGGATCGACACCATCGTGGTGGGTGCATCGGAGCCCAGGGCCGGGATGTGCACCACCAGGATCGTGTCGGTGCGGCCGTTGCCCAGGTCGCCGCCGGTGGTCAGCTCGGCCTGCTGTTCGGGGGTCAGGCCCTCGCGGCTGTCGGAGCCGACGAGCAGCCAGGTCGTGCCGGCGCCCGGCGGCCGGGCGGTCGGCGTAGTCGCTGAACACCGGCGACGCGACGCAGCGCGGAGTCGATCCAGAGCGCGGTGCCGACCACCGCGGTCACGGCGACCAGACCGAGCAGCGACAGGCCGAGCGAAGATCCGCCGTCCCCAACGCCGCTTCTGCGGTCTTCTTCGGCGTTGGTGCGGTCGGGCGGCGGGGCCGGCGGCGACGCGGTCGACGGCCGTGACGGGGGGCGGTGGCGGCGGTGGCGGCGGTGGTCGGCGCGGCGGGTGGCCGGCGCGCGGCGAGGGTGCCGGCGCGGCGGGTGGCGCCGGCCGCGGCGGCGGCGGCGGCGGCCGGTAGCCGGGGTCGCGACGGATCACCTGCGACGGCTCGCGGCGGTCGGTGGCGGCGGTGGCCGCCGGCGCGGATCCGCTCGGTTGGCGGATCGGGCGCGGGCCGGCTCGGCCAGTCGTCGCTCACCAGGTCAATTTACGTCGCTCGACCGCCCGCGATCACTTCAGCCAGCCCAGGTGGCCGGCCAGCACCGCATAGCCCACGAACGCCACGGTGTCGATCAGCCCGTGGGCGATCACCAGCGGCCACAGTCGGCCGCTGCGACGCCAGACGTAGCCGAACACCAGGCCCATCGCCAGGTTGCCCAGGCCGGCGCCGAACCCCTGGTAGAGGTGGTACAGCCCGCGCAGCGCGCTGGAGGCGAGCACCGCCCGGAACTGCTCAGCCCGAGTTGCTCGCAGCCGGGTGATCAGGTAGCCGACGACGACGACTTCTTCGGCGAAGCCGTTGGCGAACGCCGCGACAGATCAGCACCGGGATTCGCCACCAGGTGTCGGTGCAGCGCCGACGGTTCCACCTCGGCGTTCATCCCCAGCGCGCGGGCCGCGAGGTAGAGCAGCAGCCCGGGTATGCCGATCAGCGCGGCCAGGCCCAGGCCGCCGAGCACATCGGAGCGCCAGCGCAGCCGGCCCAGGCCGATGCGGGCGCGGGCTGATGCCGCTGCGCCACAACAGGTAGAGGCCAAGCGCACCCCAGGCCACCAGCTGCGCGATCGACGCCAGATTCAGCCCGAGGTTGATCAGGTCGTAGCGCGACTGGTTCGGGTTGAGCCGTACTCGGTGCCCGGCCAGGCCGGACAGCACCGCGTCGATCAGTTGCAGGACCGCGATGACGGCGCTGACGCCGAAGGTGACGGCCAGCATGACGCCGACCTCGATGCGCAGGCCCCGCCGGTTGGTCTCGACCGACTCGTCGGGGGCGCGCTCACCCCGTCACGGTAACGGCGCGGCCTGCTAGAGCCGCCGGGCCCGCAGCCCGTTGACGAACGGGCAGCCCATCAGCAGCCGGATCGCCCGGCCGAGCCCGGTGACATCGTGCACCGGCGTGGCGAACGGCAACCGGACGTCGTGGTCGCCGTCGGCGCCCTCGACGCGCAGTCGGATCCCGTAGCGATCCAGTCCGAGCGGGCGAACCCGTCCGCGGCGCAGCGCCGGCGGGCAGCTTGCCCGCCAGCCGGGCGATCACCTCGGGATGGTCGACTGTCGAGATGCCGAAGCCAGGCGGACTCCAGCTCGCAGAACGGGTCGGGACGGGCGGCCAGAAGGTCGCCCGACGCCGACGGACTCGGTGCCGGTCGGCATCGGCGACGACGACGGAGTCGACGCCAGAGCAAGCACGCAGGTCGTGTTCGCGTACCGATCACCTCCAGCAGGGCGGGGTTCGGGTGCGTCGGCGGCGATGAGATCCAGCAGTGCGCGGACGGCGCTGGGACGGCACGCCATGGACGCGCCCGCGGACCCAGACCAGCGAGCGCACGGGTTCGCGCAGCGGCAACGGTGCATAGTCGGTGAGTTCCAGCACCGCCGGAGACCCCGTTCGCATCGGCCGCGTCGGCGGCGGCCGCCACGGCCGAATCGGCTGGGCACGGTCAGCGCGAACGACCCGTCGGGCAGCAGGTGATGCACGGGAGTACGGCGGCGGCACACCGTCGGCGGCCAAGATCGCGCCGCCGGCGCGCACGCACGCGCTGCGGACCCGTTCGGCGGTGGTCGGCGCTGAGAGCGTCGCTGAGGGCATCGCACTCCTTCCATGTAGTGAGGTAAGCCTAAGTTAACTTTGATCGCCACGATGACGCAAGACTTCCCGTCCACCACTGACCGGATAGGGTTGAGCCGTGGCCCGCATCGCCTACCTCGGACCCGAGGGCACGTTCACCGAAGCGGCGTTGCTGAAGATGGCCGCCGCCGGAGCGGTGCCCGGGCGCGCGACGGGATCGCACCCGTACCGATGGACAGCACCCCGGCGACCCTGGAGGCCGTCCGATCCGGCGCCGCCGAGTTCGCGTGCGTACCGATCGAGAACTCCATCGAGGGCAGCGTGCTGCCGACACTGGACAGCCTGGCCACCGGCTCCCCGCTGCAGATCTACGCGGAACTGACACTCGACGTGGCGTTCAGCATCGTGACGCGACCCGCAACGGGCGCTGCAGAGGTCAAGACGGTCGCGGCCTTTCCGGTCGCCGCGGCGCAAGTTCAGCACTGGCTGGCCGCGAACCTGCCGGACGCCGAGGTGGTGCCCGCCAACTCCAATGCGGCGGCCGCCCAGGACGTCGCCGCCGGTCGTGCCGATGCCGGTGTGACCACCGCGCTGGCGGCGCAGCGCTACGAACTGGCCCGCCTGGCCGAGGGCGTCGTCGACGAGCCCAATGCCCGGACCCGCTTCGTCCTGGTCGGGCCGGCCGGGTCCGCCGCCGCCGCGCACCGGAGCCGACCGCACCTCGGTGGTGCTGCGCATCGACAACACCCCCGGGTGCGCTGGTGTCAGCGATGAGCGAGTTCGGTATCCGGGACATCGACCTCACCCGCATCGAGTCCCGGCCCACCCGCACCGAACTGGGCACCTACATCTTCCTCCTGGACTGCGTCGGTCACATCGACGACAGCGCGGTCGCCGAGGCGCTGAAGGCACTGCACCGGCGTTGTGCCGACGTGCGCTATCTCGGGTCGTGGCCCACGGGTTCGGTGACCGGCGCGGTGCCGCCGGAACCCGACGAGGCCGATCGCTGGCTTGCACGGCTCCGCGGGGGCACCTCGACATGAGTGGACGTCTCATCCTCGTCCGGCACGGTCAGTCGCACGGCAACGTCGAACGTCGCCTGGACACCCGCCCGCCCGGCGCCGACCTCACCGATCTCGGCCGGGAGCAGGCCCGCGAATTCGCCCGCGCCGCACACCCGCCGGCCGGGTCTGCTGGTGCATTCGGTGGCCCGCCGGGCCGCCCAGACCGCCGCCGAGATCGGCGCCGAACTCGGGCTTGCCGCCACTGAGGCCGCCGGAATCCACGAAGTGCAGGCCGGCGAGCTGGAGAACCGCAACGACGACGACGCGATCGCCGAGTTCAACGCCATCTACCAGCGCTGGCATCAGGGCGAGGTCGACGTCGCCATGCCCGGCGGCGAGAGTGCGTTCGACGTGCTCGACCGCTACGTCCCGGTGATCACCGACCTACGGCTGCGCTACCTCGACAACGAGGACTGGACCGAGGACATCGTCGTCGTCAGCCACGGCGCGGCGATCCGGCTCGCCGCGGCGACGCTCGCCGGCGTCGACAGCAGCTTCGTCCTCGACCACCACCTGGCCAACACCGATTCGGTGGTGCTGGCGCCCATCACCGATGGCCGGTGGAGTTGCCTGCAGTGGGGGTCTCGGACGCCGCCGTTCTACCCCGAACCGGACGTGCACCCCGTGGAGGACGCCCTGGAATCCTCCGACCCGATGGGCTGAGCGGCTAGACGGCCACTCGGCGTCGGGTTTGCTGGTTGCAGTCACACCCGACAGCGTCGCAGTCGATCACCAGGGAATGCAGGACAAGTTCGGGGCTGGTGCAGCCGTCTTCGGTGCACTCCGAACCGTGCAGCCAGTGGCGAATCAGCGTTCCGTGGCAATGTGCCATTCCGGAATGGCACTCGCGGCAGCTTTTGCCCATTGCTCGTTCCTAGCACTGCAGACCGACAGACGCGTCGTTGCCACGCCTGAGTAGGCGAAAAGGCCCTTACGCCGGCGGCGAAAGAATTGTGCAATCGTTGCAAACTTGCAGTAAGTTGTACTTTCTCAGCCCTTCGGGGGTGGGCTGGTTTACTGCCGGGCCAGCCGCCGATTCAGCGTCGTAATTCCGGCACGGAGATTAGGACTCGAAAATGAGCTCAAGTCGTGTGACTCGTCAGATCGCACTTTTTGCTGGGGGCCTCGCCATCGTCGGTATGGGCGCTCTGAGCGCGTGCGGTAAGAGCGAGAAGGAAGCGCCGAGCACCACGCCGTCGACCAGCACGAGCGCTCCCGCGCCGTCGCCGACCGAGAAGGCCATAACCCCCGGCGGCGCCAACTCCTTCACCCCCACCGTCAAGGCTCCGCCGGCCCCGACCGCGCTCCCGGGCAACGTCATCACCGGCAACTAGGCGGTAGGTGGACTCAGTCAGCCGCCCCACCCGTTCGCCGACCGTGATCCGGGTGCTCCGCTCACGAACGATGTCCGTGGTGGGGCTGTTGACTGTTCTCACTACCAGCGCGCTACTGGCCGCTGATCTGCGTCCGTCCAAGGCTCCTGCCGAACCGGATGTGATCAGCGGCCCGTATGCGTCTCTGCTGGCCAGTTCGACCGACCTCGGACCGGCGCACTCCGACCACGTCCAGCTGACCGCAGCGCTGAACGGCGCGTCCCGGCCCGGGATGTTGATGGGCTGGGCGGAACACCAGGGTCTGTCGGTGCGGTGGCGCCCCGGTGACTCCTGGGCGATCGTCGAAGGTGCGCCCGACGCGGTGGCCGGCGCCTTCGACGTCGATGTCCATGACTATCGCGGCAAGCGCGGCCAGGTGTTCTACGCCTCCCCGCAGCAGCCCTCCATTCCGCCGCCACTGCGCGTCGAGGTCGCCGGGCTGGGCCGCATCCTGGGGTACACCCCGCACCACGAAGCCAAGCCGCCGATGCTGCCGCTGGAGGTGCCCGATCAGGGCCTGACCCCCGGCGCGCTGCTGCGCACCTACAACGCCGAGCCGCTCCGGGCCGACGGCATCACCGGCAAGGGTGTGACCGTCGTGGTCTTCGCGTTCGACGGGTTCGACCAGGCCGACCTGGACATGTTCGCGACGACGTTCAACCTGCCCAAGTTCGTCCCCGACGTGGTGGGCGGCCAGCCCGGGGTTCGGCGCGGCGAGGCCACGATGGACCTCGAGGCCATCCACGCCCTGGCGCCGGATGCCAAGAAGGTGCTGGTCAACGCCCGGCCCACGGTGGAGGGCGACGGCTCCTACGAGAAGATCGCCACGATGATGGAGGACGCCGAACGGCGCTACCCCGGCGCGGTCTGGAGCTTCTCCATCGGCTGGGGCTGCGACAAGCTGATCACCGCCGCCGATCTGGCGCCCGTGCGCGCGGCGTTGGCCGCCGCGCACCGCAAGGGCACCACGGCGTTCAATGCCAGCGGCGATCTCGCGGGCCTGGAATGCAAGGGCGGCCAGGAATGGTCCAGCCCGCCCAGCAACGACGACATCGGCTTGGACGCCGTGGCGTCCATGCCCGAGATGACCGACGTGGGCGGCACCACGCTGTCGACGGACGCGACCGGCAGGTGGCTGGCCGAACAGTCCTGGTTCGACGCCCCCCTTTCCCAGGGCACCGGCGGAGGAGTCTCGGCGCTGTTCGAACGCCCGGGCTGGCAGCAGGACGTGACGGTCAACCGCGGCGCCGGCCAGCGACTCACCCCCGACATCGCCGCGGTCGCCGACCCCTTCACCGGGGTGAAGATCGTGTTCAACCAGCAGGTCGTCGTCGGTGGCGGCACCTCGCTGGCCGCGCCGGTGTGGGCGGGTCTGACCGCACTGATGAACCAGTACCTCAAGCAACGTGGCGGCCGCCTGCTCGGCGATCTCAATCCGCTGCTCTACCGGGTGGCCGAGGGCGCCCCGCTGCCCGCCTTCCGTGACGTCACGCTGGGCGGCAACGCGGTGGAGGTCGCGCAGCCCGGGTACGACCTGGTCACCGGTCTGGGCACCCCCGATATCAACAATCTGGTCCAGAATCTTCTTGTGGCCCAAAGGTTGAGCGAATGAGTATCGAAGCCGCGTCCGACGCGGTCCCGATGATGGAGTGCCGGACCTGCCAGACGGAGGTGCCCGCGGGTGCGTTCTGCGGGCTGTGCGGCGGACACCTCAGCCCCGAGCCCGGGGACGGACCGCAATGGTTGCGCCCGGGCACGTTCGGCGCCGCGCCCGACGAGGGCCTGCTGCGCCCGTCGATCGCCAGCTCGCTGTTCCCGCATCTGCCGCAGCGCTCCCGCACCCCGTTCCGGGTCGGGCTCGCGCTGGTCGTCATCGGACTGGTCGCGTTCGCGTTCCTCAAGATCCCGGCAGCGCTGATCACCGTCGCCGCCCTGGGCCTGCCCCTGCTGTTCCTGCTCTACCTCGCCGAGTCCGACGTCTACCGGGACATGCCCGGCCACGCGCTGGCCGTCGCCGCCGTGCTGGGCGCGGGTCTGGGCGTGGGCTGGGTGCTGCTCACCGGCGAGATGGTGGCGCGCTCCTACGGCGTTCCGATGGCCGCCGGCCTCGCGATGCACCACGTCATGCGTGAAGGTGTGGCGATCCCGACCGGCGGGATGCTCGTCATGCTCGTGCCGATCATCGTGGCGCGGCTGCTGCCCAACCGGTCCCGAGAGGTGCTGGACGGCTTCGTGGTCGGGGCCCTGGCGTCGCTGATGTTCGCCGCCGGGGCGACGCTGACCCGGCTGGCCCCGCAGTTCGCGACCGGCATGTTCGCGCACAGCCGACCGATCAAGGGCCTGATCGTCGAGGCCGGGATCTGCGGGGTGACGATCCCGCTGACCGCCGCGGTGGCGGGTGGTGTGTTCGGTATGGCCCTGTGGTTCAAGGGCCCGACCGCGAACCCGCATGAGCACCCGGGCCGGGTCCGTGCTCTGCTGCTGGCTTTCTCGGGCGTGGTGCTGCTGGTTCACCTCGGGGTGGGCGTGGTCGACATCATCGGGTTGCCGCAGATGGTGATGCTCACCATCCATGCCGTGATGACTCTCGCGGCGCTGCTGCTGCTGCGGGTCGCACTGCAGATCGCGTTGCTGCACGAGGCGCACGACCCGGTGTCGTTCACCGATCCGTTGCTATGCGTGCACTGCGAGCACGTGGTTCCCGACATGGCGTTCTGCCCGGCCTGCGGGGCAGCCACCAGGGCCTCGTCGCGCACCTCCCGTAAGGAGCGCCGGCAGACCCGGCCGGTTCGCACCGTCGCACCGGAGGGGCAGTGAGCCCGGCGACAGCCGACCCCGAGCCCGACGAGCTGTATCCGGGCTATGCGTTGCCGCCGGGCACCTACGCCGCCCCGGAACTGCGGCGGACCAAGTTCAGTTGGCTGCTCGGCCGCTGGGGAATCGCGATCGCCGTTGTGGGCGCCGCACTGCTCGGGGTGACGCTGACCGTCACGAAGAAACCCGCCCACTTCATGTGCCCGCCCGACTGCGGCCGGCCCCCGACCGGCATGCCCGTCGCCTCCCTGCCCCGGTTCACCTCGGCCGACGGCTCGTTCTCGGTGGCCTACCCGGCGCCGAACGCGGCCTACGACGTCACCACCGATGGCAAGGGCGTCATGGCGAAGTTCACCGCCGGCGACACCGGCGTCATCCAGCTGTTCTCCGAACCCGCTGCGGGTCGCTCTCCGAAAGACATCGCCAAGGCGCTCATCCAGAAGAAGTTCCCCGACGCCAAGACGGCCTACGAGATCCCCAACGCGATGGTCGGCTACCAGCCCGGCTACGGCGAGGTCGCCGACTCCTGGCCGCAGGGCACCAGTAACAGCTACATCAGGATCCGCACCGTGCTGCTGGTCGCGGTCAAGAACGATCTCGCGCTGGTCGCCGGTGCGGTGGGTCCCTACCACGCGTTCGGGCCGGACTTCGGGCCCGGACTGCCGTCGGGGGTCAACCTGCAGATCGCCCAGGACATGGGCAAGTACGTGAACAGCTTCGTCTGGAAGGGCGATCCGCCGCGCTGAAAAGCTTTCAGCCCCAGCCCAATTCGTGTAGGCGGTCGTCATCGATGCCGAAATGGTGGGCGATCTCGTGGATCACCGTGATCGCGACCTCCTCCACCACGTCGGCCGCGCTGTCACAGATCTCCAGCAGACTCTCCCGGTAGATGGTGATGGTGTCCGGCAGCGCCCCGGCGTAGGTGGAGTCGCGCTCGGTGAGCGCGATGCCCTCATACAGGCCGAGTAACTCGGGATCCTCGGGATGGCGGTCCTCGATTAGGACCACGACGTTGTCGATCGCGGCCGCCAGCCCGGGCGGGATCAGGTCCAGCGCATCGGAGACGAGGTCCTCGAACCGCTGCGGGCTCATCGAGACGGGCACTAAGCCGGCGGCGGTACCGGCTCCACCGGAGCGGGGGGAGCCTCGAGCGGCGGACCGTCGAGTGGTGGCCCCGCCGGCCCGGGTGCATCGCCGGTGCCGTTGTCCTGCGGCGGCAGCGGCGGCGGGGGCACTGGTGCGGCCGTGGAGGACGGTGCCTGGGACCGGGTGGTGGGCGCAGTCGACTGCTGCTGCTGGGGCAGGTGCTGATTGCCCTGCTGGCTGGAGCCGGACTGCGAATTGTCGGTCACTGACGGCGAATACGTGGTCGCGGACTGGTCGGGCATCGGGATCGGCAGGATCGGCGGCAGGTTCAGCCGTTCCTGCGGGATGTCCGGCGGCGGGATCGGGGGTTGGCCGTTGATGAGCAACGGACCTTTGGCGGTGTTGAGCAGGGTGGCCCAGCCGCCGTTGCCCAGCGTGGCGCCGATGCTGCACGCCACCTGGTGGCTGCCCGCCGTCCAACTCGGCAGCGAGAGGGTGCTGTAGATCAGCGTCAGGGTGGTGCTGCGCAACTGAATCGGCGCCAGGTAGGCATCCGTCAGCCGGGTGCAGGCGTCCTTGATGAAGGCGTCCTGGTCCGGTTCGGCCGGCAGGCCGCCGGGGAACTTCTCGGCCAGGTTCACCGCCCCGGTGACCTCCATCGCGTGCGGCGCCGAGCAGTCGACGGGGACGTCGGTGGGCTGGTTGGTCGACGGGTCGATACCCAGACAGGTGCCCGCGGCCCACACCTTGGACTGGTCGATGTCGGCGACCTTGCCCTTGAACGCGACCTGCATGTTGTCCGCGCCGGGCAGCTGCAATCCGCACAGCATGCGCCGCTCACCGGACTGCTTCCACGCCTTGTCCCCCGACCACAGCATGCTGATGGTGAACTTGCTGTTGGGGTCGTACTTGTCGCCGAGGTAGCGCCGCACCGCGGGTGCGCACTGCTCGAGGCTGATCTGCTGGATCCGGGCCTCCGACGGGGGTGCCGCGTCCGGGCCGTACTCGGCGCCGGGGAAGGTGCGCATGTCGACCGCCTCGGCGACCTCGAACCGGTGATCGTCCGTGCAGGCGACGATGATCGCGGCGTCGGGCGTCTTGTCGGGCCAGTTCAGGCAGTCGCCGGTCTTGGCATTGGCGAAGGCGGCGATGCCTTTGGCGCCGAGGCCGGCCAACGGCTCGGAACCGCCGTAGCCCGCGAGCCGGCTGTTCACACCGGCCGGAAGTGCGGTGATGACGCCGGCGATCAACAGACCGCCGAGCGCGGTCAGCAGCAGCACGCGCCGGGTCGACGTGGCCTGCAGCGTACGCAGCAACGCCGGCCGGGCCGGGCGCGCCGGCTCGGAGGCGGGCTCGCCAGGCTGCACACCCGCGCGCTCAGATAACTGCAACATCGCGTCCATTCTGTCAGGCGCGCTGAGTGCTGTGACAAGTGATGCAGTTGTAATGTTATGGGGTTGTGCTGTGTCGGTATGCCCGTCGCCACCCGGAGGTCCCCCCAGCCGGCCCGGTCGGCCAAAAAGTAGGGTTCAGGTCGTGATCGACCTGAAACTGCTGCGCGACGACCCCGACGTGGTGCGCCGTTCCCAGCTCAGCCGTGGTGAGGACCCGGCACTGGTGGATGTGCTCCTGGGCGCCGACGCTGCGCGCCGGGCCGCGATCGCCGCCGCGGACTCGCTGCGCGCCGAGCAGAAGGCCGCCAGCAAGATGGTCGGCGCTGCGACCCCCGAGCAGCGGCCAGGTCTGCTCGAGGCGGCGAAGGACCTTGCCGCGCAGGTCAAGACCGCTGAAGGCAGGCAGGCCGAGGCGGAGGCGGCGCTCAACGGCGCGCACATGGCGATCTCCAACGTGGTCATCGACGGCGTCCCTGCCGGCGGCGAGGACGACTACGTCGTGCTCGACGTCGTCGGCGAGCCCGCGGCGCTGGAGAACCCGAAGGATCACCTCGAACTCGGCGAGACCCTTGCGCTGATCGACATGGAGCGCGGCGCCAAGGTGTCGGGCTCGCGGTTCTACTTCCTGACCGGGCGGGGCGCGCTCCTTCAGCTCGGGCTGCTGCAACTCGCGGTGCGGCTGGCGACCGACAACGGCTTCACCCTGATGATCCCGCCGGTGCTGGTGCGCCCCGAGGTGATGGCCGGCACCGGATTCCTGGGCGCGCACGCCGACGAGGTCTACCGGGTGGAGGGCGAGGACCTGTTCCTGGTCGGTACCTCCGAGGTGCCCCTGGCCGGCTACCACTCCGGCGAGATCCTCGACCTGTCGGGCGGCCCGCTGCGCTACGCCGGTTGGTCGTCGTGCTTCCGCCGGGAGGCCGGCAGCTACGGCAAGGACACCCGCGGCATCATCCGCGTGCATCAGTTCGACAAGGTGGAGGGCTTCGTCTACTGCCGCCCCGAGGACGCCGAGGCGGAACACCAGCGGCTGCTGGGCTGGCAGCGCCAGATGCTGGAGTTGATCGGCGTGCCCTACCGGGTGATCGACGTGGCCGCGGGTGACCTCGGCTCGTCGGCGGCCCGCAAGTTCGACTGCGAGGCGTGGGTGCCCACTCAGCAGGCGTACCGGGAGCTGACGTCCACCTCGAACTGCACGACGTTCCAGGCGCGGCGGCTGGCCACCCGCTACCGCGACGACAGCGGGAAGCCGCAGATCGCCGCGACACTCAACGGCACGCTGGCCACCACCCGGTGGCTGGTCGCGATCCTGGAGAACCATCAACAACCGGACGGCAGTGTCCGCGTGCCCGCACCCCTGGTGCCCTTCGTCGGGACGGAGGTCCTGGAGCCGTGATCGAGCTTGATCTCGACGAGCTGCGCAGCTGGTTCGGATTCGGGGTGGCCGGCAACTTCGCCGGACACCTCGAACAGGCCGGGGAGGCAGTCGATTTCGCCAACGTGACCTCCGAAGGCGCCTCGCCCAAGGGGATCTTCCCGTGGTACGCGCCCGGGCACGACAGCTTCCTGGGGGAGTTCCCGCTGTCCCACGACGCGCTGATGGTGCCCACGACGACGGAGTCCGACGGCCCAGTCAACTTGCAGATCGAACCCGAGGTCGGGCTGGCCTGCCGGGTGGTGTGGGACGGCGACACCGTGGTCACGCTGCGGCCGTTCGCGCTCGGAGCGTTCAACGACTGCTCGATCCGCCGGCCGAACGCGAAGAAGATCAGCCACAAGAAGAACTGGGGGCCGGCGTCGAAAGGTGTTGCGCACGAGTTCTTCGACATCGGCGACCTCACCCCCGACGGACCCACCGCGACACTGCGGCTGCTGTGTCATCTGCGGACCGCCGACGGTGTGCACCACGAGTACGGGGTGGACAGTCCGCTGCTGGGTTACTCCTACTACGGCGAGGTGCTGCTCGACTGGATCGTCGAACGGTTGGCCGAGCAGAAGGGCTCGCCGGACACCCCGCTCGAAGATGTGGGTGCGTTGATGGTGGCCTGCGGGCGGCCGGAGAACGTGCTCATCGGGATCGGTGCCACCCGGTACACGAAGCTGGGGGAGTCGACATATCTCACGCCCGGGGACGAAGCCATCGTCCGCGTGTACGACACCGCGAGCGACGCGGCGTCCGAACTACGCCAGCTGGTGTGGGAGCCGTAAACCACATAGGCGCGGACCAGTTGGCTTGACCGACTGGATTTCGGTTATCGGCAGTCTGCGGATGAGCGGGAAACCGACGTAATCCCTTTTCCGTAATCGCCAAATGTACCGCTGGACTTTTTTTGAATTCGACATCATCGCGGCGGGGTGCACTACCTTCGAGTTGCGGGTTTTATTGCGGGCCGGGCGGGGGGTGTGTCGGTGGGCCGTTTGCCAATGCATGTGGGTTTGATCCCGGATGGATTGCGTCGTTGGGCGAACGCCCATGGCGCCTCGCTGGCCGACGCCTACCTCCGTGGCGCGGAAAAGGTTGCGGAGCTGCTGGTCGCACTGCAGCGCAACGACGTGCAGACAGTCTCGGTGTACAACCTCAGCCGGGCGAACCTGGCCCGACCCGACGACCAACTGGAGGCGGTCTACGCCGCCTCGACCCACTTCCTGACGACACTCGTCCCCGATAATTTCGATCCGGCCCTCTGCAGTCTGCGCCTTTACGGCGCCCGCAATTTACTACCTAGTCAATTTATTGCGGCGGCGGAAAAAGCCGAATCGACAATGACCGGTGACGCTTTCCGAATTAACCTGCTCGCCGCCTATGACGCGGGTGATGAATTACACGCTGCGTATTCGCGGGCGCAGCGGGAGCACTGCGACATCACCGAGGCCTTCGACATCGGCGAGGTCGACCTGGTCATCAGGACCACCCCCGAGCCACTGCTGAGCGGCTTCCTGCCCTTTCAGAGTCAATACGCTCAGCTGCTGTTCCTGACGACACCGCTCAACGACCTCGACGGGGATCACCTCGACAAGCTCATCGCGGAGTACCGGCTCTCCCCCCAGCTGCGGGGACGCTAGCCGTGACGGAACCCACCATCAGCCCGCTGATCATCGGCGCCGGCCCGGCCGGGCTCACCGCTGCACTCAAACTCGTCGACAGGGGCGTGACCCCGCGCATCGTCGAGGCATCGACACACGTCGGCGGCCTCGCGCGCACTGCCGGCGAAGGCGACTGGCGGGTCGATCCGGGTGGCCACCGCTTCTTCACGAAGAGTGAAGAGGTCTTGGACCTGTGGAAGTCGCTGCTTCCCCCCGACCAGTGGATCTCCGTGCAACGGAATTCCGCGATGCTCGTCAACGGTCGCTACGTGCGCTACCCCCTCGTCGGCCGTGATCTGCTGACCGGACTGGGCTATCGCCGCGGTGTGCGGGGCCTCAGCAGTCTCGGGTGGTCCAGGCTTCGGAGCGGGATGCGCTTCGAGAACTACTCGGAAAGCTTCCGTGAGTGGGGTGAGCGCGAGTTCGGCCGGCACTGGTACAACACGTTCTTCGACGGTTACGTCCGCAAGACGTGGCTTGCCGACCCCGATGACATCACGAGCGACTGGGCGAATCAGCGCATCCGACCCATCAACTGGCGGCTGCGCAAGGAGCCGGATCCCGCCGACCAGGATGCGTTCCTGTACCCCCGGTTGGGACCGGGCCAGCTCTGGGACGCGGCGGCGGCCCGGTTGGCAGAGAGTGGCGTCGTTCCGAGCTTCAACTCGCGGGTCGTCAAAGTCGGATTCGACGGAGGTGTGTGGACGGTCGGGCTGCACAACGGCGAAGTCCTGACGGCGGACGCCATCTTCTCGACCATGCCGCTCCGGCTACTCGTCAACGCCTTGGAGCCCGAGCCACCGCAACGCGTTCGGGCAATGGCCGGAGCGCTGAAGCACCGATCGCTGATCACGGTCTCCGTTGCCCTGCGAACCCAGCTGGACATGCCGTTCAACTGGGTTTATACGCCCAGCAACGACCTTCGGGTGGGGCGGATCCAGAACTACGGCCGGTGGTCGACCCAGCTCCATCCGGAAAACTGGAAGGGCACGTACCTCGGATTCGAATACTATGTCGAACCGAACGGCGAGCTGTGGACGGCCAGCGACGACCGCATGAAAAGCGTTGTCGAGAAAGATCTTCGGGTACTGGGCATCGACGTCTCGAAGATCGAGCGGGTCATGGTGGAGCGGATGCAGTACGCGTACCCGATCTATGACCATGCCCGAGACAAGAGCGTCGCGCAGGTCCGCGACTACCTGACTCGCAACTACCCGTCGCTTCACCCGATGGGACGCAATGGCATGCACCATTACGACAACCAGGACCACGCGATGCTGAGTGCCTCGCAGAGCGTCGCCCTGTACTTCGGCGAACGCGCGGATCCATGGCAGGTGAACACCGAAGCCCGCTATCACGAATCGGGGTTGTTGAAGCAGTAGGTCGCGCGCCCGGCGACTGGCCTACTGGTTCGAGCACCTCGTCGAGCATGGCCAGGAACTCCTCCGGGTGCACCGGCGTGAACGCCGGCTTCGGGTAGGAACCCGGCACGTCGAGGGTGATCAGCGTGGTCTTGAGCGGCCGGCGGATGTCGAGCGGTAGCCAGCGGCGCAGATCCGAACTGCCCCAGAGCCGGAACCGCTGCATCAGCACGCCCAGCGGCTCGGCCTGATAACCGCGAATCGAGGGTACCGGGATGATCTTCGAGGTGCCGGACGGAAAGTGGTAGCGCCGCAACGTCAGAGCGTGCCGATCCAACTGGACCAGACCGTCGTCGTAGTACTGCCGCGGCGGCGCGCTCATGTTCGTGAACACCGCAGTTCGTGTCCCTTCGCGGTCAGGCAGCGCCCGGTTTCCAGATTCCACTGCCAGCCATGCAGGTTGCATGTCAGCGTCGTCGCGTCCACCACGCCGAACTTCGACAGGTCCGCCTTCAGGTGCGGGCAGCGGCGCTGGATCTCCCAGCCGTCCAACGAGATCGTCGCGGTGTCGTCGTGCGACTCGGCGAACCATCCGTCGGCGTAGGCGATTCGTTCGTCGGTGAGGCATTTGAAGAACGTGTACAGGTACTCGTTGTACCCGCCGACCCGCCATGCCCGGAACCGGGTGGACAAGAAGATGGTGTTGACCCAGTCCGGTTCTAGGTCGCGCAGCACCGTGCGCACCAGCTCGGGCGCGATCTCGAAGCCGTAGCGGAACTTCTCGTCGGGGATCGGTTCGCGCACTGTGCGTTTGGGGAAGTCGAGCACCACCGTCTCGCCGCCCATTCGCAGCTCCACCGGGTAGCCGATGCCGTCGCAGATCTGGTCGCTCTGCAGCATGATCGGTTCGAAGCATGACCGCAGCGGCTCCAGAAGTGCTTCGCCGGACGCCGGCGCCCAGCCGGCCTTCTCCTCGGCCAGCACCGGCGCCATCCGTTCGGCGTAGGCGGCGATGTAGTCGGCCTTGCCGGTGGTGAAGATCGCCTCCACCTCCTCGGTGGGGATCGGATGGGTCAACGAATCCAGTTGCTTACCAGTGAAATCGGCCGCCGAACCCGGAATCATCAGCAGACCGCCGTCATGGCCGTGCATCCGCATCTGCTCGAGGAAGACCATCTGGTCGGGGAAGATGTTGGCCGGATCGCCGTGGTCGTCGTTGAGGTCGCGCAGCTCGGGATCCAGGAAGCACGGCGGTCCCGCGGACGGGATGACCCATGTCGCACCGACATCGGCGATGTACTGCCGGCAGCGGTCCATCCCGCGCTGGCGCTTCTGGCTGCCGAACGACTCCTTGGCCCGGGCCGGCATGTCGTAGACCATCGGGTACCAGATCGCGCCGGAGTACTGCAGCATATGCACGTCGATGTGGCCGAACTCCGCGGCCAGCATGTCCAGTGCCAACGGCCGCGAGTCGTTCATGTTGAACACGGTGGTGGTGCCGTCGGAGATGACGATGCCCGAGTCGCCGATCGGCCCGTCCGCCGGCGCCCGCAGCGCGATGATCATCACGTCCAGGTCGCCTTTGGGCCCACTGACCCGGTGCTTGACGGAGTCGGTGGTCTCCAGGAACCGGTGGAAGCCGAGCTTCTCGAGCTCGCGCTTGAGGTCGGGCACCGGGAAGTCCGGCAGCAGGACGACGGCATCCTTGTTGACGTGGTCGGGCGAGCAGCTTGGGATCGAAATGGTCCTTGTGCAGATGCGAGATGTAGAGGTAGTCGCAGTCCCCGAGCGTGGCCCAGTCCAGGTCACTGTTGTCGGGGAAGACGAACCACGAGCCGAAATACGCGGGGTTCAGCCACGGGTCGCACAGAATACTTCCCGCCCGGGTGTCGATCCGAAAGCCGGCGTGGCCGACGCTTGTGACCTGCACGTATCCCCTTTTCGCTCGTCGATGCACCCGTGACGAGCTTAGCGGCACACCCCCGGGATGCCCGCTTCGTCCGGTGTCCGCGCTGATCATCACCACTCAGAGGTGGCTGCGCCGGGCTTCGGCGCGGCACTAGGCTGGCCGCTGTGGAGCCGGTGTACGGGACAGCGATCCGGATTGCTCGCGGGTTGTGGCGCATGCAGGGCCTGCGCTTCACCGTGACCGGAGTGCAGAATGTGCCCACCACGGGCGGCGCCGTCGTGGCGATCAACCACACCAGCTACTTCGACTTCACCTTCGCCGGGTTGCCGGCCTACGAACAGGGCCTGGGCCGCAAGGTTCGGTTCATGGCCAAAAAAGAGGTGTTCGACCACGCGATCGGCGGCCCGCTGATGCGGGGCATGCGGCACATCCCCGTCGACCGCGGCAGCGGCGCAGGGTCGTTCGACGCCGCCTGCGAGGCGTTGAAGGCCGGCGAACTGGTCGGGGTGTACCCCGAGGCGACCATCAGTCGCAGCTTCGAACTCAAGGAGTTCAAATCCGGCGCGGCCCGGATGGCCATCGCCGCCGGTGTGCCCATCGTTCCGCACATCGTGTGGGGCGCCCAACGGATCTGGACCAAGGACCACCCCCGCAAGATGTGGCGGCCCAAGGTGCCCATCTCGGTCGCCGTCGGCGAGCCGATCATGCCGACGCTGCCGGCGGCCGAGCTGACGGCGCTGTTGAAGTCGCGCATGCAGCACCTGCTCGAACAGGTCCAGGATGCCTACGGCCCGTATCCCCCCGGCGAGTTCTGGGTTCCGCACCGGCTCGGCGGCGGGGCGCCGACGCCCGTCGAAGCGGCGCAACTGGAGGCCGAGGAGGCCGCCGCGAAGGCGGCCAGGCGGGAGGGGCGGCCGGGTGCGACGGGGACACCGGGATAGCACCGATGGAACCCGTTTTCCGCACCCTGGAGATCGCCGCCACCGCTGCGGTTCGGGCGGCGGGCAGCGTGATCACCTACCAGGGCCTGGAGAACATCCCGGACCGTGGTGGTGCGGTGATCGCGATCAACCACACCAGCTACATCGACTTCCTGCCCGCGGCATTGGGCACACACCAGCGCAGGCGGCGGATCCGGTTCATGATCAAGGCGGAGATGGCCGACGTGCGGATCGTGCGCTTCCTGATCAAGCACACCGGCACCATCCCGGTGAACCGCAGTGCCGGCGCAGGCGCCTACGCCGAGGCGGTGCTGCGGCTGCGCGCCGGCGAGCTGGTCGGCGTCTATCCCGAGGCCACCATCAGCCGCAGCTTCGAGCTCAAGGAGTTCAAGACCGGAGCCGCCCGGATGGCGCTGGAGGCGCAGGTGCCCATCATCCCGCTGATCGTGTGGGGCGCGCACCGGGTCTGGACCAAGGACCATCCGAAGCGCCTGGGCCGCGACAAGATTCCCTTCACCGTTCGGATCGGCGCCCCGCTGCCGCCGATCGGCACGGCCCCCGAGCTCGATACCGCGATGCGTGAGGCGATGACCAGCATGCTGCATGAGGTGCAGGAGCAGTACGCCCATCCCGAGGGTGCCCACTGGGTGCCGCAGCGGCTCGGGGGTGCCGCTCCGACGCCGGCCGAGGCCACCCGGATCGAGGAAGCCGAGCTTGCCGAGCGCGCCCGCCGGGCAGCGGGGCGGCACTGATGCTGCCGGCCATGATCGCCACCGACGTCGACGGAACCCTGCTCGACGAGGACGAACGCGTCACGCCGCGCACCCGGCAGGCGGTGCTGGCCGCGGTCGCCGCGGGTGCCGAGTTCGTGCTGGCGACGGGCCGCCCGCCGCGCTGGATCGGGCCGGTGGTCGACGCGCTGGGATTCGCGCCGATGGCGGTGTGCGCCAACGGAGCGGTCATCTACGACCCGTCGGCCGACCGGATCATCTCGGCCCGCACGCTTCCCGTCGACGTCCTGGGCGAACTCGCCGAGATCGCCACCCGGGTCATCCCCGGCGCCGGGCTGGCGGTCGAGCGGGTCGGTCGCAGTGCGCACGACTCGGCGACCCCGCAGTTCGTCAGCTCCCCGGGCTACGAGCACGCCTGGCTCAATCCGGACAACACCGAGGTGTCGATGTCGGATCTGCTCAGTGCCCCCGCGGTGAAGCTGCTCATCCGCAAGTCGGGTGCACGCAGCGCCGATATGGCCGCCATTCTGGCCAAACACATTGCGGTGCAAGGGGATATCACCTACTCCACCAACAACGGCCTGATCGAGATCAACCCCATCGGCACCAGCAAGGCCACCGGCGTGGAAGAGGTCGCGCGGCCGTTGGAGATCACCGCGGAGGACGTGGTGGCCTTCGGTGACATGCCCAACGACGTGCCGATGCTGCGGTGGGCCGGTCTCGGGGTGGCGATGGGTAACGCCCATCCGGAGGCGGTGGCCGCCGCCAACGAGGTGACCGCGCCCAACACCGACGACGGGCTCGCCCGGGTGCTCGAACGGTGGTGGCTCTAGGCGGTCAGGGCTTCTCGATGCGGCTGAACCGCTCGAGTTGCACCGGCGGACCGTCGACCGGAGGCGGCGGCATCACCAGCGTCACGCCGTCGATCACCCGCAGGATGTTGTGGGTCTGCCGGTCGAAGTTCAGCGTCCCGTGCTGGAAGTTCTGCACGATCCATTCGGGTTCCTGGATCTCGGCGCTGGTGGGCAGGCCCAGCGCGCTGCGCTCGTAGCCCAGTGACGCCCAGGCCTCGTAGATGGCCCCGCCCAGCGGTTGGGCATTGCTGGTCGGCGACCAGTAGACGGCGCCGTGCTCGAAGGTCGCGTAGCGGGCGTCGCCCTCACCGGCGGCCTCCGGCGAGGTCGGCGCCCCCAGCGGACCCTCCTTGCCGCCCATCGTCTCCCAGCGGGCGAAGATCGCGCCGCCGCGCAACGAGTCGACCAGGTCGGGCGGCCGATTGAATCGGGATGCGAGATCGCGGATCTCGGCCAGTGCCGCATAGCCGGCGTTCCCCGGGCATTCGGTGTTGCCGACGTCGCGGTGGGCGAAGATCGTGGGCAGCGTGACCGCCCGGCCGCCGGGGATGACGGTGTACTGACCGCCCGCCGAGGTGAGTTGGACGGTCCCGACCGGGTTGACGTGGTCGAGGTTCATTCGCCAGCCCAGCAGTCGGCCGACGGTCTTGATCTGGATCTCGGTGGGCGGCACGTCCTCGAAGTCGCCGATCATCGAGACACCCCACACGTCGCGGTTGAACCCGCCGGTGTGAGATCCCAAGACGTCCTTGGTGATTCCGCCGGCGCGTCCTTCGAAGACCTGACCGTACTTGTCCACGAGGGCGTTGTACGCGATGTCGCACCAGCCCAGAGTTCGGGTGTGGTAGGCGTAGATCGACCGCACGATCTCCGCCGAGTCCTCCGGCGCGTAGTCGTTGCTGCCGGCGGTGTGGTGCACGACCGCCGCGTGAATCGTGGCTCCGTACACCGGGCCACCGCACCGCATCGACTCGTCGGCGCCCCACTGGGCCCGCGGGATGATGTTGGGTGGTTGACCGGGCGCGAGCACGGCCGTCGGCGGCGTCCACTGGGAGTCCACCGGAGCCTTGGGCGGGGTGATGAGGACGGCCGAGATGTTCTGCGCGAAGGAGTGCTCGGCGGTGGCGGGCAGGTAGCCGAGTTCTCCGCCCGCGCTCAGGCTGTGATCCGGCGGTGCGACGGTGACCGGCGCGCCCGCGGGGCGGGTGACGGCGATCTGCACCGCGGTGGTGGTGCCGACGAAGACGGGATCGGTGCCGCGCGGTCCGCCGGCCTGGCTGTCGTCGGCGTTGGACTCGAGGTTGTCGGCCTCGTACCAGGGCCCCCAGGATCCGTCCGGGCGCTTGGCACGGACCCGAGCCGAGGTCCCGGTGAGGTCGCTACCGGTCAGCGCCACCATGGAGAACGGGGTCGCCTGGCTGACCTCGCGGATCGTTTCGCCGCCGCCGACCCCGGTCAGCGGCTGCTGAGCCAGCAACGTGTCGCCGGCGCGGGGGCCGTCGTCGCGATGGTGACCCGGTAACCCGGTGACCGCCCACGGCAGAACCATCACTGTCGCCGCGATCGCGGTGAACAGGATCGTCGGCGCTGGACGGCGGGACGGCACAAGCAGATGTTACGTATGGGTCCACTGTTGCGAGTGTTTCGACACGGGCCACAGTGAAGAAAGTGATAATCGAGCAACGCCTGCAACGGCACCGCAGGGGCCTCTCCGGGTGCAACGGCCAACCGGCCAGCCCCACCCTGCGGTGCCGTTCCGACGCAGGTTCTCCTGTCAGCCGGCCGCAGCCGGGGCGGCGGCGGCCGCCGTCGAGGCGCCCTGGATCGCTTGCGTGATCGACGGCATCACCATGCCCTTGAGCAGGTCGATCACCTGGCCGGCACCGAGCTGATTCGCGGCACTGCTGAGGTCGCTGATGATTCCGCCGGAACCGGTCGCCGTCGACGGCACGGCCAGCGACGGGTCACCGAGGATCGGGTACGACCCGGCCACCGGGCCCAGCGGTGCGCTGATCGGTTGCTCGCTGGGCAGTCCGATTCCGGTGAGGCCACCTGTTCCGACCTGCGGTGAGGTCAGCCCCGGCGTAGTGAGCGCCGGGTTGGTCAGCCCCGGGTCGGTCAACCCCGGCGTGGTCAGGCCCGGTGTGGTCAACCCGGGCGTGGTCAGGCTCGGCGTGGTCAACCCGGGCGTGGTCAGGCTCGGGGTGGTGAGGCCGGGCGTGGTGAGGCCCGGTGTGGTCAACCCGGGTGTGGTCAGGCTCGGCGTGGTCAACCCGGGTGCGGTCAGGCTCGGCGTGGTCAACCCGGGTGCGGTCAGGCTCGGCGTCGTCAGGCCCGGGCTGGTCAGGCTCGGGGTGGTCAGCGCGGGTCCGGACTGCACCGGCTGGGCACCGGCGGGGCTGAGGCCCGTCGGCAGCGGCGGCAGGTTGATCCCGAACTGCGAGAGCCCCTGCTGCAGCGCAGACATCAGCTCGTTGGGCAGGTCGGTGACCACCGCCGCCCGAACGAACTCACGGTGTTCGGGCGCCTTCTGCGGGCTCGCGGTCAGGTCCATGACACCGACCACTGCGAATGGACTTGCCACGGCCAGGGCGGCGACTGCGCTGATGGCTGTCGAGGCCTTGCGTCGACGTCGGTTCGGCACGGGAGTCTCCTCAATCATGTAATCGTTCATGTTCTGAACTAGTCGAAAGCCTCGAGGCCAGCCGTGCGCCGAGTTCGAAGCCAACATGACCGATGGTACGGCTGTGACTGCTGTGTCTAGAGTGACGATGCGGAATCGTGAGCGAATCGCGACCTTGATTCGGTGGCGCGGCAATGAATTTCCGTTCACACCGGGCCTTGCCGATGAGGGTCGGACCGCCGCGGTCGGATAACCTAGGCCCCGATGACCTCTCCTGATCCCCGGGTCGCTCCGCTCCTGCCCACCGGTCCTGATTCCCGGGTCGCTCCGCTCCTGCCCACCGGTCCTGATTCCACCTGCCGCTACGACCTCTTCGTCGTCGGCTCCGGTTTCTTCGGTCTCACGATCGCCGAGCGGGTCGCGACCGAACTCGGTAAGCGCGTGCTGGTGATCGAACGGCGACCGCATATCGGCGGCAACGCCTACTCCGAACCCGAGCCGCGGACCGGTATCGAGGTCCACAAGTACGGGGCCCACCTGTTCCACACCTCCAACCAGAGGGTGTGGGACTACGTCCGGCAGTTCACCGACTTCACCAGTTACCAGCACCGGGTGTTCGCGATGCACAACGGCCAGGCCTACCAGTTCCCGATGGGCCTGGGCCTGGTGGCGCAGTTCTTCGGCCGCTACTTCAGCCCGGACGAGGCGCGGGCGCTGATCGCCGAGCAGGCCGCCGAGATCTCGGCCGACGAGGCCGCCAATTTCGAGGAGAAGGCGATCTCACTCATCGGCCGCCCGCTGTACGAGGCGTTCGTGAAGGCCTACACCGCCAAGCAGTGGCAAACCGACCCCAAAGAACTGCCGGCGTCGAACATCACCCGGCTGCCGGTGCGCTACACCTTCGACAACCGCTACTTCAACGACACCTACGAGGGGTTGCCCGTCGGCGGGTACACCGCGTGGCTGGAGCGGATGGCCGCCGACGAGCGCATCGAGGTGCGCCTGGACACCGACTGGTTCGACGTCCGTGAAGAACTCCGTGCGGCGGCCCCGCACGCTCCGGTGATCTACACCGGTCCGCTGGACCGCTACTTCGACTACGCCGAGGGCCGGCTGGGCTGGCGCACTCTGGACTTCGAGCTCGAGGTGCTCGACACCGGCGACTATCAGGGCACCCCGGTGATGAACTACAACGACGCAGACGTCCCGTACACCCGCATCCACGAGTTCCGGCACTTCCATCCCGAACGGGACTACCCCGCCGACAAGACCGTCATCATGCGCGAGTACTCGCGGTTCGCCGACGACGACGACGAACCGTACTACCCGATCAACACCGAGACCGACCGCGCGCTGTTGGCCGCCTACCGGGCCAGGGCCAAACAGGAGACCGCCGCGGCGAGAGTTCTGTTCGGTGGCAGGCTTGGCACATACCAGTACCTGGACATGCACATGGCCATCGCCAGTGCGCTGAGCATGTACGACAACATCCTGGCGCCGCACCTGCGCGACGGGGCGCCGCTGGAGGAGAGCAGCCGAACATGAGTGACATCCCGTCCGGACCGATCGCGGCCGGCGAAACCCGCGCCGCCAGCCTGCTCGCCCGGGTGATCTTGCCGCGGCCGGGCGAACCGCTGGACGTGCGCAAGCTCTACATCGAGGAATCGGAGACCAACGCCCGCCGGGCGCACGCGCCGACCCGGACCACGCTGGAGATCGGCGCGGAGTCCGAGGTGTCCTTCGCCACCTACTTCAACGCGTTCCCGGCCAGCTACTGGCGGCGCTGGTCGACGCTGGAATCGGTGGTGCTGCGCGTCGAGCTGACCGGCGCCGCCCGCATCGACGTCTACCGGTCCAAGGCCACCGGCGCCCGCATCACCGTGGGGGGCACCGAAGTCACCAGTCCGGACCCCGCCACCCCGGTGGCCGCCGAGTTCGAGGTCGGCCTCGAGCCGTTCGAGGACGGCGGCTGGATCTGGTTCGACATCACCACCGACACCAACGGTGACCGTGCGGTCCGCCGCCTGGTACGCCGCGGTGCCGGCGCCCGGCCGGGCCGACATCGCCGTCGGGATCCCGACCTTCAACCGGCCCGCCGACTGCGTCAACGCCCTGAAGGCGCTGACCTCCGACCCGTTGATCGACGAGGTCATCGGCGCGGTGATCGTCGTCGACCAGGGCGCCAACAAGACCCGTGCCCATCCTGACTTCGCCGCGGCGGCGGCTCCCCTCGGTGACCGGCTGTCGATTCACGACCAGCCCAACCTCGGCGGCTCCGGCGGCTACAGCCGGGTGATGTACGAAGCGCTCAATCACACCGACTGCGAACAGATCCTGTTCATGGACGACGACATCCGCATCGAGCCCGACTCGATCCTGCGGGCGTTGGCGCTCAACCGGTTCGCGAAGGCCCCGACGTTGATCGGCGGTCAGATGCTCAACCTTCAGGAGCCTTCGCACCTGCACGTGATGGGTGAGATCGTCGACCGATCCAACTTCATGTGGACCAACGCGCCACACACCGAATACGACCACAACTTCGCCAAGTACCCGCTCAACGACGACAACGAGAAGAGCGCGCTGCTGCACCGGCGGATCGACGTCGACTACAACGGCTGGTGGATGTGCATGATCCCGCGCCGGGTCGCCGAGGAGCTGGGTCAGCCGCTGCCGCTGTTCATCAAGTGGGATGACGCCGACTACGGTCTGCGCGCCGGCGAGCACGGCTATGGCACGGTCACCATGCCGGGCACCGCGATCTGGCACATGGCGTGGAGCGACAAGGACGACGCCATCGACTGGCAGGCCTACTTCCACCTGCGCAACCGGCTGGTGGTCTCGGCTCTGCACTGGGATGCCCCGATCGGCGGCCTGCTCGCCAGCTCGATCAAGGCGACCATCAAACATCTTCTCTGCCTTGAGTATTCGACGGTGGCCATCCAGAACAAGGCGCTGGCCGACTTCCTCGCCGGGCCCGAGCACATCTTTTCGATCCTGGAGTCGGCGCTGCCGGAGGTGCGCAAGATGCGCAGCGAGTATCCCGACGCGGTGGTCCTGCCCGGGGCCACCTCGCTGCCCAAACCGACCGGACGGACCAAGGTGCACAGTCCGCCGGTGTCATTGCCCGCCATCGGTTTCCGGCTCGCGCGGGGCGTGCTGCATCAGTTGCGCCCGGAGAACCCGGCCCATCACGAACGGCCACAGCTCAACATCCCGACGCAGGATGCGCGCTGGTTCCTGCTGTGCAAGGTCGACGGTGTCACCGTCACCACCGCCGACGGGCGCGGGGTGGTCTACCGCCAGCGCGAACGGGCCAAGATGTTCGCGTTGTTGCGTGCTTCCATGCGTCAGCACATCCGGCTTGCCCGCAAGTACAACCGCATGCGCAAGGTGTACCGCAAGGCGCTGCCGGCGCTGTCGAGCCAGGAGAAGTGGAAACCCGTGCTGGGCACCGAAGCGGCGGCACGTGGCTGACTCGCTCCCGGTGAGCGCAGACAACCGGGAGCCCACCGCCGAAGAGTCCGCGCTGGTGGCCGTGCAGTCGGTGCTGGCCACCCCGCCCGTCATCGCGGTGGCACGCGCCATGTCGCACTTCGGCGAGCACGCCCAGGGCTGGGTGGCGCTCGGCGCGTTGGGGGCACTGACCCAGCCCCGCCGGCGTCGCGACTGGATCCTGGTCGGTGTCGGCGCCGTGGCCGCCCATGCCGCGGCGATCCTGATCAAGCTCGTCGTCCGCCGCGCCCGGCCGAACCACCCGGCGATCGCGGTCAACGTCGCCACCCCCAGTGCCCTGAGCTTCCCGTCGGCGCACGCCACCTCCACAACGGCCGCGGCTATGCTGCTGTGCCGGGCCACGAGGTCACCGCTGCCATTGGTTCTGGTGCCCGCGATGGCCCTGTCGCGGCTGGTGCTCGGCGTGCACTACCCGACCGATGTGTTGGCCGGGATGGCTGTCGGCGCCGCCGTCGCGCAGGCGGCGGCCCAAGTCGCAGGCCGCAGCGAAGGAGATGCGTAGTGAGCGCCCATGAGTGAGGAGGCGGCCCCGGTCACCGGGCCGCCGGCCAATCTGTTCGCCGGCGTCATCAAGGCCATCCGGCCCCGCCAGTGGGTGAAGAACCTGCTGGTGTTGGCGGCCCCGCTGGCCGCGCTCGGCGGCAACGTCAGCTACGACTACCGCGACGTCATCTACAAGGTGCTGATCGCCTTCGTCGTGTTCTCCCTCGCCGCCTCCTCGATCTACCTGGTGAACGACGCCCGCGACGTGGAGGCCGATCGGGCGCATCCGACCAAGCGCTTCCGGCCGATCGCGGCCGGGGTGCTGCCGGTCGGGTTGGCCTACGGCATCGCCCTGGCGCTCGGAGTGGCCTCACTGGGGATCTCCTGGTGGTTGACGCCCGAGCTGGCGATCGTGATGGCCATCTATCTCGGCGTGCAGCTGGCCTACTGCTTCGGGCTCAAACACCAAGCGGTGCTGGACATCTGCATCGTGTCGTCGGGTTTCCTGCTGCGCGCGATCGCCGGCGGCGTGGCGGCCGGCATTCCACTGTCGCAATGGTTCCTTCTGGTGATGGCTTTCGGGTCGCTGTTCATGGCCGCCGGAAAGCGCTACGCCGAACTGCAGCTGGCGGAACGGACCGGCGCGAAGATCCGCCGGTCCCTGGAGAGCTATACCAGCACCTATCTGCGGTTCGTGTGGACGCTCTCGGCAACGGCCGTGGTGCTCTGTTACGGCCTGTGGGCCTTCGAGCGTGACGGCGCCACCGGCTCGTGGTTCGTGATCTCGATGGTCCCGTTCACCATCGCGATCCTGCGCTACGCCGTCGACGTCGACGGCGGCATGGCCGGCGAACCGGAGGAGATCGCACTGCGCGACCGGGTGCTGCAATTGCTGGCGCTGGCCTGGATTGGATCCGTCATTGCCGCAGTCGTCATCGGTTGAGGCGCCGCCGGGCGCCGGAACCCCCGCGTCCGCCGTACCGTCGGCGCGCGCGGCGTGGCCGGCGTTCCCGTACCGCCCGCTGACCCGGATCAGCCTGTGGGTCAGCGTGGTCGTGGTGAGCGCCCTGTGGGCCTGGGGCGCCTGGCAGCGCCGCTGGATCGCCGACGACGGCCTCATCGTGTTGCGCACCGTCCGCAACCTGCTGGCCGGCAACGGCCCGGTGTTCAACGCCGGCGAACGCGTGGAGTCCAACACCTCCACGGCGTGGACCTACCTGGTGTATTTCGGCGGCCTCGTCGGCGGACCGCTGCGGCTCGAGTACGTGGCGTTCGCGTTGGCGCTGACGTTGAGCGTCGCCGGGGTGGCGCTGGTCATGCTCGGCACCGCCCGGCTCTACGCGCCCAGCCTGCAGGGCCGGCGCGCCTTGATGCTGCCGGCCGGGGCCCTGGTCTACATCGCCATCCCGCCGGCGCGGGACTTCGCCACATCCGGGCTGGAGGGCGGTCTGGTGCTCGCCTGGCTGGGCCTGCTCTGGTGGATGATGGTGTGCTGGTCGCAGGCTCTGCGCCGGCGCCCGGTCGGGCCCTGGTTCCTCGGTGCGCTCGCCTTCGTCGCGGGCTTGAGCGTGCTGGTCCGCCCCGAACTGGCGCTCGTCGGCGGCCTCGCCTTGGTGATGATGGTGATCGCGGCCCGCGGCTGGCGCCATCGACTGCTCATCGTCGTCGCGGGTGGGCTGCTGCCGGTGGCCTACCAGATCTTCCGGATGGGCTACTACGGGCTGCTGGTCCCGCAGACGGCACTGGCCAAGGATGCGACCGGCGACAAATGGGGGCAGGGCCTGATCTACCTGGCCAACTTCAACCGGCCCTATGCCCTGTGGATTCCGGCGGTGCTGTTGATCGCGCTGGGCCTGGTGTTGGTGGCCGGCCGCAGCAGGCCGTGGTGGACGAGCCGAGCCGCGGCGCCGGCCGATTCGAGTTGGCTGGCCCGCCGGGTACAGAGCCCGGCGGCGGTCGTCGCCTTCATGCTCCTGAGCGGCGTGGTGCAGGCCGTGTACTGGGTGCGCCAAGGCGGGGACTTCATGCACGGCCGGGTTTTGCTGACGCCGGTGTTCTGCCTGCTGGCACCGGTGGCGGTGATTCCGGTGGCGATCCCCGACGGCACCTGGTTCTCCCGGGAGAAGGGCTACCTGCTCGCCGGTGCGGCCAGCGCGCTGTGGCTGGCGGTGGTGGGCTGGTCGCTGTGGGCGGCGAACTCGCCGGGCATGGGATCCGACGCCACCCGCGTCACCTATTCCGGCATCGTCGACGAGCGCCGGTTCTACTCGCAGGCCACCGGTCACGCGCACCCGCTGACCGCCGCCGACTACCTGGACTATCCGCGCATGCGCGCGGTGATCGTGGCGATCAACAACACGCCCGACGGCGCGCTGCTCCTGCCGTCGGGCAACTACGACGTGTGGGACGTGGTGCCCGCATTGCCACCCCCGCCCCCGCCGCCGGGAGTGTCAGCGGACAGTTGGCGCCGCGAAATCGCTCCGCACACAGTCTTTTTCACCAACCTCGGCATGCTGGGCATGAACGTCGGCCTCAACACCCGGGTGATCGACCAGATCGGGCTGGCCAACCCGCTCGCGGCTCATACCGCCCGACTGGAGGACGGTCGCATCGGCCACGACAAGAACCTCTTCCCGGACTGGGCGGTTGCCGAAGGGCCGTGGTTGAAGAAGCGTCCGTACATTCCGCCCTACCTCGACGAGGGGTGGATTAGAGAGGCGGAGGCCGCGCTGGACTGCCCGGCCACCGATGTGATGCTGGACTCCATCCGCGCGCCGATGGGCATCCGCAGGTTCCTGTCGAACGTGCTGCACTCGGCCGAATTCACCCGCTATCGCATCGACCGGGTGCCGAAGTACGAACTGGCCCGCTGTGGGCTCGCCGAGCCCGATTTGGAAGGCACCCCTTACACTGGGTTACCGGCGACGGGTCCTTAGCGGCAAGCGATTGTTAGCTGGCAGGGCTCCGGCCGGTAACGCCGCGGTCAGGTTGTGGCGATACCCATGTCAGGTGCGGGGGCGCTTGGCGCGATCGATGTCAGCTCGTGACGGCACCCCTATGCCGCGGAACAGATGGTTGCAGCACCCGATGCCTCGTGCACGTCAGCGAGGAATCACCGAACAAGATCGACCACATCGGCTGTGGTTGACTAGTCAGGCACTGCTACGCGGACGATATGCGTTGCGGCACATACGAAAAGGATGGAATAGTTGCATGAGTCTCGTTGAGAAGTTGCGTGGCGCCTGGTTGCGCCGGGTCGCGGTGGCAGCCGGAGTCGCTGCTGTGCTGCCGGGCCTGATCGGCGTCTTCGGCGGCTCCGCAACGGCCGGAGCGTTCTCCAAGCCGGGTCTTCCGGTGGAGTACCTGGACGTGCCGTCCGCCGGCATGGGCCACGACATTCGGATCCAGTTCCAGAGCGGTGGCGCCAACTCCCCGGCGGTCTACCTGCTCGACGGTCTGCGGGCCCAGGACGACTTCAACGGCTGGGACATCAACACACCCGCCTTCGAGTGGTACAACGGCTCCGGCCTGTCGGTGATCATGCCCGTCGGTGGGCAGTCCAGCTTCTACAGCGACTGGTACAAGCCGGCCTGCGGAAAGGCCGGTTGCACCACCTACAAGTGGGAGACCTTCCTGACCCAGGAGCTGCCGGCCTGGCTGGCAGCCAACAAGGCGGTCAAGCCGACCGGCAGCGCCGCGGTGGGTCTGTCGATGGCCGGCTCGGCCGCGCTGACGCTGGCGGTCTGGCACCCCGAGCAGTTCCCCTACGCGGCTTCCCTGTCGGGCTTCCTGAACCTCTCCGAGGGCTGGTGGCCGATGCTGGTCAACGTCTCGATGGGTGATGCCGGCGGGTTCAAGGCCGACGACATGTGGGGCAAGACCCAGGACGCGAACAGCGCGTGGAAGCGCAACGATCCGATGGTCAACATCAAGACGCTGATCGCCAACAACACCCGCATCTGGATCTACTGCGGCGACGGCAAGCCGTCCGACCTGGACGCCGGCACCAGCAGCGGCAACCTGTTCAACGCGAAGTTCCTCGAAGGCTTCACCCTTCGCACGAACAAGACGTTCCGCGACACCTACCTGGCCAACGGGGGCACCAACGGGGTGTTCAACTTCCCGGCCAACGGCACCCACCAGTGGGCCTACTGGGGTTCGCAGCTGCAGCAGATGAAGCCCGACATTCAGCGCGTGCTGGGGGCCACCCCGGCGCCCGCGAGCTGACGGCTCCACCACCGCCCAACGGCGACGACCTTCCCGGTCGTCGCCGTTGGCGTATCCGCACCAAACTCCGGGCCGGTCGCCACCTCGTGTGATTCACTACGTTGCGGGGCGGGCGGAGTTGTGAGTACCACGACGAATCGACGTGAGGTGGGTATGAGGAGTCTGTCGAACCTGATGCGGGCGCTGTGCACCGCGGTGCTGGCGCTGGGGTTGTGGGGCGCCACCGCCCCGACGGCCGCCGCCGATGGCGTCGAGTATCTGATGGTTCCGTCGGCCGCCATGGGCCGCGACATCCCGGTGGCCTTCCAGGGCGGTGGCCCGCACGCGGTTGTGCTGCTCGACGCGTTCAACGCGGGCGATGCGGTCAGCAACTGGGTGACGATCGGGCAACGGGATGAGCGCCTTCGCCGGCAAGGGCGTGTCCGTGGTGGCCCCGGCCAGCGGCGCGTTCACCCTGTACACCAACTGGGAGGCGGACGGCACCCGACAGTGGGAGACCTTCCTGTCCGACGAGCTGCCGAACTGGCTGGCCGCGAACAAGGGCCTCGCCCCCGGCGGCCACGCGATCGTCGGCGCCGCCCAGGGCGGTACCGGAGCCCTGATGGAGGCGACGTTCCATCCCGACCGCTATCGCTACGCCGGTTCGATGTCGGGCTTCCTCACCCCGTCGCGGACCTTCGACAACGGCGCGATCACCGCTGGGATGAACGAGTTCGGCGGTGTCAACACCCAGGCGATGTGGGGTGCGGCCCAGCTGGGTCGCTGGAAGTGGCACGACCCGGACGTCCACGTCCAACTGTTGGCTGACAACAACACCCGGCTGTGGATCTTCAGTCCGCAAACCCTGACGTGCAGCGACCCGGCGGCGATGATCGGCTACTGCGACATCGCTCAGGGCAGCAACCGCACGTTCTACGCGCACTACCGTGCGGTCGGCGGGCACAACGGTCACTTCGACTTCCCCGCCGGCGGCAACCACGACTGGGGTAGCTGGTCGGCCCAGCTGGGAGCCTTGGCCAACGACGTTGCGGCCGCTGTCAAGTAGGTCACTTCCTCGGGTCGATTGTTAGCCGTTCGCGCCACCCGCACGCCGTCGGCGGGCCGGAGCACTTCGGGGCAGCCGGTACCGTGGAGACGTGCAACGCTCGGGCAACCTCTCTGACGGCAAATCCGCCGGCGTGGTCAACTGGCCCTCCGGCGCCGCGAAGCAGGCGTTCCTGGCGGCCGGTTTGGTGGTTCCCGCCGCGTGGTTGCTGACGGCGTGCGGCTCGGGTGATGACCTGATGACGAGCGTCGCCCTTCCCGCCGAACAGTCGGTCGGGTCGGTGGACGGCCAACCGATCGCGGTGCCGCCGGAAGGCGATCTGCAAAGCGACAAGCTCGACGTGACCCCCGCCCAGCGGAGCTACCTCGATGCCCTCAGCGCAGCGGGGGTGCGGCCGTCGAGCGAGCTGCGGGCGTTGAGCATCGGTTCCTCGGTGTGCCAGGCGCGGGCGGCGGGTCAGAGCGACCAGGCGGTGTGGGAGTACATCGCGCCGCAGGTACGCAGCGACGTGGCCCATGCCCATGCGACGTATTCTCAGCCGGCGGCTGACGTGCCGGTCAACGACGTGACCGCCGACTACATCCGCGTCGCCACCCAGCGACTCTGCTAGCAGGAAAGACCATGGCTCGAAAATCCACGAACAACCGGCGCAGGCGCCACCGCATCCTCGGTCTCGTCGCGGCCGGGGCGATGGCCGTCGTGGTCGCGCTGGTGGTGGCGATCATCGTGGTGGTGATGCGCCGGCCGGAGTCGCCGCCGAGCGCGGTGCCCCCCACCGCCGTCCCGCCGACCAGCCAGCCCACCGGGAAGAAGCCGCGCCCGGAGTTCCAGGACGCCAGCTGCCCCGACGTCGACCTGATCGCGATCCCCGGGACCTGGGAGTCGTCGCCCACCGACGACCCGCTGAACCCGACGCAGTTCCCCATCGCGTTGCTGCGCACCGTCACCGGGCCGATCCGGGACCAGTTCGGGACCGACCGCGTCGAGGTGTACACGGTTCCCTACACCGCCCAGTTCCACAATCCGCTGTCGGCCGACAAGCAGATGTCCTACAACGACAGCCGCTCAGAGGGCACCCAGGCCGCGGTGAGAGCCCTCACCGAGATGAACGACCGCTGCCCGCTCACCAGCTACGTGCTGGTCGGGTTCTCTCAGGGCGCGGTGATCGCCGGTGACCTCGCCAGCGACATCGGCAACGGCCGGGGCCCGGTCGACGAAGACCTGGTCCTCGGTGTGACGCTGATCGCCGACGGCCGCCGTCAGGAGGGCGTCGGCCAGGACGTCGGGCCGAACCCGCCGGGGCAGGGCGCCGAGATCACCCTGCACGAGGTACCGGCGTTGTCGGCGCTCGGCCTGACGATGAGCGGCGAGCGCCCGGGTGGGTTCGGGGCGCTGAACAACCGCACCAACCAGATCTGCGGAACGGGTGACCTGATCTGCTCGGCGCCCCAGGGCGCGTTCAGCATCACCAACCTGCCGGCGACCCTGGAGGTGCTGGCGGGCGGGGCCGGACAGCCGGTCCACGCGCTGTACAACACGCCGCAGTTCTGGAGCCTCGACGGTCAACCGGCCACGGCGTGGACACTGAATTGGGCGCGCGGTCTCATCGACAACGCGCCACACCCGCAACACGGCTGACGACGGGACACTCCGGTGGTGAAGCGATTTGGAAGCCACTGCGATTGCGCCTAACATTAAGAAAAAACTAAGAGCAGCAAGGGCGTCATTGCCGGGTCGAGCGCGTCCAGCGTCCGCACCGGCGGGGACCACCGCAATCTCGGTAGCATCTGTGAGGTTTGGGGTCGCCGACGCCGGGTGACGGGCGAATACGCGACGACCCCGGACCCGACATGGATGTGCTTTGACAGGAGAGTGGTATGCCGTTCCATAACCCGTTCATCAAGGACGGACGGATCACCTTCCCTGAAGGCGCCAGTGTGGTCAAGCATGTCGAGCGCTGGGCCAAGGTCCGCGGCGACAAGGTCGCCTACCGCTTCCTCGATTTCTCCACCGAACGCGACGGCCTGGTCCGTGAACTGAACTGGGCCGAGTTCGGCGCCCGCAACCGGGCCATCGCCGCCCGCCTTCAGCAGGTCACCCAACCCGGCGACCGGGTGGCCATCCTGTGCCCGCAGAACCTGGAGTATCTCGTCGCCTTCTTCGGCACGCTGTACTCCGGCCGGATCGCGGTGCCACTGTTCGACCCCTCCGAGCCCGGCCACGTCGGGCGCCTGCACGCGGTCCTCGACGACTGCGCGCCCGCGGCGATCCTGACCACCACCGACGCCGCCGAAGGGGTGCGTAAGTTCTTCCGCACCCGCCCGGCCAAGGAGCGCCCCCGCGTCATCGCGGTCGACGCGGTGCCCGAGGAGGTCGGCGCCACCTGGGAGCACTACGACGACGTCGACGAAAATACCATCGCCTACCTGCAGTACACCTCCGGTTCGACCCGGATCCCGACCGGCGTGCAGATCACTCACCTGAACCTGGCCACCAACGTCGTGCAGGTGATCGAGGCGCTCGAGGGTGAGGAAGGCGACCGGGGTGTGTCCTGGCTGCCGTTCTTCCACGACATGGGTCTGATCACGGCGCTGATCGCGCCGATGATCGGTCACTACTTCACGTTCATGACGCCGGCTGCCTTCGTGCGCCGTCCCGGACGCTGGATCCGTGAGCTGGCCCGCAAGCCCGGAGACACCGGCGGCACCATCTCGCCGGCCCCGAACTTCGCGTTCGACCACGCCGCCGCCCGCGGGCTTCCCAAGGGCGGCGACGAGCCACTGGACCTGTCCAACGTCAAGGCCATCCTCAACGGCAGCGAGCCGATCTCGGCGGCCACGGTGCGGCGGTTCAACGAGGCGTTCGGCCCGTACGGCTTCCAGCCCAAGGCCATCAAGCCGTCCTACGGCCTGGCCGAGGCCACCCTGTTCGTGTCGACCACCCCGTCGTCCGACGAGCCCACGATCATCTCGGTCGACCGCGACCAGCTGAACGCCGGCAAGTTCGTCCAGGTCCCGGACGACTCTCCGACGGCGGTGGCCCAGGCCGGCGCGGGCAAGATCGGTGTCGACGAATGGGCGGTCATCGTCGACAACGACACCGCCACCGAGCTGCGGGACGGGCAGATCGGCGAGGTCTGGATCAGCGGCCAGAACATGGGCACCGGTTACTGGAACAAGCCCGAGGAGACGGTGGCTACGTTCCAGAACATCCTCAAGTCGCGGACCAACCCGTCACACGCCGAAGGCGCGGCCGACGACGCGACGTGGGTGCGCACCGGCGACCTCGGCGCATACCACGAGGGCGAGCTCTACATCACCGGCCGTACCAAGGATCTGGTCATCATCGACGGGCGCAACCACTACCCGCAGGACCTGGAGTACTCCGCCCAGGAGTCGACCAAGGCAGTGCGAACCGGATTCGTCGCGGCGTTCTCGGTGCCGGCCAACCAGTTGCCCGATGAGGTGTTCGAGGATGCTCACGCGGGTCTGAAGCGCGATCCCGATGACACCTCCGAACAGTTGGTGATCGTCGCCGAGCGGGGTCCCGGCTCGCACAAGCTGGACCTGGGACCGATCGCCGACGACATCCGCGCGGCGGTGGCGGTGCGCCACGGTGTCACGGTGCGCGACGTGCTGCTGACCCCGGCCGGCGCGATCCCCCGCACCTCCAGCGGAAAGATCGGCCGGCGCGCCTGCCGCTCGGCCTACCTGGACGGCAGCCTGCGCAGCGGGAAGGTGGCCAATGCCTTCCCGGACGAGACGGATTGACAACCGAAAGAAGTTCCTAGTGGACGAGGGTGCGGTCGGTACCGAGCAGTGCTCCGAGTGCCCCTCGCACGACGTGAGGTCTCATGTCTGAATCAGATATCCCCGACGCCCCCACTCCTGCGGAGCCGGCAGAGGACATGCCCGAAACCGACGACGCCTTCACCCTGGCGCCGGAGAAGGAGCTGACCCCGGCCCGCACCGAGATGTCGGTCAACGACATGCGCGAGTGGCTGCGCAACTGGGTCGCCAACGCGACCGGGCAGTCCCCGGACTCCATCGACGAGTCCACCGCGATGGTGGAGTTGGGCCTGTCCTCCCGCGACGCCGTGGCGATGGCCAGCGACATCGAGGACCTGACCGGTGTCACGCTGACCGCCACCGTGGCGTTCCGGCACCCCACCATCGAGTCGCTCGCCACGGTCATCATCGAGGGTGAGCCCGAAGACGCGAACTACGACGAGGACGAGGACTGGTCGCGCGACGTCGAAGAGGACCTCGCGAGCATCGCCATTGTCGGCCTCGGCACCCGGTTCCCCGGCGACATGAACACCCCCGACGAGATGTGGCAGGCCCTGCTCGAAGGTCGCGACGCCATCACCGCTCTGCCCGAGGGCCGCTGGTCGGAGTTCATGGACGAGCCGCGACTGGCCGAGCGCATCGCCAGGGCGCGCACCCGCGGCGGCTACCTCAAGGACCTCAAGGGTTTCGACGCCGAGTTCTTCGCGCTGTCGAAGATGGAAGCCGACAACATCGACCCCCAGCAGCGACTGGCGCTGGAGCTGACGTGGGAGGCGCTGGAGAACGCCCGCATCCCGGCGTCCAGCCTGCGCGGCCAGAGTGTCGGCGTCTACATCGGCAGCTCCACCAACGACTACAGCTACCTGGCGATGATGGACCCGCGCACCGCGCACCCCTATGCCATCACCGGCACGGCGAGCTCGATCATCGCCAACCGGGTGTCGTACTTCTACGACTTCCGCGGCCCGTCGGTGGCGGTGGACACCGCCTGCTCGTCGTCGCTGGTGGCCGTGCACTCCGGCGTGAAAGCGCTGCGCAACGGCGAGGCCGACGTGGTGCTCGCCGGCGGTGTGAACGCTCTGGTCACCCCCGCGGTCACGCTGGGCTTCGACGAAGTCGGCGGGGTGCTTGCCGCCGACGGCCGGATCAAGTCCTTCAGCGCCGACGCCGACGGCTACGCCCGCTCCGAGGGCGGCGGCATGCTGGTGCTCAAGCGCCTGCGCGACGCCCGCCGCGACGGCGACGAGATCCTGGCCGTCATCGCCGGCAGCGCGGTCAACCACGACGGCCGCTCCAACGGTCTGCTCGCGCCGAACCCGGACGCGCAGGCCGACGTGCTGCGCCGCGCCTACAAGGACGCCGGCATCAACCCGCGCACGGTCGACTACATCGAGGCGCACGGCACCGGCACCATCCTGGGTGACCCGATCGAGGCCGACGCGCTGGGCCGGGTGGTCGGCCGCGGCCGGGCCGCCGACCAGCCCGCCCTGCTGGGTGCGGTGAAATCCAACGTGGGCCACCTTGAGTCGGCCGCCGGCGCCGCCAGCCTGGCCAAGGTCGCACTCTCGTTGAGCCGCAACAAGGTTCCGGCGTCGATCAACTACGCCGGGCCCAACCCCTACATCGACTTCGACGGGGTGCACCTGCGGGTGGTCGACACCGCCGCCGACTGGCCGCGCTACAGCGGGCACGCCATCGCAGGGGTGTCCGGCTTCGGCTTCGGCGGTGCCAACGCGCACCTGGTGCTGCGCGAGGTGCTGCCGTCGGATCTGGTCGAGCCGCAAACCTGAACCCGGGCCCGTCGCCGACGCGATGGGGCAAGTCCGACGCCGACGCGGTGTACGTGGGCGGCGTGCGGATGGACGAGTACGGCGAGTTCATCACGACGACATCCCGCGACATCCCCGACATCCCGACGACAACGACGACAATGAGCGACGACGAGGCCGAGGAGTTGGGCCAGCACCGCTTCGACAGCGATGAGCGGGACCCCGAACTGCCCGGTCTCACCGACGAGGCGCTGCGGCTACTCGAGGTGGCCCGCGAGGAGCTGGAGGCCGAAGAGCAGCCGACTCCCATTGTGCCGCTGGCTGTTTCAGGCTTCCTCACCTCTCGTAAGAGGGCGACTGCGGCCGAGCTGGCCGACTGGATCGACAGCCCGGAAGGCCGGGCGTCATCGCTGGAGTCCATCGGCCGCTCGCTGTCGCGACGCAACCACGGCCGCTCGCGCGCGGTGGTGCTGGCCCACGACCACGACGAGGCGGTCAAGGGGCTGCGTGCGATCGCCGAGGGCAAGCAGAGTCCGATCGTCTACAGCGCCGACGGACCGGTGACCAACGGGCCGGTCTGGGTGCTGGCCGGTTTCGGTGCGCAGCACCGCAAGATGGGCAAGAGCCTGTATCTGCGCGACGACGTCTTCGCCGAGTGGATCAACAAGGTCGACGCGCTGGTGCAGGACGAGCTGGGCTACTCGATCGTCGAGCTGATCCTCGACGATTCGCAGGACTACGGCATCGAGACCACCCAGGTCACCATCTTCGCGATCCAGGTCGCCCTCGGCGAGCTCCTCAAGCACCACGGCGCCAAACCTGCTGCGGTGGTTGGTCAGTCGCTGGGCGAGGCCGCCGCGGCGTACTTCGCCGGGGGGTTGTCGCTGGCCGATGCCACCCGCACCATCTGCGCCCGCTCGCGCCTGATGGGTGAGGGCGAGGCCATGCTGTTCGGCGAGTACATCCGGCTGATGGCGCTGGTGGAGTACTCCGCCGACGAGATCAAGACGGTGTTCTCCGACTACCCCGACCTCGAGGTGTGCGTCTACGCCGCCCCGACCCAGACGGTGATCGGGGGACCGCCCGATCAGGTCGACGCGATCATCGAACGCGCCGAGTCCGAGGGCAAGTTCGCCCGCAAGTTCCAGACCAAGGGCGCCAGCCACACCACCCAGATGGACCCGCTGCTCGGTGAGCTGGCCGCGGAGTTGCAGGGCATCGCGCCGCATCCGCTGCAGATCGGCTACTTCTCCACCGTGCACGAGGGCGGCTACATCCGCCCCGGCGGCGAGCCGATCCACGACGTCGACTACTGGAAGAAGGGCCTGCGCCACAGCGTCTACTTCACCCAGGGCATCCGCAACGCCGTCGACAACGGGCACACCACGTTCCTCGAGCTGGCCCCCAACCCGGTCGCGCTGATGCAGGTGGGGCTGACGACGGCGGCCGCCGGTCTGCACGACGCGCCAGCTGATCGCCACCCTGGCCCGCAAGCAGGACGAGGTCGACTCGATGGTCGCGGCCATGGCCCAGCTCTACGTCTACGGCCACGACCTGGACATCCGGACGCTGTTTCGGTGTCGACCGGCGAGTATGCCGACATCCCGCCGACCCGATTCAAGCGCAAGCCGCACTGGCTCGACGCGCAGCTTCTCGGCGGACGGCTCCTCGATGGTGCCCGGCACCCATGTCGCCACCCCGGACGGCCGGCACGTCTGGGAGTACGCGCCGCAGGGCCCGACCGATCTGGCCGCGCTGGTGAAAGCCGCTGCGGTGCAAGTACTTCCGGATGCGACGCTGACGGCGTCCGAGCAGCGTGCGGTGCCCGGAGACGGCGCCCGGCTGGTGACCACCCTGACCCGCCATCCCGGCGGCGCCGCGGTGCAGGTGCACGCCCGCGTTGATAACGGGGCGAATCGTCCTTCACGCTGGTCTACGACGCGATCGTGACCCGCTCGGGCTCGGTGTCGGCTCTGCCGGCCGCGGTGGCCACCGGTGTCGCGGTCACCGAGTCCGCGGTGGCGGCCCCCGAGCCGGAACCCGCTGACGACGCGTCGATCCTCTCCGACAACCTCGCCGCCGGGGCCAACCTCGCCGCCGGCTTCGCCAAGTGGTCGCCGGATACCACGGAGACCGTGCACGACCGGCTGGCGGCGATCGTCGGCGGGGCCATGGGCTACGAGCCCGAGGACCTGCCGTGGGAGGTGCCGCTGATCGAGCTCGGTCTGGACTCGTTGATGGCGGTACGGATCAAGAACCGGGTCGAGTACGACTTCGACCTGCCGCCGATCCAGCTGACGGCCGTGCGCGACGCGAACCTCTACGCCGTGGAGAAGCTCATCGAGTACGCGATCGAGCACCGCGACGAGGTGGCCGAGCTGCACGAGCACCAGAAGGAGCTGACCCCGGAGCAGATCGCCGCCGAGCAGGCCGCATCGCCGCGGGTGAGGTGCCACCGGAGCTGGCGGCCAAGCTCGCCGGCGCCGCTCCCGCCGAGGCCGCTCACACCGATGTCGCGGACCCAGCCGCTCCGGCTGCCGTCCCGGCCCCGCCGACCAACCCGGCCGGCCCCGGCATCCCGGCCCCGCCCACCAACCCGGCCGGCCCGGGCAAGCCGTCGGCCGCTGCCGCGGCGGCTAAAGCCCTGAACCAGCAGGCCGTCACCGACGCCCTCGGTGCCGACGTCCCACCGCGCGAGGCCGCCGAACGGGTCACGTTCGCGACGTGGGCGATCGTCACCGGAAAGTCGCCGGGCGGCATCTTCAACGAGCTGCCCGCCATCGACGACGACACCGCGACCAAGATCGCCGACCGGCTCTCCGAACGGGCCGAGGGCACCATCACCGTCGAGGACGTCAAGAAGGCCACCACCATCGAACAGCTGGCCACCACGGTCCGCGAGTTCCTCGAGGCCGGTGAGCTCGAGGGGTTCGTGCGTACCTTGCGGGCGCCCGCAAAAGACTCAGCCGGGTCTCCGAAGACCCCGGTCTTCGTGTTCCACCCGGCCGGCGGGTCGACGGTGGTCTACGAGCCGCTGCTGAAGCGGCTGCCGGCGGACACCCCGGTGTACGGCCTGGAGCGGGTCGAGGGATCGATCGAGGAGCGCGCCGCGGAGTACGTGCCCAAGCTGCTGGAGATGCACGGCAAGGGCCCCTACATCCTGGCGGGCTGGTCATTGGGTGGGGCGCTGGCCTACGCGTGTGCGGTCGGGCTCAAGCAGCACGGCGCCGACGTCCAGTTCGTCGGGCTCATCGACACAGTGCGCGCCGGCGAGGAGGTGCCGCAGACCAAGGAGGAGATCCGGGCCCGCTGGGACCGCTACGCGCTGTTCGCCCAGCGCACGTTCAACGTCGAGATCCCGGAGATCCCCTACGAACAGCTCGAGCAGCTCGACGACGAGGGCCAGGTCCGGTTCGTGCTGGACGCGGTCAAGGAGGCCGGGGTGGACATTCCCGGCGGCATCATCGAGCACCAGCGCACCTCGTATCTGGACAACCGCGCCCTCGACACCGCCGACATCCAGCCGTACGACGGGCACGTCACGCTCTACATGGCCGACCGCTACCACGACGACGCGATCATGTTCGAGCCGCGCTACGCCACCCGCCAGCCGGACGGCGGCTGGGGCGAATTCGTGGCGGATCTCGAGATCGTGCCGATCGGGGGCGAGCACGTCCAGGCGATCGACGAGCCGTACATTGCGAAGGTGGGCGCCCACATGAGCGAGGCGATCAACCGTATCGACAGCGAAGCGACCGATCAGGGCCGAGTTGAGGAGAAGCAGGGGAAGTGACGGCAGAACCGACGACTCCCACGCCCAGCCCGACCACCACCGCCGAGAAACTCGCCGAGCTCCGCGAAAAGCTGGAGCTGGCAGCTGAACCCGGTGGTGAGAAGGCCGCCGCCAAGCGCGACAAGAAGGGCATCCCGAGCGCCCGCGCCCGCATTCACGCACTCGTCGACCCGGGCAGCTTCCTGGAGATCGGGGCGTTGGCCAAGACGCCCGGCGATCCCAACGCCCTGTTGGGCGACGGTGTGGTGACCGGGCACGGCACCATCAACGGCCGCCCGGTCGGGGTGTTCAGCCACGACCAGACGGTGTTCCAGGGAACCGTCGGGGAGATGTTCGGCCGCAAGGTCGCGCGCCTGATGGAGTGGGTCGCCATGGTCGGCTGCCCGATCGTCGGCATCAACGACTCCGGTGGGGCCCGCATCCAGGACGCCGCGACCTCGCTCGCCTGGTACGCCGAGCTGGGCCGGCGCCACGAACTGCTTTCCGGTGTGGTGCCGCAGATCTCGATCATCCTCGGCAAGTGTGCCGGCGGTGCGGTGTACTCACCGATCCAGACCGACCTCGTCGTCGCGGTACGCGATCAGGGCTACATGTTCGTCACCGGGCCCGACGTGATCAAGGACGTGACCGGCGAGGAGGTCAGCCTCGACGAGTTGGGCGGTGCCGACTACCAGGCCCGCTACGGCAACATCCACCAGGTCGTCGAGGACGAGAAGGCCGCGTTCGCCTACGTCCGCGATTATCTGAGTTTCCTGCCCGGCAACACCTTTGACGACGCACCCATCGTGAACCCCGGGCTGGAGCCCGAAATCACCCCGCACGATCTGGAACTGGATTCGATCGTGCCGGACAACGACAACACGGCCTACGACATGCACGAGATCCTGCTGCGGATCTTCGACGACGGCGAATTCCTCGACGTCGCCGCGCAGTCCGGCCAGGCCATCATCACCGGCTACGCGCGGGTCGACGGCCGGCCGGTCGCCGTGATCGCCAACCAACCGATGTACAACGCGGGCGCGATCGACAACGAGGAGTCCGACAAGGCGGCGCGCTTCGTGCGGTTCAACGACTCGTTCAACATCCCGCTGGTGTTCATCGTCGACACCCCGGGATTCATGCCCGGCGTTCAGCAGGAGAAGAACGGAATCATCAAGCGCGGTGGCCGGTTCCTCTACGCCGTGGTCGAGGCGGATGTGCCGAAGGTGACGATCACCATCCGCAAGTCCTACGGCGGCGCCTACGCGGTGATGGGCTCCAAACAGCTGACGGCCGATCTGAACTTCGTGTGGCCGACAGCGCGCATCGCCGTGATCGGCGCCGACGGCGCCGCCCAGCTTCTGGTGAAGCGGTTCCCCGACCCCACTGCGCCCGAGGTGCAGAAGATCAAGGCCGACTTCATCGAGGGTTACAACCTCAACCTGGCGACCCCCTACATCGCGGCTGAACGGGGTTATGTCGACGCGGTCATCGAGCCGCACCAGACGCGGCTGTTGCTGCGCAAGTCCATGCGGCTGCTGCGGGACAAGCAGATCTCACGGGTGCAGCGCAAACACGGCCTGATCCCGATCTAGCGGCTACCTGTCGTGACGAGGCTGGCGGTGGGCACGGTGATCGACCCCGCGCGGGTGAGCGCGCTCGACGGCTCGACGGTCGAGGTGCCGGGACCGCAGCGGCTGCACCTGCAATTCCGCCGGTTCGCGGGCTGTCCGATCTGCAGCCGGCACCTGCACTCATTCGCTTCCCGGCACGCCGAGGTCGCCGCGGCCGGCATCGCCGAGGTCGTCTTCTTCCACTCTTCGGCCGAGCATCTGCGGGGGTATCAGGCCGAGCTACCGTTCCCGGTGGTGGCCGACCCGGACCGGGTGCACTACGGCCGCCTCGGCGTGGAGACCGGGGTGCGGTCGCTGCTCGATCCACGGTCGTGGCCGGCGGCGGTGCTCGGCGGTGGGCAGTGGCTGTCCCATCACTCCGACCCGGGCTGGTCGGGAGTGGGCGAATCCGACGGCACCACCCATCTGGGACTGCCCGCCGACTTTCTCATCGACCCCGACGGCTTGCTGGTGGCGGTGCACTACGGCGACCACGCCGACGACCAGTGGTCGGTGGACCAGCTGTTGACGATCAACAGCGCCCGATGATCTACCGTTGAGCGCCGTGAGCACCCCTGCGACCGGCGGCGAGCCGCGGCTCTTCATCTTTCCCCATGCCGGCGGCTCGGCAGATTTCTACGTGCCCTTCGCCCGGGCGTTCACGGCGGGCGTGAAGTGCGTCGCCGTCCAGTACCCGGGGAAGCGGGCGGGTAAGGACCTGTCCCAGTACGTCGCGATCGAGGACCTCGCCGACCGGCTGTCCGCGATGATCAAGCCCGAGGAAACCCCCGGCGGGCAGATCGCGTTCTTCGGGCACAGCATGGGCTCACTTCTCGCCTTCGAACTGGCGCTGCGGTTCGAGAAGGCGGGCAATCCCGTCGCGGCACTGTTCGTGTCGGCCTCGCCGGCTCCCGGCTTGCTGCGCCGGGTGGCCAATGTGCAGGGCTCCGACCATCAGTTGCTGGCGCTGGTCAGCCAGGTCACCGGCGTCAACCCGGAGTTCTTGAACAACGAACAATTCGCCGCCACGATCCTGCCCACGCTCCGCGGTCTGAAAGCCGTCGCGGCGTACGAGAGTCCGCCTGAAGCCAAGGTTTCGTGTCCAATTCACGCTCTGATGGCCGACGACGACGAGCTGGCCACCACCGAGCTGGTGTCGCCGTGGGAGCAGCGCACGACGTCGGAGTTCGACCTGACGGTCTTCCCCGGCGGCCATTTCTACATCAACGATAATTTGCCGCAACTGGCTCAGTGGGTCGAGGAACGGGTGCTGGCCCGATGCGGTGCGGCTTAGCCACGATTGCCGCCGAGTGTCGGTGTTGCGCCGTGCGGTGCGCTCGAGGTTGCCGGCCGCGGTGCCATCCCGGGGGTGGGAAGCGCTCGACCGGGATTTGCTCAGCAAATCCTCATGTAAGCCAGTAGCAAAATATTGACTCCTGCGAAAAGCGAGCATGGCGGCGAAGTAAGGCCAGTACAGGGGCATTACCGGTTCTCCCTGCGACCGGGTTCGATGACCAGACGGCAAACTCCTGTTGTGCGCTCGAATCGAAGCGGGAGGGTTCGGAAGCCGTCGCACGTCGAAAAGCCACTGACGTAGCTGATAAATTAGCCAGTGGTGCCGCACGCGCTTGGCTCAGGGGACACCGCGCCCGAACTTGTGGTTCCCAGGAACCGACGGGCAACGCCTACGCGTTCGCTGGGCGCCGGACATGCGACACGGGTTCCAACCCGGTGCCACACATCGAGAAACGTGAAGAGGTAGGCCCGCATGGCGATCGCCGACATGTCGATTCCCGCACTCCTGCGCAAGCAGGCCGCCACGCAGGGCGACGCCGTCGCCTACACCTTTATGGACGCCGCCGTGCTCGGCACCGGCCATCCGGAAAGCCTGACCTGGTCGCAGCTGTACCGCCGGGTTCTGGTGCTCGCCGAGGAGCTCCGGCGGTGCGCATCTCCGGGTGACCGGGCGGCGATCCTCGCCCCGCAGGGCCTCGACTACATCGTCTCGTTCTTCGGTGCCATGCAGGCCGGCCTCATCGCGGTGCCGCTGTCGGTGCCGCAATTCGGCGTCCACGACGAGCGCGTCGCGTCGGCGCTGGAAGACAGCGCACCGACCGTCGTCCTGACCACCTCCGCGTCGGTGGCCGACGTCAACAAGTACGCCGGCCCGCACGGCCGCCGGCCCTCGCCGGAGGTCGTCGAGGTCGACATCCTCGACGTCGACGTCACCCGTGAGCTGGACTCGACGGACCATTCCCGGCCGGGCGCGGCGTATCTGCAGTACACCTCCGGCTCGACCCGATCGCCGGCCGGCGTGGTCGTCTCGCACCAGAACGTGGTCTCGAACGTCCAACAGGTGCTGGAGGATTACTTCGGCGACGACCCGAAGGCACTCGAGGTGACCACGGTCGTGTCCTGGCTGCCGTTCTTCCACGACCTCGGCCTCGTCATGGGTGTCTGCTCACCGCTGGTGACCGGGCGCCCGTCGGTGCTGATGAGCCCGCTCGCCTTCCTGATGAAGCCGGCGAGCTGGATTCAGCTGCTGGCAAAGTACCCCCGCTGCTTCTCGGGCGCGCCCAACTTCGCCTTCGAACTCGCGGCGCGCAGGACCTCCGACGCCGACATGGAGGGGCTGGATCTCAGCGAGGTGCACGTGATCCTCAGCGGTGCCGAACGTGTCCACCCGACGACGGTCAAGCGCTTCGTCGAGCGGTTCGCCCCGTTCGGACTGAAGGAACGGGTGATCCGGCCGTCCTACGGTCTGGCCGAGGCAACGCTGTATGTGGCGACGCCCAAGGCCTCCGACACCTTGCGGACCGCCCGGTTCGACCTGCGGCGCCTCGCCGGCGGGGTTGCCCACCGCTGCGAGCCCGGGCAGGAGGGCAGCACCGAACTGGTCAGCTACGCCACCCCGGCGGCGCACCCGACCCGCATCGTCGACCCGGAGACCGGTGTCGAGCAGCCCGAGGGCTCGATCGGCGAGATCTGGGTGCGCGGCGACAACGTGGCGCTGGGTTACTGGCGCAAGCCCGAGCTGACCGCCCGCGTCTTCAACGGCCAGATCACCCAGCCTTCGGCCGGCACCCCGGCCGGGCCGTGGCTGCGTACCGGTGACCTCGGCGCGCTCTGCGACGGCGATCTCTACATCATGGGCCGACTCAAGGATCTGTTGATCGTCGACGGTTCCAACCACTACCCCGACGACATCGAGTCCACGATCCGGGAGATCACCGGCGGCCGGGTGGCGGCGATCGCCGTCGAGGACGACGTCACCGAGAACCTGGTTGCGATCGTCGAAGTCAAGCCGCGCAGTCCCGAAGAGCAGGCCGAGCAGCTCGACACGGTGAGACATCAGGTTTCCACGGCAATCTGGAAGTCGCACAAGCTGCGCGTGGGCGACCTGGTTCTGGTGTCGCCCGGGTCGATCCCGATCACCACCAGTGGCAAGATCCGTCGCTCCTCGTGCGCCCAGCTGTACCGAGAGGGTGAATTCGCGCGACTGGACGTCTCGGTATGACGCCCTTCGGGGACGATGAAGGCGAACTTCGGAACTGGCTGGTCTACTACCTCGTCACCAACGTCGGTTGCAGCCCTGATCAGATCGACCTCGACCTGCCCCTGAACGAGCTGGGGGTGGGCTCGCGCGATGCGGTCGTGCTGGCGGGCGAACTGTCGGAGCTGCTGCGGCGCCCGGTCTCGCCGGTCGAACTCTGGCAGACCCCGACCATCAACAGCCTGGCCACCGCGCTGGTCAATCCGGAGGCCGAGTCGGTGCGCCCGGTGTCCGGGGCGGCCATCTCGCTGAACGAGCCGATCGCGATCATCGGCCTGGGCTGTCGGCTGCCCGGCGACACCGCGGACATCCAGGGACCCGGACAGCTGTGGGAGTTCCTGGCCGGCCGCCGCAGCGCGGTCTCGACGGTGCCCGACGGACGGTGGGAGGCATTCGACGACGGCTCGGCGGCCACGGCGGCGGCGCTGGCGAGCACCACGCGGTGGGGCTCGTTCCTGCGCGACGTCGCCGGTTTCGACGCCGAGTTCTTCGGCATCACCCCCCGGGAAGCCGACTACATCGATCCTCAGCAGCGCCTGCTGCTCGAGGTGGCGGTCGAGGCACTCGAGCACGCCGGAATCCCCGCCGAGTCGCTGCAGCGTTCGCTGACGGGAGTGTTCGTCGGCGCATGCGTCAGCGAATACGGCTACCTGGCCTCGCGCGACCTCAGCCAGGTCGACGCCTGGAGCGGAACCGGCGGCGCGCTGAGCATCATCGCCAATCGGCTCTCCTACTTCCTGGATCTGCGAGGACCCTCGCTGGCCATCGACACCGCCTGCTCCTCGTCCCTGGTCACCGTGCACATGGCCTGCCAGAGTCTGCGGACCGGCCAATCCGAGCTGGCCATCGCCGGTGGGGTCAACCTGGTGCTGTCACCCACCGTGACCCGCAGTTTCGATGCTGCCGAAGCGATGTCGAAAACGGGTGCCTGCCATTCCTTCGACGCCGCCGCCGACGGGTTCGTCCGCGGCGAGGGGTGCGGCGTCGCGGTGCTCAAACGGCTCTCCGACGCGGTCCGCGACGGCGACCGGGTGCTCGCGGTGGTACGAGGGTCGGCGGTCAATCAGGACGGCCGATCCAACGGACTTGATGGCACCCAACCCGGCCGCCCAGGCGGCGGTGCTGCGCGCGGCGTGCGCCGACGCCGGGGTGGAGCCCGCCCAGGTCGACTACGTCGAGACGCACGGCACCGGGACGCTGCTGGGCGACCCGATCGAAGCCCGGGCCCTCGGCGCCGTCTACGGACGCGGGCGGCAACCGGAAGCCCCGCTGCTGGCCGGTGCCGTGAAGTCGAACCTCGGCCATCTCGAGGCGGCCGCGGGCATCGTCGGGCTCATCAAGGCCACACTGGCCGTGCAGGCCGGCGACGATCCCCCCCAACCAGCACTTCGATGCTCCCAATCCGCACATCCCGTTCGACGAACTGCGGCTGAAGGTGGTGGCCGAGCCGACCGAGTGGCCCGTGACCGGACGTCCGCGCCGTGCGGGCGTCTCGTCGTTCGGCTTCGGCGGCACGAACGCACACGTCGTCCTGGAGCAGGCGCCCGAGCGCGCCGCCGCCACTGCAGGTCCCGGCACCGGCCGTGACCACCCTGGTGGTGAGCGGCAAGAGCGCCGAGCGGATGGCCGAGCTGGCCACGACGCTGGCCGACTGGATGAGTGGCGCCGGGGCCGAGGTGCCGATGGCCGACATCGCCCACACGCTCGACTACCACCGCACCCACCACGCCACGTTCGGCACGGTCTGCGCGACCGACCGCGACCAGGCGATCGCCGGCCTGCGGGCACTGGCGGCCGGGCAGCCCGGCACCGGGGTGGTCGGACCGCATCAGGGCCGGTGCGGCGCCGGGACGGTGTTCGTGTACTCGGGCCAGGGCTCCCAGTGGGTGGGGATGGCGCGGCAGCTGCTGGCCGACGAGCCGGCATTCGCCGACGCCGTCGCGGAGCTGGAGCCGCACTTCGTCGACCAGCTCGGGTTCTCGCTGCGCGATGTTCTCGCCAACGGTGAGCCGGTGGAGGGCTCGGTCCGGGTCCAATCGGTTCTGGTCGGGATGCAACTGGCGTTGACGGCGCTGTGGGGCTCCTACGGTGTGGAGCCCGATGCGGTGATCGGCCATTCGATGGGCGAGGTCTCGGCCGCCGTGGTGGCCGGCGCGTCTGAGCCCGGCCGAGGGACTGCAGGTGATCGCCAAGCGATCACAGCTGATGGCCGGACTCGCCGAGAAGGGTGCGGTGGTCCTGCTGGAACTCGACGCGACCGCCGCCGAGACACTGATCGCCGACTACCCCGGCGTGACCGTGACGGTGTACTCCTCGCCGCGTCAGACCGTGGTCGCCGGACCCACCGACGCGGTCGACGCCGTCATCGCCGCCGCCCGCGAACAGAACACCTTCGCCCGCCGGGTCAACATGGAGGTGGCCTCCCACACCGCGATGATGGATCCCATCCTGGGAGAGCTGAGTGGCGCCCTTGCCGGTCTGGCCCCGCGGGTACCGCGCATCCCGGTGATCAGCACCGTCGAGAATGCCGATGCGGCAACACTGTTCGATGCCGGCCACTGGGTCGCCAACGTCCGCAACCCGGTGCGATTCAGCCAGGCGGTCGCTGCCGCCGGCGCGGAGCACTGCACCTTCATCGAGATCAGCCCGCACCCGGTGCTGACCAAGGCGATCTCCGAGACTCTCGCTTCCGTCGAGGCCGGCGCGGCCCATCACCACACTCTCGGCACGCTGCAGCGCGACACCCACGACACCCTCGCGTTCCACACCAACCTCAACGCCACCCACACCGCCGCGCCGCCGCACGCGCGAGCATCCGCCGGAGCCGCACCCCGCCACTCCCGACCACGCCCTGGCGCCACACCCGGCACTGGATCGACGTCGCACCGCCGTTGCCCGGCAACGGATTCGACGTGCCCGCCCGGCGCGCGGGCGCCGGCCGGTGAGAACAGCCCCATTCCGCCGGACTGGCTCTACGAGCCGGCCTGGCCGATCAAGGCCGCTTCCCGCGAGCGGGACCGCGAGCCCGGGGCGATGGCTGGTCGTCGGAGACGCCGAGCTGGGCGCCGAGCTCGGCCGCGGATCGGACCGGTAACGCTCGGCCGACGCGTCGACAACGTGCTGTTCGCGCCGCCCGCGCTCAGCGACTCCATCGACGTCGCGGCGGCCTACGCGTTGTTCAGCGAGGCCAAAAAGCTTGTCGAAGAACTACTTTCGCATGCCCGCGCCGCCGCGGCTGTTCATCGTGACGCGCAACGCCCAGCCCGTCACCGACGGCGATCGCGCCAACCCGGCGCATGCCGTGCTGTGGGGCCTGGGCCGCACCCTCGCGCTGGAGACTCCCGAAATCTGGGGCGGCATCATCGATGTCGACGACTCGATGCCGGCGGTGTTGACCGCGCGGCGGGTGCTCGACGAAGCCGCAAGCCGGCGACGGCGAGGACCAGGTCGTGTACCGCGTCGGGCGCCCGGCACGTGCCGCGTCTGCGCCGAACCCCGGTGCCGGCGCCGACGGTGGCGCTCGACCGGGACACCAGCCACCTGGTCATCGGAGCGACGGGCCACATCGGTCCGCACCTGATCCAGCAACTGGCCGACATGGGCGCCGGGACCATCGTCGCGGTGTCGCGCAACCCCGGCGGTCGGCTCGACGAGCTGGCGCAGCGAACTGTCGTCGAGCGGAACGACGCTGGTCTAGGTGGCCGCCGACGCCACCGACGACGACCGCGATGGCGACGCTGTTCGACCGGTTCGGCACCGAACTCCCTGCGCTCGAAGGCATCTACCTGGCGGCCTTCGCCGGCGGGCCGGTGGCGTTGGCCGACATGACCGAGGACGACGTCACCGCCATGTTCGCGCCGAAGCTGGACGCGCTCGGGGTACTGCACGCCCTGTCGCTGCGGACCGGCCGTCCGCCACTTCGTGCTGTTCTCCTCGATCTCGGGTCTGCTCGGGTCGCGCTGGCTCGCCCACTACACGGCGACCAGCACCTTCCTCGACACCTTCGCCCATGCCCGCCGCAACCTGGGTCTGCCGGCCACCGCGGTGAACTGGGGCCTGTGGAAGTCGTTGGCCGACATGCAATCCGGCGCCAGCCAGGTGACGTCCGACTCCGGGCTCGAGCCGATGTCCGACGCGGTGGCGATCGGCGCGCTGGCCTGGTGATGGGTCCCGACGCGCCGGTGCGGTCGGTGGTGGTGGACGCCGACTGGCCGCTGCTGGCCGCGGCGTACCGAACCCGCGGGGCCCTGCGCATCGTCGACGACATCCTGGCCGGCGATCGCCGACACCGGACGGCGCGTCCCGGCCGACACCGAGTTCCGGAAAGCGTTGCGCGAGCTGTGCACCCGAACGGCGTCGCGACATGCTGGCCGACCACATCGGCGGGCTGGCCTCGGCGGTGATGGGACTGCCGCCCTCGGAGATCCTCGATCCGGCCGCGGGCTTCTTCCAACTCGGCATGGATTCGCTGATGAGCGTCACGCTGTCGCGCAGCCTCAGCGCGAGCCTCGGCGAATCCTGCACCCCGGCGGTCGTCTTCGACTACCCGAACGTCGAGTCCCTCACCGACCATCTGGCGACCGTCCTGCCCGAGCTTCGACGATGGCCGGTAGCAGCGTGGCCGACGAGTACGACGACCTCACGGAAGAGGATCTGCTGCAACAACTTTCCGAGCAGGCTAGGCCGTCCGAATTGACCACCGCAACGCCGGATCGCGCCCGCGCGATCATCACCGACGCGCTCCGCAAGATCGACGACCTCTCGGCGCGCCTGGAGATCGCCGAGAAGTCGAGCACCGAACCCATCGCCGTCGTCGGCGTCGGCTGCCGGCTTCCCCGGCGGGGTGAACAACGCCGACCAGTACTGGGAGCTGCTCAAAGACGGCCGCAGCGGCATCATCCGGGTCCCGCCGGAACGCTGGGACGCCGACGCCTACTACACCGACGACCACACCGTGCCGGGCACGATCTGCAACCGGGAGGGCGGATTCCTCACGTCCTGGCAGCCCGACGAGTTCGACGCGGAGTTCTTCGCCATCTCCCCGCGCGAGGCGGCGGCGATCGACCCGCAGCAGCGACTGCTCCTCGAGGTCGCCTGTGAGGCGTTGGAGGACGCCGGAATCCCGTCGCGGGACATCCGCGGCACCCAGACCGGGGTCTTCATCGGCCAGACCGCCTACGACTACATGCTGAACCTCTCGGCCGGGCTGGCGCAGGAGGATCTCGACGCCTACGTCCTGACCGGGAACTCGGCGAACTTCGCGGCGGGACGGCTGTCGTACTTCCTCGGTGCCCGCGGTCCGGCCGTGGTCGTGGACACCGCCTGCTCGTCGTCGCTGACGGCGATCCACCTGGCCTGCCAGAGTCTGCGCGGCCGGGAGACCGACACCGCCGTGGTCGGTGGCACCAACCTGATGCTCAGTCCCGGGTGCCAGCATCGCCTGCTCCCGGTGGGGGATGTTGTCGCCGGACGGCCAGTGCAAGACCTTCGACGCGGCCGCCGACGGCTACGTCCGCAGCGAGGGCTGCGGCGTCGTGGTGCTCAAACGGCTCGACCGACGCCCAGCGCGACGGCGACCGGGTGCTGGCCGTGGTGCGCGGTACGGCGGTCAACCAGGACGGCGCCAGCAGTGGCGTGACCGTGCCCAACGGCCCCGCGCAGCAGGCGTTGTTGCGGCAGGCGCTGGCGTCGTCGAGGTTGGCAGCCCGGCGACATCGACTACGTCGAGGCGCACGGCACCGGCACCCCGCTCGGCGATCCGATCGAACTCGAAGCGCTGAGCCAGGTGTTCACCGACCGTGGCGATTCGGCGCCGCTGATCCTCGGGTCGGTGAAGACGAACCTCGGTCACCTGGAGGCCGCGGCCGGTGTCGCCGGATTCATCAAAACCGTGCTGAGCCTGCGCAACGGCTACATCCCGCGACACCTCAACTTCTCCGAACTCACCCCGCACGCCACCGAGGCGGCGTCGTGTCTGACCATCGCCGCAGAGGGCCGGGACTGGCCGTCGACCGGGCGTCCGCGCCGTGCCGGGGTGTCCTCATTCGGGGTCTCGGGCACGAACGCGCACATCGTCCTCGAGCAGGCCCCGGAAGCTGTTGCCGCGCAGCGCGACCCGCTGCCCGCGGTGTCCACGCTGGTGGTGTCCGGCAAGTCGTCGGAGCGCATCGCCGCGCTGGCAGGGGTGCTGGGGGACTGGGTGGCGGGACCCGGCGCCGCGGTGCCGCTGGCCGATGTCGCCCACACACTGAACCATCACCGAACGCGCCACCCGCGGTTCGCGACGTTGTGTGCACGCGATCACGAGGCATGCGGTGACCGGATTGCGGGCGCTGGCCGCCGGCGAACCGGCGGTGGGTCTGGTCGGGCCGCATGACGGCCCGTGCGGCCCGGGGACGGTATTCGTCTATTCGGGCCAGGGCTCGCAGTGGGCGGGGATGGCCGGCCAGTTGCTGGCCGACGAGCCGGCGTTCGCCGCGGCGGTCGCCGAGCTGGAGCCGGACTTCGTTGCCCAGGCCGGTTTTTCGCTGCACGACGTGCTCGCCGAGCGGGCGGGCACTGACCGGAATCGAGCAGATCCAGCCGGCGCTGGTCGGCGTTCAGCTGGCGCTGACCGCGCTGTGGCGTTCCTACGGCGTCGAGCCGGACGCGGTGATCGGGCATTCGATGGGCGAGGTGACCGCCGCCGTGGTCGCGGGTGCGCTGACGCCGGCCGAAGGCCTGCAGGTGATCGCGACGCGGTCGCGGCTGATGTCGCGGTTGTCCGGCCAGGGTGCGATGGCCCTGCTGGAACTGGATGCCGATGCCGCCGAAGCGCTGATCGCCGACCACCCGAATGTCACTGTCGCGGTGTACGCCTCGCCGCGCCAGACGGTGATCGCCGGACCGCCGGCAGATGTCGACGAGCTGATCGCGCAGGTCGCCGCGAAGGACCTGCTGGCCCGGCGCATCGAGGTCGATGTGGCCTCGCACCATCCGATCATCGATCCGATCCTGCCCGAGTTGCAGGTGGCGCTGGCCGGCCTGGCGCCCAGGACACCGCGGATCCCGATCATCAGCACCGTCGACAACGCCGGTCCGACACCGACATTCGACGCGCCGCACTGGGCGGCTAACCTGCGCAACCCGGTGCGGTTCGGCCAGGCGGTCGCCGCCGCCGGCGCGGATCACAGCACGTTCGTCGAGATCAGCCCGCACCCGCTGCTCACCCACGCCATCTCCGACACTCTGGGCGAGAAACACCACCACAGCCTGGGCACCCTGCAACGCGACACCGACGACACCGTCACCTTCCACACTAATCTCAACACCGCCCGGCCACCGCAGACCGCGCATCCGCCGGGGCCGCACCCGGCCCTGCCGCTGACGCCCTGGCACCACACCTCGCCACCGGATCGCCATCGGCACCGGCACCTCGCGGCCCGGCACCCATCCGCTGCTGGGCATCGGCGTCACCGATCCGACCAACGGCATCCGGATATGGGAGAGCACGGTCGGGCCCGGATGTGTTGTGGCTGGCCGACCATCGGGTCGGTGACGCCTGCGTCCTGCCCGGGGCGGCCTACGCCGAACTGGCGCTCGCCGCGGTGACAGATGCCTTCGGCGCCGACGACTGCCGAGCCCTGGACCATCCGCGAGCTGTGCCTGGATCAGGTGATGCTCGTCGCCGACGGCACCGTCGTCGTCACGACGCTGCAGGGCGACGAATCCAAGCCCCGGGTCGAGATCCGGTCCCGCATCGGCGATTCCGGCTGGACCACCCATGCCACCGCGACGCTGGAACGTGACCCGCAGGCACCCGCCGAGCCGCCGGCGATCGGCGAGCTGACCGAGCTCGATCCCGAGGACCTGTATCGGCGGTTGCGCACCGCCGGCCAGCAGCACGGCCCGGCGTTCCAGCGGCATCGTGGGCCTCGGCGTCATCGGACTCCGGGGTGGGAAGCGCAGCGGTGCAGCTGCCCTCGTCGGCCAAGACGGCGGCGCGGCGGTTCATCCTGCACCCCGTGATGATGGACATCGCGATGCAGACCCTCGGCGCGGCCAAGGTGGCTACCGCGCGCGGGTCCGACGAAGCCGGCGATGATCCTGCCGGTGCGGCTGCGCCGGGGTCCGGGTCTACGGCGACCTGACCGCCGGGGTCCGGACGATCGCCACACTGCGGGCGACCCCGCGCGCCGACCGCTTCGTCGGGCAGGTGTTCCTGACCGATGCCGCACGGGCGGGTGCTGCTGGAGATCGACGAAGTCGACATGGCCGTGCTGCAGGCGCCGGGAACCGGGCAGGAGCTCAGCAGCCGGCTGTTCACCCTGGAGTGGGAGCCGGTGGCTCTCGACAAGCCGCCGGGCGGTCTCGGCGCCGTCCTGGTGGTGGGCGACGGCGAGCTGCTCACGGGGCTGCCCGACGCGACCTACCGCGAGGTCGTGCCCGCCGATGACCGCGAGCGGCTCCGGAACGCGTTGGCTCGCAGCGATATCGCCTGGGACGCCGTTGTCCTGGCCTGCCCGCCGCGGAGTGTCGACGAGGCGCTCACCGATACCGAGCAGCTGGAGTTGGCGCAGTCCCGCACCCTGCTGGTCGCCGACATCGTGAAGGCCCTCTCCGAGTACCGAGCGACCCGCAGCGACGCCGGGACGAGCACCCGGCTGTGGATCGTCACCCGCGGCGCCCAGCTGCTCGACAGCCGTGATCGAGTCACATTGGCGCAGGCGGAACTTCGCGGCATCGTGCGGGTCCTGATCTTCGAGCATCCCGAACTCACACCCACGATCGTCGACGTCGACGCCGAGGGCGCCGGTTCGGCGCCGGCCCTGGTCGCCGAACTTCTCGCCGCGCCGGCCGACGACGAAGTGGCGCTGCGCGAACGGACACCGATCGGTCAATCGGCTGGTGCCCGCGCCCACCACCGCCGCCGGTGAACTCGTCGTGGAGCCGCACCGTCGGGTCGTGACCGTCGACGGCGACGTGGCGTTCCGGCTTCAGGTCGATCAGCCCGGACGACTGGACACACTGAGCCTGCATGCGGTGAAGCGGATACCCGTGCAACCCGGTCAGGTCGAGATACGCGTCCTCGCTGCCGGACTCAACGCCGGCGACGTGGCCAGAGCCAACGGCCGGCAACCGGGCCACGACGGCGCCGCCGTCCCGATCGGCATCGAGTGCGTCGGTGTGGTGAGCGCGCTGGGGGACGGCGTCGACTCGGTCGAGGTCGGCCAGCGGGTGATCGCCCTCGGCGCAGGCGCCGTGGGTTCACACCTGACCACCTCCGCCGACCTCGTCGTACCCGCACCCGAGTGGTTGGCCGGATCGGGAAGCGGCCGCGATCGGCGCCGCGTACCTCACCGCGTGGCACGCACTGCACGACGTCGGCCGGCTGGTCCCCGGCGAAAGTGTGCTGATCCACTCGGCCGGTGTCGGCGTCGGGCTCGCGGCCGTGTCGATCGCGACGATGATCGGCGCCCGCATCTACGCGACCGCGGGTTCGGCTGCCCAGCGTGAAAAGCTGCACGCCCTCGGCGTCGAGTACGCCGGCGACTCCGCCGGCCTGGACTTCGCCGACGAGATCCTCACCGCCACCGACGGTCACGGGGTGGACGTCGTTCTGAACTCGCTGCCCGGCGAGGCGATCCGGCGTGGCCTGAAGGTCCTCGCTCCCGGTGGCCGGTTCGTCGAACTCGGCAAGGCGGACGTCTACGCCGACTCTGCGCTGGGACTGGCCGCGCTCGCCGAGAGCGCGTCGTTCTCCGTCGTCGACCTCGAGGTGAACCTGCGGCTGCGGCCGCAGCGGTACCACCGACTCCTGCAGGAGGTGCTGCGCCACATCGCCGACGGGGACCTGCCGGTGCTGCCCGTCACCGAGTTCGCCCTCGACGACGCGCGCGAGCGCCTTCCGGGTGCTCGAGTCGGGCGCACTACGACGGCAGCATCGTCATCTCGCTACCGGCCGACGGCAGCACCGAGGTGATGGCCGCCCCGCCGGCGCTGCCGCTGGTTCGGGCCGACGGCGGCTACATCGTGGTCGGCGGCATGGGCGGCCTCGGGTTCGTGTTCGCCCGGTGGCTGGTGGCGCAGGGCGCGGGAATGGTTGTGCTGAACGGACGTTCGGCGCCCAGCGCCGAGGTCGCCGCGGCGGTACGGGAACTGAACGCCGCGGGCACCCGGGTCGAGGTCGTCACCGGCGACATCGCCGAACCGGGCACTGCCGGACTGCTGGTCGACGCCGTTCGGGAGGCCGGATTCCAGCCGGCCGGAGTGCTGCACAGCGCCACGGTGCTGGCCGACGAGATCGTGCTCAACATGTCGGAGTCGGCGGCGGCGACGGTGTTCGCGCCCAAGGTCGCCGGTCACTGGTGGCTGCACACCGCCACCGCCGACCTCGACCTCGACTGGTGGATGACCTTCTCCTCGGCGTCCTCGCTGCTCGGTACGCCCGGGCAGGGCGCGTACGCCGCGGCGAACGCGTGGGTCGACGGCCTGGTGGACTACCGGCGCTCCCTCGGGCTGCCCGCGGTGGGGATCAACTGGGGCCCGTGGGCCGAGGTGGGCCGCGCCCAGTTCTTCGCCGCGCTCGGCTTCTCGATGATCACCGCCGAGGAGGGGTTGGCGGCCACGGAGCAGGTGCTGGCCGCGGACCGCTCCCACACCGGTGTGTTCAGCCTCGACGCGCGGCAGTGGTTCGAGTCCTTCCCCGCCACCCGGAACTCGTCGCTGTTCGCGCGGCTCGCCGAGTCCGTGTCGACCGGGTCGATCGAGCCGCTCGACCGGGGCCGGGTCCGCGCCGAACTCGACGCCGCCGATCCCGCCGAGCGTCCCGCACGGCTCGCAGCGGCGATCGCCGACGAGATCCGGGCCGTGCTGCGCTCCAGCGAGCCGTTGCAGCACGACCAGGCGTTGGAGTCGCTGGGCCTGGACTCGTTGATGGCGCTGGAACTGCGCAACCGGCTCGAAGCGAACCTCGGGCTCGCGCTGCCGGCCGCGCTCATCTGGGCCTACCCGACGATCTCGGGTCTCGCCGGCGCCCTGTGCGAACGCATGGGATACGCAGCAACGCAGGAGGTCGCCGGTTCGGCGACACAGGCCGCGCACGGGCTCGGTGCCCGTGCGCAGCAGCGTGCCCTCGCGCGCCGGGGAGCGCAACGCAGACGGAAAGGAAACCCAGAGTGACGACGGATGAGGCGCCTGACAACGCCATCGCGGTGATCGGCATGGCAGGCCGGTTCCCCGGCGCCGGCTCGGTGACGAAGTTCTGGGACAACCTGCGCCGTGGTGAGGAGTCCATCGTCACCCTGTCCGAGGAGGCGCTGACCGCCGCCGGGGTGACGGCGAAGACGCTGGCCGATCCCGGCTACGTCCGCCGCGCGGCCACACTCGACGGCATCGAGGAGTTCGACGCGGAGTTCTTCGGGATGACCCCGTACGCGGCCCGGATGACCGACCCGCAACAGCGGCTGTTCCTGCAGACCGCCTTCCACGCGTTCGAGGACTCCGGGTATGACCCGGCCGCGTACGACGGTGTGATCGGCGTATTCGGAACCAGTTCCGCCAGCGGCTATCTGCTGTACAACCTGATGTCGCACCGCGACCCGAAGGCGATGATCGGCGAGGGGCTGTCCGTCGAGATGGTCAACCTGTCGATGCAGAACGACAAGGACTTCCTGGCGACCCGCGTCTCGCACCAGTTCAACCTGCGCGGTCCGGCCTTCTCGGTTCAGACCGCCTGCTCGTCCTCGCTCGTCGCCGTGCACCTGGCCTGCCAGAGCCTGTTGTCCGGTGAATGCGACATGGTGCTGGCCGGCGCCGCGTCGGTTCGGGTGCCCCATCAGGTCGGCTACGGCTACGAGCCCGGGGCGATCGTGTCGCCGCTGGGCCACTGCCGCCCGTTCGACGCGCGCGCCGACGGCACCATCTTCGGCAGCGGCATCGCCGCGGTGGTCCTCAAGCCGCTGCAGGCCGCACTCGACGACGGCGACCGGATCCACGCCGTCATCCGCGGCTCGGCGATCAACAACGACGGCTCGGTGAAGATGACCTATGCGGCACCCGCCGTCACCGGGCAGGCCGAGGTGGTCGCCGAGGCGCACGCCGTCGCCGACGTCGACGCCTCGACGATCGGGTTCGTCGAGACCCACGGAACCGGCACCCCGGTGGGTGACCCGATCGAAGTCGAAGCCCTGCGGCAGGCCTTCGAGGTCTCGACGACGCCGCGGTCGGCTCCGTGCGTGCTGGGTTCGGTGAAGTCCAACGTCGGCCACCTCGAGGTGGCGTCCGGTATCACCGGGCTGGTCAAGACGATCATGTGCCTGAAGAACAAGGCGATCCCCCCGACGCTGCACTACACCGCGCCGAACCCCGAACTGCACCTGGACCGTACCCCGTTCGTCATCCAGAACCATTACGCGGCATGGGAATCCGATGGACCGCGCCGTGCCGGTGTGAGCTCGTTCGGGGTGGGCGGCACCAACGTGCACGTCGTCCTCGAGGAGGCGCCGCAGATCGCCGGTGCCGACACCCCGGCGCCCACCGGTCCGCAGGTCCTGCTGCTGTCGGCGCGGACCGCCGAGTCGCTCGCAGGACGCCACGGGCTGCGCTGGCCGCCGAACTCTCGCACGACGAGACCCTGCGGATGCCCGACGTGGCCTTCACCTTGGCCGGCCGGCGCGCCGAAGAGGTGCGGATGGCGGCTGTCGTCGCCGGCCACGCGGATGCCGCCGCCGTACTGACCGCCGAGGAGCACGACAACGTCGCGGTGGGGCAGTGCCCCGCGGGCAGCGCCGGGGCCACCGACCGGGTGGCGTTCCTGTTTCCCGGCCAGGGCGCTCAGCACGTCGGCATGGCCCGTGGCCTCTACGACACCGAGCCGGTGTTCCGCGAGGCCTTCGAACGCTGCGCCGCCGGCTTCGCCGAGGAGACCGGTATCGACCTGAAGGCGGAGGTGTTCGACGGGAGCAACCTCGAGTCGCTCGACCAGGCCCATCCCGCCTTGTTCACGGTCGAATACGCGCTGGCACAACTGATCATGTCGTACGGGGTCGTACCCCGCCGCGGTGGCCGGGCACAGCGTCGGCGAACTGGCGGCCGCAACCGTGGCGGGGGTCTTCGACCTGCCGACCGCGATCAAGGTGGTGTCGTTGCGGGCCCGGCTGATGACCGATGCGCCCGGCGGCGCCATGGTCGCCGTGGCGGCCAGTGCCGACGACCTCGCCGCCCACCTGACCGACGACGTCGACCTCGCCGCCGTCAACGATCCCGGCAGCTGCGTCGTCGCCGGCCCCGAGGACGCCATCCTCGCGTTCTCCGATCGGGTTGCCGCCCAAGGCATCCTGGCCCGGCGCGTCCGGTCCTCGCACGCCGGTCACTCGCGGTCCATGGATGCCGTGCTCGCGCCGTTCGCCGAGTACCTCGCGACGGTGACACTGCATCCGCCGCGTATCCCGATGCTGTCCAACATCACCGGCACCTGGATGACCGACGAGGAGGCCACCGATCCCGGTCGCTGGGCCCGCCACATCCGGTCCACCGTGCGGTTCGCCGACGAACTCCAGGTTCTGCTCGGCGACGATCACCGGGTGCTCGTTGAGGTGGGACCCGGCGGCAGTCTGACCGGATCGGCGGTGCGCCTGCCCGAATGGTCGGACACCCACCGCGCGGTCCGCCCGATGCGGCACCCCCTGCAGAGCCGGGACGATCGCGACGCCTTCCTGCTCGGACTGGGACAGCTCTGGTCCGCCGGAATCGACGTGGACTGGACCGCCGTGCACGGCGAGCAGGCCCGCCGCGTGACGCTGCCCGGCTATGCGTTTGCGCGCCAACGTCATTGGGTCGAGCCCGCCGCCACCTTCGCGGGTTCGGCCACTGCCGCCGTCCAGAACGGTACGGCGGCAACGCCATCGCCGGAGACAACGACGCCAGCCGGCCGCCGTCGCGGATCCCCGCGTGCAGATGCAGGCGACCCTGCAGGGCATCTGGTCGCAGTGCCTGGGTGTCGAGTCGGTCAAGCCGAGTGACAACTTCTTCGAGCTCGGCGGCGACTCACTGGTGGCGATCGGTGTCGCGATGACCGCGTCGCACCAGGGCCTGGACCTCACCCCGCAGGATCTCTACGACCACCACAGCCTGGCGGCGCTGGCCGACACGCTGGTGGCTCGTTACGCGTCCGGCGGACTGACCAGCCAGGTCGACACCGACCGGAGTTCCCCGGTCCCGCCGAACATCTACCGCTTCCTCGACAGCGGCCTGGCCGAGCCGGGTCGCTGGCGGGTGCCGCTGGTGCTGCGCCTGGACACCCGGGTGAGCGCCGATGACGTGCGCGCCGTGCTGACCGCCGTGGTCAACCACCACGACGCGCTGCGTGCGCGGGTCGTCACCCGGGCCGGGACGTGGGAACAGCAGATCGGCGAGCCCGCCGAGTTCACCGACCTCGTCGAGCGGGCGCTGCCCGCCGAGGCACAGCCGGGCACCCCGCGCGAGCGGGAGGCGCTGACGGCGATCGTCTCGGACATCGTCGGATCACAAGACCTGAACAGCGCGGCCCTGACCGCCGCGTACCTCACCGGCGCCCAGGGTGACGCGCGGTTCCTGGTGCTCACCGTGCACGAGATGCTGGCCGACAGCACCTCCCGCGAGGTGCTGGTGACCGACCTGCTGACCGCGTTCGCGCAGCGCCTCGGGCCGGGGGACCGGAGATCAGCGCTGGAACCGGCCACCACCAGCTGGCGGGAGTGGTCGCAGCGCTGCGCGGCACTGGCCGGGCACCCGGCCGTGCTCGACCGCCGCGACTTCTGGATCGACAACGCCGCGAAGGTGACCCTGCGGGTGGCCGACGCCGACGTCGCCGGGGCGCCGGGAGCGGGTGATCTGGCCCGGGTCCCGATGGCGCTGACCCTCGAGCAGACCTCGCAGATCGACAACGCCCGCCGGCTGCTGCAGTCCTCGAGCGACGAGATCCTGTTGGCCGCCCTGGCCCGCACCCTGGCGATCACGGTCGGCGACGGTGTCGCGGCCGTGGACCTCGCCGGCGCCGGCCGATCGGTGCTCCGGCCGGAAGTCGACCTGCGCCGCACGATCGGCTGGTTCTCCACGATCTATCCGATCGCGCTGCCGTGCGTGAGCCTGTCGGGCGCCAGCGCGGCGCAGCTGCTCGACGAGGTCAGCCGGACCGTCCAGGCGGTGCCGCATCACGGGATCGGGCACGGACTGTTGCGTTATCTGCACGCCCCGACCGCCGCCGTGCTGGCCGCGGGTCCGCAGGCGGATGTCTTCTTCACCTATCTCGGCATGGTGCCGGAGTGGCAGGAGAGCGATGCGCCGGTCCAATTCGACAGCGATACCGAGCTGGCGGTGCGCGAAACCCTGCCCGGGTTGGGCCATCCGCTCGAATTGCGCGCGTACCGGCACGGCGGCGTGCTACACGTGGACTGGTGGTATGACCGTCGCCGGGTACCGAGCAGCACCGTCGAGGCGCTCGCGGAGCAGTTCCCGGCCACTCTGATCGAATTGATCGGTGACGCGGTAGCCGGTGACGAGGACAATGATGGCGGCGCTGCGGAGGACGAGGCCCTGGCTCTGGTCGACTTGTCGGCGGCCGTCTTCGATGACGACGAGTAGGTGAGGAACGATGTCGCGGTCCGATAAGGGTGTGGACGTCGATGGCATCGGCAAATCCTTCGGCTCGGTCGACGCGCTGCGTGATGTCTCCTTCGACGTGGGCCGCGGCGAGGTGGTTGCGCTGCTCGGCCCCAACGGGGCGGGCAAGACCACGACGGTGGAGATCCTGTCGACGCTGACCACCCCGGATCGTGGACACGCGACGGTGGCGGGTCACGACGTGGTCAGCGACGCCGCGATGGTGCGCCGGTCGATCATGCTGACCGGCCAGCACGTGGCGCTGGACGACATGCTGACCGGATACGAGAACCTGGTGATGTTCGGCCGGCTGCAGGGCCTGAAGAAGGGTGCCGCCCGGACCCGGGCCCGCGACCTGCTGCGCGAGTTCGATCTGGAGGACGCCGCCGGGCGCCGGGTCGGCACCTATTCGGGCGGCATGCGTCGACGTGTCGACATCGCCTGCGGGCTGGTGGTGCGCCCCGAGGTGGTGTTCCTCGACGAGCCGACCACGGGGCTGGATCCGCGCAGTCGCCAGGCCGTGTGGGAACTGGTCACCACCTTCAAGGACGCCGGCATCGCCACTCTCCTGACGACCCAGTACCTGGAGGAGGCCGACGCCCTCAGTGACCGGATCATCGTGATCGACCACGGCACCATCGTCGCGCACGGAACGGCCGACGAACTCAAGGAACGCACCGGCGGCACCTATTGCGAGATCGTGCCCCGCCACCTCGGCGACCTGCGCGCCATGGCCGATGCACTCGGTCCGCTGCTGCCGGCCACCAGTCGCGCCGCGCTCACCCGGGACTCGGACCGCATCACGATGCCCGCGCCCGACGGACCCAACACCTTGAGCGCCGCGCTGTGGCGATTGAACTCGGCGCACATCGAACTGGCCGACATCGTGTTGCGCAGGCCGTCGCTCGACGACGTGTTCCTCTCGCTGACCGGCGCCCCGGTAACCGACGCCGACACCGAGGTCATGGTGCGCCAGGTGTTGTCGTGACGGTCCTGACGGCGGCGCGGCCCGCGCCGTCCACCGTTCAGCAGTGGTGGGTGCTGACCGCCCGGATGGTGATGCCCACGCTGCGCAACGGTGAGGTGGCGGTCGGCGTCGCCGCGTCGGCGGCGGTGACGGCGAGCTTCTACATCCCACTGAACCGGTTGATGTCCGGGCCCGACCTTCCGATGAGCAGCTATGCGCAGTACCTGATGCCACTGATCGCGTTGCAGGCCATCGCATTCGCGTCGGTCTCCACCGCATTCCGGGCCGCCACCGACTCGGTACAGGGGCTCAACCGCCGGCTTCAGGCGCTGCCGATCACGTCGCTCACCCCACTGGCCGCCAGGATCTCGGCAAGCTTGTACCGTTGCGCGATCGGGCTGGCCGTCGCGCTGGCATGCGGTTACGTCATCGGCTTCCGGTTTCATCGCGGGCCGCTGGAGACGGCCGCGTTCTGTCTTCTCGTACTGTCGACCGGCCTGGCGCTGGCGTTCCTGGGCGACGTCATCGGCACCAACTCGCGTAACCCGGCGGCAACCACGCAGTGGTTGTTGTTGCCGCAGCTGATCTTCGGCTACCTCTCGGTGGGACTTCAACCGCTGCACCGCTTTCCGGAATGGATCCGGCCGGTCGTCCGCGATCAGCCGGTCTCGCAGCTGGTCTACGCCATGCAGTCGCTGGCCGGTGACACCGGGCGCGTGGGCGGTGCCGGTCAGCTGGTCGGTGGTCGGTCCGGCGCTGGCCTGGGTGGTCGGCATCATCGCGGTCAGCCTGCCATTGGCGGTCGTGGTCTACCGGCGGAGACGCTGATGACGGCTCTCGCCGGTGCGCCGACTGTCGTTGACGGCGGAGCCTATTCGGAGAATTCGCTGCGCCACCTGATGTTCCAGACCCGGGTGCTCACCAAGCGACTCTTGCTCCGGTTGGTGCGCAACCCCATCACGATCGTGCACGCTCTGCTGCTTCCGGTGGGGTTCCTGCTCACGCTCAACGTCGTTCTCGGCGACTCGATCACGGCGGCCACCGGTGAGGACGGCCTGTATCGCAGCGTGCCACTGGTGGCGTTGTTGGCGGCGATGTCCGGCTCGACGGCGGGCATGGTCGGGATCACCGCCGAGCGCCTCGACGGCTTCCTGGCCCGGCTGTGGGTGGTGCCGATGCATCGCGGCGCCGGCCTGCTGGCGCGGCTGGCCGCCGAAGTGGTCCGGCTCTTCGGGACGACGCTGGTGATCCTGGGCACCGGGATCATCCTCGGGTTCCGCTTCCACCGCGGGGTGGTGGGCGCCCTGCTGTGGCTGACCGTTCCGGTGATCTTCGGGGTGGCGTTCTCGGCGGTGGTCACCATGGTCGCGCTGTACTGGCCCAGAGCCGTTCTGGTGGAAGCCATTCAGATCGTCGGGCTGATGCTCACCTTCTTCTGCACCGGGCTCGTACCGCTGGACAAGTACCCCGATTGGGTGCAGCCTTTCGTCCGGTATCAGCCGATGTCCGCCGCCGTCGACACGATGCGGGGCCTGTCGGTCGGCGGGCCGGCGCTGATGCCGATGCTCGGCACGCTGGCGTGGTCGGCGGGCATCTTCGCGGTCTGCCTGTGGCCGATCATGACGGGCTACCGCAGGGCCAGCACCAGCCGATGACCGGCCACCCACGACGACCCAGGAGGTAAGTCCAGAAGTGTTCGGCTCACCGATTCGCTACCTGTCGCGCACCGAGGAGATCTTCGCGCAGGGCCGCAACTTCATCGGAATCACCCTGGTGGTGTCCGGCCCGATCGACGTCTCCGCGCTGACGAAGGCCTTCGACGCGTTGCTGGCCGCACACCCGGTGCTGTCCGCGCACCTCGAACCCGCCGCGGACGGCAGGCATCAGATCGTCGCCGACGACTACCTGCACCCGGGGATCTGGCTGGAGAAGGACGGGCAGGCCGCCGCCGAGCGGATGCCCGACCAGTCCGTGGCGCTGGTGAACCTGCGGTGCAAACTCGGCGACGAGCGATCCGAACTGACCCTGTACACCCACCACGCGATGGCCGACGGGCATCACCAGTTCGCCCTCTTCGAGGAATTGTGCGGCCGTTACACCGATCTGGTGACCGGTGCCGCCGCGCCGCCGTTCAAGGCCGAGCCCACCCCGCTGTCGCTGGAGGCCCTGCTCGAGCAGCGCGCGGTCGCCAAACTGCAGCAGTCCGGGCTGGAGCGGCTGTTCCCCGCGATGTTCGCCTACGAGCTGCCGCCGTCACGACGCAACCCGGGTGGCGGTGACCTTCTGCCCCTTCGGGTTCCGTCCGCCCGATGCCGGCTGTCGGTGCAGGAGACCCAGGACCTGCGCGACCTGTCCGTCGCCCACCGCGTCAGCCTCAACGCGCTCGTCGCCGCGGCGATCCTGCTGGCCGAGTGGCGGCTGCGCGGCACGCCGCACATTCCGATTCCCTACGTGTACCCGGTCGATCTGCGGTACTTCCTGACACCGCCGGTCGGCGCCACCGAAGCCACCAACCCGTTGGGAATGGCCACCTATCTGGCCGAGATCAACTCCGAGACAGACGTTGTGAGTCTGGCCCGCGACATCGTGGAGGCGTTCCGCTCGGACCTGGCCGACGGTGTCATCCAGCAGTCGCTGCTGCATTACCAGCTGCAGTACTCCGGCAACCCGCCGGGACTGCCCGACGTCGTGATGGCCACCGACGGCGGGGAGATGCCCCCGGTGCGCACACCACCGGGAGTGGTGATCGAGGAGTACCGCAGTGAGGTGCTGTTCGCGTCGTCGGCCAACGTCGACATGTACACCTGCTGCACCTACGACGACCAACTGCTCGTGGAGTACCACACGCACTCGCCCGCACCGGAGAAGACCATCACGGAGATCCGGAACCTGCTCGCGTCGGCCCCGTCCCAGTACCGAGTGGTCACCGACTGAGAGTCGGCCGATGCAAGGAATCGCGTCCTAGTGCGCTAACCTGGGGTTATGCAGCGACACAGCAGGCGGGAGATCGCATGACCGCGGCTATTTGCCTCACCCCAAGGGATGCCTGACGGTCGCTCGCAGTTCGTTGCCGACCCGCTTCCTTCGGGGGCTTCGGTTGAGGTGGCAACCGCGGTAGTCCGACCCGCGTCGGCACCACCGGAACCCGAGTACGCCGACAACTCGCGGGGGCGCATCCGCCGATTCATCCACGAGGGCCAGCACCCCGAGTCGATCGTCGAAGAGATTGCGGCGCTGACGCGCGCCCAGCACGACGGGGTTGTGTTCCCCTTCGTCGTCGCGATCATCCCGTCCTACAACGAGCAGTATTCGATCGTGCGCACCATCGAGTCGCTCCGGCGCCAGACCAGGCGAGCGGACGAGATCATCGTGCTGACCGACAACTGCACGGATGCCACAGTGGCCCTTGCGATTACGGCCGGGGTCTCCGTCGTCGAGACGGCCGACAACGGGGACGGCAAAGCGGGTGCGCTGAATGCGCTGCTCTCCGAGATCATGCCCATGCTGGACGACGGCGACTGTCTGCTCGTCATGGATGCCGACACGGTGCTCACCGAGCACTTCATCGAGTCCACCGTGACGACGTTGTTCGGTCCGTCGAAGAAGACGATCGCCGGGGTCGGCGGCATCTTCCTTGCCGATGACGACCCGTGGAATCTGGTGCGGCAACTGCAGAGCAACGAGTACGTGCGATACCAGCGCCGGCTGTCCCGCCGGCATGGTCGCGCGCTCGTGCTCACCGGTACGGGGACCGCCTTCAAGATCGGCTTCCTGCGCGAGGTGCAGCAGGCCCGACGGGACGGCCGCCTGCCCGACCTCGGCCAGGCAGGCGGTGTCTACGACATCTCCGCGCTCACCGAAGACAACGAACTGACCATCTGCGCCAAGGAGTTGGGCTACCGGGTGGTCTCTCCCAAGGACTGCACGGTGAAGACGGCGATGATGCCGACTTTGGCAAGCCTGTACAAACAACGCCTGCGCTGGCAGCGCGGAGCGCTCGAGAACCTGCTCGCGCACGGGCTCAACATGCACACCGCCCCCTATGCGATGCGGCAACTGCTCACCTACTTCGGTGTGCTGTTCCTGCCGTTCTACATCTGGACTCTCACCGTCGCACTCGTCACGCAGAGCAGTATCGACTTCTTCCAGCCGCTCTGGGTGCTCGTCGCGGTGGTGTACGTCGTCGAGCAGACCTTCTCCGTGCGCAGGGGAGGGTGGCGGGCGGTGCTCGTCTCCCTCGCCATCGTGCCGGAGGTGTTCCTCACTGTCTTTCTCGACATCGTCTACGTGATCAGTTTCTCCGGTGCGCTTCTGGCCACGGATGAAGCGTGGGGGCGGATGCGCCAACTCGACGCCGCGGAATTCGATACGCACGGAAAGCCATTGAACGGCTCCGTGGCTACCATCAGCTCCGCTCTGCACGGCACGCACGCCAAACGGGAGACCCCGCGGTCCCGGACGCTCGCGACCGGTCTCGGCGTCCTGGCACTCGGTGTCCTGCCCTTCGCCGCCGCCCTCCCGGTGCTGAATCTGTCGGCGGCGTGGTTCGTCGTCGGGGTGTATGTCCTCCTGGGTCTTCTCGCCACGCTCGGCCGACTCGTTCCGGTGCGCACCTTCTGACTTAACTGCGGCGCAGCGGGTTCCGGCTACTTCGCTTCGGCCAGCAGGGTCTCGGTCAGGTGCCCGGCCAGCGTCCGCGCGGTGTTGTAGGTGACGATGGTCTTGGGCGTCAGGCGAACCCCGGTCTGGGTCTCGATGTGCGTGCGCAACTCGAGGGTGCCCAGGGAGTCCAGGCCGTGATCGGCGAACGAGCGATCGGGATCGACCGCGCGGCGCAGGATCAGGCCGGCCTGGTCGGTGACCAGCCGGCGCAACCGGTTGGGCCATTCGTCCTCGCCGAGTGCGGCGAGTTCGGCCAGCACTGTGGGCACTCCCACGCCGTGATGGCCGCCGGCGTCGCGGAACGACTCGGCGAACGGGCTGCGCGCCGCGAGCGCCGTCAGCAACGGCATGCCGGTCAGCGGCAGGTAGCCGGTGTAGCCGCGATCGTTGCGCAGCAGCGCCCGGAACGCGTAGGCGCCGTCCTCCGGGCTGATCATCGTGACGTCGCCGCGCTGGGCCACGCCCGCGCCGCGACCGATATCCGCCCACGCGCCCCAGGCGATCGCGGTGGCCGGAACCCCCTGGCCGCGTTGCCACAACGTGAAGGCGTCCAGCCAGCTGTTGGCCGCCGCATAGGCGCCCTGACCCGGTGAGCCCAGCAGCACCGCCGCCGACGAGAAGTTGCAGAACCAGTCCAGCGGCTCGGCTGATGCCGATACCGCCTGGTGCAGATACCACGCGCCGTAAACCTTCGGCGCCCAGTCCCGCTCGACGAGTTCCGGGGTGATGTTGTCCAGGGTGGCGTCGTCGACGACAGCCGCGGCGTGCAGAACGCCGCGCAGCGGCAGTCCGGTGGCGGTGGCCGCGGTCACCAGCCGCGCCGCAGTGTCCGGTTCGGCGATGTTGCCGCACTCCACGACGATGTCGGCGCCGTTGCTTCGCAGCCGATCGATCGTCTTCTGCGCCTGGGGATTCGGTTGTGACCGTGAGGTGAGCACGATCCGTCCGCATCCGCCGGAGGCCATCACGGCGGCCAGGAACAGCCCGAGTCCACCCACGCCGCCGGTGACGATGTAGGAGCCGTCGCGGCGGAAGACGGGTGCCTGGTTCGGCGGCACCGCCACCCGGGTGGCGCCGGTGCGGGGCACCGACAGCACAAGCTTTCCGGTGTGCTCGGCGGCGCTGATCGCCCGGATCGCGTTGGCAGCGTCGGCAAGTGGGTAGACGGTGTGCTCGGGCACCGGCAGCACGCCGTCGCCGACGAGGTCGTAGACCTTGCGGAGCAGGACCCCGATCCGTTCCGGGTCGCTGATGGTCATCAACGCCAGATCGGCGTAGTAGAACGCCAGGTTGCGCCGGAAGGGGAACAGGTCGACGCGGGTGTGCTCGTAGACGTCGCGCTTGCCGATCTCCACGAACCGCCCGCCGAAGGCCAGCAACTCCAGTCCGGCTCGCTGCGCCGGGCCGATCAGCGAGTTGAGCACCACGTCGACCCCGTAGCCGTCGGTGTCGCGGCGGATCTCGTCGGCGAAATCCGTTGAGCGGGAGTCGTATACTCCCTCGATGCCCATGTCCCGGAGCAACTGCCGGCGACCCGGGCTACCAGCGGTGGCGAAGATCTCGGCCCCGGCGTGCCGCGCGATCGCGATCGCCGCCAGGCCGACGCCGCCGGTCGCCGAGTGGATGAGCACCCGGTCACCGGAGGTGATCCGGGCCAGGTCGCACAACCCGTACCAGGCGGTGCCGTACCCGGTGGACACCGCGGCGGCCTGCTCGGCGGTCAGCCCGGCCGGCAGCGGCGCGGCCAGCCGCGCGTCGCAGGTGACGTAGGTGCCCCAGCATCCGCCCGCGCCGAAGCCGCCGACCGTGTCGCCGACCCGGTGTTCGGTGACGCCGGGCCCCACGGCGGTGACCACGCCGGTGAAGTCGAGGCCGAGTTGCGGCTGCTTCCCGTCGAAGGTCGGGCAGCGGCCGAACGCGGCCAGCACGTCGGCGAAGTTGATGCTGGAGGCGCTGACGGCGACTTCGATCTGGCCGGCCTCCGGCGCCCGTCGCTCGGCGGCGGCCAACTCCAGCGTCTGCAGATCGCCAGGGGTGCGGACCTGCAGACGCATGCCGTCGCGTTCGGGGTCGACGAGTGCGGTGCGGCGCTCGTCGGCCCGCAGCGGGGTCTGCTGCAGCCGCGCGACGTAGAACAGGTCCGTCCCGCCAGGCCGTCTCGTCCTCGCCGGAATCGCTCAACAGCTCCTGCGCGAGTTGGGCGGAGTCGGTGCGGGCATCGACGTCGATCTGGGTCGGCCGCAGCTGGGGCTGCTCGGTGCCGATCACCCGCAGCAGGCCGCGCAGGCCGCCGTGCTCGAGGTTGACCTGATCGTGGGATGCCACGGCCTGCCCATTGCGGGTGACGACGAACAGGCGCGGTGGCCGCCCGTCGGTGTCGGCGAGCGCGCGGGCGATGTGGACGACGTGTTCGACGAGCTCACGCCCGCGGGACAGACAGCCCGGATCCGGGTCGCCACCGGCCTGCGACGCCACGATGACCACACCGGTCAGGTCGTCGGCGGTGAGGTCGGCGGCGGAGAACTCGGTGTCGGCGCCGATGCGGGCCGTGCGGCACTGCGCACCAGTGGCGACCAGGGAGTCCGCCAGCTCGGTCGGCAGGTCGTCGGCGTCGCCGGCGGCGATCAGCAGCCACGTCCCCGCGGCGGCGGCCGCCGGCGGCGGGCGCCGGGCGCTGCTGCCACTCGACGGTCAGCAGCCGGTCGGCGAACAACCGTTCCCGCTCAGCGGCCTTGGTGGCGCCGGTGCCCATCCGAAGTCCGGTGACCCCGAGGATCACCTCGCCGTCGGCATCGAGCACCTCGAGGTCCGCCTCGATGACGTTGATGTCGGCCTTGGTGATGGTGGTGCGGCAGAACCGGGCACCGCGACCCGCGCCGAAGCGACGCAGCCGGCCCACGCTCAACGGCAACAGCAGACCGCCCTCGCGCCGGCCGCTGACCAGCAGGTGGGCGCCCACCGATTGGAAGCAGGCGTCCAGCACCGCGGGGTGGATGCCGTAGCCGGCCTGGTCGGCCCGGACGGCGGCAGGGGCCGCGATCTCGGCCAGCAGCGAGGAGCCGTCGGCCGTCGTGTGCACGCGGGTCAGACCGGTGAAGGCCGGACCGAACTCGATGCCCCGCGACGCCAGCGACTGCCGGATCTCCTCGCCGCTGAGCGTGCTCGGGTGCGCCGCGAGCAGACCGGCGAGATCATGGCGGGCCGGTCGCGGCCCGTCCTCGACGGCGTGCAGGGCCGCGCCGGCCCGTCGGACCCGTTCACCGTCGTCGTCGGTCTGGACGGCGAAGGCCGCGACACCGGGCGCGTCCATCGATGCCACGGCGGCGATCTCGGTGTGCTCGTCGAGCAGCAACATGTCGTCGAATCCGATGTCGCGCACCTCTGCGCCCGCCGGGAACAGGCTGTCGGCAGCGGACAGGGCCATCTCGCAGTAGACGGCCCCGGGCAGCGCGGCCACGTCGTGGACCCGGTGGTCGGCGAGCCAGGGCAATTCGGCGGTGCCGACGTCGGCCTGCCAGCCGTGCCGTTCGGGCTCCTCCAGCAGCCGGACGTGTGCCCCGAGCAGGGGATGCACGGCGACCAGATGACCCGCGCTGGTGCCCAACGGCGCCATCCCGGGCGAGCAGTAGCGGGCGGCGGGTCCAGGTCGGCAGCGGTGCTTCCACCAGTCGCCCGCCGGGGTAGAGGACGGCGAAGTCCACCGCGGCGCCGGCGCTGTACAGGTCGGACACCACGCCCAGCAGCCCGTCCGGCAGGGGTTGGTCGCGGCGCAGGCCGGCCAGCGCGGCGACCGGCGTCTCGAGGTGATGGGCGGTCTGTTCGACGGCGCGGGTCAGCAGCGGATGCGGAGACAACTCGGCGAAAACCCGGTAGCCGTCCTCGAGCGCCGCCTGGACCGCCGCGGAGAAGCGGACCATCTGGCGCAGGTTGTCCACCCAGTAGTCCTGATCGCAGCCCGGCACCGCCCGGGGGTCCTGCCGGGTCGCCGAATAGAACGGGATCTGCGGAGTCCGGGGGTCGATGCCGGCCAGTGCCGTCGGCGAGATCCGCCGAGGATCGGGTCCACCTTCGGTGAGTGCGACGCGACGTCGACGGCCACCTCGCGGGCCATCACCTCGCGCATCTCCCACCCCGCGACGAGCTCGCGGATGGTCGCGGTGTCGCCGCCGATGACGGTGGTCTGCGGCGAGGCCACCACGGCGACGACGACGTCGTCGATACCGCGGCGCGGCAAGCTCGTCACGCACTGTCTGCTCGGGAAGCTCCACCGACGCCATGGCGCCGGAACCCGACAGCTGAGCCAGCAGGGCGGAACGGCGGCAGATGACGCGGACCCCGTCGGCAAGCGACAGCGCGTCCGCGACGACCGCTGCCGCGACCTCGCCCATGGAATGGCCGATGACCGCGCCGGGCCGCACGCCATAGCGACTCCAGCGTCGCGGCCAACCCGACCTGCATGGCGAACAGCGTCGGCTGAACCCGGTCGATCCCCGTCACCGTCTCGAACGCCGACATCGCCTCGGTCACCGAGAACCCGGACTCCTGCGCGATCAGCGGTTCGATGCGCGCAATGGTCTCGGCGAACACCGGTTCGGTGCGCAGCAGATCGGCGCCCATCGCGGCCCACTGCGAGCCCTGGCCGGAGAACACCCACACCGGGCCGCGGTCATCCCGTCCGGCCTTCGCCGGGTACTGCGCGTCGCCGGCGGCGATCTCCTGCAGAGCGGCGCACAACTCCTTGGCATGCGGGCGATGACGCCGGTGCGTACCGTGCGGTGGCCGCGTCGGCGGGCCAGGGTGTAGCCGAGGTCGGTCAACGACACCGAATCCGTGCGCTGCTCCAGCCAGTCCGCCAGCCGGCCGGCGGTACGGCGCAGTTCGTCGGGCGAGGAGGAGGACAGCGCGAACAACATCGGGCGATCGACCGCGGCCTCGGCGGCAGGTCGGGCGGGATCGGTCTCGGGTGCCTGCTCCAGGATCGCGTGCACATTGGTCCCGGAGATGCCGTAGGACGACACCGCGGCGCGGCGGGGTCCGTCGTGACCGGATGGCCACGGCGTGACCTCCCGCGGCACGAACAGCCCGGTCTCGATCTGCGCGAGAGCCTCGGGTAGGCGGTTGAAGTGCACCATCGGCGGTACGACCCCGTGCTGCAGTTCGAGGACGCCTTGATGAATCCCAGTGCGCCCGCGGCGGACTCGGTGTGGCCGAAGTTGGACTTCGCCGAGCCGAGCAGAACTCGGCCGGTGGTGCCGTACGACTGGGCGAGGCTGGTGAACTCGATGGGGTCACCGACCGGTGTGCCCGTGCCGTGCGCCTCCATCGCGCCGATCGTGTCGGCGTCGACTCCCGCCGCCGCCAGCGCCGCCTGGCAGGCCGCCACCTGGGCGTCGAACGACGGCGTCGCGATGTTGCGGGTGTGGCCGTCCGAATTGGCGGCGGTGCCGCGGACCACGGCGAGTATCCGGTCACCGTCACGCAGCGCGTCGGGCAACCGTTTGAGCAGCACCACGGCGCAGCCTTCGGAGCGGACGAACCCGTCGGCCGCCTCGTCGAAGGCGTGGCAGCGGCCGGTCGGCGAAAGCATGCCCTGCGCCGACGCCCAGGCGTTCTTGCGTGGCTCCTGCATGACCATGCAGCCGCCGGCCAGTGCGAGGTCGCTCTCCCCGCCGTCCAGACTGCGGCAGGCCAGGTGCACGGCGAGCAGGCCCGACGAGCACGCGGTATCGAAGGTCAGCGCGGGACCGTGCACACCCAGGGTGTAGGCGACCCGGCCGGAGGCCATACACGCGGCGGTCTCGGTGTAGCCGTAGACGCCGGCGTCAGTGCGGTGCCGGTGTGGTCGTCGTGGGACAGCCCCAGATACACCCCGGTAGAGGTTTCGGACAGGGATGTCGGCGCGATGCCGGCCTGCTCGATGGCCTCCCACGACGTCTCCATCAGCAGCCGGTGCTGCGGATCGATCGCCGTCGCCCTGGCATCGTTGAGACCGAAGAAGTCGGCGTCGAATCCGCCGATGTCATCGAGGAACGCGCCCCATCTCGACACCGTGCGGCCCGGGACGCCGCGCTCGGCGTCGAAGTACTCCTCGACATCCCAGCGCTCCGCCGGGATCTCGGTGACGAGGTCGTCACCCCGCAGCAGGGCTTCCCACAACTGGTCGGGAGATTCGATGCCGCCCGGCAGGCGGCACGCCATGCCGATCACCGCAACGGGCGTGACCACGTGTTCAGCCACCGGGATCCTTCATGTTCGGATGTATCCCCGTGGGGCCGTCCCCAAGCCCCTGGGTCGTGCGAAAAGTGGACCGCACGGATCGCCGCCAGCTTAGCTGACGCCGACGTAAGAACTGCCATTCAGGAAGATCACAGGTAGCTGGACATCGGCCGGTGTCTAATGGCGGTGCCGACAGATCGGCACGATCTGCACCACAGAAGAAGGCGGCGATGGCGTCGTCAGAACCACTACCCCAGAACCGCATCGACCCGTTGCCCGCGGTGGTCCCGCCGAGAATTCCGCCCGGCAGCAGGCGTGAGCTCGGCTGGTTCGGCTGGCTGTTCTGCAAGCTGGTCGCCAAGGTGTGGGGCATTCCCGAGTTCCACCTGTTCACCACGCTGGTCCAGTACCCACGACTGTTCTGGTCCTGGGCGCCGTTCAGCGGCATGCTGCTGAACTTCGGCCGGCTGCCGAAGCGGGATGCCGAAGTGGTGATCCTTCGGGTCGGACATCTGCGCCGAAGCGAGTACGAATTGCAGCAGCACCGCCGGCTGGCGCTCAAACGAGGAGTCGACGCCGAGACCCAGGCGGCGGTCTTCGCCTGGCCGGTGGCCGAGGGGCTCTCTCCGCGCCATCGGGCGATGCTGACCGCCGTCGACGAACTGATCGCCACCCGCAACATGTCCGATTCGACGTGGCAGCTGCTGGCCCAATACCTGGACCGCCGTCAGCTGCTCGAATTCATCACCCTGGTGGGGCAATACGATGCGCTGGCGATGACGCTCAACACCGTCGGTGTGCCGATGGACTATCCGGACTGATCGCAGGCCTCTGCCTCGTCGAGTGAGGAGCCTCGCAGGGCATCACTCGCAGTTCTTCTGCACCGTTCCTCACTCACCGGACCCGAACGTGATTACCGTGAGGCGGTGACCATCGAGCACGGCGATCGACCAGCGCCCGGCCGCGACGGGCGCCACCTCTACACCTGTCCCCTGTGTGAAGCCATGTGCGGCTTGGAGATTGACGTCGCCGACGGCAAGGTGGCGAGCATCCGCGGCAACCCCGACGACGTCTGGAGCCGCGGGCACCTGTGCCCCAAGGGCGTGTCGCTGGGCGCCATCCACCACGACCCGGACCGCATCCGCACCCCGATGATCAAGGTCGACGGGCAGTGGCGCGAGGTCGACTGGGACACCGCCTTCCGGCGCTGCACCGAGCTGCTGGCCCCGGTGATCGCCGAACATGGCATCGGCGCGGTCACCTGCTACACCGGCAACCCGCTGGCGCACTCGTTCTCGCTGGGGCGCTACACCGGCGTACTGCTGGGCATGTCGGGCATGCCGGTCAGCTATTCGCCCGGAACCGTCGACCAGTGGCCGAAGAACCTGTCGTCGCACCTGATGTACGGCAACTGGTGGGGCTTCGGAGTGCCCGACATCGAGCGCACCGACCTTCTCGTGATCATGGGTGCGAACCCGGCGGCCTCGCAGGGTTCGCTGCTGGCCGCGCCGGACGTGATGGGCATCCTCGAGCGCATCGACACCGTGATCGTCATCGACCCGGTGCGCACCGCCACCGCCGCCAAGGCCGACGAATGGCTGCCCATCACCCCCGGCACCGACGCCGCCCTGCTGCTGGCCGTGGTGCACACCGTGTTCGACGAGGACCTGGTGCGCCTCGGCCACCTCGCCGGGCACGTCGACGGGGTGGACGCGCTGCGGAGCTCGCCCGCGACTGGTCCCCGGAGCGGGTGGCACCGGTCACCGGCATCGACGCCGAGCGGATCCGAGGCCTCGCCCGCCAACTCGCCGGCACCGAGAACGCCGTCGTCTACGGCCGAATCGGGTTGTGCAACCAGGAGTTCGGCAGTCTGGCCAGCTGGCTGGTCGACGTCGTCAACATCCTCACCGGCCACTTCGACACCCCGGGCGGTGCGATGTTCCCCCGCCCCGCGGCATGGACCGTCACCGCCCAACCCCAGCCGGGACTGGAGGGCGGACTGGCGGAGTTCGGCCGCTGGCACACCCGGGTCCGCGGCGCCAAGGAGGTGCTCGGCCAGGTGCCGGTGTCGTGTCTGGCCGAGGAGATCGAGACCCCGGGCGAGGGGCAGGTCAAGGCGCTCATCACCGTTGCCGGCAATCCGGTGTTGTCCACGCCCGGCGGCCATCGCCTCGACGAGGTGCTGCCTCAGTTGGACGCGATGATCGCCGTCGACCTGTGGCTCAACGAAACCACCCGTCATGCCGACGTGATCCTGCCCGGCCTGTCCCCGCTGGAGCAGCCGCATCACGACGACCTGATCCTGATGTTCGCGATCAACAGCATCGCCAACTACTCGGCGCCGGTGTTCGTCCCTGAGGACCCGGACCGGCCGCAGGAGTGGGAGATCCTGATCCGGCTCACCGGTCTGTGCACCGGGACCCCGGCCGAGGACGTCGACGTCGCCGCGATCGACGACGGCTTCTTCGACTACCTGTGCTTCACGCAGGGCCTCGACGGGGCGACGATCCGCGGCCACTACAGCAGCGGCGGCGGGGCCGGAACGCATCCTCGATCTGACGCTGCGCACCGGCCCGTTCGGCGACCGCTACGGCGAGAATCCCGACGGGCTGAGCTTGGCGAAGTTAAAGCAGCAGCCCAACGGCATCAATTACGGGCCGATGGTGCCCCAGGTACCCGAGATCCTGGGCACCACCGACAAGCGGATCCGGTTGGCGCCGCAGTATCTGCTCGACGACGTGCCGCGCCTGGCCGTGCGGATGTCACGTGAGCCCGACGATCTTGTGCTGGTCAGCCGCCGGCATCTGCGGTCGAACAACTCGTGGCTGCACAACGTGTCGGCACTGATGAAGGGCCGGGACCGGTGCACGCTGCTGATGCACCCCGACGATGCCGCGCGCAGCGGGGTAGCCGCCGGGGACGTCGTGACGGTCACCTCGTCGGCGGGGTCCATCGAGGTCCCGGTGGAGCTGACCGACGCGATCAAAGCCGGGCGTGGTGTCCATGCCGCACGGCTGGGGCCACGGCAAGCCCGGCACCCGGATGTCCGTCGCCAACAGCTCGCCCGGGGTGAACACCAACATCCTGTCGCCGCCGACGTTCCTCGACGAGCCGTCCGGCAACGGGGCGCTCAACGGCATTCCGGTGACCGTCGCCCCGGTGTGAGCCCGAGTCATAGACTCACGGCGAGCCGATGGCACCGAGGTCGCCGGCCACAGGCGAGGAGCAGCAGATGAGCGAAGCAAGCATCGACGCGGTCCGTGAGTCCGGGGCTGCCATCGGCGAAGCCATCAGCATCTTCATGCTGCACCCCGAGACGTCGCAGGAGGGCCTCGACGCCGGTTACCCCGACCCGTTCGCGGCCTACTTCGCCGGGCGCGCCGGCGTTCTCGGCGACGCCAACGCCGACACGGTCAACGCGGTGTTCGCGGTGTTCGAGCCGAACGTGGTCAAGATGTGCTGGGAGAACGGTGTGGCGGTGCGCAACGCCGCCGATTCGGCCGCGCTGTACTGGGACCAGCTGGCGGGATTCGGCCGCCGGCACCTGGGGTCCGTGCCGGGCACGGATCGCCTTGCCGCCCTTGGTGAAAAGGTCATCGCCGCGGCCCCGGAGAACGGACTCCCGCTGTTCGCCGGCTGGCGGGCCATGCCACTGGCCGACGACGGCCCGGCCCGTGCGCTGCAGGTGATGCACGTGCTGCGCGAGTTGCGGGCCGCCGTGCACTTCTGCGCGCTGGCACTGTCCGGGGTGAGCCCCGTCGAAGCGCACATCCTCAGCGGCGGCCCGAGCTACGCCGCGTTCATGGGCTGGCAGCCGCCCTATCCCGACGCCGCGGACAAGAAGGACCGCTACGCCGCCACCGAGGAGCTGACCAACCGCCGGATGGCCGAGATCGTCGGGGCCGCGTTGTCCGACGGCGAAGCCGACGAGCTCGCCCGACTCAGCGGCGCGGTGCTGGCCGCGCTCAAGTCGGAGAGCCCGGCGACGGCCGACGCCTGAGGTCACCCGTGCTGCCCTGGGAACGGCTGCCGCTGGTCGGCGGGATTCTGCACACCACCCGCGTCGAGGCCGGCCGGGCCGGAGTCGCGGCCATCACCAAGGTCACCGAGTTGGTGCTCGACCAGATCGACCTGACCGCACTGGTGCGTGAGCGGGTGGACATCGACGCCATCGTCGCCGGGGTGGACATCGACGCGATCGTCGCCCGCATCGACCTCATCGGCCTGGCCGACCAGGTCATCGACGGTGTCGACCTGCCCGCCATCATCCGCGAGTCCACCGGCACCGTCACCGCCGAGGTGATGACCGACGTTCGCAGCCAGACCGCCCGGGCCGACGACGTCGTCTCCGGCCTCGTCGACCGGATGCTGGGGCGGGCGCAGGAGCCGGCCCAGGAGCCCCAGTGAGCGCACCCGCTCCGAATGCCGGAATCGTGTCCCGGGGCCTGGCCGGCATCGTCGACCTGCTGGTTGTCGTCGTCACGCTGGGTGGGTTCTACCTCGGCCTGGTTCTGACCAGTTTGATGTTCAATCCCACCGCGTTCCGCTTCCCGGCGCCCAACATCGTGTTCTCCACCGCGGTGGCGTTCGCGGTGGCGGTGCTGTATTTGGGCATGTGCTGGGCGTTGTCGGGTCGCACGGTCGGCGCGGTTCTGCTGGGTCTGCGCGTCGTCGGCCGCAACGGCGAACGGCTGCGGGTGGTTGTCGCGGCGCTGCGCGCCGCCGCTTGCGTGGTATTCCCGATCGGGCTGCTGTGGGTTGCCGTTGACCAGCGGCGACGTTCGGTGCAGGACATCGTCCTGGGCACCCGGGTGGTCTACGCGCGGTAGCCCGGATGGCCTCCGGTTCGAGAATCGACACCTTCTGGCTCTACGATGCCCCAATGCCGTTAGCCGACGGCCAGGTCTTTGCCGGTTACACCGTCCAGCGGATCCTGGGAGCCGGGGGAATGGGTGAGGTCTACCTGGCCCAGCATCCCCGCCTGCCCCGCTGCGACGCCCTGAAGGTGCTCGGCGCGTCGGTCAGCTGCGACGACGAGTACCGGCAGCGCTTCAACCTCGAGGCCGACATGGTCGCCACCCTCGTCCATCCGCACATCGTGACCATCTACGACCGCGGCGAGTACGAGGGCCAGCTGTGGATCGCGATGGACTACGTGGCGGGCACCGACGCCTCACAACTGCTGGCCGAGCGCTATCGCGACGGGATGCCGCCCGCCGAGGTGGTCCGCATCATCACCGCGGTGGCCGAGGCGCTCGACTATGCCCACGGCCGCAAGCTGCTGCACCGCGACATCAAGCCGGCCAACATCCTGCTGGGCACGTCGGACTCCGACGAGCCGCGAATCATGTTGGCGGACTTCGGCATTGCGCGCTGGATCGGCCAGGAGAGCGCACTGACGGGCACCAACATGACGGTCGGCACGGTGGCCTACGCCGCCCCCGAGCAGCTCAAGGGCGAACGCATCGACGGTCATGCCGACCAGTACGCGCTGGCCGCCACCGCCTATCACCTGCTGACGGGCACCCCGCCGTTCAAGCACAGCAACCCCGCGATCGTCATCAGCCAGCATCTCGGTTCCGACCCGCCGGCCATCGGGGCCAAGCGGCCGGAACTGTCCGGCCTCGGGCCGGTGTTCGCCAAAGCTCTCTCGAAGAATCCCGCCGACCGCTTCGAGCGGTGCATCGATTTCGCCCGCGCACTCGAGGAGGGCCTCGACCCCTCCGGTGCGGTGGAGGCGACGGCGCTCGCGCCGGCCGCGCGACCCGCGACGGGGCGCGGACGCCACGCCACGCCGGAGTCGGCGTCGGGGCGGTCACGGCGGCGCCTGCTGGTCCCGGCGATCGTCGGCCTGGCAGTGCTGATCGCGGGCGCAGCGGCGGGTATCACCCTGCTGTTCAGCCGCCACGACGTGCACAACGCGGCCAGCACCGCGGCGCCTGCCGCCGCGCCGGCACCGCCGCCGGCCGAATCGGGCCGGATGGACCTGCCGGTGGTGGTCATCGGCGCCAACTGTGCGGTCTTGGGCGCGGCCGCCGTCAGCGAGGCGGGCGCTCCCGCGTACTGCGCCCACGCCGACCCTTCGGGTGACGCCACGGTCTGGTCGCTGCAGCCGGAGAAACTGGTGGCCGACCCGCAAGCGTCGACCGGTTAGGTCCGCTCCCTCGGCAGAGTCTCGCCACGGAAGAACGCCGGCGACTTGAGGTTCCACAGGATCATCAGCACCACGCCGAGTCCGAGGCTGAGGACGCCGACGACAAACGCGGTGCCGATGCCGAGGATCGATCCGCCCGAGCCGGTCTCCGGATCGGCCATCAAGTAGGCCTCGGTGACGCCCACCGGGATGAGGATCAGCGCCCCGATACCGGGCAGGATCACCTGCCCCATCGCGGTCCGCCACGATCGGAAAGCGGTGCGCCAGAAGTACACCACCGAGGAAATCGCCACCACCGAGTAGTAAGTCATGATCGCGATCCCGACGCTGTAGACCGAATCCGCCACGACGCTGTCGCTGATCACGTCCAGCGCGCAATAGATCGCCAGGCTCGTCAGGCCGATGACCCAGGTGGCGAACTTGGGCGTCGAACTCACGGCACTGACCGACGCGAATCGGCTCGGCAGGGCCTTGTAGGTCGCCATCGACAGCAACCCGCGAGCTGTCGGCATGACGGTGGACATCGTCGCGGAGAACGCCGATATCCCGACCACCAGTGCCGCGATCATCGCGCCGCGGGCGCCGATCGACTGTCCGGCCAGCGTGGTGAAGACGTCGTCGATGTTGTCCACGTTGGTCAGGCTCGTCGGGCTGCTCTCGTCGATACCCGCGTACGCCAACGCGGCCACGCTGAAGATCACGTACGTGGCGACGGTGATCAGGATCGCGGTGACGCCGCTGCGCCCGGCCTGCGCGGAGGTGCCGGAGGTTTCCTCGGACATGGCCAGCGATGCGTCGAAGCCCCAGAAGATGAAGATGGCCACCAGGAAACCGCCCAGCAGGCCGCTGAAGTCGCGGATGGCGAACGGGTTGAACCACTCCAGGGAGAACGACTCGGCCGCCGGGTTCTGGTGGCCGTTGATGACGGCGGCGAGCATGATGATCGCGAACAGGGCCAGCCCGCCGTACTGGACGATCGTCAGGATGAGCGTGGCGCGGGAGGATTCCTCGGCGCCGCGTGCGACCAGCCAGGTGGTCAGCAGGATGAAGGCCGCAGCCACCGGGAGGTCGAACCAGACCGGTGAGTCGTCCATGCCGATCCAGACCGCGGTGGCATTGGTCAGGATCCCGGCGGCGCCGACGCCGGCCAGGATGCTGGACAACATCAGCGCGAAGCCACCCACCCAGCCGATGTGCGGGGCGATCGCCTTCGATCCCCAGGTGAACACCGTGCCGGCGTCCGGTGCGGCGTCGGTGAGGTGCTTGTAGGCCAGGGCGACGAAATACATCGGGATGACCGCGATGATGAACACGATCGGCAGTTGGTAGCCGGCCGCGGCGGCGCCGTGGCCCAGCGCGCCGGTCAGCGAATAGGCCGGTGCCGTCGCCGCCAGACCGATGGCAACCGCTCCGACCAGCGAGACCGAGCCCTTCTTGAGGCCCTTGGAGCGCAGCCCATGCATCAGCGGGTCGATGATCGCCGCGTTCGCCACGTTCTCGGTCACGACCGAATCCTCGCACCGCCGGGCCGTCCGTTGGCCGGAAAACCCCGATTGGCCGCTGGGGTACTTGCTAGGCCTTGATCCGGATCCGTCCCGGCTTCCACAGCCCGCTACGGGTCGCGGTCCCGAGGTCGATCTGCGCGACGTCCGCATCGACGATGGTGTCGAACTTGCGCAGCGACCCCCAGTCGCGGCCCCAGTCCCGCGACAGGTACGTCGCCATCACGTGCTGGCGCAGCAGTAGGTCGGTGATCCCGAGCAGACCGCCGTTGCGGCCGTCCTCCCAGGTGTCGGTGTCCTGCTTCTTGGCCGTGTAGTCGGGGGTGATCCGGAACCGGGGCACCTCGGTGACGCCGTTGGCGTGCAGCATCGGCTGCTGGCACGGGAACGCCAGGCCCACCGCCCAGTCCATCAGCACCGGCTGCGTCGAGCCCACGTACTCCTGGACCGAGCGCAACTCCGGCACCCGCGGCGGCGTGACGGCAATCCAGTCACCGAGGGACAGCGACCGGTCGGTGGCCACGATGCGTACCGCGCTCGCGCCGGCGGGCATCGCGGAGCGGTCGAACCGAAGGTTGCGCCACGCCGGAGCCGGGCCGATGTCGTAGGGCTGCACCCGGCCCGCCGGCACCGGTGCACCGTCGGGGCCGGGCCGGGCGTACTCCAGTTCGACGGTCTGGCCGTCGGTATGCGCGTTGAGCACGCTGTCGCCGGCGATGGTCCCGGCGGCGGTGACCACCACCAGCGGATGCCCGGCGTCCCTGGGCGGCAGCTGATACCACGCGGAGTTCAGCGTGCTCTGCTGCTGCGGGCCGGTGACGTAGCTGCCGGCCAGCGGCACCCGGGCCGGGTCCAGGCCGTAGGGCAGCGGCACGGTGGATCCGTTGACGCCGGGTCTGCTCAGCTTGATCGGCTGGTCCCAGTCGTAGTCGGTGCCCGGCTGCGGATTGGTCATCCGAATCGCCTCGGCGACAATGTGTTCCGGGACCCCATTGGGGGTGAAGCCGACGGGCTTGGTGCCGCCCAGTGGGCCGAGTGGGCCCCAGTCGCCGGGAAGTGGGGTCAGGAAACCGGCGTTGGTGTCGGGTTCGACCAGCACGTCGTCGGCCAGTCCGCAGCCCCCGGAGAACGCTCGCAGGTTGGCCCACGCATTGGAGTACGTCGGGTACTGGCGCACCACCCCGGCGGCCATCGACGCGATGAACACCACCACCATGAAGCCCGCCGCCACCGGTATCGGCGCAGCGGTGACGGCTCGGGCGATCCGGCCTTCGCCGCGGTCGCGGGAGTTGAAGTGCAGCCAGAGCGTGTACAGCGCCGACACGGCGAACAGCGCGAAGAAGACTGTGCTGACGGTGATTCCACCGATGCGCGGCATCGCGTTGTTGAACGGCACGCCGTAGCTCGACACGTACCACCAGCCGTTGGTGGTGGCGAAGCACAACGCGAGCAGGAACAGCACCGCGGTTACGACAGTCATCCGGTTGCGCGACCAGCGCAGCACCGCAGGCGAGGCCAGCACGGTGGCCACCGCGGCCATCGCGGCACCGACGGCGGCGAACAGGCCGAAGTGGTGCACCCACTTGGTGGGGGTGAACATCAGGAAGAACATCGTCGCGAAGATGATGCCCATCAACCGCCAGACCGGGCCGCGCGCCACCCCGGGAACACGTTTGCGCCGCAGCATCACGAACATCGACACGAACAACGACAGTGCGGTGATGAAGAAGCCGAACCGCCGCGACAGCGAACCGTCCACGGTCGGCAGGATCAGGTAGTAGTAGCGCAGGTTCTCGGTGTACCAGGCCTGGCTCGGCCCGATGTCGGTGCGAATCCTGGTCGCCTCCAACACGGTTGCCAACGTCTGGTCGGCGAACACCACGGTCAGCACGATGGTGCCGACCGCCAGCAGCGGGGCGATCAGCGGCCAGGTGCCGACGATCGCCCTGCGGCGCACCAGGATCCGCAGGATGGGCCGGCCGCCGGCCAGCAGCGCGGCGACCGCGATCAGGCCGGTCGGCTGGATGCCGAGGGTGAAGGCTGCGGCGAGGATCGCGAACGCGAACGGGGTCAGCCGCCCCGAACTGATGGCCCGTTCGATCAGCACGTAGGTGATGAGCGCGCCGGTGGCGATCTGGCCCTCCGGGCGCAGACCGTTGTTGAACGGCATCCAGGCGGCCAGCAGAACCAGCCCGGCCGCCCACAGGGCCGGCCGGCTGGCGACCACGGCGGGGCCCAGTCGGGGCAGCACCTCGCGGCTCAGCAGCAGCCAGCACACCAGGGCGCACACCAGGTCCGGCAGCCGCATCCAGATGCTCGCGTCGCTGACGTGGGTCATCAGGGCGAGCACGTTGTAGAACCAGCCGAACGGGTCCTCGGGACTGCCGAACCAGCGGAAGTAGTTCGACATGTAGCCGGCGTGGTCGGCGACGCGGGCCATCTGCAGGATGTAGCCGTCGTCGGAGGAGTTGGCGCCGATGACGTGCCAGACCACGAAGGTGGCCACGACGGTGACGTCGACGGCGGTGAAGGTGCGCCAGCGCTGAGGAATCCAGCTGTGCATGCGCCGGCCGTCGAGCCGGTCCAGTCGCCACAGCGCCGCCAGCGCCACCACTGTCGCCGCGATCGCCAGCAGCATCGCGGCCAGCTTCAAAGCCGTTGGCGTGGTGGAGAACCGGGTGTCGATCGTCGCGGCGAACGTCAGCCCGGGCGGTGCCGGGCCGGTCAGGTCGGTGAACACCCCGACGATCGCCGGTCGCAGGTTCGGGTCGGCGAACCCGCTGCGCAGGTCCTTTCCGGTGGCCGGATAGGTGTCATACCAAGAGTCGCTTCGCTCCTGCCCGCCGGCGAGCCCCACGAAGGTCGCGAAGGTTCCGGTGCCATCCGAGGTGATCTCGATGCGCTGGCAGCCGGGCCATCTCGGCCCGCGGCACACTCGCCACCACCACGTTGCGGTCGGTGATGTCCACCCGCTGGCTGGTGACGTTGACGAACAGCGAATTCAGCGCCGCCTCTTTGCCTTTCTTCGGCGCCAGGCCCAGCACCAGGCCGCCTGCCGGCGGCATGGACCTGATCACCTCACACGGCACGGTCGCCGTCAGTGACACCGGAGCCTCGGAGATCAGCGGGGCGGTGACGCTGGTGAACTGGCCGTTCTGGGGCCAGTTCAGCGTCGCCGTGGTCTGCACCACCGGCAGCAGCGGGGTCAGTACCGACAGCACGAACCCGATCAGGCCGGCGACGGTCGCCACCCATCGCGTGATCGTCACGTCGCGGGCCGCGTCGCGGGCGTTGGCCGCGAGAGTCTGTGTCATGGCTTCCCTGTCATGGCAAGGCTCGGATCGGTCCGTTGCGGCCCCAGCCGAACACCCTCGTGGAGCCCTGGTCGACGACGGCGTTGGGGGCCTCGGCGGCGGGCACCAGCCGGATGTAGCGCTCGAGCGCACCCCAGTCGCGGTACCAGTCGTTGCGCAGGTAGGTCGGAATCGTGGAGGTGGTCAGCAGCGCCTGGATGAACAGGAACGGGCCACCCGCGCGTGCGGACTGCCACATGTTCGACGACACCACCACCTGCTTGAGGTTGGGCAGGAGCCGGTACTCCGGCAGCTCCGCCACCCCGAGGTGCTCGGAGAACGGCCGCTGGCACGGGAAGTTCGCCGCGGTGGCGATGTCCATCATCACCGGCGTCTGCGTGCCCAGGAATTGCTGGGCGGTCTGCAGCACCGGCACCCGCGGCGGGGTGAAGCCGAACCACTGATCGGTGCTCAGGTTTGGATCGTCGGCCACGATGCGGGCCACGTTCGCCTCCGGCGGCGCCCACGCCATCGGGAATCGCAGGTTGCGCCAAGCCTTCTGGGCGATGACGTCGATCGGCTGCACCGAGTTCAGTGCGGTGAAGCTGCCGTCCGGCCGGCGCACACCCCACTGCAACTTCAGGGACTGCCCGTAGTTGAACTGTCCCTCCTCGTCGTAGAACCAGATCGCACCGGCGGCGGCGACGGTGACCAGCGGCCGGTCCGGGCTGCGCGGCGGCAGCTCGTACCACGCCGACGTGGCCTTGGCGGCGACGGTGTTCTCGTTGTAGCTGCCCATCACCGGCGTGGTCCTGGGGTCCAGGCCGAACGGCAGGAACACCCGCGAACCGTTGATCCCGACGGGGCCGTAGCCGCCACCGGTGCCCGCCGCGTAGGCGATGCCCACATTCGGCTTGTTGGGGGAGCCGTCGGAGTTGACGGTGCCGGGGTTGGCGGTGAACGGTTCGGCCGGCTCCAGGGTGTCGCTGATCCCGTTGGGGGTGAAGCCGACCGGGTTCTCCCCGCCGAGCGGGCCGTACTGCCCCCACTTCTGTCCCGGAACCGGTTGCAGCAGACCGGCGTTGGTGTCGGCTTCGACCAGGACGTCGTCGGCCATGGCGCAGCTGGAGTTCGACAGCCCCGATCGCAGCGCCCCGACGTTGGCAGCGGCGGTGGTGTAGTCGGGGTAGCGCTGCACGAACCCCTTGGCCATCGACCCGACCTCGAGCAGCACCATGACGAGCGCCACCACCAGCAGCGGGGTGGACGCCAGCACCCGGTTGCGCCGGGTGTTCTTGACCTCGGTGTGGCCGGTGTAGTCCATGCGGAAGTGCAGCCAGCCCGCGAGCAGGCCGGTCAGGATGGCCAGCGCGAGGAAGATCGTCGTCACCGGGTAGTGGGCGATCACCGGCTGGCGGTCGAACCACGGCACTCCGTAGTTGCCCACGTAGAACCAGCCGTTGATGCCCGACGTGGCCCAGGCGAGGACGAACAGCAGCGCGGTGACGTAGAGCGCGAGGTTACGGCGGTTGTGCAGGCCGACGCGGGAGAAGGTGAATGCCGTCACCGCGCCCAGCGCACCGGCCAGCCCGGCGAACGCGCCGAACTGTACGGCCCACTTCGTCGGCGTGAACGTCAGCAGCAGCAGTCCGACGGCGGTCGTGCCGATGAGCCGCCAGACCGGGCCGCCGGCCATCCCGGCCACGCCGCCGCGTCGCAGCAGTACCGCGAGCATGCCGAACAGGCAGAGCATCATCACCAGCACCGCGAAGCGCCGGGTCAGCGAGCTCTCCACGTTGTCTTCGACGGTCAGGAAGTAGTAGCGCAGGAAATCCTGGTACCAGGCGATGGTCGGCCCGACGACGTACTTGATCCGCGCCGATTCGGCGACGTTCGCCAGGGTCTGAGCGCGGAACACCACCACGAAGATCACCGATCCCGACGCGGCCAGCGCGGCCAGTGGGGCCAGCACGCCCTCGCCCGGCCGGCGGATGCGGATGATGCGGGCGATCGCGCGCGCGCCGACCAGCAGCGGGGCCAGCGCGATCAGACCCTGCGGCGCCAGGGTCACGCTGAAGACGGCGACGATGATCGCGATCGCGGCCGGCACCAGGCGCCGGGTGGCGATCGCGTTCTCGACCAGCATCCACACCGCCAGTGCACCGAAGGCGATGAGCGGTTCCGGGCGCAGGCCGTTGTTGAACGGCAGCCAGGCGGCCAGGAACACCGCGCCCGCCGTCCAGGCCGTCACCCGGTTGAGGGCCAGTCGGCGGCCCAGGCGCGGCAGCGCGCAGCGGCTCAGGATCAGCCAGGTGGCGATTCCGGCCACGGTGGCCGGCAACCGCATCCACACTCCGGCGGTGCTGACGGTGGCCAGGTGTGCCAGCACCGACTGATACCAGTCGAACGGGGCTTCGGTGGCCCCGAAGAAGCGGAAGTAGTTGGTCGTGTAGCCCGCCTCGCCGGCCACCCGCGCGATCGTGAGGTTGTAGCCGTCATCGGACGAGATGGCGCCGATGACGTGCCACAGCAGCAGGGTGGCGATGACGCCGGCATCGAGCAGCCAGGTGGACGGGCCCGCCCGCAGCAGCCGCCGCCAGAGCCCTTTCAAGGAGCGCCCGTAGGCGCGGTCGAGGACCGCGAGTGCGATGAGCGCAGCCAGCACGCACGCCAGGCCCAGCGCCATCACCGCCAGCTTCAGCACCGTCGGGCTGGTGATGAAGCGGGTGTCGATGTCGATGCGCGCCGACAAGCCCGGCTGCGGCGGCACCTTCATGTCGGTGAAGATTCCGGCCACCTGAGGCTTCTTCTCCGGCGCCAGCGTGCCCGTGGCACCGGGAATGCCGACGAAGTCGGCGCCGGATCCACCCGGTCCGCCCCACATGTGCAGCGCGCTGCAGGCGCCGGAATTGATGGCTGACCGCGGCGCGACGGCCGCCACCGTGTCGCGGAATGCGACGACCACGGTGTCGGCGTTGGCCTGGACGAACAGGCCGTTGCGGCTGGCGTCGATGCCGGCGGGCGGGATCGTGGAGAACACCAGGCCGCCCGCGGCGGGCAAGGTGGCGATCGCCTGGCAGGGGATGGACACGTCGAGCGACTGGGGTGCGCCGGATACCAGCGGCGCGGTGATGTCGGTGATCAGCCCGTCAGCCGTTGTGCCCTGCGGCCAACCGATGGTGGCGGTGGTCTGCTTGACCGGCAGCAACGGCACCAGCACGCACAACAGGACGCCGGCAACACCGGCGACGACGGCGACGAGCCGGGCAATCCGGGTGGAGTCGGCGCTGTCGCTGGACACGAGGGTCGATGTTAGGCGACGCAACTGAGCCGATCGCGGATGCCATGCGGCACTCCGGCGACGAGTGTCAGGTCGGGCGCAGCGGCGCCGGACTCCACAAGCCGCTGCGGGTGGCGGTGCCGAGGTCCAGTCGGGCCGGCCGGGCGTTCGGGTAGAAGGGGTTCAGCCGCTGCAGCGCGCCCCAGTCCCGGAACCAGTCGTCCTTGAGGTAGGTCGGCACCGTGGTGGCGCGGTAGAGCAGTTCGCTGATGCCCAGCGGCCCGCCGCCGATGTTGTCCATCACCGGGGAGTTCGCCTCGGCGCCGAACCGGTCGGGCAGGATGCGCCACTTGGGCGGTTCGATGACGCCGTTCTGATGGCCGAACGGCCGCTGGCAGGGGAACGCCAGGCCCACCAGCCAGTCCAGCAGCACCGGGTCCTGCGACCCGACCACCTGCTGCAGCGTGCGCAGCTTGGGGATGCGCGGCGGGGTGACCGCGATCCAGTGCTGCGGTGCGAGATCGTCGTCGCTGGCGACCAGGCGGATCTGGGTGGCGCTGGCCGGGATGGCTGCTCAACGGGGCCCGCAGATTGCGCCACGCCGGCGCCGCGCCGACGTCGCCGAATCCGAGCGCGCCGCCCGGCTTACCTTCTGCCGCCTGTTGGTCGGTGGCCCACTGCACCTGCACTTCGCCCTGGTCGAAACGGCCCGCCGCCGACACCACCAGCAGCGGCGTCGCCGCGCGGTCCTGAGCCCATCCGTCCGGCAGCCGGTACCACGCGGACCGCAGCATGGCGGGCTGTTGCACGCCGGAGCGCCAGCTGCCGAGCACCGGGTTGCGAGCGGGATCCAGTCCGTAGGGAAGCCGGGCCCGGGAGCCGTTGACCCCGGCGGCGGCGGTGGTGCCGCCCTCGGTACCGGCTTCGCTGGAGGTGACCACGCCGTCGCTGTCGGCGAAGTTGCCGCCGCCGGGCGGTTCCATCACCGGGTCCGCCGAGACGTCGGCGGGGATGCCGCTGGGGGTGAAGCCCTCGGCGGTCGTCGAGCCGAGCGCCGTCACCGACCGGCACACCGATCGGGCTGAGCAGTCCGGCGTTGGGGTCCTGCTCGACCATGACGTCGTCGGCCAGCCCGCAGGTCTTGCCGGTCAGCGCCTCCAGGTTGGACCGGCCCACCGACCAGGCCGGGTACTGGTCGATCATGGCCAGGGTCAGCGACATCACCTCGAAGACCACCAGCAGCCAGGCCGCGACGGCCAGGGGTGAGCCGACGGCCTTCGACCACCACCGCGTCCGGTCCGGTGTCCGCTCGGCGCGGCCGGAGAAGTGGAACCACGCCGCCACCAGCAGGGTGACGACCGTCAGCCCGAGCAGGATCGTGGTGAAGCCGAAGTGCCACTCCGGGAACTGGTTCGACCACGGCACGCCGAAGTTCGAGACGTACCACCAGCCGTTGACGCTGGCGAACGACAGCGCGGTCACGAACAGGACGAGCGCGGCGAACACGGCGCGGTTCCGTCGCGACCGCAGCACGTGGGCGGTGACGGCGACGGCCGCCAAGCGCGCCCAGCGAGCCGGCCAGCCCGGCGAACACCCCGAAGTGGTGTGTCCACTTGGTCGGGGTGAACATCATCGCCAGGAACGAGATGATCGTGATGCCGATGATGCGGCGGCTGGGTCCGCCCGCGGTGCCGGGGATGTGGCCGCGGCGCAGCATCATCGCCACCGAGACCGCCAGCGCGACCAGCAGGGCCAGCACCGCGAACCGGCGGGCGACCGAGCCGTCCGGGCTGGCCATGAACAGCCGCTCGTAGCGGATGTGCTCGTCGAACCAGCTCAGGCTCGGCCCGACGGCCGACTTGAGCATGTTGGCCTGGACCTCGCCGACCAGGGTCTGGTCCCGGAAGATCAGGATGATCGTGACGGTCGCGGCGGCCAGGATCGGCGCCAGCAGCGGCAGCAGCCCGAACTGCCGGGACCGGCGGTGCAGGATCGTGCGCAGCGGCCCGATGGCGACCAGCAGCGCACCGATCGAGGCGATGCCGGTCGGCCCGGAGAACAATGTCAGGGCACCGATGATGCACGCCAGGGCGACCGGCAACAGGCGGCTGGTCGCCACCCCGCGCTCCACCGAGCACCAGGTCAGCAGGATGCCCAGGGCGATGATCGGCTCCGGCCGCAGGCCGTTGTTGAGCGGCAGCCAGAACGCCAGGAACATGCCGGCCGCGGTCCAGGCGGCGGCGCGGCTGGTCTTGACGGCGTGGCCCAGTCGCGGGATCACCTCGCGGCTGATGATCCACCAGCACGCCAGCGCCATGATCAGCGTCGGCAGCCGCATCCACACGCTCGCGGTGGTCACGTGTGCCCACAGCGCCAGCAGGTCGTAGTACCAGCCGAACGGCGCCTCGGGCGTGCCGAACCAGCGGTAGTAGTTGGCCATGTAGCCGGCGTGCTCGGACACCCGGGCCATGGTCAGGATGTAGCCGTCGTCGGAGGTGTTGGCGCCGACGAAGTGCCACCACACCAGCACCGCGATCACCAGGCCGTCGAGCACCGACAGCGACCACCACCGCCCCGGCAGGAAGCGCCGGTGCCGCATGCCGTCGGCGGTGTCCAGCACGTGCAGGGCCATCAGCGCTATGACGGTCAGCGCCACCCCGAGCACCATCGCGACCGTCTTGAGCGTCGTCGGCGAACTGGAGTAGCGGGTGTCGATGGTGGCCGACAGGCTCAGCCCGTCGGGCGCGGGCCCGGACAGGTCGGTGAACACCCCGACGATCTGCGGGCGGAAGTCGTAGCCGCCGCGCTCGCCGCGCAACGGCGTGCCGGGATCGTCACTGTCGGGACCGCTGACCAGGCCGACGAACTCGGCGCTCACCTTGTCGGCGTGGGCGGTGAACGTCAGCTTCTGACACGCCGGGCTGAGCACCTGACTCAGCGGGGCGACGACGACGGGGGTGTTGCGCACGACGACCACCAGGTCGTCGTTGGCGCGTTGGATGAGCAGGCCGCGGTCGACGGCTTTGGGCGCCTGCTTGGGGACGGTGGAGAGCAGCACCGTCTTGCCGGGTGCGTCCAGACCGGCCGCGGTGCGGCACGGCACGCTGATGTTCAGGTCGGTGGCCACGTAGCTGATCAACGGGGCGGTGACGCTGTTCAGGACGCCGTTCTGCGGCCAGTTCAGCTCGGCCGTGGTCTGCGTGACGGGCAGCAACGGGGTCAGCAGCGCCAGCGCGGCACCCAGCAGGCCGGCGACGACGGCGACCAGACGGGCGGTTCGGTAATTCGCCCGCGTCTCGGTCACGGAGCTAGATGGTAATTGGCCGCTCAGCTGCGTCATCAGTGACTGTTCCGGATGGCCAGGACGAACGGCCCGACGGTCTTGACCGTGAAGTGCGGTCCCTTGAACAGGCTCGCGTCGAGCTCGACGGTGTAGCGGCGCACGTTGGGCTGGTTCGGGTAGACGTCGGTGGCCAGCCGCAGCGTGTAGGTGTCGTTCGCGCCGCGACGCATCAGGAACACCGTCGGTGGCGGCCAGGGCAGAGCGTCCAGTGCCTTGGTGAACTGGTCGGCGTTCTTCAGCTCGCCCCACGACTCGATGGCGGCCGCACGCTTGTCGAACTCGGCCAACGGGTTGGCGTAGTGCGACGTGAGTCCCTGGAACCCGTAGTACGGGTAGAAGGACAGGAAGCTGTAGTCGGCGGTGAGTACGACGGTCTCGTCGCGGGGCCTGCCGGTGACCTCGCGGATGGCGGCGTCGATCTCCGAGTAGTACTTCTCGGCGCCGGGCGGTCGGCGGTCACCGCGCTGGCCGTTTCCGTCGGTGTCGGTGTAGGCGACGGTCAGGTCGGGCCGCAGCACGTCGGGGATGTCCTGGCTGAAGCCGATGGCGCCGATGAGGCCGATCGCCGCCGCCGCCGGGATGATCCGCCGGCTCCAGCGCGCCGCCAACGCCAGCGTCACCTCGATGAAACCAAAAACCCCTGCCGCGGAAAGCAATACGGTCAGGGTGGGCTGCAGCCGGAAGGACAGCAGGGTGGTTCCGGCCAGCGTCGTCAGCATCGACAGCAGCGACCAGGCGTACAGCGACAGCACCCCGATACCCAGCGCCGCCGCCCGCACCGAGCTGCGGGCCCGCCAGACCAGCCAGAGGGTGCCCAGCATGCACAGCGCGCCCAGCAGCGAGAACTGCAGCATCGGGAAGGTCAGGACGGCGCCGTCGGCGGGCAGGTAGTGCTGGGCGCTACCGGTGTCGCTGAGCGGCCCGCGGGCGGCGCGCAGCAGGAACGGCAGCCAGGTGATCAGCCCGATCGCGACGGCGATCGCGGTGATCACGGCCAACCGGAGCAACGGCGCCACGCTGCGCCGGGCGATGGCGACCAGGACGGCCATCACCACCACCGTGAAGGCGGTGTAGCCCAGCAGCAGCGTGTAGAAGGTGGCGGCGACGCCGAGGAAGAGGCCGACTCCGACGACAGCGGCCCAGCCGCCCTGCGCGATGCCCGCCCCGCAGTCCGGACCAGGCCAGCACCAGCACCGGCGGGATCAGCACCGTGATGATCGCGCTGTAGGGCTCCGGGGAGCTGTAGGCGATGGCGACCGCGGCCGTCGCGGTGGTGACGATCAGCGCGTACTCGAACCGCACCAGCTCCGACCACAGCACCAGCGCCAGCACCACGGCGACGGCGATGGAGGTGATGGCCCACGGCTTGAACATCTCCCAGCGCCGGTGTGCCGGTCAGTGCCGCTGCGCGCCCGCCGATCCAGAACCAGCCGGGCGGGTAGAACGGCGGCAGCCCGAGGTAGGTCATGTCGTGCAGGGCGGGGCTGTCGGTGAGCCGGGTGAGGTACTCGGTGCGGAATTGCTGGTCCACGGAGATGCCGAACAGGTACAGCTTGGTCGCGCCCAGCGGCATCCCGAGCGTCACCACGGTGAACGCCGCCAACAACACCGCCGCCGCCGTCCGCGCGGCCACATTCGCCGTGCCACGCCGCCGCCGGAGCAACCCGCACGCCGAGACCAGACGCCGAGCGACAGAGCAGCCGACCTGCCCGACCGTGGTCAGTGCGTGCAGCTGGTTCGACGACGGGTAAGCCGGCCACTCGACCTGCGCGATGGCGAACAGCGCGACCACTGAAACCACCACGGCGACCGCAGCTGCCACAGTCAGGTGGCCGACAGTGGCCAAGGCTTTGCGCATTGGACCGCTAGATCGGCAGCTTGCGGAAGATGGGCCGCGGGATGTGACGCAGCACCGACATCAGCACCCGTACCTGCCCGGGCGCCCACACGAGGTCCTTGCCCTTCGCCGCGGACGCCACAGCGAGTTCGGCGACCTCTTCCTTGTTCACCGTGAACGGCGCCTCCTTGGCGCCGGTGGCCTTCCAGTGCTCCAGCGTGGTGGTGGTGCGCACCTGGCCGGGCCGGATCACCAGAACGTGAACCCCGAACTCGCGCAATGCCTCTGCGAGCCCGAGGTAGAACCCGTCCAGGCCGGCCTTGGTGGAGCCGTAGACGAAGTTGGAGCGGCGGATCCGTTCACCGGCCACCGACGACATGGCGATGATCTGCCCGAAGCCCTGGGCGCGCATCTTCTCGCCGATCAGCACGCCCACCGATACCGCCGCGGTGTAGTTGATCTGAGCGCTCAGAACCGCCTTGGCCTGGTTCTGCCACAGCTCCTCGGCATCGCCGAGAATACCGAAGGCGACGATCGCGACGTCGACATCACCACTGGCCCAAGCAGATTCGATGACCGCGGGATGGCTCGCGGTGTCCAGGGCGTCGAAGTCGAGATACTCGACCGACTTGGCGCCCGCGGCCTGCAGCTGCGCGATGGCGGCGTCGCGCTTGGGTGCGTTCGGCAGGTCGGCCAGGATGATGCGGGCCTTGGTGTCGCGAAGGTAGCGCTCACAGATCGCCAGGCCGATCTCGGACGTTCCGCCCAGCAGCAGGACGGTTTGGGGGTTGCCGGTGGCATCGAAGACCATTTAGGAGAGCTCCAAGCGTCGGGCCATGTCGGACATGAACACTCCATCGGGATCCACCTTGCGGCGCAACGCAATCCACTCGTCGATACGCGGATACATGGCATGGAAGGTTTCCGCGGTGGTGCGAGAGTCCTTGGCGGTGTAGAGCCGGCCGCCGAACTCCAGCACACGGCGATCCAGTTCGGTGACGAACTCGTTGAGCCCGGCCTTGATCGGGAAGTCCACACAGACGTTCCAGCCCGGGATCGGGAAGCTCAGCGGCGCTTGGTTACCGGGCCCGAAGAGCTTGAACACATTGAGGAACGAATAGTGCCCGGAGCGCTGGATGTCGACGATGATCGCCTTGAACTCCTCGACCGCCTCGGTGGGCACCACGAACTGGTACTGCAGGAAGCCCGCCGGGCCGTAGGCGCGGTTCCACTCCCCGAACATGTCCAGCGGGTGATAGAACTGCGTCAGGTTCTGCACCTTGCCGCGGTAGGTGCCCGACTTGCGGTACCACAGTTCGCCGATCGGGCCGAACGTGTACTTGTTGGCCAGCCCGTTGGGGAAGATGTCGGGGAACGTGAGCAGTTGCGGCGCATCGAATTTCAGCGGATCGCGCTGCAGCTTCTTGGGCAGCTGCTCGAGCCGGGCCAGCGAGCCGCGGGAGATGGCGGCGCGGCCCAGCTTCGGGGGCGGGCTGATCGCGTCGAACCAGGCACTGGAGTAGGTGTAGTCGGCCTCGCTGCCGTCGCTGTGGAAGGCGATCGTCTCGTCGAGGCCTGCGGTGACGTCGCCGTCGGCGATGAAGTACGCCGTCTCGGTCGGGGTCATCGCGATGGTGGCCCGCAGGATGATTCCGGTGAGGCCGTTGCCCCCGACGGTGGCCCAGAACAGTTCGGCGTTCTCGCCGTCGGGCGTCAGGGTGCGGACCTGACTGTCGGCGGTCAGCAGCTCCATCGAGCGGACGTGATTGCCGAAGCTGCCGGCGCTGTGGTGGTTCTTGCCGTGGATGTCGCAGGCGATCGCGCCGCCGACGGTGACCTGGCGGGTGCCGGGCAGGACCGGGACCCACAGCCCCAACGGCAGCGCCGCGCGCATGAGTTGGTCGAGGTTCACGCCGGCGTCGACGTCGACGAGGTGACTGTCGCGGTCCATCGAGTGGATCGTGTTCAGCGCGGCCATGTCGATGACGAGGCCGCCGCCGTTCTGCGCGTTGTCACCGTAGGAGCGGCCCAGCCCCCGGGCGATCACGCCGCGGTGCTTGCCGTCGGCGACCCGGGCCACCGCCTTGGCGATGACCTCGGGATCGGGGGTCGACAACACGTCGGCGACCGAGGGCGCAGTGCGTCCCCAGCCGGTCAACCGCTGCTTTGTCGTCGTTCCAGACATCGTGACGAGGGTACCGTGCGAGCGTTTCAGCTCAGCGCAGCCGGAATATCCACACTCTTTGCACGATGAAGTTGATCACCGTCGCGGTGCCCTGAGCGATCACGAACGCCACGGGCACCGCCCAGGTCCGGTAGTCCAGCAGGTGCAGGCTCAGGTGGTTCAGACCGACCTGGACGACGAAGGTCAGCGCATACAGCACCATGACGGCCAGGAACCGGGCCCGGCTGGGCTCGGCCTGGAAAGTCCAACGCCGATTGATCAGGTAGGCGGTGATGGTGCCGACGACGAAGCTGAGGGCCTTGGCGAGGTCGACCTGGAGCCCGACGGCCTTGTAGAGCAGTACATACAGTCCGAAGTCGACGACGGCCGACAACCCGCCGGTGACGACGAATCGCACCACCTGCGTCTTGAGGCTCAGGGGCGCCCCCGGCACTGACTCGGACATCGCCGGAAGCTTACTTATCCCCGTTCAGCCCACCGGACGTGCACCATGGTGGGGTGCAGGATCTGGCAGCGGCATGGGCGGAACTTCTCGCCCGGCACACCAGCGACCCCGGGACGGCGCAGGCCGGGGCGGAGTTGCTCGCCGCCTGGTCGGAACCGCATCGGCGTTACCACTCCGTCGAGCACCTGCGCGACATCCTCGACCACGTCGAGGAGCTGGCCGGATACGCCGACGACGCGGACGCCGTCCGGCTCGCCGCCTGGTTTCACGACGCGGTGTACGCCGGGCGCCCCGACGACGAGGAACGCAGCGCCCAGCGCGCCGAGCGGGACCTGTCCCGGCTGGGCCTGACACCGCAGCTGGTCGACGAGGTGGCCCGGCTGGTGCGGCTGACCATCAACCACGCACCCGCCCCCGGTGACCACAACGGTGAGGTGCTCTCCGACGCCGACCTGGCGGCGCTGGCGGTGCCGAGGGAACGCTATGTGCGCAACACCGCCGCCATCCGCGCGGAGTACACCCACATCCCGGACAAGACGTTCCGCAAGGGCCGCATGCAGGTGCTGGTGTCGCTGTTGGAGGGGCCCGGGGTGTTCCGCACCGACTACGCCCGCCGGGAGTGGGAAGCCACCGCCCGGGAGAACCTGCGGGCCGAGTTCGCGACACTCACCGACTGACGGCTCACCGCTCAGGTTTCGCCGAGGATGCGGCGCTTCTGCTGCTCGAATTCCTCGTCGGTGATCAAGCCGCGGTCCGTCAGGGCCGCCAGCCGCTCCAACCGGTCGACGGGATCGTCGGACGGTGGCGACGGCGGTTGGGCGGGTGCTGCTTGCGCGGCCTGCATCGCGCTCAACGACTGCTGCTGATCGAGTTCGACCCGACCGTGGTCCTTCGGGTCGTACAGCACCGCCACCCTGGTGCCCGGGCGCGGCTGGTTCAGTTGTGGCAGCTGAGCGTGCACCGTGGCGTCGAACGGGGCTTCGGATCTGGGCAGCACCCTCAGTTGCGGCTGCCAGCGAATCTCGGTGTTGCCCAAAAGGTTCGGGTTGCCGATCGTGACCGAGATCGGGCTCTGCTCGACGGCCAGCACGTCGGCGTAGGCGCGCAGGCCGACCTTGCGGAGACTGCGGCCGAGTCCGAACACGCAGGGTGCCTAACGTGGGGGCGCCGTTTGGTTACGGTACGGCCTTGCTCTGGGGTGTGGCGACCATGATCGGGCCGGTACTGGTGCCGTCCATGGCCGCTTTGTAGTCGCCCATCGTGCCGTCACTGTCGACCGCGGCACCGTCGCCGCCGCTGTCACCGTCTTGGACGGTCAGTGTGCTTGACGGACTCGCGGCCGCGATGACGGTACCGCCGAACGCGCCCGCCAGGACGATGCCCGCAACAACGACTGCACCCCTGAGAATCAGCTTCATGAGTGGGGTTCCTTCCCTGATTGTTGCCTGCGAAAGTTACCCGCGCTTGCTGTGAGGTTTGCTGTGAATTACCTTGGCAGTGGTTGTGCGCCGGTGCGTTTGGGCAGGTCAGGGAAGGGCCGTTAGGCCCTAGCGCGATGATGTTTGCTGAGGCAATCTCCGTCACATGACAGTCGAACAGGGCCCGGTGACGGTACTCGGCCACGAGGAGGCCTGGGATCTGCTGTCCAGCGTTTCGCTGGGCCGGCTGGTCACCAGTGTGAGCGACCAGTTGGAGATCTTCCCAGTCAATTTCGCCACCCAGAACGGCACGCTGCTGTTCCGCACCGCGGAGGGCACCAAGCTGTTCAGCACGGTGATGAACGATCGGGTGCTCTTCGAGGCCGATGACCACACCGTGGGCGAGGGCTGGAGCGTCATCGTGCGCGGCACCGCGCGCATCCTGACGACCGCCGAGGAACTCCATGACGCTGACCGCGCGCAGCTCATGCCCTGGGTGGCGACCGAGAAGTTGCGCTACGTGCGGATCACGCCCGCGGAGGTGAGCGGCCGGCGGTTCCGGTTCGGGCCCGAGCCGCAACACGGCAGCATCCCCGGCTGAGTTTTCCACAGCCGCGCATTCATCCACAGGGCGCATCTGGCGGGCGATCAGTGTCGGTGCCGCCGATATATGATTCGAACATGCGTTCTATCGACTCTGTTCTCGACGACCTCGACACCCTCGTCGAGGAATTGAGGGCGGTCGACGTCGACGCGCTGGCACCGGCGAAGCGTTTCGAGGTCCTCGAGCGCCTGGAGACCGCGCGGCGCCGCCAGGTCGCGGCTGTCCGATGACCTGGTGGGCTCACCTGGAGCACATCCAGGGGTGCCCGCCGGTCTACCTCGTGCTCGCCGACCTGTTGCGGATCAGCCGTGCCGAGGCGCGGCGACGCCTGCGCGATGCCGAACAGCTGGGCCCGCGGGTCAGCCTGACCGGGGAACCGTTGCCCCCGCAGCTGCCGGCCACCGCCGCGGCCTGGAACGCCGGAGTGCTCGACGGCGAGCACCTGGAGGTCATCCAGAAGTTCTTCCGCGACCTACCCGGGCACGTCGGCCCGGTCGAGGTCGCCAAAGCCGAGCGGTCCTTGGCCTCGCACGCGACCAGCCTGCGCCCGGATCAGTTGGAGAAAGTCGCCGAACGGTTGGCGTTGACGATCAACCCCGACGGCACCTTCTCTGATGAGGACCGGGCCCGCCAGCGCGGATTCGTGTGGTGCGGCGGGCAGCGTCCCGATGGCATGAGCACCGGCAAGCTGATCGCGACCCCGGAGTTGCGGGCCATGTTCGATGCCTGGCTGGCCAAATTCGCCGCCCCCGGCATGGGCAACCCCGACGACCAAACACCGGTCTTGACCGGTGAACCCGCCGAGGACGTCGCGCTGCGCGATACGCGCAGCCACGGCCAACGCCAGCACGACGCGCTGTCCGTCCTGGTGCGTAGCCGGTTGGGCGATCCGGAGCTGGGCACCCACCGCGGCTTGCCGGTCACCGTCATCGCCACCGCCACCGTGCAGGATCTGCAAGCCAAGGCCGGGCATGCCGTGACCGCCGCCGGCACCCTGCTGCCGATCTCGGATCTGATCCGGATGGCCGCCCACGCCTGGCACTACCTGAGCATCTTCGACGGCATCACCGGACGGGCCCTTTACCTCGGGCGCACCAAACGCATCGCCACCCCCGACCAGCGCATCGTCCTGCACGCGAAAGATCGCGGGTGCACCGCACCCGGCTGCCACGCGCCCGGCTACCTCTCCGAGGTCCACCACGTCGAGGACTGGGCCAGCGGCGGGAAGACCGACATCGATCAGCTCACCTTCGCCTGCAAGCCGCATCACCACCTGCTCGACCAAGGCTGGACCACAAGAAAACTCGCCAACGGCGACACCCAATGGATCCCACCGCCGCAGCTCCCGCTAACCGGCGGCACCAACACCTACCACCACCCCGAGAAGCTGCTCGAGGACACGGACAAGGACGAGGACGCGGCTTAGCTCAGACCCAGTACGGCACCCGGGCGCGGTACTGGCGCAGCGCCAGCGCCGCGATCAGCCAGCCGAGGATCGTCAGCACGATCACGACGATCCAGTGCCGCATTTCCTGGTGTGCGCCCAGCAGCGGGGCCCGCAGGATGTCGAGGTAGTGCAGCAGCGGGTTGAGCTCGATGATCTTGGCCCACTTGCCGGCGCCCTGCTGGCGCAGGGTGGCGTCATTCCAGATGATCGGCGTCATGAAGAACAACAACTGCACGACCGAGAACAGCAGCGGCCCGATGTCGCGGTAGCGGGTGGCCAGGATGCCGAAGCAGAACGAGACCCACACGCAGTTCAGCATGATCAGCGCCAGCGCCGGGATCACCGTGAGGTCGGCCCACGACCAGGGCTTGGGGAAGATGATCGCGATCACCACGTAGATGACGATGTTGTGCGCGAACAGGATCATCTGCCGCCACACCAACCGGTACACGTGCACGCTCAGCGGCGTCGGCAGCTGCTTGATCAGCCCCTCGTTGGCGATGAACACATCAGCGCCCTCCAGGATGGAGGCGTTGATCATGTTCCAGATGATCAGTCCCAGCGTCACATAGGGCAGATGCTCGGACAGTTGGAGGTGAAACAGCTGGGAGTACAGCCCGCCCATCGCGACCGCGGTGGTGCCGGTGGCGATGGTGATCCAGAACGGACCCAGCACCGAGCGGCGGTACTTCTGCTTGATGTCCTGCCAGCCCAGGTGCAGCCACAGTTCGCGCTTGCGATAGCCACCGACCAGATCACCCCAGGCGCGGGCGAAGGTCCTCGACTCGGCGGCGGCGTCGGTGAACGTCACGGCTGCTCCCGGTGTTCGCGGTCCGGCGGACCGAACTTCTCGTGCCGGCCGAGACGCCGCAGCCGGAACCACTCCCGCAGGCCGGCCGGGTCGCGGCGGGTGATCAGGAAGTACCACCCGAAGCGCAGCCACTCCTGCGGCAGCAGCTTGCGCAGTCCGGGCTGCGACAGTAGGTAGCCGCGATTGCGGTAGGTGAAGAACCGCTTGGTCGAGTCGTCGGGGTACTGGGTGTGCATGCGACCGCCCAGGATTGGCTTGAACTCGTCGGTGCCGTACGGGTGCAGGTACACCGCGTCAAGGCAGGTGCCGAACGGCAGCCCGCTACGCACCAGCCGGCGGTGCAATTCGACCTCATCGCCGCGTACGAACAGTCGCAGGTCCGGAACCCCAACGGCAACAATGGTTTCCGCACGGAACAGCGCGCCGTTGAACAGCGATGCGATCCCGGGCAGCAGATCCTGGCCGGCGCCTTCGGTGCGCAAATCGTCGGCCCGCCGGCGCCACACCAGTCCGCGCCGCAGCGGGAAGGCCAGCCGGTCGGGATGATCGAGATCGCACACCATCGGCGACACCTCGGCCAGCCGGTGCCGTTGCGCACACGCCAGCAGGGTGGCCAGTACGTCGGCGTTCTGCGGCCGGCCATCGTCGTCGGCCAGCCACACCCAGTCCGCGCCCAGTGCGAGCGCGTGCAGCATGCCCAGGGCGAATCCGCCTGCGCCGCCGAGGTTCCGGCGGGAACCGAGATAGGTCGTCGGGACCGCCTGGCCGGCGACAAGGTCCCGAACCCGGCCGTCGCCCGTCGGCGAAAAGTCGTTGTCGACGACGATGAGGTGGTCGACCATGCGGGTCTGGGTGCTCAGCACGTCCAGGGACTTGGCCAGGTCGTCGGGGCGGCGGTGGGTGACGACGACGGCGCAGACCATGTCGGTCATGCCGGCGCCCAATCGCCCTTGTGTTCCTCGAGAACCTCGCGGACATGTCGCGCCGCGTCCTCGCCCTCGTAGGCGCGCACGACGTCCTCGATCCCGCCGGTCATCCTGATCGCGCCGTGGTCGATCCACATCGCGGTCTTGCACAGCCGCGCCAGGAACTCGTTGGAATGGCTCGCGAACACCAGAATCCCGGACCGCTCGACCAGGCTCTGCAACCGCGATTGCGCCTTCTTCAGGAAGTCGGCGTCCACGGCGCCGATGCCTTCGTCGAGCAGCAGGATCTCGGGGTCGATGCTCGTCACGACACCCATCGCCAGTCGCACCCGCATACCGGTGGAGTAGGTGCGCAGCGGCATCGACAGGTACTCGCCGAGTTCGGTGAACTCGGCGATCTCGTCGACCTTGGCCTGCATCTGCTTGCGGGTCTGTCCGAGGAACAGTCCGCGGATGATGATGTTCTCGAAGCCGGAGATCTCCGGGTCCATGCCCACCCCGAGGTCGAACACCGGCGCGACCCGGCCGCGCACGGTCGCCGAGCCGCGGGTGGGTTCGTAGATGCCCGACAGCAGCCGCAGCAGCGTCGACTTGCCCGCGCCGTTGTGCCCGACCAGCCCCACCCGGTCGCCCATCTCGAGCCGCAGCGTGATCTCCCGCAGCGCCTCGATGACGACGACGTTCTCGGTGTTGCGACCGATGGCGCCGCCGGCCTTGCCGAGGAATGTCTTCTTCAGCGAGCGGGCCTTGGCGTCGAAGATGGGGAACTCGACCCAGGCGTCGCGGGTTTCGATGTATGGATCGCCAGCTGCCACCGTGACCGTCTGCTACAGGTACTGGCCGGTGCCGTGGCCGGGCACGCCGGGGGCGCCGGGCTGGCCCATGCCGGGCGGCAGTGCCCCTTGGCCGCGCATGTGCTCCAACTGTGCACGGGCAGCCATCTGCTGCGCGAACAGGGCCGTCTGGATGCCGTGGAAGAGACCCTCCAGCCAGCCGACCAGTTGGGCCTGCGCGATGCGCAGTTCGGCGTCGGACGGGACCTTGTCCTCGGAGAACGGCAGCGCCAGCCGTTCGAGTTCGTCGCGCAGTTCGGGGGCGAGCCCGTCCTCGAGCTCGCGGATGGACGTGGCGTGGATCTCGCGCAACCGGTTGCGGCTGGCGTCGTCGAGCGGTGCGGCCCGGACCTCTTCGAGTAGCTGCTTGATCATCGTGCCGATCCGCATCACCTTGGCCGGCTGCTGGACCAGATCGGTCACTGAGCGCGAATCGTCATCGTCCTGTGCCGAGTCGGCGTCGGGTCCGTTGATGATCTCGATGTTGTCGTCGTCGGTGTTCGTCGTCATGCCTGCAGCGTTCCCTCGTATCCCAGTTTCATTGGGCTTCCTTCGGCTGGGTTCCGCGCCACTCGTAGATGCGGGCCTCGCCGTTGTCGTAGATCTTCGCCCACGACGCGGACTTGTCTAGTGACACTAGACCGTCGGGCATGACGAACCCGCGCACCACCGGACTACTGGTCAGCACGTAGCGGATGTTGAGCGCCTTCACGGCCTCGGCCACCCGCGGGTCGTGGTCGGCGTCGTCGGCGTACGCCCAGAACACGAAGCGGTGGAAACCCGGACCCTGTTGCACCGGATAGTCGTAGTGCGTCCACAGCGGGTGCAGGCCGGCCACCGCGTACATCCAGGCGGTGCCGTCGACGTTCGCGTCGCCGATCACCGTGTCGCGGGCGTCGGGCAGGGTGGCCAGAAAGGCCATCGCCTGCAAGTCCTTGGAGTCGACGATGACCTGGTCGTACTTCTCGCCGATCAGGTGGCGGTGCCGGGGGAAGTAGTGCCAGCTCAGGGCGAAGCTGACGGCCGCGAGCAGCACCGCGGTGGCCCCGATCCAGAACTCCCGGTCCGGTGCTCGGCCGGCCAGCCGCTGGGTCAGCCTGCGGGCGCCCGCCACCACCAGCACCGCCGCGCAGAACAGCGCGTAACCGGCCATCGGCGTCAGCAGCATGGTCACGACCGCCGAGAGCCGGCGCGGGTCGCTGTAGAACAGGTCGCTGTACATGCCGATGATGGCGCCGATGGGGCCGCCGAACGGGACCCCCGAATGCACGATCGCCACGATCAGCAGCAGCCACACCGCCGCCGGCCACCAGATCCTCTTGATCAGCAGCAGGACTAATCCGGCGGCAGCCAGCGCGATCAGGATGTTCTGGATCGGATAGTCGTTGAGATGCCGGGTGTGCTGAACGATGGCGTTGAACAGGGTGCGCTTCTTGCCCAGATGGGTGACGAACGCATGGCCCGCGATGATTTCGGCCTGCTGCAGCACGCCGAGGAACTGCGGCAGCAGCACCGCCAGCGTGGGCACCGCGATGGCCACCAGCGTGAGGAAGTCCCGCAGCCGGCCAAGCACGGGCCGCCACAGCGCGTCCAGCAGCCACCAGGCCACCACGAACGTCACGGCGACCACTCCGCCGGTGATGTGCACCGAGAACAGCCCGATCAGCGCGATCACCGCGAGCGAGACGCGGTCGCGGTGGCGCAGCGACGTAGTGACCAACACGAATGTCGGAACGGCCAGGCCATAGGCCGCCATGTTGGGCATCGAGGCGGTGTCGAACTCGACGTACGGCACGGCGGTGAACGATGCCGACAGCGCGGCGGCCGTGGCCGCGGCACCGGCGGTCCGCCACTGCGTCGTGCGTGGGCCGAAGCAGGTTCCAGGTCAGCATCGCGGCGCTGGCCGGGAACAGCCAGATCGCGGCCGCCAGCGAGCTCAGGGTGTACGCGGTGGTGGGGGCGGCTCCGGTCAACTGTGCCAGGACGGCGGCGAGCGCGTGGAAGGTCGACGGGTAGTAGAGCGCGTCGTGGGTTTCGACGTTGCGCAGCTCGCCCATGTGGGTCGGCGACGCCTGGCCGGTGTCGAGGATCCAGCGGACGGTGTTGGCGTGCCAGACCGCGTCCCAGGTGCTCGGGATGGACTGCCAGTTCGGCATGCCGCGCCAGGCGGCGTAGCCGATCGCGACGGCCCCGAACACCACCCCGGCGGCCACCGTGAGCGCCGGCCCCGGCGCGATCCTCCGGCCCTCGGCCGCGCGGTCACGGAACCGGCTCAGCAGCACCCGCAGACCGAGAACCAATCCGGTCACCACGACCAGCGCCAGCAGGGCGGTCAACGCGTTCCACGGAATCCGCACCGCCCCGAACGGGACGATCGCCAGTGCCACCACGCCGTAGGTCAGGGCCGGCCCGACGGCGATGGCGACGGGCCAGCTCAGCCGCCCCGCCACCGCCACGACGGCCCCCGGCAGGGTCAGTAGCAAGACCGCGCCTAGGACTCCGAACCCGAAGTTCACTGGACTAGTATGGCTGCTCAGGTGACCTTGTCCGGATCGCCGTAGGCGCGGACAGGAGACGCCGTCGCTGTCTGAAGTAGCCGAAATCACAGACGCTCTAAGGTGGGCTGGCATGGCATACGACGTTGCCCGGGTGCGTGGGCTGCACCCCGCGCTGGGCGACGGGTGGATGCGTTTCGATGCGCAGGCCGGCATGCTCATCCCCGATTCGGTGTCCACGACGGTGTCGACCGCGTTCCGCGGTTCCACCGCGAACATCGCCAGCCCGCACCCGTCGGCACGGCGCAGCGTCGCCGTACTCGAGGCGGCCCGGCAGGCGGTCGCCGACCTCGTCAACGGTGATCCCGGCGGAGTGGTGCTGGGCGCCGATCGTTCGGTGCTGTTGACCTCACTGGCCGATGCGTCCTCCTCGCGGGCGGGCATCGGCTACGAGGTTGTCGTCAGCCGTCTCGACGACGAGGCCAACATCGCACCGTGGCTGCGCGCCGCCAACCGGTATGGCGCCAAGGTGAAGTGGGCCGAGGTCGACATCGAGACCGGCGAGCTGCCCCCCTGGCAGTGGGAGAACCTGATCACCCCGCCGACCCGGCTGGTGGCGATGACGTCGGCGTCCTCGACGCTGGGCACCGTGACCGACGTCGGCACGGTCACCAAGCTGGTCCACGACGTCGGCGGCCTCGTGGTGGTCGACCACACGGCCGCCGCCCCCTACCGATTGATGGACATCCACGACGTCGACGCCGACGTGGTGGCGCTCAACGCGCCGGCCTGGGGAGGTCCGCCGATCGGCGCGCTGGTGTTCCGCGATCCGTCACTGATCGACACGTTCGGTTCGGTGTCGATGAACCCCTACGCCAGCGGGCCGGAGCGTCTGGAACTCGGCGGCCACCAGTACGGGCTGCTCGCGGGCGTGGTCGCCAGCATCGAGTACCTGGCCGCCCTGGACGAGGCAGGCGAGGGCAGCAGGCGGGAAAGACTCTCTGTCTCAATGCAATCGGCGAACGCCTACCTGGACGGCCTCTTCGACTACATGATGGTGGCACTGCGGTCACTGCCGTTGGTGATGGTCATCGGCAAACCCGAGGTGCACATCCCGGTAGTCAGCTTCGCCGTCAACGGGGTGCCCGCCGAGCGGGTGATCCAGCGGTTGGCCGACAACGGGATCCTGGCCATCTGCAATGCCAACTCGCGGGTGCTCGACCTGATCGGGGTCAACGACATCGGCGGTGCGGTGACCGTCGGGCTGGCCCACTACTCGACGATGGGCGAGGTGGACCAGTTGGTGCGCGCGTTGGCGTCGCTGGGCTGAGTCTAGTCGCGGACCGTCAGCACACCTTCCCGACACCTCACCGGACGCCAGCGCGCGGTGCGCTTCGTCGACCTCTGCGATGGGGAAACGCGCGCCGATCACCGGCCGCACGTCACCGTCGGCGATCATCGGCCACACCGACTCGACGACGGCGTCGACGATGGCGGACTTGCCGTGCGGTCCGTCGACCGGCCGGCCACGCAGCGCGGTGCCGATCACCGCGAGCCGTTTGCCGACCAGCTTGCCGATGTTGAGCTCGCCCTTGATGCCGCCCTGCATGCCGATGATCACCAGCCGGCCGTCGGTCGCCAACGCGTCGAGATTGCGGTCGAGGTAGGCCGCTCCCATGATGTCGAGGATCACGTCGGCACCGGCGCCGTCGGTCGCCTCCCGCAGCCGCTCGACGAAGTCCTCGTCGCGGTAGTTGATGAGGATGTCGGCCCCGAGCTCACGGCAGAGGTCCAGCTTCTGGGTGGATCCGGCCGTCACCGCGACGACGCAACCGCGCTCCTTGGCGACCTGGATGGCATGTGTGCCGACGCCGCTCGAGCCGCCGTGCACCAGCAGGACCTCACCGGGGGTCAGGTGCGCGGCCATGACGAGGTTCGACCAGACCGTGCACGCGACCTCGGGAAGGGCTGCGGCGTCGTGCAGGCTGACCCCGGCCGGGACCGGCATCACCTGTCCCGCCGGGACGGTCACATGCTCGGCATAACCACCGCCGGAGAGCAGCGCGCAAACGTCTTGTCCTACGCGCCATTTCGACACGCCAGCACCGAGAGCGGCGATGCGTCCGGACACTTCGAGACCCAGGACATCGCTGGCGCCGGGCGGTGGCGGGTAGTTGCCGGCCGCCTGCAGCAGATCCGCGCGATTGACGCCGGCGCAAGATATCTCGATCAACACCTCGCCGTTTTCGGGATGCATACGAGTGAGGCTACTACCCAGTCATTCTCACCTCGGTCTCCGAACCGTCGCCTACGATCGTGTTATGGGAGGAACTATTGGGGGCCGGACTGCAAGTGAAATGCCAGGATTGGATATTGCCGAGCAGAGGTCTTGGCACAATTTCCTCGACGCGGCGCTACGGATCTATGGGACGTTGAACCGAACGCTGGTCGATGAGCACAAGCTCAGCCTGGTGGACGTGCGGCTGTTGGAGATCCTCGACAACTCCGAGACGGGTTCGGCCCGGATGGGCGATCTGGCGGAGCAGTTGATGTCCCTGCCGAGCCGGGTCACCCGCCAGATCCGCCGGCTGGAGACAGCGGGATTAGTTCGCCGGGAGGCCGCCCCCGACGACGGGCGCGGTGTGTTGGCGAGCATCACCGACCGCGGCCGAGACGTCGTCGGCGAGGCGATAACCACCTACGCCAACGGCGTTCGTGAGCACTTCCTCGGCCCGCTCTCGCGCCCGCAGATGGCGGCGATGGGGGAGAACAGCCGGCGGATCAGCGCCGCGTTGAAGGTCGGCAAGTCCCCGGCGAAGGTCGGTCGCGTCTAGCGGCACAGGCCGGTGCGCACCGGGTGGCGATCTTGCCGGCCCCCTGACCGCTACGCTTGTCGGCGGTGGCGTGGCAGAGCGGCCTAATGCACTCGCCTTGAAAGCGAGAGACGGCTAACACCGTCCGGGGGTTCAAATCCCTCCGCCACCGCTCTCGCTGTTGGTCGCTGTGGCTGTGGCCCCGACTGTCTGTGGATCCGCTTGGGAGTGCTGCCGTTCGGACCCGCGCGGGCTTAGGCAAGGAACGAAGGTGTCCATCGTTGCCCGGTTCACACCGCACGGGTGACCCGGTGGGACGACGCCGTCCTGTCAAGTCCGAAAGGTGCTGATCGACATGAGGTTTGATCCCAAACTCCCGATTCGCTTCGGCCCGCATGAGAAGTTGCTGGGAGCCCTGGGAGTCGTGGTGGGAACCGGTGCGGTGGCGGTGCTGGCGGTGTTCGGCATCTCCAACCCGGTTCCGCATCCCGGCGGCCGCGATCTGGGCGGACTCGGGCAACGAGACGAAGTTCCCCGCGTACTCCTCACCGGTCGTCCCCGCGATGACGACGAGTGCGGCGCTGAAGATGGGCGCGACGGTGACCGAAACGGAGCCGCCGCCGACGCCGGAGACGTCCAAGGCCGTTCCGGCGATCACGCCGGTCGCCAAGTAGGCCGCTACTCGCCGGTGAACTCGGGCTTGCGTTTGGCGAACATCGCCGAGATGCCCTCGGTGAGGTCCTTCGACGGCAGGAACGCGGAGTTCCAGGCGGCGACGTAGCGCAGGCTGGCCGCCACATCGGCGGTGCGCTGCTCGTCGAGCACGTCCTTGACGCCGCTGACCACCAGCGGCGAGTTCGCGGCGATCTCTGCCGCGGTGGCATGAGCCGCGGCCAGTGCGGCGTCCGGGTCGGCGAAGACGTCGTTGACCAAGCCGATCTTCTCGGCCCGCGCAGCGTCGATGTCCTTGCCCGTCAGCGCCAACTCCCGCAGGTGCCCATCGGAGAGGATGAAGGGCAGTCGGGCCAGGCTGCCGACGTCGGCGACGATCGAGAGCTTGACCTCACGCACCGAGAACTTGGCGTCGGCGCTGGCGTAACGGATGTCCACCGCACTGATCAGATCGACACCGCCGCCGATGCACCAACCGTGGATCGAGGCGATGGTGGGGGTGCGGCAGTCGGCGACCGCGGTGATGGACTGCTGCATGCTTTTGAGCCGGGTGTGGAACTCGGCGCGCGGGCGCGCCGACACCTCGCCGGTCATCATCCCGGACAGGGTGTCGCCCATAGCCACCAGATCTAGGCCGTAGCTGAAGTTGCGGCCCGAACCCGTCAGCACGATCGCGCGCACCTCGGGATCGGCGTCGAGTGCGGCGAATGCCACCGGCATCTCGCTCCAGAAGGCCGGACCCATGGCGTTGCCTTTGCCGGGACCGAGCAGCGTGACCTGCGCGACGTTGTCCTTGACCTCGATGCGCAGAGATTCGTAGGGCTCGCTCATGACCAAGAAGGCTACGACGCCGCTCTCGGCGCAGCGTGGTCAGGGTGTCAGGTCAGCGCGGCTAGAGACTACGGAGGGGTCAAGCAAGCCGGTGGTAGCGGGAACCAGCGCAGCGCTTCGAAGTGCGCGGGCAGACCTGTATCGCCGTCAGGGATCTTGTCCGGGCGGGCGTTCATCAGGGCGCGGGCATCGCGCAGGTGATCGGCCAGGGCTTCCTCGCCGAGGGTCTCGCAGTCCGTCGGGCAGTGCAAGGTGCCGGCCTCGTCGTAGAAGAGGTCGGTGAGTCGAAGGGGAGGCTGAGCGGGGCCGCTGCGGTGGTGCCACAGGCCGGTGCCCGGGTGGAAGATGTAGTCCGGAAGCAGACGGTGGCCATACCGGCCGAGCAGTTCCACGGCGTCGATAAGGTAGTCGCGTACCGCTTCGGAGATGAAGTAGTTGAAGTTGATCCGCGTCCAGCCGGGTTTTATTCCCTCGCAACCTAATTCGATTTCATCACGGTAGGCACGGGAGCGCTCCGCATTGATGCCGAGGAGCCGATGTCCGTACGGTCCGGCGCACGAGCATCCGCCGCGGGATTGAATGCCGAACAAGTCGTTGAGCACTGATACAACGAAGTTGTGGTGTAGATAGCCCCGGGTGCCCGAACGGATTCGGAACGACACGATGGAAAGTCGTTGAGCATCTGGGTGGCCAAGAATTTCGATGTTCGGGTCAGTCTGCCAGCGGTCCAGGGCTTGCCACCACAGTCGCTGTTCGCGTTGCCCGATGAGGTCAGTTCCTACGGCATCTTTGAGCGCGAAAACCATTCCGGCGCGGATCGATTCGATGATGGCCGGAGTGCCCCCCTCCTCGCGGGCGATTGGGTCATCAAGGTAGCGGTGCTCGGTCGCATCCACGAATGCGACTGTTCCGCCCCCGGGCGCGGTGGGTACGGCGTTGCGGACCAGTTCACGGCGGACCACCAGGATCCCGGGGGTCTGGGGGCCACCAACGAACTTGTGCGGCGAGAGGAAGATGGCATCCTTATGATCGCCGCGGCTGAAGGCGCTGTCTCGCATCCGGATCGGGACGTAGGGTCCGGCGGCGGCGTAGTCCCAGAAGGACAACGCTCCGTACTTGTGTAGCAGGGTGGCGATCCGGTCGGTGTCTGATAGGACCCCGGTGACATTGGAGGCGGCTGAGAAGCTGCCGATCCGTAGTGGGCGGTCGGCGAAGTGAATGAGCCGCTGCTCCAGTTGTGCCAGATCGATGTGACCGTCGGCGTCTTCGTCGATCACCACCAGGTCGGCGATGGACTCCCGCCACGGCAATTCGTTGGAGTGGTGTTCGTAGGGGCCCACGAAGACCACCGGCCGTTCCCGGTCGGGTATCTCGTCGCCCCATCGGTAGCGCTTGGCCAGCCCGGACGGAACACGCAGTTCGAGAATGTCGACCAGCTTGTTCACCGCGGTTGTTGCGCCTGACCCACAGAAGATCACCAGATCGTCGTCGGTGCCGCCCACGGCGTCGTGGATGATCTGGCGTGCATCCTGCCGAAGTTGTGAGGTCTGTAGTCCGGTGCCGGAGCTTTCGGTGTGCGTGTTGGCGTAGCGCGGCAAGACATGCTCGCGGATGAAGTCCTCGAGGAAGTCCAGCGATCGCCCGGACGCCGTGTAGTCGGCGTAGGTGATGCGGCGCCGACCGTAGGGTCCAGTGAGGACTGCGCCGTCACCGATGACCCCCCGCTGTACCCGTTCGAGCAGGGGCGAGGTGGGTAGTGGCTGCGCCGAGACGTCCCCAGTCCTAATCGCCGTGGGCATGGAGGCACTCCCTTCTTCGGCAACCAAGAGGATCCCGCCAACGCCAGTGTGATCTCGGGTCTAGGGCGACACCAGGGTCGTTGGTCCCCGGGGGGACGGGAGCGCAGGGGAGTGCCGCGCCATTAATGCCCGGGAACCAATTGGCTGCGCTGACCACTTCGGGGTCGATATGCCCTCACGCGCGCAGTATCTCGACGCCGATTCCGACCGTTACCAGCACCAGCACCAGCGTCGCACCCGGCACCATGGCACGGGACAGTGGGGTGTGCCCCACTTGGACGGCGCGCAACACCCGGCGATAGCGCTGTGGTACGAGGACGAGGATGGCGAAGCCGCCTACCACGGCTAGCAGAAGGCCTGGCCACGGTGGCAGCAGGTTCTGGTGCACGTGCCCGTGCATCAGCAGTGCGCCGACGGCCATCGCCCCGATGCCGGTGCGCTGCCAAGCGAGCGCGGTGCGCTCGGCCTGCGCCCCGACGTCCATCAGCCCAGGGTCCACTACCGGCCGACCTCGGCCAGAAATATCATCACGGCTGCCCCTACGACGATGATCGCGACGCCGGCAACCATCAGCCGCGGAAGCGGATCTGTTGGCAGCGAGCGTTTCTCGCGCAACGCGCGCTCGGTGCGATCCCACCGCACGTATGCGCCGACCGTGACGGACAGGGACAGAATCAGCAGGAACACGGTGATCGATATCCGCAGCGGCCGCGGCCCGAAGTCGTGCACGAGACTAGCCAACGCCACCGCGCCCGCAAGCAGTGCCAATCCGGTCCGTACCCATGCCAGGAACGTTCGTTCGTTGGCGAGGGTGAACCGATAATCGGGATCGGTGCCAACCGTCCGCATTGGTGGCCTGCGCTGGAACATTGCGCCGCACCTGCTCTCCTCGGGGTGACACGCACGGCTGTGGTCACTTCACCACGGCTGCGCCGGCCTCACTCTAGTTCGTGGGGGCTTGTTTTGATCGTGGGTGCAAGTGAAGTCGCGGGAATAGATATACCCCCAGGGGTACTTGACATACCCGTAGGGGTATTGCGATGATGGCTTCATCGCCACCGCGACCGGAGAAGAGAGACCAGAGCCATGAAGTTCATCCAGCACTATTTGGACTGCCTGTCACACGCGTCTTACCTGATCGGTGACGAGACCACGGGCCGCGCCGTCGTGATTGACCCTCAGCGCGATATCTCCGAATACATCGCCGAGGCAAAAGATCTCGGCATGACGATCGAGCTCATCATCGAGACGCATTTCCATGCCGACTTCCTGTCGGGCCATCTGGAGCTGGCGGAGGCGACCGGGGCGAAGATCGTCTTCTCGTCGATCGCCAAGCCTGAATTCGACTACATGCCGGTGGAAGACGGCGAGCGTTACTCGCTCGGCGAGGTTCAGTTGGAGTTCCGCCACACCCCGGGGCACACCCCGGAGTCATTGAGCATCGTGATCTACGAGCACGCCGACGACACCGTGCCCTACGGCGTGCTGACCGGCGACACGTTGTTCATCGGCGACGTGGGGCGCCCGGACCTGCTGGCGTCGATCGGCTTCACCCGTGAGGAGCTGGCCGACATGCTCTATGACTCGCTGCACCACAAGCTGATGACGCTGCCCGATGCGACACGGGTGTTCCCCGCGCACGGCGCGGGCTCGGCGTGCGGCAAGAACCTGTCGACTGAGTTGTGGTCGACGATGGGCGACCAGAAGGCGAGCAACTACGCCCTGCGTGCCCCCGACAAGCAGACGTTCATGGACCTCGTCACCGAGGGACAGCCGCCGGCGCCGGGCTACTTCGTCTACAACGCGATCCTCAACCGCAAGGGCCGCGAGCTGCTCGACGAGACGAAGATGCCGGAGGCGATGACTTACGCCGACGTGCGCACGGCGATGGAGGCGGGAGCCATGCTGGTCGACGGGCGCAGCCCGGAGGACTTCGCGCTGGGACACCTGCGTGGGGCGGTCAACATCGGTCTGGAGGGCCGCTATGCGGAGTTCGCCGGATCGGTGGTCAAGCCCGACGTCGATATCGTGCTGATGGCCGAGCCGGGCTTGGAGCTCGAGGGCAAGAACCGTTTGGCGCGAATCGGTTTCGACCGGGTCGTCGGCTACCTCGAGGAGCCTTACCAGGTGATGTTCAATAACCGTGACGACGTCGAGGTCGCCTCGCGGCTGACCACCAAAGCAATGGGTGAACGGATCGCGGACGTGCCCGAACTCCAGGTTGTCGACGTGCGCAACCCCGGCGAAGTGGCGGCCGGCGTGATCCCTGGCGCGGTCAACATCCCGGTCGGCCAGTTGCCGGATCGGATCAACGAACTCGACCCCCGCAAGCCGACCGTCGTGTACTGCGCAGGCGGCTACCGGTCGTCGGTCGCGGCGAGTCTGCTGCGCCAGCGCGGCTTCTGCGATGTCAGTGATGTGCTGGGCGGCTACGGCGCCTGGGACGAAGCCGTCCAGAACGCCTGAACCACAACGAGGAAACGACACTCGTGAACACCATTACCCAGCACCAGGTGCTGATCGGCTGCCGTTCATCTATTGGAACCTGACGCTCAAAGGCCTTGCCTGAGACAACGCGTCTGAAAGGACATTGTAGTGACGACCAACCTCACGCTCAGCGACTTCAAATCCACAGTCATCGATAACCCCATTGTGCTGGTTGACTTCTGGGCGTCGTGGTGCGGGCCGTGCCAGGCATTCGGGCCGGTCTTCGACCGCTCCGCCGCCGCGCATCCCGACATCGTGCACGCGAAGGTGAATACCGAGACCGAGCAGGAGCTCGCGGCGATGCTGCAGATCCGTTCGATCCCGACGATCATGGCCTTTCGCGACGGCATGCTGGTCCACAGCCAGGCCGGCGCTCTGCCTGCACCAGCGCTGGAGGATCTCATCGGCCGAGTCCAAGGCCTCGACATGGCCGAGGTGCGGGCCAGGATCGCCGCCCAGAAAGCCGCGGCGGCGACGGAGTAGCGTCGATTGCAAGCGGGTCGATCCAGGTTTGGACCAGCGGGTAACCGTCGGTGTTGGCTATTTGTGAAGGAGGGGAAGCCGCATGCCGCTTGCCGGTAGCGCCGGGGGTGACGTCGCCGTGAGCACCGTTGAGGTCTTCGCCGATGTCTTGTGCCCGTTCACCCACGTCGGGCTGCGAACGCTGATCGACCGGCGCCGCGAGCGCGGGCTCACCGAACCGCGCCTGCGGATCCGAGCCTGGCCGCTCGAGGTTGTCAATGGCAAGCCGCTCGATCCGCACCACATCGGCGCGGAGATCGCGGCCCTGCGCGCGTCGGTGCGCCCCGACCTGTTCGCGGGCTTCACCGTGGATTCCTTCCCTGACACCTCGATGGCCGCGTTCACTCTGACCGCCGCGGCGGACCGCACCGGCGATCCCGTCCTGATCGAGGAGGTCGGCATCGCACTGCGCGACGCGGTGTTCGAGGAGGGTCTCGACGTCGGTCGGCCCGAGGTCGTCGGGCAGATCGCGGCCCGCTTCGGAATCGAACCTCTTGACGCCGAGGCCACGTCCGCGGCGGTTCGCGCAGACTGGGACGAGGGTCGTTCCCGGGGCGTGGTCGGCTCCCCGCACTTCTTCACCGTCGACGGCGGGAGTTGGTTCTGCCCCAGCCTCGCCATCAGTCGCGACGACGTCGGCAACTTTGTCGTCGCCTGGAAACAGGGCACCAACGCGTTCGTCGAAGGCCTCTTTGGCGGCGATTGAGCTCTCACATCGCCTGTTCACTCTTTCAAGCGAAGTGTATGAACGAGATCGCCCCGGCCACAAGGCAGTAGACAGCGAACGGCAGTAGCGTTCGCGTCTCGAAGTAGCGGGTGAGGAACCGTACGGCCGCGTAAGCCGCCACTGCGGCCGTGACCGCGCCGAGGAGCGCCTGGCCAAGAATGTCGTGCCCGTGCGGCCCGAAGAGCGTCGGCAGTTTGAGGAGGCCGGCCGCCATGATGACTGGCGTAGCAAGCAGGAACGCGAACTTCGCGGCGTCTTCATGGTCGAGACCGCGTAGCAATCCGCCGACCATTGTCACCCCGGAGCGGCTGATACCGGCCAGCAGAGCCAGGCTCTGCGCGAACCCGATGCCGCCGGCTTCGATGCAGCTGAGTTGGTCGATCGTGCGGGGATCGGCTGGGACGGCGATTTGTCGTCGGCGCAACACCTCGCCGAGGGCCAGGATCAGCCCGTTGACCACGAGGAAGGCCGCCGCCGCGAGCGGCTTGGCGAACAACGTCCGCAACGGATGTTCGAGGACGAGCCCTATCGTCCCGACCGGGATCGTCGCGACGATGAGGAGCCAGGCGAGGCGCTGTGCTGAGGTCTCCACTCGTCGGTCGCGCAGCGAGGTCAAAAGCGCGCTGACGATGCGCGCCCAGTCGCGCCGGTAGAAGACCAGCAGGTCGGATGGCCGCTCAGCGACTCCACAGTCTTCTGAGCCGGCGGGGGCGATGAACCTCTACTAGGTTCCAGCGACATTCGTGGTCGCCGGTGCGAGGCCGCCCTGCGCGGACGGCGCTGGTTGCTCCATCGGGACCTCGGGCGCTCCCGGGGTGGCGAGTTGCCCCGCTAGCCACGGCAGTGCCGCCGCGAACGCCTGGGCCGCGAACGGCCAGTCGTGTTTGCCCGGCTGCGCCAACACCCCGCAACGGATGCCATGCGTGCAGGCCAGGGCCGATAGCGTTTCCATTGCGACGTTCTGGCCCTCGGGATTGCCGGCAGGGTCACGGTGGTAGTCGGTGTGTGGGTTGCGGGCAACCTCGAACAACGCCGACACCCCGGTGTAAGGCCCGTGCCGGACGATTACCGTCGTCGGATCGAACGCGGCCCAGGCGTCGGCGTTGCCACCGAACAGCCGGGAGATGGTCTGCGCCTTGTTGCCCGTGTTCGGACCAAGATCACCGGCGATGTCGACGAATGCGCTGAACAGTTCGGGGTGCATGACGGTCAGGTCGACGGCGCAGGTGCCACCCATCGACCAGCCGACGATGCCCCAGTTGGTGCGATCGGCGCTGACGCCGAAGTCGCTGATCATGAATGGCACGACGTCTTTGGTCAGGTGGTCGGCGGCGTTGCCGCGGCTGCCGTTGACGCATTCGGTGTCGTTGTTGAACGCGCCGCTGGGGTCGACGAAGACCAGCACCGGCGCATTGCCGCTATGCGTGGCGGCGAAGTCGTCGATGGTGGTGATCGCGTTGCCGGCACGTAGCCAGTCAGCGGGGGTGTTCAGAGCTGCGCCAATCATCATCACCACTGGCAGCCGCGGCGGCGGATTAGTGGCGAACCAGGCCGGCGGCAGGTACACCAGCTCGCCGCGGTGCCTGAACTTCGACGCGTCGGCGGGGATGGCCACCGGTACGACGACGCCTCTGGCGGGCCGGTCGCCGGCTACCTGCATGGCGGTGACGGTGACCCGGGCGGTCTGGTTGGGCACGGGACCCCTGGTCAGCTGGCTCCAGGCCACATGGACGGTCGGGAAGTAGCCGACCCAGGCGTTGAGGGCGAGCGCCGCGCACAGCAGGCATTGCGGCACAGCCAGCACCGAAACACCGCGGCGCCACCAGCGCTCGCCCAGCCAGCCCGCCACCAGCACGCTGGCGGCCAGTCCGGCCAGTCCGATCCATAACCACAGCCGCCAAGGCGCCGGGTCACCGGCTACACCGATCGACCCGATGTACCAATGCGCCGCCCAGGCCCCCACCACACCGATCGCGACTTGCCAGGGTAGCCGGCGTGTGTCCCGGCGACGCGATCGCCAGCCGACCGCGCCAAGCACCGCCACCGCGGCGATCACCTCTGCCGCGATCGGTAGCCAGCCATTGATCAGGGACAGATTAGAGATGTAGTGGCGCAACGACTGCGCCTCATCCGCCCAGGGCGAAGCGGTAACCCGCGTCGTTGGATATGCCACATATCCATCGTGGACATCGAAACCTTGCGGTCTCCTGTGAGCCCGAGTCGCGGGAGCCCGCAAGAGAACCGAAGTGAGCCGGCAGCGACACCCGAGTCATTCCCCGCGTTCGGCGCCGAGATGCCTGTCGATCAGATGACGGTGCCGACTGTAGCGTCGTCGCGAATCACTGGTTGCCCTGTTTCCCGCCAGGCCTTCATGCCGCCGGCCAGGTTGTAGACGGTAACCCCGGCCGCCGCGAGTTTACTTGCCGCGGAACCGGATCTGTTGCCCGACCGGCACACCGCAACAACCGGCACGGTCGTGTCGTAGGTGTGCGGGTCGAGGACGCCGAGGCGAACATGGACCGCACCGGGAGCATGCCCGGCCGCCCATTCGTTGTCCTCGCGAACGTCGAGCAGGATGGCGCCGGACTCGTTGACGAGGCGCATCGCTCCGATCGGATCGACTTCCAGCACATGCATCAGCATTTACCTTTCACGCGAATCGCCGATTCGATGTCGTCGGCGGGGATCTCCTTGGTGCAGAAGAACCAGTCTTCGCACTTGACGCCCTCTTCGTGGCCCTCCATGCGCTCCTTGGCGGTGCCGCAGGAGCCTGCGGTGGGAACGATGACGGGATCGCCCGGGCGCCAGTCAGCCGGTGTAGCGACCGAGAAGTAGTCGGCGGTCTGCAGTGCCTTGATGACGCGCAATAATTCGTCGAAGTTGCGGCCCAGGCTCAGCGGGTAGTAGATGATCGCCCGGATCTTGCCCTGGGGGTCGACGACGAAGACCGCGCGCACCGCTTTGGTGGAGTCCTCGCCGGGCATGATCATTCCGTACTTCTCGGCGATCTTCATCGAAACGTCCTCGATGAGCGGGAAGGTGACGTCGACATCGTGCATGTCGCGGAACGAAATCTTCTCCTTGATAGTGCGCAGCCAGGCGATGTGGCTGTACAAGCCGTCGACTGACAGTCCGACCAGTTCGGTGTTGTAGGCCGCGAACTGGTCCCGCATTGACGCGAACGTGATGAACTCGCTGGTGCAGACCGGGGTGAAATCCGCGGGATGCGAGAAGAAGATGACCCACTTTCCCGCATAGTCGGCGGGGAAGTTGATCGGCCCCTGGGTCGTGACGGCGGTGAACGCCGGAGCCTGCTCACCGATGCGCGGCATGTTGGCGACCCCGACGGGTGCCTCTGATGTGGTCATTGTGACCTCCTGAATTTATTGGGCCTCCTCAGGATATACCCCCAGGGGTATATTCGCGAGGTCGTTTTGGTGCGCGGCATATCTGATGCATCACAGGCGTCGTCAGGGCGGCCCACGATGCAGCAGACCGAAGTCCGGATGAGCGCACCGGCCACTGTTCGGCCGTACCTTGTCAGCTGGCGCCGGAAGAAACGGCCTCGGCACTGGCGTCGGGTTCCGGCTCAGGCGGTGGGGGCACCGAGCGCATGCGTTCGCTGTAGGCCGGGCGCTGGCGGACCTTCAAAGGCCACCAGAACCACGGACCGAGGATGGCGGCTATCGACGGTGTCATGAGCGAGCGCACGATCAGCGTGTCCAACAGCAACCCGATGCCGATGGTCATGCCGCCCTGGCCGACGTTGAGCAGATCACCGGAGATCATCGAACCCATCGTGAAGGCGAAGACCAGGCCGGCGGCGGTCACCACGGTGCCGGTGCTGCCCATCGACCGGATGATGCCGGTGTTGATGCCCGCGCCGATCTCCTCCTTGAATCGCGAAACCAGCAGCAGGTTGTAGTCACTGCCGACTGCCATCAGGATGATCACCGCGAACGCAAGCACGATCCAGTTGAGTTCGATTCCGATGACTCGTTCGAAGATGAACACCGAGAGGCCGAACGCGGCGCCCAGTGAGATCACGACCGTCCCCACGATCACCATCGATGCCACCAGTGCGCGGGTGATGATCAGCATCACGATGAAGATCAGCGTCAGCGCGGCGAAGGCGGCGATCATGGTGTCGTACTTGGCGCCCGACTGGATGTCGCGGTAGGTGGCCGCAGTGCCGGCCAGGTAGATGTCCGCCCCGGCCAGTGCGGTGCCTTTGACGGCCTCGTGCGCGGCCGTCAGTTGATCGTCGACGACAGAGATGCCCTCCTCGGAGGAGGGATTCACATCGTGAGTGATGATCAGCCGGGCCGCCTTGCCATCCGGCGAGAGGAACAGCTTGAGACCCTTCTGGAAGTCCGGGTTGGAGAACACTTCCGGCGGAAGGTAGAAGTAGTCGTCACTCTTGGACGCGTCGAAGGCCTCGCCCATCGCGGTGGCGGTGTCGGTCATCTGCTGCATCTGCTCGATGAGCCCGTCGAAGCTGCTGTGAATGGTCTGCAGCGTGCTCTGCATCGCGGTGGCCGTCGCGATGATCGGCGGGAACTGCTCGACCATCTGGGGGGCCAACGCGTCGATATTGCCCATGCCCTTGACCATCTTGTCCATGCCGTCGACCATCGCGGTCATATCGGTCTGCAGGGAGCCCATGTTGTCGCTGAACGTGTTCACGCCATCCAGGGCGTCGAACGCCGACCGCACGCCCCAGCACGCCGGGATGTTGAAACAGTTTGGGTCCCAGTAGAAGTAGTTGCGCAGCGGGCGCACCTCGTCGTCGAAGTCGGCGATGTGGTCACGCATCTCGTCGAGCGTGGTCTTCATGGTGTTCATGTCCGCGACGCTGCGGTGAGCGGAGTCCACCATTCCGTTGGCCGAACCGACCGTGGTGTGCATGGCGTCGGAGAACTTGACCATGAGCGCCTGCATCTGCGTCATCGACGCGATCATGCCGCCCATGTCGTCGGACATCTTGCTGATGTCACCGACCCGCTCCTTGAGGAACTGTAGGTTCTGGGTGATCGGCACCGACGACATACTGACCTGGTAGGGAATCGAACTGTGCGCGATCGGTGAGCCCAGTGGGCGGGTGATGCTCTGCACCATTCCAATGCCCTCGATCCGGAACAGCGCCTTGGCGATCCTGTCCAGCACGATCATGTCGGTGGGGTTACGCATGTCATGGTCTGACTCGATGGTCATGATGTCCGGGTTGAGCCGGGCTGTGCTGAAGTGTTTTTCGGCCGCGGTGTACCCCACGTTGGCCGGGACGTCTGCGGGAATGTAGCGCCGGTCGTCGTAGCTGGTCTTGTAGCCGATCATGGCTAGGAGGCCCAGCAGCACGACGCTTGTCGCCGCGGCGAGAATGGGCTTGGGCCAACGGACCGTCGCTGTGCCGACCTTGCGCCAGCCCCTGGTCTTCATCATGCGCTTGGGATCCAATAGCCCGAAGCGGCTGCCCACGACCAGGATTGCCGGGGCGACGGTCAGGGCGGCGGCGACGACGAGGATAAGAGCCATCGACGACGGGAAAGCCAGCGAGTTGAAGTAGGACAGCCGGGTCAACCGCAGGGTCAGCATGGCGCCCGCGATGGTCAGGCCCGAGCCGAGGATGACGTGGCCGACCCCGTGGAATGCGGTGTAGTAAGCGGATTCCGGATCCTCGCCGTTCTGGCGGGCTTCGTGATAGCGGCCGATCAGGAAGATCGCGTAGTCGGTGCCCGCGGCGATCGACAAGGCCGTCATGAGCGGGACCGAGAAGGTTGAGAAGTCCATCAGTCCGAGGTGGCCGACCAAAGCCACCGCCCCGCGGGCAGCGCCCATCTCGATGCCCACGATCGCGAGGATGAGCAGCACGGTGCTGACCGATCGGTAGACCAGGGCCAGCATGATGGTGATGACGATCATCGTGACCACGGTCATCTTGATCATGCCGCGGTCGCTGGCCTCGAGTGAATCTGTGGTTAGTGGCGCCGGTCCGGTGACATAGGCCTGCAGACCCGCCGGCGGCGGAGTCTCGTGGATGATCTCGCGGACGGCGTCCACTGAGTGATTACCCTCGGTGCTGCCCTGGTCGCCGGCGAGGTTGAGCTGGACGTAGGCGGCCTTACCGTCACTGCTCTGCACGCCGGCAGCGGTGATCATGTCGCCCCAGAAGTCGTGGACATGCTCCACGTGCTTCTTGTCGGCTTTGAACTTGTCCACCAGGGTGGCGTAGTAGCGGTGCGCCGCTTCGCCCAAGGGCTGATCGCCGACGAGCACGACCATGGCGATGCTGTCGGAGGTGGACTCTTGGAACTTCTGTCCCATCCGCTTGGCGGCGATCACCGCAGGCGCGTCCTGGGGCGACATCGACACGGCATTGGCCATGCCGACCTTCTCGACCTGGGGGACAAGCAGATTCACCGCCGCGGTGAAGGCCACCCAGACGAGGATGATCGGGACCGCGAGTGCCCGGATGGTGCGGGGGATGCGCGTGCGGGTGTCCTTGCCTGGGTTGCTCATGCCGCTTTGTCCAAGCAGAAGGCCTGGGCGTCGCGGCCCTCGGCGAAGTCTTCGGCGACGAGCTTGTCGTCGACCAGGATGCGGCAGCCCAATGCGTCCGTGTCACCCTGGGCGACCACGTTGGCCAGCACCCCCGGATCGGTGGTACTCACGGTCACCGACCAGGGCAACCCGGTGAACCCCGCCTCTATCGTCTTGCCGTTGACGTCGAGGTAGCTCACTCGGCCGGAGGCGCCTGGCGGGCCGACGATCTCATAGGTGACCCGCTTGGTGTTGATCGGGACGATGGCGTCTGCCTGCATGGTTCCCCCGATGTAGGGCTTGTCGGAGTCGAAGAAAGTACGCAAGCGGCCTACCACGGCTATGGCTACGGCTAGGGCCACCACGACGACCAGCACCACCCAGAGGCGTTTCAAGGATCCAAACATCACTCAGTGCCCAATCTCAGTTGTGTGCTGACACATCCCACTCGCGAGGGCGGAACCCACGCGAGTTCCAAATATACCCCATGGGGTATCACCACGACATCGCCGGGGCGGCGCTGAGATCGTCTCGTCACCTGACATAGATACCATAGGGGGTATGGTATATACCAGGTATTAGCGCTTACTCGGGTGAGGACATGACAATCAGCAACGACCAATCAACACAATGCGATGCAGATCTGGCTGCCGTCCTGAATCGCCTACGGCGAGTGCAGGGACAACTCGGCGGAGTGATCGCGATGATCGAGCAGGGCCGCAGCTGCAAGGAGGTCGTAACCCAACTCGCCGCTGCGTCAAAGGCATTACACCGGGCCGGCTTCACCATCATCGCCACCGGTGTGCGCGACTGCATCGACCCGTCCGGCCACAAGAGCGGCTACGCCGACGGGCTGACCATCGCAGAACTGGAAAAGCTCTTCTTGAGCCTGGCCTGAGACCCGACCCGGAACGAGAGGAACGAGGGACCGCAATGTGTCGCGCCGTCAAGTGTCGAGTCTGCGGAAAGACCACCTGGGCGGGCTGCGGCTCGCAATGCGTATGGCGTCTCTCAGATGTACATCGCCGGATCGATGTAGGTGGTCGGGTCCACTCCTGATTCACGCTGGCTCTCGGAACGAAGTCGCACGACCGCAGGGATGCCGGTAGCGATCGACTCGGCCGGAACATCGTGAGTGACGACGGCATTGGCTCCGATCGCGCTGTCGTCGCCGATGCAAACGGGACCGAGAACCTTGGCCCCGGCACCGATGGTGACCCGGTCGCCGATGGTGGGATGCCGCTTCACCCGTTGCATGGTGCGTCCGCCGAGTGTCACGCCGTGGTAGACCATGACATCGTCGCCGATCTCGGTGGTCTCGCCGATGACGACGCCCATACCGTGGTCGATGAAGAATCGGCGCCCGATGGTCGCTCCGGGATGGATCTCGATACCAGTGAGGAACCGGGTTGCCTGGCTCAGGACTCGCGCCGCGCCGCGCAATGCCGGCTTCGACCACAGACGGTGGGCGAGCCGATACGACCAGATCGCATGCAGTCCGGAGTAGACGAGGGCGTTCTCGAGGTCACCTCGGGCGGCCGGGTCATGCGTGCGCGCGTTCTGGAGGTCCTCGCGCAGTGTCGACAGCAGTGTCACGACGCTCTTATTCCCTGATGTCGTCGAAGAGCACGGTCGAGATGTACCGCTCGCCGTAGTCGCAGACGATCGCGACGATGAGTTTGCCCTTGTTCTCCGGCCGTTTGGCCAGTTCGAGCGCGGCCCAGACGATGGCGCCGGAGGAGATGCCGCCGAGGATGCCCTCCTGTGTTCCGAGATCCCGCGCGACCCTGACCGAGTCGCCGATACTGACGTCGATGATCTCGTCGTAGGCATCGCGGTCGAGCACCTCGGGGACGAAGTTGGCGCCGATGCCCTGGATCTTGTGGGGGCCGGCCGTGCCCTCCGTCAGCAGGGGCGAGTCGACCGGCTCGACGCCGACGATCTGGACGCCCGGCTTGCGGGCCTTGAGGACGTGGCCGACTCCGGTGATCGTGCCGCCGGTGCCGATGCCGGCCACGAAGATGTCGACCTGGCCGTCGGTGTCAGCCCAGATCTCCTCGGCGGTGGTCTCCTCATGGATGGCCGGGTTGGCGGGGTTGCCGAACTGGTTGGCCGAGACCGCGTTGTCGGTCTCGGTAATGATCTGCTTGGCCTTGGCGACCGCTCCGGCCATACCCTCCGAGCCGGGGGTGAGGACGATCTCCGCGCCGTAGGCGCGCAGCATCACCCGCCGCTCGCTGGACATCGTCTCCGGCATCGTGAGGATCACCTTGTAGCCACGGGCGGCGCCGATCATCGCCAGCGCGATACCAGTGTTGCCGCTGGTGGCCTCCACGATGGTGCCGCCGGGCTTCAGCTCCCCGGATGCCTCGGCGGCGTCGATGATCGCGGCACCGATGCGGTCCTTGACGCTGTTGGCCGGGTTGTAGAACTCCAGCTTCGCCACGACCTGAGCATCGAGTCCCTCGGTCAACCGGTTTAGCCGAACGAGCGGGGTCCGCCCGATCAACTCGCTGACGTTGTTGTAGATCCGGCCCATGGCTGATCCTTCCTCGTGCACGGGATGACGATCACGCTGCTCCACAGATTGTGCGTGACCGCTTCTTCTCGATGCCAACCGGTGCTGGTCCCGTCCTCATACCCGGTCACCACGATTGGCCTCGAATGGGCCGACGCGCTCGCCGTCGCCCTCTAACGTGGCGGGTATGCCCGCCGATCTCACCTCCGGACCCGAAGCCCCGCCCGTCGACGAGTTGGCCAGCGCCGAAGCGACGCTGAGCGTCCTTCAGCAGGTGGTGCACGGCATCGCGACGGACGACCTGACGACGCAGACGCCCTGCCGGGAGTTCGACGTCGCCGGGCTCACCGACCACCTGCTCAGCTCGATCACGTTGATCGGCAAGGCTGCCGGAGCGGAGATTCCTGAGCGCAACGCGGAGGACTCCGTCGAGCGCCAGATCATCGCCGCGGCCCGTCCGGCACTGGACGCCTGGCATCGCCGCGGGCTGGACGGCACCGTCCCGTTCGGGTCCGGTGAGGCGCCGGCGGCGTTCATGGCCGGCATCCTGTCTCTCGAATTCCTGGTCCATGGCTGGGATTACGCCGCCGCGATCGGCCGTCCCCTCAGCGCGCCGGATTCACTGTCGGAGTATGTGATCGGGCTTGCCGACCGTGTCATCACGCCCGCCTCGCGGGGTGGCGCCGGCTTCGACGATCCGGTCGACGTGCCGCAGGACGCCGACCCACTGGACCGGCTGGTCGCCCTGACCGGCCGGGTGCCCGGCACCGCTAGCGGTTGATCCACTCCCGGGCGAAGGCCAGGAAGGCGTCGTTCTCGTCGGGGGCTCCGATGGTCACCCGGATCCCGTCGGCGCCCAAGGGGCGCACCAGCAGTCGCGCGTCGGCGGCGTGCTCGGCGAACTCCTGGGTGCGCTCGCCCAGCGGTAGCCAGATGAAGTTGGCCTGCGAGGGCGGGCAGGTGTAGCCCATCGCGCGCAGGACATCGCTGACCCGGGTGCGCTCGGCCACCACGGCGTCGGTGCGTTCCATCAGCTCATCGGAGGCGTGCACGGAGGCGATCGCGGCGGCCTGGGAGAGGGTCGTCGCGTTGAACGGGACGTAGACCTTGCCCAGTGCGGTGACGATGTCGGGGTCGGCGACCGCGTAGCCGATACGCAGGCCCGCCAGTCCGTATGCCTTCGAAAATGTCCGTAGCACCACGACATTGCTGTGAGCGCGGGCCAATCCGAGGCTGTCGGGCACGAGGCCGTCGCGGATGTATTCGACGTAGGCCTCGTCGATGCAGACCAGGATGTCGGACGGGACCGCTTCGACGAAGCGGGCCAACGCCTCCGGATCGACCACCGTCCCGGTCGGGTTGTTGGGGTTGCACACGAAGATCAACCGGGTGCGGTCGGTGATCGCGGCCAGCATGGCGTCCAGGTCCATGGCGTAGTCCCGCAGCGGCACCTGCACCGGGGTGGCGCCGGCCACCCGGATCTGCAGCGGGTACACCTCGAAGCTGCGCCACGGCAAGATCACCTCGTCGCCCACCGTCGAGGTGATCTGGATGAGCTGCTGACACAGGGCAACCGAACCGCAGCCCACGGCGATGTGCTCGGGCGCGAACTGGACGTGCTTGGCCAGGTGCCCCTTGAGTTCCACGTAGCCGTTGTCGGGGTAGCGGTTGATCGTCTCAGCGGCGGCCGCGATGGCTTTGCGGACGCTCTCCAGCGGGCCGTGCACGGTCTCGTTGCTGGCCAGCTTGATGGCGCCCGGCACCGTTTTGCCTGGTGTAAACGCCGGTATGTCAGCCATTACGGGCCGAAGGCGTGCGGTCATCCGAGAAAGTGTACGACTCGTTGCTGGCGACTGTTCCCGGAAGTGGCTTTGCCATCCGTTGTTGCCGCTGTGTACTCTCATCGATCGGCGGCTCCGGGGTCTCGCCAGGGCTCCGGTACGCTCAGGTAGTTCAGGAGGCGTGCCAGAGCGGCCGAATGGGACTCACTGCTAATGAGTTGTCCCTCTTAAAGGGGACCGGAGGTTCAAATCCTCTCGCCTCCGCCGCGGCTGATCCGTCAGCCACGAAACAACTGAAGAAGGCGCCCGTAGCTCAACGGATAGAGCATCTGACTACGGATCAGAAGGTTAGGGGTTCGAATCCCTTCGGGCGCACTCAAGTTCCCTGGCGCTTCGCCGCCGAAAATCCTTTGAGACTCAGCGTGAACGGATAGCCGTGGGTCGGATTGTGCGACACTGATTCGACCAAGCAGACGGAGGGGATGCGCATGTCGAACTGGACGAAGCAGAGCCTTTCCACCGCTCTCAAAGCAGCCGGGGTGGCGTCGATGGCGGGCCTGGTGCTCGTGCTCGGTGCCGGCTCCGCACTGGCCGATCCTGATCCGGGTGATCCGGGAGCCCCCGCCGGACCCGCAGCGGCCCAGGACCCGACGCCGTTCACCGGCGCGGCGCCATTCGCCCCGCCGAGAGTTGTCCCGGTCAACGGCTCCACGGTGGGTGTGGCCCAGCCGATCATCATCAACTTCCCGGGCCCGGTCGATGACGCCTTCGCAACCGAAGGCGCCATCCACGTCTCATCGGTCCCGCCGGTTCCGGGCAAGTTCTACTGGATGACTCCCACGCAGTTGCGCTGGCGTCCGCTGAACTTCTGGCCCGCCCATACCGACGTGACCGTGGATGCGGGGGGCGCGGTGTCCAGCTTCCGCACCGGCGACGCGCTGGTGGCCACCGCCGACGACGCCACCCACCAACTGACCATCACCCGCAACGGGGTGGTGGAGAAGACCATGCCGATGTCAATGGGTATGGCGGCGGGTGGCCACCAGACCCCGAACGGCACCTACTACGTCCAAGAGAAGATGCCCTCGGTGGTGATGGACTCGTCGACCTACGGGGTCCCGGTGAACTCCACCTACGGATACAAGACGACCGTCGAGCTGGCCGTCCGGTTCGACGACAGCGGCGACTTCGTCCACAGCGCCCCGTGGTCCGTCGACGACCAGGGCAAGCGCGATGTCAGTCACGGCTGCATCAACATCAACCCCACGAACGCCAAGTGGTTCTTCGACAACTTCGGTGCCGGTGATCCCATCATCGTGAAGAACTCCACCGGCACCTACACCAGGCACGACGGCTCCAACGACTGGCAGCTCTAGCCCGGAAAGCGGACTACACCGCCCCGGCGTCTTCGCCTTGGTTCGTGTACTCGGGAACGTCGGGCTGCGGCGCGTTGCCCGTGCTCCCGGCGTCCTGCCCGTCCTTCCAGTACAGGTCGTCCGTCGGCAGAGGCGCAGGGCCGGTGCTGCCGGCGTTCTCGTTGGCATCCCAGTAGTACGGCTCGGTCGGGTCGGGCCACAGCAGGCCGCCGGAGTCGGCGGAGGCGTGCGGCGCGACTGTGAGGGAGATGGCCGCCACGGCCATCGGCGCCAGTGCCGCCAACGTCACCTTCGTCAGGATCATGACCGCCTCATCTCGACCGAGCAGGGAACGACGCCCACCGTATCGGCGGGGAATCCGCGGCGGCTCGGTCAACACGATCGCGTCGCCGGATGTTCACCGGCCGTGCATGGTGATGGCAGGTCGTCGGTGTGGCTGCGGGCCTGCGAGATGCGTTTGCTGGGGAGGCCAACAGACTGAGTCGACAGATGACTCCAGCACACCTTACGATCATTCGATAACGCAGACGGGGCTGCGGACGTCCAAGGGGAGAGCAACATGGTTCTGAATGTCAGTGCGGCCGCGGTGGGTACCTCGGCGGCGACCGAGAACGGAATCAGCGCGGAGATGGGTGCGGCTACGGCCGCAGCCTCCGAGGCGCTGGTCGGCGTCATGCCGATGGGTGCGGATCTCGATTCGGTCGAATTCGCCGCGGCGCTGAACGCAGCAGGTGCGGCCTACATCGGTACCGCTTCGGAACACCTCGCGAACCGGAGCGCGTTCGCCGGTGCCCAGAACCTGGCGGCGGTGACCTACACCGCGACCGACGTCATCAGCAACACGGCCCTCGGCCTCTAAGTTGGCGCGCCGCTATGCCGGATCCCGCGTGGCCGTCGTGCACGCCTGAAACCAACTACCTGCGTCTGGTCGGGCCGGGTGCGGCCGGGACGGCGACGACCATGGCCAACGGCGCCGCCTGGCAGGCCCTGATGGGTAGCCATGAGCTCGCGTTCTCGCTCTCGACGCTGAACACCACCGTCACCACCCTGAACTTCGAGGGTGTCGGCGGGCTGAGCTCGACGACCGCCGTTACCGGCCTGAACACCGCTCTTCAACTGCTCGCGGGCTGGGTTCAGGAGAAGCCACCCATCGCCGCCAGCGCCGTCTCCGCCTACGAGACCGCGGTGTCGTCGATGATCCCGGCGGAGGTCTCGATCGCGAACCGCACCGAACAGGCCGCCGACGTCGCGATCAACCCAGCCGTTCTGGGTGCGCTGACACCGGCGATCGTCGCCCTGGACACCGAGTATTTCGGCGAACACTGGCCACACAATGCCGGTGCCGGAGCCTCCTACGGTGCCGCCCTCGCCGCGCTGGTCGCGGCCCTCGCGATTCCCCCTCCGCTCTCGCCGCTGGGCGCATCACCGGCCGCCCCGGCCACCGCTGCCGCAGCCGTCGCGCAGACCGCCGGCGTGACGGCGGCCGGGGAGGTGATGAAGGAGTCCGGGCAGGTCACGCAGATGGCTGGTCAGGGTGCGGCTGCCCCGGCACAGGCCGCCGGCGGGGCGGGTCAGATGAGTTCGATGATGGTGCAACCCATGCAGGCCGCCATGGGCGCGATGCAGCCGATGATGGGCATGTTCCAGGCTCCGATGCAGGCGTTCCAGGGCTTGTCCAGCCTGCCGCAGTCGATGATGGGCTCGCTGGGTGGAATGTTCGGCGGAATGAAGCCCGGTGACGTCGCCGTTCCCGCAGCCGACCTGGTCAAGGCGGGCGCACCGGGCGCCGGCGGCTTCGGAGGTGGCGCGGGTGGTGGCGGTGGCGCCGGCGGTGGCTTCCCCGGGGCCGGTCTCACGAGCTATACGCGCCCCACGTCCAGCTTCGCGCCCGAGACCGCTGGCAGACCGACCGGGCTGAAAGCGGGCTTACTCAGCGCCGGCGATCTGCGGGGTCCGACAACGGTGGGAACCGGTGGTGCTCCCATGCCGATGTCGCCTGCGCATGCCGGGATGCTCGGCCACGGAAGAAATGAGAACAGCAAAGACGATGTGGTCCATGCCCGCATCGCGCTGACTCACGACCTCCAACCTGATCGGCGAACCAGCTAATGCGCCGACATCGAGGGGGTGGACCCGGCCAGGTTTGCCGGTGGGTGAAGTGACAGCTGCTCGGCAGCATTCGATACTCGTTCGGACATCCCCGCGCCGGGGATCAATACAGCAAAAAGGGAGAAGCACATGACGCTCGTCGTGACGCCAGAGGTGCTGCGCAGCACCCAGCAAGCTATCGAGTCGGCGCTGGAGCACGCCACCGCCATCGCCAACGGCTATCTGAGTAGCCACGAGGGGCTTGGTTCGGCTGTCTGGGGCGGCCAGGCTCAGTTGGCGTCGGTGAACACCGCGGCACAGATCAACCACGACCTGCAGCAGACGATCACGGGCGGAACTCGGCTGGCACACGGCCTCAGCCAGGCGGCTTCGATGATGGAGCAGCACGAGGCCGACGCCGCACACAGTCTGACCAGTTTCGCCGCGAACGCCTGATCCTCATACCCACTACGGAAGGACTCTGACATGTCGGACAATGAGTTCTACTCGCTCGTCGAGCGCCATCACGACGGCCGCCCCGACATGATCGGGATGGAGGCAGTGAATCAGCTCTTGGTGGCTCTGGAGGTGCACCGGTTCGACTTCTGCTTCATCGGGGCCGGCTACGAGAAGGAGGTCGACGAATTCCTCACGGTGAACCCGGGTTTGGCGGGCCGGTTCAACCGCAAGCTCCGATTCGAGTCGTACAGCCCAGACGAACTGGTCGAGATCGCCGTGCGGTACGGGGCGCCCCGCGCGACGGTGATCGAGCCGGCGGCACGCGAGGCGCTCAGCGCCGTCTGCCGCACGTTGCGGTCATACCTGGCGCCCGACGGCACGCATGGCATCGACATGATGCAGAACGGTCGGTTCGCCCGCAATGTCATCGAACGCGCTGAACGGCTACGTGATTCCCGCGTCGCAGCGCAGAACCGCACCAGCCGAGGATCCGTGACTGTCGAAGACCTCGAGACGCTGCGCACCCAGGACGTCGTCGCCGCGGTGGTCGACGCGTGCGCGGAGAAGCATGTGCCGATCGAGCTCTGAGATCGCGGGCCGAGCTGTCCACCGTTCGGGGGAAGTGCGATTCATCCGCCCAGGGGCCGGTTAGCGGACAGCGGGCACCGTCGACCCGGCGCAGCATTCCTGATATCGGAGGTTCACTCATCCGGAGCGGATCACGAGAAGATCGGAGGAGCTGCGATGAATACACAACTCACCAAGCGCACTGCAGGGCTGCTGACCACCGGCGTCGCGGCCTTGGGGTTGGCGCTCGGCATCGGGTTCTCGCCCACGGCAAACGCCGCCCAGGACTGCGGCCAGGGCTACCACCTGGACGGCGCCACCTGCGTGGTGAACGCACCCGGCCCCGGTGCCCGACCGGCAGGCCCGGGCTGCTGGTACAACAACCTGGGCGACTACCGCTGCTACCCAGGCGCTTAACGCCGAACACCAACCGGCCCGACACCCATAAACGGTGGCGGGCCGGTCGGCGTCGGTCGTCAGGCAGCCAGGGAGTTCTCGCCTCGACGGACGAACAGGGCCAGCACCGCACCCACGGCCGCTGCGGCGGCACCGACGACCATCGAGGTCTGCAGCCCGGCCATGAAGGCCTCGTGGCTGCCGCTGGTGATCATCGCGTTCAGCTGCGGCGGCGCGCCCGGCACCGACGGGGCCATACCCTTGGCGACCAGTTCCTTTGCCGGAGAGAGCTTCTCGGCGATCGGCATCGGTGTGCCCGCGGCGGTCAGCTTGTCGACCAGCGTCGAACCGACCTTGCTGGACAGCACCGAGCCCAGGATGGTGGTGCCCAGCACCGCACCGAGCTGCACCGAGGTGCTCTGCAGTCCGCCGGCCACCCCGGCGTCGTCGACCGGGGCGTTGCCCACGATCGCATCCGAGCTGGCGGTCAGCACCAGCCCGATGCCCGCGCCAAGCAAGGTGAACCCCGGCCAGATCGCGCCGTAGCCGGAGTCGGCCTGCAGCAGGCTGAACAAGGCGAGCCCGCAGGCCACCCCGAGCAGTCCCGCCACCATCGCCGGGCGCGGACCGAACCGTTCGGTGATCACGCCCGACAGCGGGGCCATCACCATCATCGCCAGGCTCATGGGCAGCGTGCGCACGCCGGTCTCGACCGGACTCCAGCCCTGCAGGTTCTGCAGGAACAGCGTCATGAAGAACAGCGCGCCGAAGAGGGCGAAGAAGTTGATGGTGACCACCGCGGTGCCGATCGACAGCGACCGGTTGGCGAAGAGCCGCAACGGCAGCAGCGGGTCGGCGGTGGTGCGCTCGACGAGGATGAAGCCGCCCATCAGCAGCGCGCCGCCCATAAGGAAGGCCACCGTCTGCGGATCGAACCAGCCCCATTCGGGTGCCTTGATCAGGCCGTAGACCAACAGGAACAGGCTGCCAGACAAGGTCAGGATGCCGGCCACGTCGAGGCGGTGTTCACCGTCGCTGCGGCTCTCGTTGATCGCGACCACACCGATGGCCAGGGCGATCACGGCGATCGGCACGTTGATGTAGAACACCGACTCCCAGTTGAGGTGCTCGACGAGGACCCCGCCCAAAATGGGGCCCGCCGCCACGGACACACCGGTGGCCGCGCCCCAGATGCCGATCGCGGTATTGAGTTTGTGCATCGGGAACACGCTGCGGATGATCGCCAGCGTGCTCGGCATCAGCAGCGCACCGAAGACGCCCTGCAGGGCGCGCATCGCGATGACGCCGCTGACCGTGCCGATCAGCCCGATCCCCACCGAGGTGACGGCGAAGCCCACCACGCCGATGAGGAACACACGCTTGCGACCGAACATGTCGCCGAGTTTGCCGCCGAAGATCAGCAACGAGGCCAGCGCGAGTAGATAGGCGTCGGTGATCCACTGCAGGTCCGACAGCGAGGCGTTGAGGTCCGTGGCGATGCGCGGGTTGGCGATCGCGACCACCGACGCGTCCAGGCCGACCATGATTACGCCGACCGAGACCGCTGCCAGGATCCACCACGGATTGCCGCGCAGGCCAGCCCTGGGCTGCGCGTGCCGCGCATGCCCGGGTCTCTGAACTGTGGTGATTGCCACGGTGTGGCTCCTTTCACATAAGTGGAGACGATCCACCACTTCTGCTTGAACGGTACCCACAAACGGTGGCCTTCCTCCACTTCTGCGGTAGTCTGGGGCGGTGATTCCGCACGCACAACGGGGTGCAGAGCGATCCAGGCCACTCCGGGCCGACGCCGAACGCAACCGGGAACGCATCGTCACCGCCGCCAGCCGCTTGTTTGCTGAGCAGGGGCTGTCGGTGCCCCTCGAGGATGTCGCCCGCAGCGCCGGCGTCGGCGTCGCCACGCTCTACCGGCGCTTTCCCACCCGTACCGACCTGGCGATCGCCGCGTTCGAGGCCAACATGTCGTCCTATATCGACGTGGTCGACAAGGCACTGGCCAACCCGCAGCCGTGGGCCGGCTTCCGTGAGCTGGTGTTCGACCTATGCGCGTTGCAGGCCTCCGACCCGGGACTGCGGGCGCTGCTCACCACCGCGTTTCCGGCCAGCTCGGTCATCGAGCGCCAGGCCGCCGAGACCGTCGAGAAAGTCGGCGAGGTGATGACCCGGGCCCAGCAGAACGGCTCGCTGCGACCGGACATCGGCGTCGGTGACGTGGTGGTGATGCTGCTGGCCAATGCCGGGGTGCTGGAGGCTACCCGCGAGCATGCGCCGAAGGCCTGGCGCCGCTTCGCCGCGCTGATGGTCGACGCGCTGCGCGCCGGCCCGCACGAGCCGCTGCCGCCGCCCACGCCGCCGGAGGAGCTGCGCAGTTCGATCGCGATGCTCACCGGCGACACCCTGCGGATCCCGGCCGGGGACTGACCGTCAGGGGTTGATCGTGTTCTCGCCGACCTGACGTCCCCACACGTACTCGGTGAGAAGCGGCTGGCCCAGCTCGAAGTGGTTGTAGGGCGCCAGCGAGGCACCGGTGTCGGCGACCAGGTACGGCGCCGGCCAGAAGTCGCGCGTGATGGGCTGCCAGCAGCCCGGCGCCCCGCCGGGGCCGCCCCGGGCGTTCACCCGCGGCAGGTTGTCGGGGTAGACGTAGGGGTTAGGTGCGCCGGTCAGCCCGATGTGGAAGTCAATCGAGTAGCCGTTGCCGCCGGCCGCCGCGGCGGCGACCGGATCGATCATCGCGTTGTTGTGGATGATGCAGTAGATCGCCGGGCTGTAGGTGTCCAGCGTGCGGGCAGTGGTCAGCAGATCTTGTTGTCCGCGAATGAAATACGGGCTACCCCGCTCGAACACATCCCCGGCGGTGTTGCCGAAACCGGTCGCGGCCAACAGTGCCGCGTCGAGGTCACCCTGCTGCTGGTTGAGGGTGCGCGCGGTGGTGACCGCGTTGTCGAGCGCGTTCCAGAAGTCGGGTGAGGCCTTGGTGTAGAGATCGGCCAGATCGGTCAGCCGGCGCACGTCGTAGCGCAGCTGCGACATCTGCGGGTTGAGGTCGTCGAGCACCCCGTTGGCGTTGATCAGCGCCTGGCCGACCTTGGTGCCCTGCCCGGAGAGCGCCTCGGCGGCGGCCGACAGGGTCAGGTTGAGTTTGACCGGGTCGACCTTCTCCGAGATCGAGGTGAGGGTCTCGAACAGCGTGTTGAACTCGGTGGTCACGTGGGTCACGTCGATCACTTGGGAGCTGGAGATGCGCGCCGCCGTCGGGTTGGGCGGGCTGCGGAACGACACGTACTTGTTGCCGAACACGGTGGTGGCCTTGATCTCGGCGATGGCGTTGGCCGGGATGAGGTGGATGTATTTGGGGTTGACGTCCAGCTTGAGCTCGGCGGTTGTGGTGCCGCCCTGGACCCGCGGGTCGACGGCCGTCACCCGGCCGATCTCGACGCCGTTGTAGGTGACCTTCGAGCCCGGATCCATCACCAGGCCGGCCCGATTGGAGACCATGGTCAACCGGGTCTTCGGGGTGAACTGTCCGCGGAACTGCATGAAGACCAGCACCACCGCGACGATGACGAGCAGCGAGATCACCGCAAACGACGTCTTCAGGGGCGGGTGGAATTGCCAGTGCCGGGTCTTGTCCTGCCACCAGCCGCCCAGGGCGCTGTGCCGGCGCCGGTCCTCAGCCATCGGTCGTAGCCCCGCGCGGCGCCGCCCTCGCTTCTCGGGACGGCGATGCAGATAGACCCATTGGAGACCCCCTCCAACAGCAGCTCATCGCTGCCGCCCACCCATCGTTCGTGGGGCTAATATCCCACGGAAACCGCCGCTGGCAGGGGCGTTCAACCAAACGTCGCCAGTGATGACCCCGACATCGAATCAGCATTCGTGACCTGGGTCACATATAGTCACAGCGCCGCCGGTGCACGGGCTGGCCGCCACGCCCACTACGCGGACCGGTGAGCCTCCTGGACGAACGACGAAACAGGCTGCAGTGCAGGGTACTTCGGTTGGAGACCGTCGCCGGATGACCGTCCGCGGGCGTGGCGCCATAGCCACGGGATGAACAGTCCGCGGGTCCACTGCACCTGGGCGTAGGTACGCTCCCACACGGTGGCGCGTTCACCGTCACCGCGTGGATGGGCCCAAGCACTGCTGCTGCCTGGCAGATCGAGCGCCTCCGCAGCGGCCTCGGCGAACAGGATGTGCCCCTCGGTCGAGGCGTGCATCCGGTCGTAGCTCCAGGTCTGGGCTTCCGACATCGACGGCGCGTGGTACAGGTCTACCAGGCCGAACCCGTGGCTGTGCGCCGCATTCCGGATCACGTCGTTGACCTGGAGCAGCCGCCCGGCGATGAACCGACCGACCGGCAGCATTCTGGCGACGTTGGGAAACGTGGTCGTCACGACGGTGGCGCCGGAGTCGGCCAGTCGGACGTAGATCTCCTCCAGGTCGGCGAGGGCGGTGGTGAACTCACCGCCGGGCCGGGTGACGTCGTTCATCCCGATGCAGACCGTGATCAGGTCGGGCTCCATCGCCAGCGCAGTCGGCAGCTGATCATCGAGCACGTCGACGATCTGCCTGCCGCGCACCGCGAGGTTGGCGTAGAGCAGTCCGGGTTGCATCGAGTCGAGCCTGGCTGCGAGGCGATCGGCGAAACCTACGACACCTGAGGTGTCGTCGCCGTCCCACAGGCCTTCGGTCTGGCTGTCGCCCAGCGCGACGTATCGCGAGAAACCGATGTCGGACACGATGTCTCATGCTAGCGGCCATCGCGGCAGTCGCATGGCTTCACAAGCCGAAAGTTGGGGTGTACAAACGGTGAAGTCCGCGGCGCCGGCGGCCGGTGTCGAAGTGTGTCCCGTCAGCGGGCGATGAGGTTGATCGGCGTCTTGCGTGAGCTAGCGTTTGAGCCAGGTACGAATTTTGTCGAGCTCGCGGGTGTAGGCCTCGTACATCTCGTCGTCGAAATACGCCGCGCCGCTGATGCGACCGTCGCCCTGCCAGATCACTTTGATCCGCGTGTTGCGGCGGCTGTAGACGTCGGCCCGCTCGTTGGTCCGGTGTGCCCAGCCCTGTTCGTCGCCGAGCTGCAAGAGCGTCTGCCGCACGTCGGTCGCAGTCATCTGGTCTCCTTTGCGGAATGGATCGTCGGTACCAAGGGTACTGGCACCGGCCCCAGTCCTTGTGCGGATCCGGTACACCAGCGTACCGTGACCGGTACAGCGGAGTACCGATAAGCAGGGGTTGAGCATGGCGCAGGCGACGACCGAACCGGTGCGGCTGCCGCCCGGACCCCGGACACCGCGAACCGTCCAGGGCCTGAAGTTTCTCACCTCCCGGCGGTCCTCGGTCGGCACGCTGGCCCGCCGCTATGGCCCGGCTTTCAGCCTGAACCTGCCGATCTTCGGAAAGACCGTGATGATCAGCGACCCCGTGCTGGTCAAAGAACTGTTCACCACCGGCGGTGACCTGGTGGGCCGCGCCACCAACCTCGGTGAGGTGCTCGGGCCGGGCTCCACCTTCAGCCTCGACGGGGAGGAGCACCGGGAGCGCCGCAAGTTGCTGGTGCCGCCGTTCCACGGCAAGCGGATGCCCGGCTACGAGTCGATCGTCGAAGAAGAGGTGCTGCGCGAGATCGCCGGCTGGCCCGAGGGTGTTGAGTTCGAGACGCTGCCGGGAATGATGCGGATCACCCTCAACGCCATCCTGCGTGCGGTCTTCGGCGCCGAGGGCGCGGCGTTCGACGAGTTGCGTGAGCTGCTGCCGCAGGCGGTGCTGGTGGGCAGTCGGCTGGCCGTCCTGCCGGCGTTCTTCCGCCGCGATCTCGGCTCGCGTAGCCCCGGCGCCAAGATGCGCCGCTACCGGCGCCGTTACGACGAGATCATCGACACCCTGATCGCCGAGGCCCGCGCCGACCCCGCCTTCGAGGACCGCGCCGACGTGTTGTCGCTGATGCTGCGGGCACGCCATGAGGACGGCTCGGCGATATCGAACCGGCACATCGCCGACGAGTTGCTGACCCTGCTCACCGCTGGGCACGAGACGACGGCCACCACCCTGGCATGGGCGATCGAACGGATCCGCCGCCATCCCGAGCTGCTGGCGCGCCTGCGAGAGGAAGCCGACGCCGGCGGCTCGGAACTGCGGCAGGCCACCATCTGGGAGGTGCAGCGGGTCCGGCCGGTGATCGACGGCACGTCGCGGCGCACACTGCAGCGGATTCAGCTTGGCGAGTGGGTCATTCCCGAGAACCACGTGGTGATGGTGAGTATCGCGCTGGCGCACGCCTCCCGCGACCGATTCCCCGACCCGTCCGGTTTCAAACCGGACCGGTTCATCGGTGCCCCGCCGGACAACTACACCTGGATTCCGTTCGGCGGCGGAATCCGCCGGTGTATCGGCGCCGCGTTCGCCAACATGGAGATGACCGTCACCCTGCGAACCCTGTTGCGGGAGTTGACTTTCGAGCCCACATCGGCGCCCGGTGAGGCGTACCACTCGCGCGGGATCGCCAACGCGCCCGGCGACGGCGGCCTCGCCGTGGTGCATCGGCGCTCGGGCGCCTGTCGGCCGAACGGGACGGCCAGTGCCGTCGCCGCAAGCTAGCGGGTTCCGCTAGAGATCCAGGTGGAGTCGCATCGCGTCGTCCAGTTTGTCCATCTGTTCGGGCGGGACGACGCCGACCCGTCGCTGCAACCGTTCGGCGGCAACAGATCTGACCTGCTCCGCCTGTGCCTTCGAATCGACGGACAAACCGGTTGTGTTGGCGGGCAGCAGGACCTGGAAGGGATAGACGTTCGACACGTTGCTCGTCACCGGTACGACGGTCACCACGCCGCGCTGCAACCGTGCGGCCACGGAATTGGCCCGATCGTTGCTGACGACGACCGCGGGTCGGCGCTTGTCGGCCTCGCTGCCGCGCACTGGTTCGAGGTCGACCAGCCAGATCTCACCGCGCAGCATTACCGAGACCATCTGCCGTCGTGCCATCCCAGGCGGCGCTGTCGTCGTCCGACGACCATTCCTCCCAGGCGGCGCCATAGTCGTGTTCCAGGGTCGGATGGCGAAGCATCCGGATGGCCTTTTGCAGCGCGGCCGACCGCGACGGCAAGCCGGTGCGTGCGATGTAGTCGTCCAGCAGGGCGACGTCGTCCTCGGAGAGGCTGACGCTCAACTTCATCCTCCGATACTACCGGAGTAGCACCAGGGTGGTAAGGACCGGGGCCAGGTTGACAGGCGTAGACCCCCACGGTGATGGGCATAGTTACTCCGACGAGAGAAGGAGGTCGAGCCGCCATGAGCGAGGATCCGGGCCGCGCGCCGAACGAGAGCCCGACGAAGGACCAGTCGGAGTGGGTGACCGGCGACGAGCCGATGACCGGCCCGCAGCGCAGTTACCTGGGCACACTGGCCCAGGAAGCCGGTGTGGAGGTGCCGGCGCGCCTGACCAAGGCGGAGGCGTCGGCACTCATCGACGAACTTCAGAAGAGCACCGGGCGCGGCGCGTGATCGCCACGTCGGACGTACGCGACCTGATCGCCGCCGGACCCAACGCGGTGCTGGTGGTGGTGGGCGGCCGGGCGGCCGTGATCGAGCCGGCGCAGCTGGACAACGAGACCTATCGCGGAGCGTTGCAGGTCATCACCCGCGCGGAACTGATCACCCAGGTCGGCAGCGCAGACCTCTCCGAACGTGAGCTCACCGAGCAGGCCTCAGCGTTGGACAGTGCGGTGTCCGAGCTCGGCGGCTAGCGCTTCGTGCGCGACCGCTCGACCAGATCGACTGTCGCCGAGCGTAACCCGTCGATCGTCGACAAGGGTGCGGTGAACCCGACCCGGGTGTAGGCGTCGCCGCGTGGCGTGCCGATCTTGAGGTCCAGGCCGTAGCGGTCGATGTCGGTGCACACCGCCGAGGTGGTGTCGGGGTAGCCGCCGAGCGCGCGGGCCATGTCGACCAGGGCGACGGCGTGATCGGCGTTGAGGTGGGTGATCGCGTCGGCCGCGTGCGGGCGAACCGGGTCGGGTGCCGCCGCGGCGTAGTCGGTGCCGGTGGCGGAGTCCATCCGGCCGTAGCCGCCGACCCAACGCACTCGTTGGACCCGCAGCACCCACACCGAGAAGTCGCTGTAGTCGATGTAGTACTTCGCGGCTGCTACGGCGGCCAGGTGCGCGTCGCGCGCGGACTGGAGTTCCGCTCCGGTGGGCCGCTCGGCGATGCCCGCCAACGTGATTCGCCCACTGGCCAATGGGTCGCCCTCGCTGGCCGGTGCGACGACCGCCAGGCTGGCGCGGGGATCGCCGGCCAGGTTGCGACCATGCTCGGCCATGTGCGATACGCACAGCACCGGTGCGCCGTCGAGCAGTCCGTAGGTGACGAACGATGCCCACGGGTCGCCGGTGGCGGTCAGAGTCGCCAGCGTGCCGGTGTTGGTGGAGGCCGCGATGGTTCGCGCCTCCTCGGCGGCGGAGGGGCGAGTGGCGTCGGCGACGTCGGTCAGGGGCGGCGGCACTGTAGGTGCATCACCGGGGTCGCCATGATCGCGGGATGCCATCCCGGCACGATACCGCGGCGAATCCGACGGATCTGTGACGTGGCGGGTCGCACGGTTTCGGCTTCCCGCCGCGGAGGTACCCGGTTCACGGTTCAGTTCGTGAGCCGGAGCCAATAGAAAGGGCCCCATCGTGAGTGCATCAGACAAGTTCAGCAACAAGGCCGACGATCTTGCCGGCAAGGCCAAAGAGGGATTCGGCAAAGCGACCGGCGACAAGGGCACCGAGAACGAAGGCAAGGTCGACCAGGCCAAGTCGAGCCTGAAGGATGCCGGCGAAAAGATCAAAGACGCCTTCAAGCACTGACCGCATGGAACAGAACAACGTGCCACCGCCCACGCCTGAGGACGCCACCAAGGCATCCGATGAGCAGCGCGAACTTCAGCGTCTGCTCGACCATCGTGATGACGACCCGGAAGCGCCAGGCCGGCAGCTGACTGGAAGCCAGATGGCCGACGAGGCGGGCCGCTAGGAGTGTTGTCCGCTCAACTCGACAGGGTTGTGAGCGGTCTTTGACGCGACCAGGCGGGCGGCGAAGTCGGCCGCCTGGTCGGTCATTCCGTCCACGATGTACGCACCGTGGGCGGCATTGTCATTTCCGCTCGGGGAGCAGATCGGGTCCGCGGGGATGCACTGCTCGATCGTCTTGCCCGTGTAGAGCGGTCCGACCGTGACGGGCGGCGCGTCGCGGACAAGAAAGTTGAGGAAGCCGTTCGACGGTTTGCCGAACAGAGCCACCGCGGCGACGTGGTCGGCGATCTCGGGGGCCATAGGTCCGGTGATCCCCGGAGGCAGGGTGAAACCGGCCGGAACGGTGTCCTGGGTGACGTAGCTGATGACCGCCGCACCCTGTGAGTAGCCGCCGAGCACCGTCTTGGTGTCCGGGCACCGCGCGGCGAGACTGCGAAGCTGGTTACTGGTGTCGACGACGCCGTCCGCGGCGGCCATGAAGTCCAGTGACGCAGGGTAATTCACCGGCGAGACTGCAACGGACTTGCCGCCCAGTTCGGGCTTGGTCCGCAACGCGTCGACGAACGCGTCTCCGATGTACCCGGCGCCCGGCGCCTCGAACGTGCCGCGGGCGAACACCACCTGCACGTCGGGGCAGGGCTCCGCCGATGCGGTGCCGCTGCCCGTCGCGGCAAGGGTGCCCGCCGAGAGCACCGCGGCCAGCACCGGGGCGATGCGCCGCGCTCGTCGTCCTCGATCCGATTCCTTCACGCTCATGTCAACCCCACTGAGATTGTTGTGAGTTGTCTGTCGTCTCGGCTGGCCCCGATGCCCCGCTCCGACCCTGGTGAAAGTCCGGTTCCCCGGCGGCGAAGGTTTCAAACTCACGCGTGCGCGCGCTGCGAGAGCCGCTCCGCCTCGGCGATGACGAAACCCTTGCCGTGCAGCCGAATCCAGCCTCGGTGCGCGAAGGCGCCCAGCACCTTGTTGACGGTCTCCCGCGATGAGCCCACCAGCCGGGCGATCTCGGCGGGCCAGTACCCGCAACATCTGGTCCGCGGTCTCCGGGCGCGCCCACAGCCACTCCCGCAGCAGGTCGCGGTCCCCATCGTCGCCACCCACCCGTCGGTCAACGCGGTGGCGCTGGACATCCGCGGTCCGGGATCGAGCAGCGACAGTTCGCCGAACATCTCCGACGGACCCAGGATCGAGAACAGGTTCTGCCGGCCGTCGTCGGCGGAACAGCCGATCTTCACGTTGCCCTCGAGGAGGATATACAGCAGCCGGCCTGGATCGCCCTGCCCGAAGATCACCTCGCCGGCACGACAATGCGATGAGCCCATCCGGGAGACGACCTTCGCGACGTCATCGGTGTCGACGCCCCGGAAGAGCGCGGTACCGGTCAGGCTGGGATGCATGTCGGCCTCACGAGCGTCGTCACCGGCCGGGTCGACGTCCGGCCGGATTGGCTGCACTGCCGGTACCCGCGCGACGGCCCGTCAAACGGACCTTTGGCACATCGGTTGGGGAAACGGCTTGGGAATGGCATGCCGGCGGTACTTTGTCGTCCATGAATCAGGACACCGGATCGAAGAACTTCGCCCAAGAGGAACGCAGTCGCGTTGAGGCGGAACTGGCTGACCTGCGCCGGCGCCGTGATCAGATGCGCGCCGAACTCCAAGACGACGCCGACACCGTCGGTGACCGAGGGGATGCCGCCGACGCCATCCAGCGTGCCGAGGACCTCGCCGGAGTCGAGGAGCAGATCGGCCGCCTCACCTGGCTGCTCGCCGGCGGGAACACCTCGGTCGACGGACAGCTGCCCAACGGCACCCAGGTGACGCTGCGGTTCCCCGACGAGGGGGAGGTCCGGATGCGGGTCGTGAGCTTCGTCGGCGAGACGCCGTCGGGGGCTGAAGACTCCACGCTGACCGCCGACAGCCCGCTGGGCCTGGCACTGGTGGGCCGCCAGGCGGGCGAGACGATCACCTATGAGACCCCGCGCGGCGAGCAGCAGGTCGAACTGCTCGCCGTCGACCTTCCGAACTGAGCGTGGTCGCGCCCGTGGAACACTGACGCGTATGCGCGCGATCAGAGTGACTCGGCTGGGTGGTCCGGAGTCGGTGGAATTGGTCGAGATCGACGAGCCGGCCGATGACGGCGGCATCGTCGTCGACGTGCATGCGGCGGGCGTGGCGTTCCCCGACGCGCTGCTGACCCGGGGGCTCTATCAGTACAAGCCTGAGTTGCCGTTCACGCTGGGCGCCGAGGTGGCCGGGGTGGTCCGCTCGGCTCCCGCCGACGCGCCGGTGCGCGCCGGTGACCGCGTCGTCGGACTGACGATGATCACCGGCGCCATGGCCGAGACCGTGGTGCTGACACCCGACCGGGTGTTCCCGCTGCCCGACAGCGTCAGTTTCGAGGCCGGCGCCGGACTGCTGTTCAACGACCTGACGGTGTACTTCGCGCTGACGGTGCGCGCCCGGCTGGCACGGGGCGAGTCCGTGCTGGTGCACGGAGCCGCGGGCGGCATCGGCACCTCGACGCTGCGCCTGGCCCCCGCCCTGGGCGCGGGCCGGGTCATCGCGGTCGTCAGCACCGAAGACAAGATCGAGGTGGCCAAGACGGCCGGGGCGAGCGACGTCGTCCTCGCCGACGGCTTCAAGGACGCGGTGGCCGAACTCACCGGCGGCAAGGGCGTCGACATCGTCATGGACCCCGTCGGCGGTGATCGCTTCACCGACTCATTGCGCTCGCTCGCTCCCGCCGGCCGGCTCCTGGTGGTCGGGTTCACCGGCGGTGAGATCCCGACGGTCAAGGTCAACCGGCTGCTGCTGAACAACATCGACGTCGTCGGTGTCGGTTGGGGTGCCTGGACCATGACCCATCCCGGTGCGCTCACCCAACAGTGGGAGGGCCTGGCGGAGCTGCTGACGTCCGGCAAACTGGCCGCGCCGCAGCCCGAGGTCTATCCGCTCGAGCAGGCCGCGGCCGCGGTGTCCGCGCTGGAGAACCGCAGCGCAAGGGGCAAGGTCGTCGTCCGCGTGCGCTGATTCGTCACCGGCACACGTCCGGGTCTGACATCCTCCGTGGATGGTCGGGGCGCGTCGGACAGCGGGACCGGGCGGCTTCGGCCGGCTGATGCCCACCACCCGGCTCGAGGCGTTCTCCGACGGCGTCTTCGCTATCGTCATCACCCTGCTGGTGCTGGACCTGCAGGTTCCCGAATCGCCGGACCGGTTGCTGGGTGAACTCGCTGCGGAGTGGCCGTACTTCCTGGGGTATCTGGTGAGTTTCGCGTTCATCGGCGCGATGTGGATCGCCCACACCGCTCTGACCGCGTTACTCGACGCGGCCGACGCGGTGTTCCTCGGCCTGAACCTGCTGCTGTTGCTCTTCGTATCGTTCATGCCGTTCACCACCAAGCTGTTCACGACCCACCTCCTCGATTTTGGCAAGCGCGTCGCCGTCGTGACGTTCGGCGTCAACCTCACCCTCGCAGCGCTGACGAGCAGGCTGCTGGCCAGTTACGCCGCACGGTCACCGCTGTTGAAGACGGGGATCGACCCCGCGAATCTGACGTCGATGGTGAGTCAACGCTCGGCGGGTGTCGTGCTCACAACCCTGTCCACCGCGATCAGCGCCGTCCTGCCCAGGATCGCGGTGATCTTCTACCTCGCGCTGTCGGTGGTGCTGATCGCCCAACCGCTGTGGGTGCTGCATCGGCGCGGCACCCGTGCGCCATAACCATGCGCTGCAACGTATTCCGCCCGTCGCTGCGAACCCCTTGCGACTGCGGCAGACTGATGCACGGAACACCGGAGGTGACGCCGGTGTCATTGACGGTTCGGTTCGGTGATGGCGGGGTAGTGAAACGTAGATGGACTTGAGCAGCGACCCCGCAGAGGGCAGTCACGTCGAGGACGGTGTCGTCGAGCACCCGTCGGCCGGAGATTTCGGGCAGGCGCGCGCGCTGCCCGCCGACCGCACCTGGTTCAAGCGTGCGGTGTTCTACGAGGTGCTGGTGCGCGCCTTCTTCGACTCCAACTCCGACGGCGCCGGCGACCTGCGGGGTCTCATCGAGCAACTCGACTACCTGGAGTGGCTCGGGGTCGACTGCCTGTGGCTGCCGCCGTTCTACGACTCGCCACTGCGCGACGGCGGCTACGACATCCGCGACTTCTACAAGGTGCTGCCGGAGTTCGGCACCGTCGACGACTTCGTCGCACTGCTGGACGCCGCGCACCGCCGCGGCATCCGGATCATCACCGACCTGGTGATGAACCACACCTCCGACTCCCACCCGTGGTTCCAGGAGTCGCGCCGCGACCCCGACGGGCCCTACGGCGACTACTACGTGTGGAGTGAGACCAGCCAGCGCTACACCGACGCGCGGATCATCTTCGTCGACACCGAAGAGTCGAACTGGACCTTCGACCCGGTGCGCAAGCAGTTCTACTGGCACAGATTCTTCTCCCACCAGCCGGACCTCAACTACGACAACCCCGCGGTACAGGAGGCGATGATCGACGTCCTGCGGTTCTGGCTGGACCTCGGCATCGACGGCTTCCGGCTCGACGCGGTGCCTTACCTGTTCGAGCGGGAGGGCACCAACTGCGAGAACCTGCCCGAGACACACGCCTTCCTCAAGCACTGCCGCAAGGTGATCGACGACGAATACCCCGGCCGGGTGCTGCTCGCTGAGGCCAACCAGTGGCCGGCCGACGTAGTCGAGTACTTCGGCGACCCGGTCACCGGCGGGGACGAATGCCACATGGCCTTCCACTTCCCGCTGATGCCGCGCATCTTCATGGCGGTGCGCCGGGAATCGCGGTTCCCCATCTCGGAGATCCTCTCGCAGACCCCGGAGATACCCGACATGGCGCAGTGGGGCATCTTCCTGCGCAACCACGACGAGCTCACCCTGGAGATGGTCACCGACGACGAGCGCGACTACATGTACGCCGAGTACGCCAAAGACCCGCGGATGAAGGCCAATGTCGGTATCCGGCGCCGGCTGGCGCCGCTGCTGGAGAACGACCGCAACCAGATCGAACTGTTCACCGCGATGCTGCTCTCGCTGCCGGGGTCGCCGGTGCTCTACTACGGCGACGAGATCGGCATGGGCGACATCATCTGGCTCGGTGACCGCGACGGGGTCCGCACGCCGATGCAGTGGACCCCGGACCGCAACGCCGGGTTCTCCACCGCCAACCCGGGGCGGCTTTACCTGCCGCCCAACCAGGACCCCATCTACGGATACGGGTCGGTCAACGTCGAAGCGCAGCGCGACAGCTCGACGTCGCTGCTGAACTGGACCCGCACCATGCTGGCGGTGCGCCGCCGGCACGAGGCATTCGCCGTGGGCACCTTCCGCGAGCTCGGCGGGTCCAACCCGTCGGTGCTGGCCTATGTCCGCGAGGCCGACGACAACGTCATGCTGTGCGTCAACAACCTGTCCCGCTTCCCCCAGCCGATCGAGCTCAACCTGCAGCACTGGAACTCCCACACTCCGGTTGAGCTGACCGGGCACGTGCCGTTCCCCAGAATCGGCCAACTGCCCTATCTGCTGACCCTGCCGGGGCACGGGTTCTACTGGTTCAAGCTGTGTCCATCGGAGGAGAAGCCATGACCGCCTCAGCGAAACTTCCTTGGATGGAGTGGCTCCCGCAGCAGCGCTGGTATGCCGGCCGGAGCAGGACGATGACCTCGGCGGAGACCGGTGTGGTGGTCACACTGCGCGACGGACTGGATCTGATACTGGTGGACGTCGACTACACCGACGGTTCCGCGGAGCGCTACCAGGTTGTGGTGCAATGGGATTCGGCACCGCTGTTGGAGTACGGCACCGTCGCGACCATCGGTGGGGTGGACGACCACACCGCGTATGACGGGCTCTACGACCCGTCGGCGGCGAGGTTCCTGCTGTCGCTGATCGATACGTCGGCGGCGATCGGCGACGTCACCTTCACCAAGGAGCCCGACGTGACGCTGCCCGTCGATGCCGCGCCGCGGGTGTCCGACGCCGAGCAGAGCAACACCAGCGTGGTCTTCGAGGAAGAGGCCATCTTCAAGTTGTTCCGCCGGGTTTCGGGTGGCATCAACCCCGACATCGAACTCAACCGGGTGCTGGGGCGAGCCGGGAACCCGCATGTGGCAAGGCTTCTCGGGTCATTCCAGACCCTGGAGGAATCCGAGCCGTGTCCGCTGGGAATGGTGACCGCATACGCGGCGAACTCCGCCGAAGGCTGGAAGATGGCCACCGCGAGCACCCGCGACCTGTACGCCGAGGGCGACCTGTACGCCTACGAGGTCGGCGGCGACTTCGCGGGCGAGTCCTACCGGCTCGGTGAGGCCGTCGCATCGGTGCACGCCACGTTGGCGCAGGAACTGGGCACCTCGACGAGCATGCTTGCGGTCGATGCGATGCTGCAGCGGCTGGCGGCCGCCGCCGCGAGCGTGGGGGAGCTGGCCGAGTACGCCCCCGCCATCGAGGAGCGTTACGCCAAGCTGGCCGACGAGCCGGTCACCGTTCAGCGGGTGCACGGCGATCTGCACCTGGGCCAGGCGCTGCGCACCCCGGAAGGATGGCTGCTGATCGACTTCGAGGGCGAACCCGGGCAGCCGTTGACCGAGCGGCGAAAGCCGGACTCGCCGCTGCGCGACGTCGCCGGCATGCTGCGGTCCTTCGAGTACGCGGCGTACCAGCAGATGGTCGACGACACCCCGGACCGGGAGACCAAGCAGCTGGCCGCGCGGGCCAAGGAATGGGTCGACCGCAACTGCGCGGCGTTCTGCGACGGCTATGCCGCCGAATCGGACACCGACCCGCGGGATTCCGCTGCGGTGCTCGCTGCTTACGAGCTCGACAAGGCCGTCTACGAGGCGGCCTACGAGGCGCGCCACCGGCCGAGTTGGCTGCACATCCCGCTGCGGTCGATCGCCAGGCTCGTCGGCTAGTCGGTCAGCAGCTGCAGCGCCAGGCGGGGGCAGCGTTTGACGGCTGCGCTGGCGTACTTGGCGTCCTTGGGCGGGATCTCGGGTTCACGGGAACCGTTGCGGGACAGTGGGTATCCCCAGTCGTCGCGGGTCAGCACCTCGGGCAGCAGCTCGGTGCACAGGCCGCGGCCGTCGCAGCGGGTCCAGTCGATGTGCAGCCGGGTGGTCTTGCGGGTGGTCTTGCTCATGGTTTCGGCCATCCTCCTACCGTGCGTACTGCGCCGTCCCGGTCGACGAAGCGGGCCGGAACAGCCAGTGCGGCAACCCATTCCGGAGCGCGGTGTCCGCGGATGATCGCCGCGGTGCTGACCGCGTTGGCTGTCAGGCAGCTGGCCGCCGCAACGCTGACACTGCGCCACACCGGATCGGCGGAGCGCCCGGTGCGCGGATCGATGATGTGGTGGACCAGGTCTCCGTCGCGCCACCACTGCCGGCGGCAGGTGCTCGAGGTGGCCAGACCGGTGTCGGTGCCCAGCACGATGGTGCAGGCCGGGTCGTCGTCGGTGTCCTGGACCAGCACATGCCAGCCGCCGTCGGGAGCGGGGCCCGCCGTGGTGAGATCCCCGCCGAGGTTGACCAGCACGCCGCTGCCGGTCTCCTCGTGAACCAGGCGCGCGCAGCGGTCGGCGGCGACCGCCTTGGCGGTGGCACCCAGATCGAGCAGCACCCCGACCGGCAGCCGGACACTCTCGCCATCGAAGTCCACCATCGACCAATCCGAGTGGATCGCCAGCGAGGCCACCCGGGGTGTCGACGGGTCGAGCTGGTCGATGTCGCGGTCGTAGCCCAGCGCCACCATCGCCTGACCGACGGTCGGATCGACGTCGCCGTCAGTGAGGCGGGCCGCGGTCAGCGCGGCCTCGATCAGCTCGGCGAGTACCGGGCTGACCGGGGTGCGGGCTCCGGCGGCAGCGGCCAGCGCACAGATCTCCGAGTCGGGCCGAAACCGCGATGCCGCGGCCTCGATGACGTCGAGTTCGGCATCGACGATCGCCCGTGCTTGCGGCAGCACCGAGGGATCGGTGACCAGAAGGTGCATCCCGGTGGTCCACCGTGTCCATTCCGATGCGGCCAGTGAGGCTGGTGCCGTCATGGGTTCAATGGTCCGGGCATGTTCTTTGAACCGTGTAAGAACCGTTTTCTTCGCGAGTTCAGTGAACAGACGGGCTGGTGCCGGGCGACGTGAAGACGTCGTCCAGGGTGACTGTGCACCTCCCGATCGCGTCACCAGTCCCGGCAGTCGTCGCCCGAGGGCACCTCGAAACCCTCGATGCGCAAACTCAATTAGTTCCACACCGCGCGGAATGTGACGACCCGACTCAGGGGACTCGCAGCGCCTTGACGGGGTCTGAGCAGGTAGCTTCGGTAGCTTTCGCTGGTCAAGCGAGAGGAAGCAGTCTCATGAAGATCACCATCAGGGGAGTGGTCGTCGTCGCAGGCATTGCGCTGGCGACCGCTTCCGCCGGCACCGCCGTGGCGGCCGCCAAAAGCCCGTCGAGCACCCTGACGGTGCAAGACGGTTCCGGTGGTCAGGACGGCGCCGCGGTCGATTCGGACGGCACCCAGGGCAGTTTCAAACCGGCGATGGACGGCTCGACGGTGGGCCCGATCGTGGATGCCGTCCCCCAGGACAAGGCCGTCACCGGAAAGAAGTAGGGCACGACCTCCCGGTCGGCGAAGTCTGCCGGATGTTTCGCGGTGCAGCGGAGTTTCGTGGCACCCTCCGTAGGTGTCCACGCCGGATTTCACACCGACACTGCTGGTGGTCGAGGATGACCGCGCGCTCAGCGCCCTGCTCGCCGAGCTGTTCACCGAGGAGGGCTATCAGGTCGACACGGCGTACGACGGTCAGCAGGGCATGCACCGCGGTCTGACCGGCACCTACGATGCGCTGATCGTCGACCGGGGCCTGCCCGTGATGGACGGTTCCGACCTGGTGGCGCTGCTGCGATCGCGGGGAATCACCACCCCGGCCCTGATCCTCACCGCCCGCGGATCCGTCGACGACCGCGTCGAAGGACTCGACGCCGGCGCGCAGGACTACCTGGTGAAACCGTTCGAGATCCCGGAGTTGCTGGCCCGGGTGCGCGCCTTGGTGCGCCGGACCGACAGTGCCGCCGCCACCGTGCAGGCCGGCGGGCTGCGGCTCGACCGGGTCACCCGCCGGGTGGCCGGTGCCACCCCGGACGGCCTCGAGGTGGAGTTGTCCGAACGGGAGGCCTCGCTGCTGGGCACCCTGATGGCCGCGCCGAAGCGGGTGTTCAGCCGGGCGCGGCTGCTCGAATCGGTCTTCGACGGCGCCGAGTCGGCCGGAGCGGTGGACCTGTATGTGCATTATCTGCGGCGCAAGCTGGGCAAGCAGGTCGTGCGGACGGTCCACGGCACCGGCTACCGATTCGGGCTCGAATGAGTTCCCCGACGCCGCTCAGCGACCTCGCCGTGGTGAAACGGGCGGGGCGCGTCGCGGCGATCCAGGCGTCGGTGGCGTTGGCACTGGTGCTGCTCGTCGTCGGCGGGGTGGTGTTCGCGGTGTACGTGCGGACGCAGAACCGACAGATCAGTGAGGAACTGCAGACCCTGGCGTCCACCGCCGACGACGCCAACGATCCGCCCCCGGACATGGAGTTGGCGCTGCGCGAGACCGACGGGCAGATCTCGACCAGCGACGGCGGCGAACCGGGCATACCGCTGCTCCAGGGGCCGACCGGCTTCGCCGACATCAACGCCAACGGCCGACACTTCCGGGCGTTGGTGATGGACCGCATCGAGGGCCGGGTCGTGGCGATGACGGACATGGCGCCGTATCACGCGGGCCGCGACCGGCTGCTGATCGCGCTCGCCGCCGCCGAGCTGGCGGGCATCCTCGCCTCGATCGCCGTCGTGACGCTGATCACCAAGCGGTCGGTGCGCCCGCTGGCCCAGGCGCTGGCGCTGCAGCGCCGCTTCGTCGCCGATGCGTCCCACGAGCTACGCGCACCGTTGACGGTGTTGCACACCCGGGCGCAGTTGCTGGCCCACCGGCTGGGCACCGCAGATGCGAAGGTGCAGGAGGATGCGGAGTCGCTGGTCGCCGACACCCGGGCGCTGGGCGACATCGTCGACGACCTGCTCGCCTCGGCCACGATGACGGTGGGCAAGCCTGCCCGCGACCGAGTGGACATGGCGGGGCTGGTGGCCTCGGTGCGCGACAGCATGGGCTCGTATGCGGAGTCGATCGGGGTCGCACTGACCTATGAACGCGAGAAAGCCAGTGGCTCAGCCGAATTCGAGGTGATCGGCTCGGCGGCGGCGTTACGTCGGGCGGTGACCGCCCTGGTCGACAATGCGCTCGGGCACGAACACGACGGGGGGACGGTCCGGCTGCGGGTGAGCCGCGACGCCAAGACCGTCAGCGCGGAGGTGGCCGACGACGGCGTCGGGATCGATCCCGAGACTATGGCGCGGTTGTTCACCCGGTTCTCCCACGGCGCCGAGCACACCACCCGTGAGGGCCGGGAGTCATACGGCATCGGGCTGGCGTTGGTGCGTGAGATCGCCGATGCGCACGGTGGTGAGATCGCTGTGACGTCGAATCCCGGGCAGGGCGCGACGTTCACGCTGACGCTGCCCGCCGCACCGGCCGCCTGAGCCCCGATGCGCCGCGATCGACGCCCGGTCAGCGGCGGCGCCGTCGCCAGATGACGACGCCGATGACGACGATGGCGATCGCCGCGGCGATCGGGACGGCGTTCTGTCTGGCGGGCTCGGTCGTCTGCGCCACCCGCTGCTTGGTCTCGTCGACCTTCTGCCGCGCCTGTGCGGGGACGTCGAGTTTGGCAGCCAGCGCCTGCGCGGTCGCACCGAGTTCCTCGCGCGTCTGCTCGATGTCGGCCTGGATGTCGTCCGTGGCGGCGTCGGGTCCCGGCTCGGGACGGGCGCTCTCAGCTGCGGACATGTGCGGCCCCTCTCACCTCGTCGATGTCCTTCTTCACGCTCTCCACCGTCTCGGGAACGGCCGGCGTCATTTGCTCCACCTCACGGCGGCTGATCAGCAGGCCGATGCCGGCCATCGCCAACAGCGCCACGCCGATGATCAGGGCCGCCGCCCACACCGGCACCACCAGGGCCAACGCCGACACCGCGGCGGCGATCAGCGTCGCCACCCCCAGGAACGCCAGCACGCCGGCACCGCTGATCAGCCCGGCGCCCTTGCCGGCATGCCGGAGCGAGGCCTGCAGCTCCTTCTGAGCCAACCGCATCTCATCGCGGACCAGCCGCGACGTCTGTGCCGACAACTGGGTCATCAAGTCTCCGATCGACGCGTCTGCCGTCGGCCCGGGATCCACACTCATGTCACGTCCTTCCCTATGTGCGCGGGGACAACGGGGCGCATGCCCCTTCACATCAGCGCCAAACCTGCTTCGGTTTCGCCCGCGCTGAGCACCCGGTCGGGTCCGGACCACACTGTCGGTGGGCCGGTCTACCGTGTCAGGCGATGGCCCTGCATGTACACCGCGCTGAACGCACCGACGTCCTCGCGGACGGGTTGGGCGCCCTCCTGGCGAACCCGCAACCGGATCCGTTCGCCGAGGAACTCGTGGTGGTGCCGGCGCGGGGAGTGGAGCGCTGGCTGTCCCAGCGGCTGTCGCACCTGCTCGGCCGCGGGTCCGGTGCCGACGGCGTGTGCGCCGGCGTCGAGTTTCGTTCGCCGGCGTCGCTGATCGCGGAGATCGCCGGTACCCGCGATGACGACCCGTGGTCACCGGATGCCATGACCTGGCCGTTGCTCGAGGTCGTCGACGCCAGCTTGGACGAACCGTGGTGCCGCACCCTGGCGACGCATCTGGGCCGCTTCGTGACCGGCGAGGAACAGGAGTTGCGCCAAGGCAGGCGCTACGCGGTGACGCGCCGACTGGCCGGGTTGTTCGCCTCCTACGCCCGGCAGCGGCCGCAGCTGCTGGTCGACTGGCTCGACGGCGCCATCGACGGCCTCGATGCCGACCTGCACTGGCAGCCGCACCTGTGGCGCGCACTCGTCGAGAAGATGGGTATCGATCCGCCGTCGGTTCGGCACGCGAAAACCGTTGCCCAACTGCGCGAATCGGGCGCCGAACTGCCGACCCGGATATCGCTGTTCGGCCATACCAGGTTGCCGGTCACCGACATCGAACTGCTCGAGGCGCTGGCCACCCACCACGATCTGCATCTGTGGCTGCCGCATCCCAGTGCGCCGCTGTGGAACGCGCTGACGCACCTGCACGGGACGGTGCCCCGCCGCGAGGACACCAGTCACCGCCTCGTCGACCACCCGCTACTGGCCACTCTCGGCCGAGACCTACGCGAGTTGCAGCGCAGTCTGCCGGCCACGGTCGCCACCGACGAATTCCTGGCCACCGAGCCCGCGGACCGGCCCGGCACCCTGCTGGGCTGGCTGCAGTCCGACATCGCCGCGAATGCGGTTCGCCCGCAAGGCCGCACGGCGCGCGACGACGACAGGTCGGTACAGGTGCACAGCTGCCACGGCCCGGCCCGCCAGATCGACGTGCTGCGCGAGGTGCTGCTCGGCCTGCTCGCCGACGATCCCACGCTGGAGCCGCGCGACATCCTGGTGATGTGTCCCGACATCGAGGCGTACGCCCCGCTGATCGTCGCGGACTTCGGCCTCGGTGACGTGGTGCCCGGCGCGCACCCCGCGCACCGGTTGCGGGTGCGACTGGCCGATCGCTCGCTGGTCCAGACCAATCCGCTGCTCGGGGTGGCGTCCCAGTTCCTCGCATTGGCCGGCGGCCGGGTCACCGCCAGCGAGGTGCTCAACCTCGCCCAGGCCGCACCGGTGCGGGCCCGGTTCGGGTTCAGCGACGACGACCTGGAAGGCATCACCCGGTGGGTGCGCCAGGCCAATATCCGGTGGGGCCTGGACGAGGAACATCGCACGCCCTTCGGGGTCGACTTCGTGCACAACACCTGGCGTTTCGGGTTGGACCGGGTACTGGTCGGAGTGGCGATGTCCGACGACTCGCATGCCTGGATCGACTCCACCCTGCCGCTCGACGATGTCGGCAGCAACCGGGTCGAACTGGCCGGGCGGCTCGCCGAGTTCGTCGGCCGACTGCAGCGCGTCATCGACTCGCTCACCGGCGCGGCACCGCTGGGGGACTGGCTGTCGGCGCTGCACGACGGTATCGCCCTGCTGACCCGGACCGACGACGACGACGCCTGGCAGGTCAGCCAGTTGGAGCGGGAATTCAACGAGATCCGCACCCGGGCCGGTACGCACGCCACCGTCATGCGACTTCCCGACATCCGCGCCCTGCTGTCGCGGCACCTCGCCGGGCGACCGACCCGCGCCAACTTTCGAACCGGCACGCTGACGGTGTGCACCATGGTGCCGATGCGGTCGGTACCGCACCGGGTGGTGTGCCTGGTCGGCCTCGACGACGGCTCCTACCCGCGGCTTGGTGTCGTGGACGGTGACGATGCGCTGGCCCGCAAACCGCTGACGGGTGAGCGCGACATCCGTTCGGAGGACCGCCAACTGCTGCTCGACGCGATCGGCGCGGCCACCGAGAAGCTCGTCGTCACCTACACCGGCGCCAACGAATACTCGGGTCAGCCGCGCCCGCCCGCGGTGCCGCTTGCTGAGCTGCTCGACGCGCTCGACACCACCACGGAAGCCAAGGTCCGCGACCGTGTCGTGATCCGGCACCCGTTGCAGCCCTTCGATATCCGCAATGTGGAACGCGGAGCGCTGGTGCCGGGGACACCGTTCAGCTTCGACCCGACAGCGCTGCGGGCCGCTCGCGCCGCAACCGGACACCGGGGTGAGCAGCCGCCGTTCATCAACGGACCGCTGCCCGCGCCGGCAGCCGACGACGTCGTGCTGGCCGACCTCCTCGCCTTCTTCAAGGACCCGGTGAAGGGCTTCTTCCGCGCGCTCGACTACACGCTCCCGTGGGAGGTCGACGGGGTGTCCGATGCCATGCCCGTCGACATCGACGCACTCGAGGAGTGGACCGTCGGCGACCGGATGCTCAACGACATCCTGTCCGGGATGACCCCCGATGAGGCGAGGCAGGCCGAATGGCGCCGGGGCACCCTGCCGCCCGGCAATCTGGGCTGGCGCAAGGCCACCGAAGTGCGCGATCAGGTGGCCTTGCTGGCGGCCGACGCACTGCACGACCGGCGGGTCGAGCCGCGCGCGATCGACGTCGATGTCGACCTCGGTTCCGGGCGGCGGCTGACGGGCACCGTCTCGCCGGTGTTCGGTGACCGCCTGGTGTGGGTGACGTACTCGAAGCTCGATGGCAGACATCTGTTGCAGTCCTGGATTCCGTTGCTGGCGTTGTTCGCTCACGAGCCGGACCGGGACTGGTCGGCGACGTGTATCGGCCGCCCGAAGCGGGGCACGACGCCACGCCGTCAGGGGCTGGGTCGGCCCGCCGCGTCGGCCGTCGAGGTGCTCGACGATCTGGTGTCGATCTACGACGCGGGGCGTCGTGAGCCGCTTCCCCTGCCCACCAAGACGTCCTATGCGTGGGCCGCGGCGCGGCACTGCGGCGACGACCCGGAGAACGCCGCCGGCTACCGGTGGCGCTCCGGGCGGTATCCCGGTGAGAACGAGCAGCCGGCGCACGTGCGGGTGTGGGGCCGGGGAGCACCGCTAACGGCGTTGATGCAGCCCCTGCGTTCCGGCGAGGACTGCGACGGTGAAACCCACCGTCTCGGAGCGTATTCGGCCCGGCTCTGGCTGCCGATGCTGCGCGCAGAGGAGGGCACCGGCTGATGGACCGCTTCGATCTGCTCGGACCGCTGCCGGCGCACCGCTCCACCACCGTGCTTGAAGCCAGCGCCGGCACCGGCAAGACGTTCGCATTGGCCGGGCTGGTGACCCGGTATGTCGCCGAGGGTGCGGCGACCCTGGACCAGATGCTGCTGATCACCTTCAGCCGGGCCGCCAGCCAGGAGCTGCGGGAACGCGTCCGCGGCCAGATCGTCCACGCGTTGCGGGCTTTCGACGATGAGACGCTGGTCGGCGACAACCAGGTGGTCGAACACCTGGTGACCGGAACCGCCGAGCAGCGCGAGGCGCGAAGGACCCGGCTGCGCGATGCGCTCGCCGGTTTCGACGCCGCTACCATCGCCACCACGCATCAGTTCTGTCAGCTGGTGCTGAAGTCACTGGGCGTAGCGGGGGACACCGACGCCGGCGTGACGTTGGTGGAAAGCCTCGACGACCTGGTCGGTGAAATCGTCGACGACCTCTACCTGGCCCACTTCGGCCGCGACCGTGACCACCCGCTGCTGGCCTACCCGGACGCGGTGCGACTGGCCCGCGAGGTGGTGCGCAATCCGTCGACCGAACTACGCCCCCTCGACCCGGAGCCGGAATCCCGCGCGGCGGTATGTGTGCGCTTCGCGAAAGATGTTCTGGGCGAACTCGAGACACGGAAGCGCCGCGGGGGTGTGCTGGGCTACGACGACCTGCTGAGCCGGCTCGCCGACGCGCTGGACGGCGACGACTCACCGGCGCGCACCAGGATGCATCAGCGGTGGCCGATCGTGATGGTCGATGAGTTTCAGGACACCGACCCGGTGCAGTGGAAGGTCATCGACCGGGCGTTCAGCGGCTGTTCCACCCTCATCCTGATCGGCGATCCGAAGCAGGCCATCTACGCGTTCCGCGGCGGGGACATCGTCACCTATCTGCGGGCCGCGGAGACCGCGGGCGAGAAGATGACACTCGGCACGAACTGGCGCAGCGACGGCGCTCTCGTCGACCGACTCCAGGCGGTGCTGCGCGGCGCTCAACTGGGTGACCCACGGATCGTCGTCCACGATGTCGAGGCCAAACATCAGGGCAGCCGGTTGGCCGGGGCTCCCTGCAACGACCCGTTCCGGTTGCGCGTCGTGCGACGGGACACGTTCGGGCGCAGGGGAGTACAGAACCTCGGCATCGACGACCTTCGCACACACATCGGTCGGGACCTGGCCGTCGACATCGGGGGCCTGCTGGCATCGGCGGCGACATTCGACGGAAAGAAGGTGCAGGCCGGTGACATCGTGGTGATCGTCGAGAAGCACAAGGACGCTCGGGCGTGCTTCCGGGCGCTGACGGATGCGGGCATTCCCGCGGTGTACACCGGCGACTCCGACGTGTTCGAATCCGAGGCCGCCGCGGACTGGTTGGCCCTGCTGGAGGCCTTCGACCAGCCGCACCGGTCCGGGGTGGTGCGGGCGGCGGCAGCGACGATGTTCTTCGGCAAAACCGCGGAAGACCTCGCCGACGGCGGTGACGCGCTGACCGACCGGGTCGCCGAGACCCTGCGGGAATGGGCCGGGCATGCCCGCGAGCGCGGTGTCGCCGCGATCTTCCAGGCCGCGCAACTGGGCGGGATGGCCGACCGGGTGCTGTCCTGGCGGGGCGGCGAGCGGCACATGACGGACCTCGCGCACCTCACGCAGCTGCTACAGGATGCCGCGCACCGCGAGCACTACAACCTGCCCGCATTGCGCGACTGGCTGCGCAACCAGCGCGAGGAACGCAGCGGCGCCGCCGAACGGAACCGCCGGTTGGACAGCGACGCCGCGGCTGTGCAGATCATGACGGTGTGGGCGAGTAAGGGGCTGCAGTACCCGATCGTGTACCTGCCGTTCGCCTTCAACCGCAACATCCAGGACCGCGACCTGATCCTGTTCCACGACGACGGGGTGCGGTGCCTGCACATCGGCGGCAAGGACAGCCCCGATTACAACCCGGTGGAGGCGTTGGGCCGCAAGGAAACCGCGAGCGACGACAGCCGGCTGACGTATGTCGCGATCACTCGGGCGCAGTCCCAGGTGGTGGCGTGGTGGGCGCCGTCGTGGGACGAACCCAACGGCGGGTTGTCGCGATTGTTACGCGGCCGTCGACCCGGCGAAGACCTGGTGCCCGATCGCTGCGAGCCGGCGAAGATCGGCGATGACGATGCGCTGGCCCGGCTTCGAGAGTGGGAGGCCGCCGGCGGGCCGGTGATCGAAGAGTCGGTGATCGCGTCGATGTCGCCGGTTCCCCGCGAACAGCCGTCCGTCGAGATCGGTGAGCGCCACTTCCACCGCAGTATCGACACCGCATGGCGGCGCACGTCGTATTCGGGTTTGATCCGGGCGGCGGAATCCACTGGCGTGACCAGCGAACCCGAGGTGTTCGGACTCGATGACGAGGCCGCCGACGACATTCCGCTGCTCGAGCCCGCCGCCGGCCCCGATGTGCCCTCGCCGATGGCGGATCTGCCGATGGGCGCCAAGTTCGGCACCCTGGTGCACGCGGTGCTGGAGACGGCCGACCCGTTCGCCGCAGACCTGACCGCCGAGCTGCAGGCCCAGATCGAGCGGCACTCGGTGTGGTGGCCGGTCGACGTCCCCGCCGCCGACCTGGCCGCCGCGCTGGTGCCGATGCACGACACCCCGCTGGGTCCGCTCGCCGACGGACTGACCCTGCGTCGCATCGGGTTAGCAGACCGGCTGCGGGAGATGGACTTCGAGTTCCCGCTGGCCGGTGGGGACCTGCGGCAGGCCGCCCCCGACGTGCGGCTTGCCGATGTGGGGCGGCTGCTGGCCGCGCATCTGCCACCCGAGGATCCGCTGTACCCGTACGTGGAGCGGCTCGACGGTGGCGCGTTGGGTAGCCAGCCGCTGCGGGGCTATCTGAGCGGGTCTGTCGATGCGGTGCTCCGAATTCCCGACGGCGACGATCACCGCTACCTGGTGGTCGACTACAAGACGAACTGGCTGGGCGACTCGGATCGTCCGCTGACCGCCGCCGACTACGATCGACCTCGACTGGCCGAGGCGATGCTCCACTCCGACTACCCGCTGCAGGCCCTGCTGTACAGCGTTGTGCTGCATCGCTTCCTGCGGTGGCGGCTGCCGGGGTACCGCCCGGAGAGACACCTGGGTGGCGTGCTGTACCTGTTCGTCCGCGGCATGTGCGGGCCCGACACCCCGGTGACCGACGGCCACCCCGCCGGAGTGTTCAGTTGGCAACCACCGCCTGCCCTGGTGGTCGCGATGTCGGACCTGCTCGACGGGCAGGAAGTGGCCGCATGACGGTGGAGGTGACTGATACCGCGGGCTGGCGGTATGCGTCGGCCGTCGACGGACTCCTGCGGGAGTTCAACCTAGCCGGGGTCATCGAGGTTGCCGATGTGCATGTGGCGCAACGGGTCACGACACTGGGCGCTGAGCCAGACGAGCGGGTGGCGTTGGCCGTCGCCTTCGCGGTGCGGGCCGTGCGCGGTGGTTCGGTGTGCGTGGAGCTGTCGGCACTGCAGAACCAGATCGAGATGCCCGACCTGCCCTGGCCCGAGGCCGACGAGTGGCTGGCGGCGGTGGCGGCCAGTCCGTTGCTCGGGACACCGCCGGTACTGCACCTCGATGCCGGCCTGCTCTACCTGGAGCGGTACTGGCTGGAGGAGCAGCAGGTCGCCGCCGACGTGCTGGCCCTGGCGGCCGGCCGGGTGCCGGGGGCGCTACCCGACATCAACCGGTTGTTCCCCGCTGGCTACGAGGAGCAGCGCCGCGGCGCCGAGATTGCGCTGTCGCAGGGACTGACCGTTCTGACCGGCGGCCCCGGCACGGGCAAGACCACCACCGTGGCGAGGTTGTTGGCGCTGCTGACAGAACAGGCGGAACTCAGCGGGAAGCCGCGGCTGCGCATTGCGCTGGCCGCGCCGACCGGTAAGGCGGCCGCCCGTCTGCAGGAGGCGGTCCAGCTCGAGGTCGACGGGCTCGGGATCGCCGATCGGCAACGCCTGCAAGGACTTCGGGCGACGACGCTTCATCGGCTGCTGGGCAGCAGGCCGGACACCTCAGCGCGGTTTCGCCACCACCGCGGCAACCGGCTGCCCCACGACGTGATCGTCGTCGACGAGACGTCGATGGTCTCGCTGACCATGATGGCGCGCCTGGTCGAGGCGGTCCGCCCGGAATCGCGGCTGCTGCTGGTAGGCGATCCCGATCAGCTGGCCTCGGTCGAGGCCGGCGCCGTGCTGGCGGACCTCGTCGAGGGATTGAGTTCACGCGGCGACACCCCGGTCGCCACCCTCGTCACGCCGCACCGCTTCGGCGCGTCGATCGGGACACTGGCCCAGGCCATTCGCAGCGGGGACGCCGACGCCGCCATCGATGTGCTCAGCGCCGGCGGTGACGCACATCGAGTGGGTCGACACCGACCGTCCCGCCGACCAACTGCGGAAAATTGTTGTGCCGCAAGCACTGCGGTTACGGGAAGCTGCGATACTCGGTGACGTGCCCGCAGCACTGGCCACCCTGGAGGAACATCGGCTGCTGTGCGCCCACCGCCGCGGACCCTTCGGCGTGGCCTACTGGAACCGGCAGGTCGAACGCTGGCTGAGTGAGGAATCCGATGTGCCCCTGTGGGCCACCTGGTACGTCGGGCGGCCACTGCTGGTCACCGCTAACGACTACGGGCTCGGCCTCTACAACGGCGATACCGGGGTGACGGTGCTGCGCGACGGGACCCTTCGTGCCGCGATCGCCGGAGCTAACGGGCCGCTGGAGTTCGCGACCAGCAGGCTGGCCGAGGTCGACACCATGCACGCGATGACCATCCACAAGAGTCAGGGCAGCCAGGCCGTCGAGGTGACGGTGCTGCTGCCGCCGGCGGACTCCCGCATGCTGACCCGGGAGCTGCTGTACACCGCGGTCACCCGGGCCAGGACGAAGGTCCGGGTGGTCGGTGACGAAGAACAGTTGCGGGCCGCGGTGGCCCGCCGGGCGGTGCGGGCGACCGGCCTGAGCCGACGGCTGAGCTCCTGAGCCTCACCGCGCGGAGGGGTCGGCCGTCGCCTCGATCTTGACGATCAGTCCGTCGCGCACGGTCAGAACCAGCACCGCGAACAGTCGCCGGTCGGAGAAGCCGAGGATCACGGGCCGCCCGACCGGGCCGCTGGCCAGGGTCGCACCGCCGAGATAGCGCAACAGGTTGGTGGCGACGTCGACGGGTCCATAGTTGACCTGTGGCGGCGGAGCGGGCTCGGCCAGGATCGTTCCGGAGCCCCACACCTCGGGCGCGAGCACGGCGGTCAGCGCGGTGATATCGCCGCCGGCGCAGGCCGCGATGAACTTCTCGGTCACGAGTTGATGCTCGACCTCGGTGACGTCCTGCGGCGGCGCACTGCTGTCGGCGTGAATCTTGGTGCGCGCTCGCCGGGCCAACTGGCGGCAGGTTCCCGCCGGGCGCCCGACGGTCTGGGCGATCTCGTCGAACGGAACCGCGAACACGTCGTGCAGAACGAATGCCACCCGCTCGGCCGGGCTCAACTTGTCCAGCACCTCGAAGAGAGCGTCGCGCACCTGGTCGTCGAGGGTGACCCGGTCCGCCGGATCGGGGGCGGCGGTCTGGTTCAGTGCGACCCGTCCCTCCAACGTCTCGGTGTCGCCGGGCGTCACCCGCCGGTGTCGCGCGGAACGAACCTGGTCCAGGCACAGCCTGCTCGCGACGACGGTCAGCCAGCCCCGGACGTCGTCGATCTCCCCGGGGTCGCGGGCAGCGAGCCGTAGAAAAGCCTCCTGCGCAATGTCTTCGGCATCGCCGATGTCTCCGACCATCTGGTAGGCGAGGTTCACCAGGTAGGGGCGGTAGTCCCGCGACAGGCGGGTCATGGCGTCAGTCATGTCATGAACGACGAATCGGCACGAGGAAAAGTTACCCGCCGGCGTCGGTAACTTCCGGGGAAGTCGCCCCGTCCTTGTCTGTGAACCGACAGAGAGGACCTGCCATGACAATCGTGGTCACCGGGGCGACAGGCAACATCGGCCGACCGCTCGTACAGCATCTTGTGAACGCGGGCGCGAAGGTGCGCGCCGTGACCCGCCATCCCGACGCGGCCGCCCTGCCGGCCGGCGCGGAGGCCGCATCCGACGCCGCCGAGGCACTCGACGGCGCCACAGCGGTGTTTCTCAACTCCCGTGCCCTCGGCCCGCAGTTGGCCGACGTCATCGTCTTGGCCGCCCGCCGCGGAGTCGGCAAGCTGGTCGCGCTTTCGGCCATCAACGCCGACGACGACGACACACGCCAGCCGTCGCGGTATCGCGGTGATCGCAACCGCGAGTGCGAGCAGTTGGCGGTCGGATCCGGCGTGCCGTGGGTGAGCCTTCGCCCGTCGGTGTTCACCTCCAACTTCGCGGGCATGTGGGCCGCGCAGATCCAGGCCGGCGACAGTGTCGCGGGTCCATACCCCTCGGCGTCGACCGCGCCGATCGCCGACGCCGATGTCGCGGCGGTGGCGGCGCACGCGCTGCTCTCCGACGAGCTTGTCGGACAGCGACTTTCACTGACCGGGCCGCAGGCGCTGACCAATGCGGAGCTGGTGGACACCATCGCTACGGTGCTGGGCAGGCCGCTGCGCTACCGGGAACTACCCGCCGAGGCCGTGCGGCAGCGCTTCATCGGTATCGGCTTTCCCGCCGAGTTCGCCGATGCGTACATGGCGATGCTCGTGGCGACGGTGGACACCGCGGCGCTGGTCACCCATGACGTCGAGAAGATCCTCGACCGGCCCGCGACGTCGTTCGCGCAGTGGGTTCGGGACAACAGCGACCTGTTCACCGCAGGCGGGCCGCGATGACCGATCCGCGGCCGCCCCGCTGGCTGAAGCCGATGAACAGACTGATGATGGCGCTCCAGCGGCTCGGCCTGCGGACCGGACCGGCGTATGTGCTCACCGTCCCCGGCCGCAAGTCGGGGAAACCGCGCAGCACGCCGATGACACCGTTCGACTACCACGGTGCCCTCTACACCGTCGCCGGATATCCGAGCTCGGACTGGGCGAGCAATGCCCGGGCCGCAGGCGTCGGGACGCTCAGCCGCGGGCGTCGCTCCCGCCGGGTCGCCATCGTCGAACTCGATGGCGACGAAGCGCGCCCCGTGCTGCGGGCGTTCCCGGAGTCGGTGCCCGTCGGCGTCGCCTTCGCGAAACGGTCGGGCCTCGTCCGGCAGGGAACGCCGGACGAGTTCGAGGCGCTCGCGGGCCGGCTGGCGGTGTTCCGGTTCGACCCGATCCCGACCGCAGTCTGAGACCCGGCTACGTCCAAGCCCGCTCGCGCCAGCGCCAGGCGCTGTCGCGAAGGTACTCGACCAGTGTGGTCGGTGGCCGGCCCAGCAATTGTGCAACGTCGGCGGTGATGGGCTGGTTCTGGCCGAACCGGGTCAGGGTGTACACCGCGGACATGAATCCGATTGTGTCCCAACCCACGCCGCGGCGGCGTAGCCGCGCTGCGAACCGGAGCGGACCGGGGTGGACGTACCGTACCCGGTAGCCGAGCGCGTCACTGAGCGCGTCGGCGACCTCGGTCATGGTCAGCGCGGCAGGGCCGGTCAGGTGGTGCACCCGGTTGCGGTGGCTCGCCGGGTCGGTCAACGCCAGTGCCGCCACCGCCGCCGCGTCGCGGGCGTCGATGAACGTGGTGCGTCCGCGCCCGACCGGGATGAACAACTCCCCGCGCTCGACGATGTCCAGGCCGTGTGTCGAGATCGTCCGGTGCAGGTTCTGCATGAAGAAACTGCACCGCAGCACCGTCCAACTGATCGGCAGCGACCGCAGCGCGGCTTCCACGTGAAAGTGTGGAATGAAGCGGGCGCGATCGGCTCCGAACACCGACACGTAGACGACGTGACGGCACCCGGCGTGGGCGGCGGCCTCGAGGAACGGGATCACCGCATTCCGCGCGGCTCGGTTGCCGGGCAAGGGGAACAGCAGGAACAGCGACTCGACATCGGCCAGGGCCCCGGCCCAGGTGGAGCGGTCGAAGAAGTCGAAGCCGCACGCCTCGAAGCCACTGCCGGTGAGCTGTTCGGGATGGCGACTGGCCACCCGAATCAATTTCGGCGCAGGCTCTTTTGCCAGGATGTCGACTAGTTCGGCGCCCACGTTGCCCGACGGCCCGGTGATCAGGATCATCGGCGGCCTAACGTACCAACCTGCGCAGCAGCGCCGAGGCGGCACCGATGCCCACCATCGCGGCGATCACCAGGACGCCGACGTCCAGCCAGGGATGGGGCGACGGAATACCCACCAGCAGCAGCCGCAGCGAATCCACTTCGTAGCTCAGCGGATTGACGCGGGACAGCCAGCGCAGCCAGTCCGGCATGACACTGACCGGGTAGAGGGCGTTGGAGGCGAAGAACAGCGGCATCGTGATGGCCTGGCCGATGCCCATCAACCGGTCGCGGTTCTGCACCAGCCCCGCCAGCGTCATCGACAGACACGCGAAGAACGCCGAACCCAGCATGACGATCCCCATCGCCGCCAGGATGCGCAGCGGGTTCAGAGTCATGTGGATACCCATCACGTAGGCCAGCACGAGCACGCCCACGACCTGGGCGACCGAGCGCACGCCCGCCGCGAACGCCTTGCCGGTCACCAACGCCGACGCCGGCGCAGGGGTCACCATCAGCTTGGCCAGTATTCCGGCGTCGCGGTCCCAGATGATCTGGATGCCGTAGAAGATCGAGATGAACAGGGCGGACTGCGCGATGATGCCCGGCGCGAGGAACGCGAGGTAGGGCACCGAGCCGGTGTCGATCACGTGCAGCCGGTTGAAAGTGGTTCCGAAGATGAGCAGCCACAGCGCGGGCTGCACCATCCGGGTGAACAACTCGGTGCGGTCGTGGCGCAGCTTCTGCAACTCCACCCAGGCGAACGTCTCCATCCGCATCGCCATGCCACGTGCCCGGCGCCAGCCCCGTGGTGCCCGCAACATGCCTGGGGCGGAGGGTGATTCAACCACCATGACGCGCCGCCTTCCTGCCCGCGCGAATCTCGCCGAGACCGGCGTGGGCGGTGTCCTCGCTGAGTTCGGAGTCCGCATGGTGCCGGAACACGTCCTCCAGGGTGGCCTCGGGGCCGACCCGGGCTTTCAGTTCCGCCGGGGTCCCGACGGTGCGGAGCACACCGTGGTGCATCAGGGCGACGCGATCGCACAGCACGTCGGCCTCCTCCATGTAGTGGGTGGTCAGTAGCACGGTCATGCCGAAGTCCTGCTGCATGCGCTGCACCTGCGACCAGACGCCGTCCCGGGCAATGGGATCCAGACCGACGGTCGGTTCGTCGAGGATCAGCAGCGACGGTCGGTTCACCAGGGCCTGGGCCAGTTCGAGGCGACGCACCATGCCGCCGGAATAGGTGCTCGCCAACCGGTCGGCGACCTCCGTGAGCTGCATCGCCGCCAACGCTTCGCGGACCCGCTCCCGACGGCTCGAACGGGGAACGTCGTAGAGCCGGGCGAACCAGTCCACGTTCTGCTCGCCTGTGAGCGCCGGCTCGATCGAAAGTTGTTGGGGCACATAGCCGAGGTTGTAGCGGATGTCCATGGTGTCGCGGCGGGCGTCCAGGCCGAAGACCTGTACCTCGCCCTGCTGGATCGGGGCGAGTGTGGTCAGCACCCGCACGACGGTGGTCTTTCCGGCGCCGTTGGGGCCGAGCAGGCCGAGGGTTTCGCCGGTCTGAACCTGCAGCGTGAAGTCGTTCACCGCGGTGAAGTCGCCGTAGCGGTGCGTCAGGTGCCGGCAGTCGATCGCGGGTGGGTTCATGGTTGTGACTCCTGCAGTCTCTCGGTGATGCCGGCCAGCACCCGCAGGCCGGCGGCGAGGGCCTGGGCATCGGCGGCGCTGAGTTCGTGGAGCACATCGGACAGCGCGGTCCTTCGTGCCGCCCGCGACGCGTCGGCGAGTCGCTGGGCCGGAGCGGTCAGTCGAAGTCGCCCGATCCGGCGGTCGGCGGGGTCGGCGGTGCGGACGAGCAGCCCGTCGGCGCACAGCTTGGACACCAGGGTGGAGGCGGTGTTGGCCGCCAGCCCCAGTTCGGCGGCGGCGGCGCTGACGGAGATGTCCGGCTGGCGGCCGACCAGGCGCAGCAGTTCGGCCTGCGCTTCGGTGACACCCGTCAGGTCGAGCCCGCGGGGTCCCGAGCGGCGCACGGTCCGCCGGAACCGGCCGACCACACTGAACAGTTCGCTGACCAGATCCGTTCGGGTGTCCACCTCGCCCATAATACCTCTGTTACAGAGGTAATTGCTTCTCGATCGGATGTACCCGCACCTCGCGCAGCGCGCCGGCGGTGGTCACGGCCGTCATGTAGGTGCAGTGCGGCTGGCGCCTCCGGTCGGTCGGTGACCCCGGATTGAGCAGTCGCAGCCCGGTCCGGGCGGTGGTGTCCCACGGAATGTGGCTATGACCGAAGACCAGCACATCGGTGTCCGGGTAGCGCTGAGCCATCCGCGCCTCGCGGCCGGAGGCCGCCCCGGTCTCGTGGACGACGGTGAAACGCAATCCGTCCAGCATCACCTCGGCGCACTCCGGCAGCCGGGACCGCAACGCCGGACCGTCGTTGTTGCCCCAGCACGCGATCAACCGTCTCGACCGCGCGGCCAGAGCGTCGAGCAGGTCGACGTCGACCCAGTCACCGGCGTGGATCACCGCATCGGATCGATCCACCTCGTCCCAGACCGGGGCCGGCAGGTCGCGTGCGCGCTTGGGGATGTGGGTGTCGGCGATCAGCAGCAGGCGCATGACACGCAGGCTAGTCAGCCGTCTTGGCTGCGCGCCTCGGCTCCGGACTCGCCGACGTCGAGCGCGTCGTCGGGTCCGCTCTCGCCGACGTAGGTGCCGTCGTTTTCGCCCTCCTTACCGGCACGCGACGACGCCACATTGGGGTCGTCGTCGACGTCGGTCTCGCTCTTGTCGTTCTCCGGTTGCGTCATGCGCACGGGACTACCCGTCGGGCGGTGGTGCGAACCCTGGCCGGCGCGTTTGGCAAGGCATACCCTGGGAACTCGGGGGTGCATGATGACCAACGATGTCGAGAAGCGCTGGCATGATCCGGCAGCCTTCCGGGCGGCCGTGACCTACGTCGTGGCTGTCATCGTGGTGGCCGCCGTGGCGTTCGCGGCCGCCGTGGTGTGGCACTCCTTCATTGCGGCGGTCCTGGTCCCGGTCACACTGTTCGTCGGTGGGGTCGGCGCGTTCGTGCGGACCTATCAGGTGTGGCGAGCCGAAGGGGTGTGGCCGATCTGGCAGGGAGCGGGCTGGTTCCTGCTGCTGCTGATGCTGATGTGCCTGGGCGTTCCGGTCGCGGTGAAGTAGCCCATACTTCTCGGGTGACTGCTTCACCCCACCTGCCGCTGGCCGGCGTGCGCATCGTCGAGATCTCCAGCTTCGTCGCCGTGCCGCTGGCCGGGATGACCCTGACGCAGCTGGGCGCCGAGGTCATCCGCGTCGACCCCATCGGCGGCGCTGCCGATTACCGGCGCTGGCCGCTGACCGACGACGGAGTCAGCATCTACTGGGCCGGACTCAACCGGGGAAAGCGGTCGGTGGTGGCCGACCTGCGCTCGAGCGACGGCCAGCGGCTGGTGCGGCGGTTGATCGTCGATGCCGGCATCCTGATCACCAATGTCGCCGGACGGCAATGGCATTCGTACGAGACCTTGCGTGCGCAGCGGCCCGACCTGATCCACCTCGAGGTGCTCGGCCGCGCCGACGGATCGACCGGGGTGGACTACACCGTCAACGCGGCCACCGGATTCCCGCTGATCACCGGAGCACCAGGACAGCACGGTCCGGTCAACCACGTGCTGCCGGCCTGGGACGTCAGCTGCGGGCTGTACGCCGCGCTGGCGGTCATGGCCGCGTTACGCCGCCGCGACAGCACGGGGGAGGGCAGCGCCATCACCCTGCCACTCGACGACGTCGCCCTGGCGACCGCGGCCAACCTCGGATTCCTCACCGAGGTGATGGTCAACGGCACCCAGCGCCCGCGGCTGGGAAACGCCATCTACGGCCAGTACGGCCAGGACTTCACCAGCAGCGACGGAGTGTCGTTCATGGTCGTCGCCCTGACCAACCGCCACTTCCACGACCTGGCCGAGCTGACCGGAAAGACCAAAGTGGTTGCTGCCGTGGCCGAAGCGCTCGGTGCCGACCTCTCCGACGAAGGCCAGCGCTACCAGCACCGGGAGGTGCTCACCGGCCTGTTCTCGCCGTGGTTCCGCAGCCATACCGCCGACGAGATCACCGCTGCCCTCTCGGCCAAATCAGTTCTCTGGGACCGCTACCGAAGCTTCGCCGAGGTTGTCGAGTCCCCGCGAGTGACGGACAATCCGCTGTTCAGCACGGTCGAGCAGCCCCGAATCGGCAGCTATCCGGCGCCGGGACTGCCGATGTCGGTCGACGGCGCGCACACCCGTCCCGCACCGGCACCCGCGCTCGGCGACGACACCGCCGCCGTCCTCGGCGGACGTCTCGGACTCAGTGCCGAGGAGATCGCCGAACTGGTCGAATCCGGAATCGTCGCAACGTGACTCACGTACTGCCGCGACTGTTGCAGGTCGCTCCCGACCCGGCCGGCGTCGACGCGTTCACCGGTCCGGATGCCGGGCCGCCGGACAGGCGCGCCTACGGCGGTCACCTGGCCGCGCAGGCGCTGGCCGCGGCCTGTCGAACGCTGACCGCCGACCTGGCGCCCACCAGTCTGCACGTACAGTTCCTGCGCGGCGGTGACGCCGGGGCGCCGGTGCGCTACGACGTCGAGCGCGTCTACGACGGGCGGACCTCCGCATCGCGCCGGATCCTCGCCCGCCAACAGGACCGGGTTCTGATCACCGCCACCGCATCCTTCGCGACTCCGGCGGGCGGACCCGACCACAGCGAAGACCACAGCACGACAACAGATCCCGATGAGCTGCCGCAGACCGGACCCGCCGGACCCGCGCCGTCGCTGCCGCTCGACGAGATCGACATCCGCGCCGAAGACGACCGCAGCACCGGTCAATTCGTCCGTCGACTGTGGTGGCGCATCACCGTGCCGCTGCCCGACGACCCGCTACTGCACGCCTGCGCCGCGGTCTACGTCACCGACATCTACGGCATCGACCCGGTACTGCAGGTGCACGGTCACTCGATGACCGACCGCAGCCACCGCACCGCCACCACCGACTCGTCGATCTGGTTTCATCGTCTGATCCGGGCCGACACGTGGAACCTGCTGGAATCGCGTTCACCGGCGGCCGCGCGGGGCCGCGGCGTGATGACCGGAAGCCTGTTCGACGCCGACGGTCTCCGCACCGCGACGCTCGTGCAGGAGGGGCTGACGGTGCCCCGGTCATAGCGGTTGTCGCTGCGAGGCGGGCACGAAGCACGCCCACACTCAGAGTTCGGCGACCTCGCGTTCGAGCAACTCGGCCAGTCGCGCCTGCGCCGCGGCCTTGCGGGTCGGCAGATGCTGGGACGGAAACAGCGTGTCCACCGGCTCGTACTCGCGCAGCGTGCGCCGGGCGACGGTCAGCTTGTGCACCTCGGTCGGGCCGTCGGCGATCGCCAGCGACTGGGCGGCCACCATCATCTTCACGAACGGCATCTCGTCGGACACCCCGAGCGCCCCGTGCAGGTGCATGGCGCGCTGCACGACGTCGTGCAGAACCTGCGGCATGGCGACCTTCACCGCGGCGATGTCGCGGCGCACCTTCTGGTAGTCGTGGTACTTGTCGATCTTCCACGCGGTGCGCAACACCAGCAGCCGGAACTGCTCGATCTGGATCCAGCTGTCGGCGATCTTCTCCTGCGTCATCTGGAAATCACCGAGCGGCCCGCGGCGGGTCTGGCGCGACACCGCCCGCTCACACATCATGTCGAAGGCCTTGCGCGCCAACGCGATAGTGCGCATCGCGTGGTGCACGCGCCCACCGCCGAGGCGGGTCTGCGCGATCGCGAACGCCTGTCCCTCGCCACCGAGCACGTGGTCGGCCGGCACCCGCACGTCGTTATAGCGCACATAGCCGTGCGAGGCGTGCGCCGACGACTCGCCCCCGACGCCGACGTTGCGGATGATCTCGAGCCCCGGCGTCTCTGCGGGCACGATGAACAGCGACATCTTCTGGTGGGTGCGGGCCTCGGGATTGGTGACCGCCATGACGATGAAGAATGTCGCGTAGCGCGCGTTGGAGGAGAACCACTTCTCCCCGTTGATCACCCAGTGGTCGCCGTCGCGTTCGGCGCGGGTGGTGAACAACCCGGGGTCGGAGCCGCCCTGCGGTTCCGTCATCGAATAGCACGAGGAGATCTCGCCGTCGAGCAACGGCTGCAGGTAGCGCCGCTTCTGCTCGTCGGTGCCGAACATGGCCAGGATCTCGGCGTTACCCGAGTCCGGCGCCTGTGACCCGAAAACCGAAGGCGCCCAACGGGACCGGCCCACGATCTCGTTCAGCAGGGCCAGCTGCACCTGGCCGTAGCCCTGCCCGCCCAGCTCCGGTGACAGGTGCGCCGCCCACAGGCCCTCGTCACGGACCTTCTGCTGCAGCGGGCGCAGCACAGCCATCAGCGCGCGGATTCTTCTTGTCATACGGGTCGAGTGGCGCATGGTCCAACGGCTCCAGCTCGGTCCGCATGAACTCCTCGACCCAGTCGAGCTTGCGCTGGTAGTCGGGGTCGGTCTCGAAATCCCACATGTCTCTACGCTAGGGCACGACCACCGCGCGGCCGCTGACCCGGCCCTCGTGCAGGTCGCGGTAGGCCCGGGCGCCGTCGGCCAGCGAGTAGGTGGTGCGTTCGACGCTGATGTCGCCGCGGGCCGCCAGTGCCAGTAGCTCGACGAGTTCGGGGCGGGTGCCCCAGTAGATCGTCGAGACGCTCACCGCATAGGGCTGGGAGAAGAACGACACATGCACCTCCCCGCCGGCGATGCCGACGATCGTCACGTCGCCCATCGTGCGGGCGGCCGAACGAGCCAGGTCGAGAGTGGCCGCCGTGCCGACGAAGTCGATCAGGACGTCGGCGCCGCGACCGCCGGTCAGCTCGCGGATGGCCTGGGCCGCATTCTCATCCGAGGCCAGCACGTGGTGGGCGCCGACCTTACGGGCCAGTTCCAGTGCTTCGGGTTTGACGTCAACCGCGATCACCTGGGCCGCGGTGGTGGCCCGTGCGATCTGGACGGCGAGGTGGCCGAGACCGCCGACCCCGATCAGCACGATCGTCGCGTCCGGGGTGAGCTTCGGCCACGACCGGCGGATCGCGTGATACGACGTCAGGCCCGCATCGGTCAGCGCGGCCGCGGTGACCGGGTCCAGTCCGTCGGGCAGTGGCACCAGGTGGCGTTGGTGCGGGACCAGCAGGTAGTCGGCCATACCGCCGTCGGCGCCCAGACCGCCGCCGCCGACGGCCTGCGGGCGCTCGCAGTAGTTTTCGATTCCGACCGCGCAGTGTGCGCACGTCCCGCATCCCCACGCGCCGTACACCGCCACCGGATCACCGACCGCGAGCCCGGTGACGCCCTCGCCGAGCGCGTGGACCCATCCCGCGGTCTCGTGCCCCAGCGTCATCGGCAGCTGCCACATCGCCGAGACGTCCAACTCGTAGAGCAGGTGCAGGTCGGAATGACAGGCACCGGCGGCGCCGACCTTCACCACCACCTCACCCGGTCCCGGCATGGGCTCGGGAATCTCCGTCAGCTCCGGATCCTGGTTGAACTTCACCATCCGCAATGCACGCATCCGTCGATTACACCGGGTCGGCCCGGCTCAGGCGGTCGAATACGGCATGCTTCGAGCGTGCTGCTGCTCAGCCGGGTGACCGGACAGGACGTGTTGGGGTCCGACGGCCGGGTCGTCGGCCGGCTCGCCGACCTCACCGTCCGGCTCGGCGACCAGTCCGGACCGCAGCCGGTGGATCGGCTGGTGGTGCGCCGCCGGCACGGCCCGGACCTGGTGTTGCCGTGGGAGACGGTCGCCAACTTCCACTCCGGCCAGGTGGTGCTGCGCGCGTGGCGACGAGTTTTTCCAGTTCGCGGTGCCCGCCCTCGCCGACGCTCTCGGCGACGACGAGATACTTCTGGGCCGCGACGTGCTCGACACCCAGGTCGTCGATGTGGTCGGTGCCCGGCTGGCCCGCGTCGCCGACGTGGTGCTGGCCCGTACCCCCGACGGCCGGCTGGAAGTCCTCGGTGTGGAGGTCGGCTTCGACGGCGTCCTGCGCCGGCTGCGCCTCGGCCCGCGCCGGGGGCCCAGCGGCGAAGACGTGCTGGCCTGGTCGGACCTGCACCTGACATCCGAGCGTGGTCACGCCGTGCAACTCGCGACACCACGCGCCGCGGTCCATCGACTCGACGCCCGGGCGCTGGCCGCGCTGGTCAGCCGGGTCGACACCGAGTCGGCTACCGAGATCCTCGCCACCAAGGGGCCGGCTGAGGCCGCCGATGTCGTGCGTGCCGCCCGTCCCGGCGTCGGCGAGCGGGTGCTGCGGGCCATGCCCGCCGCCGCCGCCAGGCGGATCGTCGCCGCGATGCCCGCCACGCACGCCGGCCGATGGCGCGAACTGCTGGCACGCAGACCCACGTTCGGCGGTCGGCGGTTCCTGCGGTCCCACGTGTGGCCGCGCCGGCGCCACACCGGCCACGGCGAGTCGGTGCGGGGCCGGCGCGGGTGAGAATCCGGATCCCCGCGCGCCTGGGGGCACTGCTCGCCGTCGTCGGGCCCGGGCTGCTGGCCGGACTCTCCGACGACGACCCGGCCGGCATCACGACCTACTCGGTGCTGGGCGCCGACCACGGCTACCAGCTGCTCTGGGTGCTGCTGCTGTCCACCATCGCCCTGGTGATCTTCCACAGCCTGGCCGCCCGGATGGGCGTCGTCACCGGCCAGGGACTGATCGGATTGGTGCGCCAGCGCTACGGCGTCGGTGTCGGCGGCGCGGTGCTGGCCGCCCTCGTGGTGGCCAACATCGGCACGATCTGTGCCGAATTCGCCGGTATCGCAGCCGGTTTCGAGCTGTTCGGCATCAGTCGCTACGTCAGCGTGCCCGCCGCCGCGGTCACCGTCTCGCTGCTGGTGCTGCGGGGCAGCTTCAGCCGCGTCGAGCATTTCCTGCTATTGCTGTCGGCGGTGTTCCTGGCCTATGTCGCCTCGGGCCTGCTGGCCAAACCGGACTGGGGCGCGGCTCTGCACGGCACCTTCGTGCCGACCATGCCGATGACCGGTCGAGGCCATCGCCATCGTCACCGCGACCCTGGGCACCACGCTGGCGCCGTGGGGCCTGTCGTTCATGCAGTCCTACGCCGTCGACAAGAAGCTGCGCACCGAGGACCTTCCGCTCGAGCGGGTCGACGTCGTCACCGGCGCGGTGCTCACCGGCGTGATCGGCTTCTTCGTGGTGGTGGCCTGCGCGGCCACCCTGCATCGCGACGGCCGCAGCATCACCGACGCCGCCGACGCCGCCGTGGCCCTCGAGCCGCTGGCCGGTGACGTCGCCTCCAAGCTCTTCGCCGTCGGCCTGATCGGTGCGGCGTTCCTGGCTGCTTCGATCCTGCCGCTGTCGACGGCCTACTCGGTGTGCGAGTACGCGGGCGTGGAGGCCGCCGTCGACGACCCCTACCGCGAGGCCAAGACCTTCTACATGACCTACGGAATCGTGACCCTGATCGGTGCGGTCATCGTGCTCGCGCCCAACGCACCGCTGGTGGCGATCCTGGTGGGCACCCAGGTCCTCAACGCCGTGCTGCTGATCCCGCTGATGTTCGCGATGGTCGGCATCGGCCGCGACCGCGACCTGATGGGCCGCTTCGCCATCACTCGCAACTGGTCGGTCGTCTACGGCGTGACGACCGCGGTGGTGGTGGCGTGTGTCCTCACCCTCGGTGTCACCACGGTGCTCGGGTGAGTGCGAGAGGATCGGGGCGTGAGTCAGCACACCGCCGTCCGCGTTGACGTCGACGACGCCGGCGTGGCCGTCCTCACCCTGGACGGTCCCGAGCGGCTCAACGCCTTCTCCGGCGAGACCGCACGCCAGCTCGGCGCGGCCTACCGACGCTGCGACACCGACGACGCGGTGCGCGCCGTGGTCCTCACCGGCGCCGGCCGGGCGTTCTGCGCGGGCGCCGACATGTCGGCCGGGGCCGCCGCCTTCGATCACCCCGACGCGGGTTTCAGCGCGTCGCCAATCGAGCCGCCGGCGTGGCGGGTGCGCAAGCTCGTGGTGGCCGCCATCAACGGTCCGGCGATCGGCATCGGGCTGACACTGGCGTTGCAGTGCGACGTCCGGCTGGTCGCCGACGACGCCACCCTGGCCGTCCCCCAGGTGCGCCGCGGCATGGTCGCCGACTGCGCGGCCCATTACACGCTCCGCCAGGCGGTCGGCCTGGCCGTCGCCGCCGACATCCTGCTCACCGGCCGCAGCTTCACCGGCCGGGAGGCGGCCGAGCGGGGTGTCGCCAGCCGCGCGATGCCGGCCGCCCACGTGCTGGCCGCAGCCCTGGAGATAGCCCACGACGTCGCCGCGAACGCCAATCCCGCCTCGGTGGCGCATAGCAAGCGGCTGCTGTGGGCCGACCTCGACATCGACGCCGTGGCCGCGCAAGAGACTACGGTTCATCGTCAGTTGATGGGTGGCCCCGATGCCGCCGAGGGACCGGCCGCCTGGCGCGAGCGGCGGCCGCCGCGGTGGCAGGGCAGGGCCAGTGAGGCAGGAGACCCGGCATGACAGGAACGAGCGCCACCACCACCGCCGAGGTGCTCGACGGCGTCGACCTCTCCGGTCGCACCGCCGTCGTCACCGGCGCGTCGTCGGGGCTCGGGCTGCAGACCGCACAGGCGCTGCAGTCGGTGGGTGCCAGGGTGATCGCCGCGGTGCGGGACGTCGCCAAGACGCGGGCCGTGCTCGACTGCGAGGCGGTGGAGCTGGATCTGAGCAACCTGCGTTCGGTGCGGGAGGCCGCGGCCGACATCGCCGGGCGCCTCGACCGGATCGACATGCTGATCAACAACGCCGGTGTGATGGCGTCGCCCCTGATGCGCACCGCCCAGGGCTACGAATTGCAGCTCGGCACAAACCATCTCGGCCATTTCGTGTGGACAAACGCGTTGCTCGGCCGGCTCGAAAACGGCAGCCGCATCGTCAACCTGAGCAGCCGCGGACATCTGATGAGTGCCATGCGCTGGGACGACCCCAACTACACCGACGAGTCGGCCTACGACAAGTGGCAGGCCTACGGCCAGAGCAAGACGGCCAATGTGCTGTTCACCGTCGAGGCCGAACGGCGCTGGGGACCGGACGGTGTGCATTCGTTCGCCGTCCATCCCGGTGCGGTGATGACCGAACTGGCCCGGCACCTGACCCGCGACGACATCGTCGCCCGGCTGGCCGGCCATCAGGTGGTCGACGTCAGCGAGGGCGCGGCCACCACCGTCTGGGCGGCTACCAGCCCCGAGCTCGACGGCCGAGGTGGGCTCTACCTGGAAGGCTGTCACGTGGCCGGGCCGGCCGACGACGCCGCCACGGGCGGCTACGCGCGTTATGCGGTCGACCCGGACCAGGCTGCACGATTATGGGACTGGTCGCAGCGGCAAGCCGACCTGCACGCGGATAGCTAGTCTGGCGAAGGTGGCCATCGACGTCCGTCCGACCCGCAGAACCGACATCCCGGCATTGGCTCGGGTGTTGGGGAAGGCGTTCCAGGACGACCCGGTCATGAGCTGGGTGCAGCCGGACGCCGACCGGCGAGAGGCGGCACTGCCGGGACTGTTCGGCGCATTGACGCGGCACCACTATCTCGCCGGGCGCGGCACCGAGGTGGCGGTCTCGGACGCCGGCGTGGGCGCCGCCGCGTTGTGGGACCCCCCGGGCCGGTGGCATCAGTCCTCGCGGGAGCAGTTCGCCATGTTGCCGGCGGTGCTGCGGGCGTTCCGCGGCCGGCTCGCCGTCGGGCGGACGCTGACCGACCTGATGAAGGCCGAGCATCCTGAGGAGCCGCACTGGTACCTGGCCGTCCTGGGCAGCGACCCATCGGTTCGGGGCGGCGGATTCGGTCACGCGCTGATGGAGTCGCGTCTGCTGCGCTGCGACGCCGAGTACGCCCCGGCCTACCTCGAGTCGAGCAACCCGGACAACGTCCCCTACTACGAGCGCTTCGGTTTTCAGGTCACCGGTGAGATCAAGCTGCCGGACGGGGGGCCGTCCCTGTGGCCGATGTGGCGACAGCCCCGATAGCGGTTTAGCGGGTACCACGCTGGGCAACCCCGTCGGTTCAACACCAGCCGCACGGAGGTGACTCAGCATGGCCAGCGACAACGCCGACCTGTACGACCCCGCCGATTTTCCCGAGGAGGGCGGCGCCGGAGACACGCTCAATCCGAGCGAGTCGACCGACTCCGACGAGGTGCGCAACGACGACGGCGACATCGTGGTGGACCCGCCGGAGCACTGGAGCGAGGCCGACAAGTTCGGGGTGACGGCCCGCGAGCAGGCCGAGGGTGAGTCCCTCGACGCCCGACTGGCCGAGGAGGAGCCCGACGTGCTCGAAGACGTGGAACCGGACGAGGAACCACCGGGCCGCGCCGATCGGGGTCAGATCAGCGGCACGCCGGAGGACGGCGCGTCCTTGTTCGACGTCGTCGACGAGCCGAGCTCATGACGGCGGCGCCAGCGTCACCCGGAACTGCATGACCTGATACGGCCAGCCGTGTGCGGTGTTCCACTGCGACACCATCAAACCCACGCCACCGCAGACCCCGACCCGGCTGCCGGGCAGCAGGTAACCGCCGTAGAGCTGCGCGACCCGGCAGCCGTCGTGGTCTTCGGCTTCCCACCCGCAGCCCAGGATCGGCCGCTGCACCGGCGTGCGATGCAGATCGGATGTGACAGCGGTGATCGTCCGGTATCCCAGGGCGTAGGCCTTCGATTCGAAGCCGCCCAAAACCCAACTGCCCGAGCCTAATCGGCGCAACGAGAGCTCGCCCCAGCTCTCGCCTGCAGGGGTGATCGGAGTGGGTTCGCGACCCCAACCCCACCGGCCGTGTGCGTAACCCCAACCGACGTAACCACCCGGGTCGCCGAGGCGCTCGGGGCGCACCCGGCGCAGGATGACACCCTTGTCGCGCTGGAACCCGGTGGACACCACGTACACCCAGCCGTCGTCGGGGTCGTAGTCCCACGACCAGCATTGGGCGTGGCCGCCGTGCAGTGCCGCCGGAAACCGCACCGAATCGCTGAGACGCCGCCAGGACCCGGCGTTGTCGGCGGAACGCCAGATCTCGGTCCACACCACGTTGCCGAACCCGCGGTTGACGATCGCGTGCAGGTACAGGTCGTCGCCGACGCGCAACAGATCGGACGGGATCACCGTGCTGATGCCGCGGCGAAACAGACCGGCGCCGGTGTTGCGGTGCCGGTAGTGCCACAGTTGGCGGGCGTACCCCGGGTCGCCGCCGCCGGCGCGCCGGTAGACGATGCGGTGGGTGGCGTCGCCGGTGCCGATCAGGATCACCGGCGAGCGCCACTCGCCGACGCCGACCCGGCTGCCCGAGAAGGTGTCGCCGAACACCGACACCAGCGCGCCGTCGGCGGCCTCGACCGACGCGCCCAGATCGGCACAGGTGACACCGAACCGGTCGGTGATGCCCGGCCCGGTGACGTCGGCGACCTTGCCGACGAACCCGTCGGGCGTCGCGGTTCACCGCAGGACGAAGTCGTCCGGGTCCGGCGTGCGGGTCCAGGACCAGAAGTCGACCAGCCGCCACGGGCTCAGCGAGTGCACCACGCCGTCGGCGTTCTTGTAGAAGCTGTGTTCGATGCTCGGCTGCGACCACACCATGGTCTTCGAGCTCGGCCTGGCACCGGTCATACCAGTCGTCGTAGCGGTCGGTGCGGCGGCTCCATGGCCGCGCGGCTCCGGACGCGATCAGCGTCATCGAGACAGCCGATGATGTAGCGCATTTCGCACTCGGAGTGGAAGATCAGGCTGCCGCCGCTGGCCAGGTTGGTGCCGGGGCCGTACATGCAGAAGAAGTTGGGGAAGCCCGGGATGGTGATGCCGAGGTAGGCCGCGGGCTTGCGGCCCCAGCTCTGGTGCAGGTCGCTCCCGTCGCGGCCGGTCACGTGCAGCGAGGACAGGAAGTCGTTGACCCGGAAGCCGGTCGCGTAGACCAGCACATCGGCCGGGTAGCGGTGCCCTTCGGCGTCGACCACCGCATCGGATTCGATTCGCGCGATTCCGCGGCGCACCAGCTCCACGTTGTCGCGGGTCAGGGTGCTCAGCCAGCTGCCGTTGTCCTGCAGGGTGCGCTTGCCGGTCGCCGGGTAGTCCGGAATCACCTTGGCCGCCAGCTCTTCGTCGCCGTCGATCTGGCTGGTGATCCAGTCGGTGAACATCATCCTGGCCAGGTCGTTGGCCTCGCTGACCGCCCGCTGCTGATCGGGCCATTCGGGGTCGACCTTCGCGGCCACCAGCCCGCTGTCACAGCCCGGCCAGAAGATCAGGAACCGGTACCAGCGACCGTAGAACGGCAGATGACGCAGCGCCCACTGCACGCCCGGCCCGACTTTGGCGTGATAGTTCGGGTTGGGGAACATCCATTGCGCGGTGCGCTGGAAGATCGTCAAGCGTGCCGACGGTGCTCGGCGATGGCCGGCGCCACCTGGAAGCCGGTGGCGCCCGCCCCGATCATCACGACGTTCTTGCCGGCCAGGTCCACGTCGTGATCCCAGCGGGCGGTATGGAACGCCGGGCCTGTGAACGTCTCCGCGCCGGGAGCGTCCGGGAGGTAGCGGCTGCATTGAGCTGCCCGACGGCGCTGATCACCGCGCGGGCCTGCAGCGTCTCCGGCTGTGCCGTCGGCGATGCGAACGCCGACCGCCCAGGTGCCGTTGTCCTCGTCCCAGCTGGTCGAGGTCACCTCGGTGTTGAATCGGACGTGCTCGGTGACGCCGTGGCGTTCCATCACGGCTTGGAAGTAGGACTGCAGTTCGGGCTGCTGGGCGAAGAACTCCGACCAGTGGTCGGAGGGCTCGAAGCTGTAGCAGTAGAAGTGGTTGCCGACGTCGACCCGCGCACCGGGATAGGTGTTCTCCCACCATGTTCCGCCGACGCCGGCGTTCTTCTCGATGACGGTGTAGGGCAGGCCGGCCTGCTGTAGCCGGATCGCCGCCAGCAGTCCGGACTGGCCGCAGCCGATCACGACGACCGGGAAACTCCGCGCGTGCCGCCGGATCGGACCGCAACGCGGTATCGCGGGAGTCGCGGCCGTCGAGCTCCATCTCCTCGAGCATCATCGGCACATACTCCTCGGGCACCTCCGAGGCGACCAGCCAGTCCATCATCGTCTTGAGCTGGGAGGCGTCCACCGGTTCGGGTTCCGGGACAGCCACGGTCGCGGTAGTCGCGGATGACGTCGAGGGCGATCGTGCGCGCGGCGGCCTTGTCCTCCTCGGACATGTAGCCCTGCACTTCGTTGAGGAAGATGCCCGCCGGCCTGATCGGTCCGTCGAGGATGGCCCGGCGCCCGGCGTCGTCGGCGGTCATGTGCACGCACGACAGCATCAGCGCCGGGATCGACACATCCTCCAGAGCGGCGGCGATCTCGGTATCGGAACTGGTGAACGGCTGACCGGCGTGCGGGTTGCGCATCGCACCTCCTGCTAGGGGCTCCGCGCAAGGGTATTGCGGATCGAGCGCAGTGTGGGCAGATCTCGCAAAGTGTCTACTGTCCCAATCTGTCTGGTTGCTGGGAGTTGAATTTAATAGTGCGAAAACTGCGCACGGCCCGATCCTGATCGTGATAATTGGCAGCTGAGGGGGTCACGCGGCCATGGCCGATCCTCCGGAGGGGAGAGGACCGGTCATGGTTCTGCTTTCCCCGGTGTCCGAAGGTCAGCGCGGCGGGCCTACGGCGAAATCTGGAGCACGACCATCGCGCGGGAACGCGACCCGCACCGGATCCGCCGGCCTTGACCACGGCCGCCTCGTCGGTCTCGCCCGGACCGGCGGCGGTGTCGACGACAGGCTGCCACGCCGCGCCGAACTCGGCCGGTGGCAGGGTGAACTCGATCGGCTCGTGGTGGGCGTTGAAGCACATCACGAACGAGTCGTCGACGACACGCTGACCCCGGGCGTCGAGCCCCGGAATGCCCTGCCCGTTGAGGTATACGGCCACCGACTTGCCGAATCCGGAGTCCCAGTCCTCGTCGTTCATCTCCGAGCCGTCCGGGCGGAACCACGAGATGTCGGGCAGCGCCTCGCTGCCCCGCTGTCGGACCGGACGGCCGTTGAAGAACCGCCGCCGCCGGAACACCGGATGGGCCGCGCGCAGGGCCGACACCGACTCGGCGAACGCCAGCAGGGCGGCGTCGGCGTCGTCCCAGTGAATCCAGGTGATCCCGTTGTCCTGGCAGTAGCCGTTGTTGTTGCCGCTCTGGGTGCGGCCCAGCTCGTCGCCGTGACAGATCATCGGCACGCCCTGCGACAGCAGCAGCGTGGTCAAGAAGTTGCGCTGTTGCCGGCCGCGCAGCGCGTTGATCTCCGGGTCGTCGCTCGGCCCCTCGGCACCGCAGTTCCACGCCCGGTTGTGGCTCTCGCCGTCGTTGTTGTCCTCACCGTTGGCCTCGTTGTGTTTCTCGTTGTAGGACACCAGGTCCCGTAGAGTGAAGCCGTCGTGGGCGGTGACGAAGTTGATCGACGCCACCGGCCGGCGCGCGGTCTGTCTCGTAGAGGTCGGCTGATCCGGTGATGCGGGAGGCGAACTCGCCGAGACTGGCGTCCTCGCCGCGCCAGAAGTCGCGGACCGTGTCGCGGAACTTGCCGTTCCACTCTGTCCACTGCGGCGGGAAATTGCCGACCTGATAGCCACCCGGTCCGACATCCCACGGTTCGGCGATCAGCTTGACCTGGCTGACCGTCGGATCCTGCTGCACGAGTTCGAAGAACGTGCTCAGCCGGTCGACTTCGTAGAATTCCCGGGCCAGCGTGGCAGCGAGGTCGAAGCGGAATCCGTCGACGTGCATCTCGGTCACCCAGTATCGCAGCGAGTCCATGATCAGCTGCAGTGAATGTGGATGGCCGACATTGAGGCTGTTGCCGGTGCCGGTGTAGTCCAGGTAGTAGCGCTTGTCGTCGTCGACGAGCCGGTAGTAGGCGGCATTGTCGATGCCGCGGAACGACAGCGTCGGGCCGATGTGATTGCCCTCGGCGGTGTGGTTGTAGACCACGTCGAGAATCACTTCGATACCGGCCTCGTGCAGCGCGCGCACCATGGCCTTGAACTCCTGCACCTGACCGCCCGGCGTGGAGCTGGCCGAGTACTTGCTGTCGGGGGCGAAGAACCCGATGGTGTTGTAGCCCCAGTAGTTCGACAGGCCCTTGTCGATCAGCGTCGAGTCGTTGGCGAAATGGTGCACCGGCATCAGCTCGATCGCGGTGACGCCTAGTGCCTTCAGGTGGGCGATGATCGCCGGGTGCGCGATCGCGGAGTAGGTTCCCCGCTGGGCCTCCGGGATGTCGGGATGCAGCTCGGTGAGGCCTTTGACGTGTGCCTCGTAGATGACGCTGTCGGCGTACTCGCGCTGCGGTGGCCGGTCCACGCCCCAGTCGAAGTACGGGTTGATGACGACCGACTTCGGCATGCTGGCCGCCGAGTCGTCGTCGTTGCGACTGTCCGGCTCGCCGAAGTTGTAGCCGAACAGCGACTGGTCCCAGTCGAAGTGGCCGTCGATGGCCTTGGCGTACGGGTCGAGCAGGAGCTTGTTCGGATTGCACCGGTGGCCTTGCGCCGGGTCGTAGGGGCCGTACACCCGGTAGCCGTAGCGCTGGCCGGGTTCGAATGCTCGGCAGGTAGCCGTGCCAGACGAAACCGTCTACTTCGGGCAGCGAGACCCTGGTCTCGGTGCCGTCGGCATCGAACAGGCACAGCTCGACCCGTTCGGCAACCTCGGAGAACACCGCGAAGTTGGTGCCGAAGCCGTCGTAGGAGGCTGCCCAGCGGATAGGCCTTGCCGGGCCAGACCTCGAGAGCAGCGTCGGGGCTGCCTTGGTCACGTGGTACTCCCTTTGGTCGGGCGGCGGGGGTCGGACGCTGCGGAATACCCCCGATTGGTGCCGTATTCAACCAGGCCGTGACGGGGGCGACATCTGCGCGGTCACGGCGTGGCTTCGTGGCCGGGCCGCCCCTTGGTCCGGCGCGTCCTCCTTCATCTCGGCCTCGTACACGTGCCGGATACCACCGGTGAGTTCGTCACGCACCGACGCGTTCGTGATCGCGCAGCACCGACCAGTAGTTGTCGTCGAATTCCTCGACGACCTGGAAGGTCCATCGTCCGTGGAGCACGTTGCGACCCGACCATCTCTGTCGCCAGCCGATCGGCGATCTGGCCGTGGCCCGCCGCACGCAGCTTGTCGCAGGTCTCGCCGAGCAGCAGGTCGGCGTGGCCGATCAACTGGTGGAAGGAGTAGAGGTGGCCGCGGGCTCGCTCGACCCACTCCAACGCCTCCGACAGCGAGCCGACCGCCTCGACGGTGTCGTCGTTGGCCCCGTCGGGCCGTGCGGCCCAGCAGTCCATCGGATCCACTCATACCGCGCTGTCCTCACTCCCGCGGCCGGCGTCGGGCCGGACGTATCGCAGATACAGGTAGTCGTCGATGCACAGCGCGTGCCGCAGCGCCATCGGGGATGGGGCCCGCAACGCGGGTGCGCCGCCGCGCCCGATGGTCCCCGCGGCGGCCAGGGTGGGGGACATGGTCAGGCACATCTCGTCGACCAGGTCGTGAGCGATCAACTCGTCGAGCAACGTGGGACCGCCCTCGCACAGGATGCGCCGCAGGCCACGCTGCCGCAGCAGCGCGACCGCCCGGCCGACGTCGACCACCGAATCACCGGCGACGAGCAACTCGGCGCGCTGGTGCAGTTCCGGGCGGGTGCGGACCAGCTCGCCGGTGGTCACCAGGATCGGCCGCTGGCCCGGCTCAGCGAACAATGATGCGGGCATGTCGCCGGTCAGCGTAACCACCGCGATCGGGGGAACGGCGAGGTGCCCCAGCGCCGTTCCGGTCGGCGATCTGGCCGGTGGTCAACCGCACCGGACCGTAGCCCTCGGCGCGCACCGTGCCGGCCCCGACCAGCACCACGTCGGCGTAGCCGCGCAGTGTGAGCAGCAGGTTCTGGTCGGTCTCGTTCGACAGCGGGCCCGCCACCCCGGCGAAGGATGCCGAGCCGCCAGCGACAGGATCATGTTGGCCCGCACCCCGTCGGGCGGGTCGACGTAGTGCTGCGCGAGGTCCGATGGCGCGACAGCCGACGGCTGCTGTTGCACCGGGAGAGCCATGGGAAATCACTACCCGGTGCGAATACCGGCAAAACAAGCGGTAAGGATTCAGCGCAGCAAAGCGACGGCCGTGGCGTCGAGGTGCTCGCACAGATCGTCGGCGTTGTCGAAAACCGCTGCGGCGCCCGCGCCTCTTCGAGTTCACACCGGGAGACGCCGCCGGAGAGTACGGCGATGCACGGCACGCCCGCCCGTCTGCTGGCCTCGACGTCCCAGACCGCGTCGCCGACGAAGACCGCGCGGTTCGGCCTCACGCCCGCTTTGGCAAGCGCGACCTCGACGATGCCGGGGTTCGGTTTGGCCCGATCGACATCCTCGGACGAGGTGATGGCCGAGACGACGTCCTCGCAGTCCAGCGTCGAACGCAGCAGTGCGAGTTCGTTTTCCGGGGCCGACGTCGCCAGGACCACCTGCAGGTCCAGCGCGGCCACTCGCCGCAGGAGTCGCTGAGCGCCGGGCAGCCTGGTCAGCAGGGCGCCACTGGCCTCGTAATAGCGGGTGTGTAAGTCCTTGAGCCGCTTCTGCACATCCTCGTCCGCGCCTCCGGAGAGGTTGTCGACCAGCGTGGAGCCGTCCATCCCGATCGACCGATGGATACGCCACGCCTCGACGGGCCGGCCGATCTCGGTGAACGCCCGCTGCCAGGCGTGGACGTGCAGATAGTTGGAATCGACCAGGGTGCCGTCGATGTCGAACAGCACGGCGGGCCGGGGGTTGCCATGGGGGTCGGGCGAATTCGCCATACGATTATTGTTTCAGACCGCGCCGGTGTCGCTGCGCCAGCCGCTGACGCCGACCGTGATCATGCGGAGTTGCTTGACCGCGGTGCGCTTGATCTCGTCCAGCGCCGCGGCGTCGGGAGCGTCTTCGATGGCCTCGGCGATGATGATCATCGAGTTGACGAACAGGCTGGCCAGGATGTTGAGATCCTCGGTGCTCCAGGTACGTCAGTTCCGGGAACCGGGCGAGGTCGGTGGCCAACTCCGAGGTGATCAGCCGGATCTCGGTGCGGATCGCGTAGCGCAGCACGGTCACGCCACTGGAGCGTTCGCGGCCGATGAACCGCCAGTGTTCGCGTTGCTCGGTGACACCGGCCACCAGGATCTCGACCGTCGACTCGATCACCCGGTTGGTGTCCAGCTTGCCCGCCCGGGCGCCGCGCAGCATCTCACGCAGCGAGCGGAACGACTCGTCGATCAGCACGAGGCCGAGGGCCTCCATCGACTCGAAATGCCGATAGAACGCCGCGGGCACGACGCCGGCCTCGCGGGTCACCTCACGCAGGCTCAACCCGCTGAAGCTGCGCTCGTCGAGCAGCTTCAGCGCGGCTGAGATGAGGGCGCGCCGGGTGGCCTCTTTGCGTTCCTCGCGGGACGGGCTGACCCGGGAACGGGACCTCCCGGAGCGCTCGTGGCGTGAGGTGGGCGTACGACTGTTCACTGTTGTGAACCCTACCACAGAGTGGGTCAAATACCTTGACGACGTGGTGTTTCACCAGACACGGTGTACACATGTTCACTCAGACTTTGACCAAGAAGGTGCTCCGCTCGCCGCTGGTCGACCTGCTCACCGGACCGCACGGGGTAGACCGCTACACCGAACTGGTGGAGCCCACCTGGACGACCGAGGCACGTGCCCGAGTGGTCGACGTGCGCCGGTCCACCCCGCGCAGTGTCACGCTGCTCCTGGCGCCCAACGCCGCCGTCGCCGGCTGTCGGGCCGGCCAGCACCTCAACCTCACCGTCGAGATCGACGGCCGCCGGCACACCCGCTGCTACTCACCGGCCGGCGCGGAGGGCTCCCCGCTCATCGAGCTGACCATCGGCCGCCACGACGGCGGGGTGGTGTCCAACCACCTGTACCGCGCCGGGCACCCCGGGATGGTGGTGGGGCTGTCGGCACCGGCCGGAGACTTCGTCCTGCCGACGCCGCGGCCCGAGCGCATCCTGTTCGTCTCCGGCGGCAGCGGGATCACCCCGGTGATGTCGATGCTGCGCACCCTTCGCGCCGAAGGCCACGACGGAGAGGTCGCGTTCGTGCACTACGCGCGCCGCCCCGAGGAGGTCTGCTATCGCGACGAACTGGCCGAGACGCCCGGGGTGCGCGTGCTGCACGGCTTCACCCGCGCCGGCGGCGGCGACCTGACGGGCCACTTCGACTCCACGCACCTGACGGCCGCCATGCCCGATCCCGACGCGGTGTACGTGTGCGGGCCGCCGGCGCTCGTCGACGCCGTCCGCGCGCACTGCGGCACCGTCGCCGCCGTCGCCGCGGAGAGCTTCGTGCCCACCCCGTTCGTCGTTCCCGACGCACCATCGGGCGGCCGAATCACGTTCGCCGACAGCGCTATCGACGTCGACGATGACGGACGTCCGCTGCTCGACCAGGCCGAAGCCGCCGGCCTGACGCCACAGAGCGGATGCCGGATGGGCATCTGCCATACCTGCACCCGCCGCAAACACCGCGGCGCGGTGCGCAACCTGACCACCGGAGCGATCTCGACCACCGACGACGAGGACGTGCAGATCTGCGTGTCCGTTCCCGTCGGCGACGTCGAGCTCGCGCTGTGACAACCAATCCACGAGAGGACCACCAATGACCACTCGAACCGTCACCCTCACACCCGAACAAGCCGACGCCTTCGGCCGCGAACTCGATGCCGTCCGGGACCGCGTCATCGCCGACTTGGGGCAGGTCGACGTCGACTACATCCGGCGAGTCATCAAGGCCCAGCGCGCGATGGAGGTGGCCGGCCGCGGCCTGCTCGTCGCGGGCATTCTGCCGCCGGCCTGGCTGGCCGGGACCGCCCTGCTGGCGCTGTCGAAGATCCTCGACAACATGGAGATCGGCCACAACGTCATGCACGGCCAGTACGAATGGACCCGAGACCCGGCGCTGTCGGGCCGGGCCTTCGAGTGGGACACCGCCTGCCCCGCCGACCAGTGGCGGCACTCGCACAACTTCTCCCACCACACCTTCACCAACATCCTCGGGATGGACCGCGACATCGGCTACGGCATCCTGCGAATGAGCGACGACCAGCCCTGGCGTCCGTACTACCTGGGCAACCCGCTGTACGCGTTCCTGCTGATGGTGCTGTTCCAGTACGGCGTCGCCGCGCACGAAATGGAAAGCGAACGCATCCGCGCCGGGGAGATCTCGCTGGCGGACAAGCGTGAGGTGCTGGAGGAGATCTGGCGCAAGACCCGGCGTCAGCTCGCCAAAGACTACGTCGCCTTCCCGCTGCTGGCCGGGCCGATGGCGCCGTTCGTGTTCGCCGGCAACGCCTCGGCCAACCTGATCCGCAACGTCTGGTCGTTCGCGATCATCTTCTGCGGCCACTTCCCCGACGGCACGCAGGAGTTCTCGGTCGAGGAGACCCGCGACGAGTCGCGCGGCCAGTGGTACTTCCGCCAGATCCTCGGATCGGCAAACCTGACCGGCGGCAAGCTGTTCCACGTGCTGAGCGGTAACCTGTCGTTCCAGATCGAACATCACCTGTTCCCGGATCTGCCGGCGCGCCGCTACGCCGAGATGGCACCGCAGGTCCGCGAAATCTGCAAGCGCTACGGAATCCCGTACAACTCCGGGCCGCTGCCCAGGCAGTTCGGCACCGTGGTGCGCAAGATCGTCAAGCTGGCACTGCCGTCCCGGCTGGTCGCCGGGCGCCCCGCCGAGGTCCCGCAGGCGGCCTAGGGCTCTGCGCTACGGCTGCACCAGGATTCGGATCGGATTGCCCTCGGCCCGGTCCAGCGCGGCGATGCCGTCGCGAATGTCCTCCAGCGGAATGATCTGGCTGATCGAGCGCGACAGGTCCAGCCGGCCGAGCGACACCAGCTTGGCCAGGGTCTCGATGTCGACGTTCTGATAGCCCAGATGGCCGAGCACCTGCTTACGGCTCAAGCCGAACATCGCGGTGGGGCCGACGGTCGGCGACTCGGCGCTCATGCCCACCCCGACCAGTCGGCCCCCGACGCTCAGGCAGTCCAGCGCCTGCTCGAAGGTGACCTTCAGCCCGACCGCGTCGAAGGCGACGTCGAGCTTGCGGCCGCCGGTGGCCTCGGCCAGCTTGTCCCTCAAGTCCGGATCACGGGAGTCGAAGGCGTAGTCGGCGCCGAGTTCCAGCGCGCGATCCCGCACCACCGGGTTGATGTCCACCGCGATCACCGGCACGGCCCCGACGAGCCGGGCCAGCTGCACGATGTGGGTACCGACGCCGCCGACGCCCCACACCCCGACCGACTCGCCGATCGCCACCTTGCCGGTACGCACCACCGCACCGAACGGTGTCGACACCGCGTCGGCCAGGATCGCGGCCTGCTCCAGGGACACGTTGTCGGGCACCCGGGTCAGCCCCGCCGCCAGCGCCACGGTGTACTCCGCCCACGCGCCGTCGTAGGCGAATGCCATCAGCTGGGTCTTCAGGCAGTTCGCCACCTCGCCGCGGCGGCAGTTGGCGCACGACAGGCACGGCCGCCCGGCAGCGACGACCACGCGCTCACCCTCCGACCAGCCCGTCACACCGGGGCCGAGGCGGGCAATGGTGCCCGAGGCCTCGTGTCCCTGGGTGACCACCGGGCGCTGCGGTGGGAACGTCCCGTTGATGAGGCTGAGGTCGGAGTGGCAGATGCCGCAGAACGCCACCTTGACCAGAACCTCCCCGGGTCCCGGTTCGGGGATCGGAACATCCTCGAGTGCAACGGTTTTCGTGTCGGCGTAAAAGCGCTCGGCGCGCATCGTGTCAGCCATGGCCGCCCTTCCTGATATCGGTGACAAAGGTACGCCCCTCGTCGGGCCGGGTGGCTAGAGTGGCGATCATGGCACGCAGATACGCGACAGCGAGCACGGTGGCCCGTGACGAACTGCTGGACTTCGTGCGGCCGCGCCATCACATGGTGCTGACCACCTTTCGCGCCGACGACTCGCTGCAGACGTCGCCGGTCACCGGTGGCGTCGACGAGCAGGGCCGGCTGGTGATCGCGACCTACCCGCGCCGGGCCAAGTCGGCCAACATCCGGCGCACCGCACGGGCCAGCGTCGTGGTGCTCTCCGAGGAGTTCGACGGGCCCTATGTGCAGATCGACGGACCCGCCGAGGTCATCGACCTGCCCGACGCGGTCGAGCCCCTGGTCGACTACTTCCGGGCGGTGGCGGGTGAGCATCCGGACTGGGCCGAATACCGGCAGGCGATGATCGCCCAGGGCAAGAGCCTGATCAGGGTCACTCCCGAGCGCTGGGGCCCGGTGGCCACCGGCGGCTTCCCGCCGGAGACCTAGAGATGTGGCCGCGGCAGCGCGACGGTGTCACCTGCGGACCCAGCGTCGCGGTGATCGCCGGTGCGCTCCTCGACGCCGACTACGGGGCGCCGTTGCGCGGCGCGCGGCCGCAGCAGTGGTTCGACGCCGAGCAGGGCCGGGTGCACAGTTCCGTCAACGTGATCTGGCCGCGCGCCCTGGGTACCACGCCGGCCGGGATGGCCCGCGCGCTGACGGTGCACAGCGCCACCCGCGGCGTGCGATACCGGTGGCGTCCGGCCGTGCTCGGTGACGCGCTGTCCGACGTGTGCGACGCCGTCGCGGCCGGGTGGCCGGTGGCGATGTTGCTCGGCTCGGTGATTCCGCGGCACTGGGTGCTGCTGACCGAGATCGACGGGGCCGCGCTGGGATGCTACGAACCCTCCGGCGGCACGCTGGTTTCCGTCCCGGTGGCCGCCATCCGCGCGGCGCGTATCGCCGGACTGGGCTACGCCCGGCCGTTCGCGTTCGTGCTGCCCCGCATCGCCTCCGCGATCTGAGCGTCCAGGTTTCGCCCGTGTCCGAGCGGGCATCCGACTTCGACCCACTCGACGCGAGGAGGACTCTTGATGCGCGCAGTGACCTGGCAGGGCCGCCGCAATGTTTCGGTCGACAACGTGCCCGACCCCCAGATCAAGGAACCCACGGATGCCATCGTCCGGGTGACCAGCACCAACATCTGCGGATCCGATCTGCACCTGTACGAAGTTCTCGGAGCGTTCATGTCGCCCGGCGACATCCTCGGCCACGAGGCCATGGGTGTGGTCGAGGAGGTCGGTGCCCAGACCGGACATCTCCGGGTCGGCGACCGGGTCGTCATCCCGTTCAACATCTCGTGCGGGCAGTGCTACATGTGCGACCACGGCCTGCAAAGCCAATGCGAGACAACGCAGAACCGCGACCAGGGCACCGGCGCCGCGCTGTTCGGCTACTCCAAGCTCTATGGGGAGGTGGCCGGCGGGCAGGCTGAATACCTGCGGGTGCCGCAGGCCAACTACACCCACATCAAGGTGCCCGACGACGGCCCCGACGACCGCTACGTCTACCTGTCCGATGTGCTGCCGACGGCGTGGCAGGGTCTGGAGTACGCCGAGGTGCCCGACGACGGCACGCTGGTGGTGCTCGGCCTCGGCCCGATCGGGTCGATGGCGTGCCGGATCGCCGCACACCGCAACCGCTGCCGCATCATCGGCGTCGACCTGGTCCCGGAGCGCCTCGAGCGCGCCCGCCGCTACTGTCACGACGTGATCGACCTGCGCAGCGGCAACGTCCTCGACGAGGTGCTCGACCAGACCGGTGGCCGCGGCGCCGACGCGGTGATCGACGCCGTCGGGATGGAGGCGCACGGCTCACCGGTCGCCGAATTCGCCCAGACGGCAGCGGGCTTCCTACCGTCCCCGGTGGGCCGCGCGGTGATGCGCAGCGCCGGGATGGACCGGCTGGCCGCGCTGCACACCGCCATCGACCTGGTGCGCCGCGGCGGCACGATCTCACTGTCCGGCGTCTACGGCGGCGCCGCCGACCCGATCAACATGATGGTGTTGTTCGACAAGCAGATTCAGCTGCGCATGGGCCAGTCCAACGTCAAGCGGTGGGTGCCCGACATCATGCCGCTGCTGACCGACGAGGATCCGCTCGGGGTGGACACCTTCGCCACCCACCGGCTGCCGCTGGAGGATGCCCCGCAGGCCTACGAGACTTTTCAGAAGAAGGCCGACGGCATGGTGAAAGTGGTTCTCAGACCCTAGCTTTCGATGGTTGAAGTCGGCCCGAGGATCGCCAGCGACACCGTCAGCGTGGGTTCGATGATCTCGGTGACCGGATTGCCGTCCTCCACGGTCTGGGCGGTGAGCTCGCGGAGACCGCCGACCAGGATGACCGCCACGGCATGCGGAATCGGCGCGATGCCCGCCCGGCGGAATCCGGGGTTGCCGGAGAGGTCGACGATCATCGAGGTCAATCGGCCGAGCCCGCGGCGCAGTACCGGCCGGGCGCTCTCACTCAGCGCCGGCAGTTCTCGGATCCAGCTCAGCGTGATGGCCGGGCTCGCCTGGATCGTCTGCACATACGCGGTGACGGCCTGGCGGACCTGCTCCTGCCAGGGCGCGTCGGGGTCCACCGCGCCGGTGACGCCGCCGACGATGTTCTCGGCGTTGGCCGTCAGCAGTTCGGCGAAGCACTCCTCTTTTCCGGAGAACTGGTCATAGAAGGTCCGCTTCGACGTGCGGGCGTGCCGGACGATGTCGGCGACCGTGGACTCGCGATAGCCGCGCTCCTCGATCGAAGCGGCCAGCCCGTCCAGCAGGCGCCGCCGGAAGGCGTCGTCCCGGGGGACGTCGGGGGAGACCTGCTCGACAGTCGACGTGCTCACCGCACCTCCTCCCGAACGGCGCTTGTCAGCGCTGGTACTGAAGAGTACCGTACTCGGCAAGCCCGTGGTACAACGTAGTACCACGCTAATGGGAGGGCATCACCGATGACCGAAGCGCCGACCGTCGACCTGCCCGCAGGCACCGCGCCTGTTCTGCCGCCCGCCCCGCCGCTGCCGAAGCCCCTCCAAGCCCTGGGCTTCATGGTGTCCAGGCGGTGGATGATCGAGCGGCTGACGCCGCGCTACGGCCGTGTCATCCGCATGACCGTGCCGGTGTTCGGCAAGGCCGTGGTGGTGTCCGATCCGGCTCTGGTCAAGCAGATCTTCACCACGAGCCCGGACGTGCTGCACAACATCCAGCCGAATCTGAGCCGCATTTTCGGGTCTGGCTGCGTGTTCGGACTCGAGGGTGCCGCGCACCGCGCCCGCCGCAAACTGCTGACCCCGCCGTTTCACGGCAAGAGCGTCAAGGCCTACGAACGGATCGTCGAGGAGGAGACCCGCCGGGAGATCGCGTCGTGGCCGGACGGCGTCGCGTTTCCGACCCTCGAGCCGATGATGCGCATAACGCTCAACATCATTCTGCGGGCGGTCTTCGGCGCCGACGGCGTCGAATTGCAGCGCTTGCGCGAGTTGCTTCCGACATGGGTGACGCTGGGCTCCAGGCTGGCCGTGCTGCCCACCCCGAAGCGGGAACTCCGGTGGACGCCGTGGGCGAAGCTGGCGGGCTACCGCCGCGACTACGACGGTCTGATCGACACGCTGATCGACAACGCCCGGCGTGACCCGAACCTCGACGAGCGCACCGACGTGCTGTCGCTGTTCCTGCGCAGCACCTACGACGACGGATCCACGATGACCCGCGCCGAGATCGGCGACGAACTGCTGGCGCTGCTGGCCGCCGGCCACGAGACCACCGCCTCGACGCTGGCGTGGGCCTTCGAGCGGATCTCCCGGCACCCGGCGGTGCTCGACCGGCTCGTGGCCGAGGCCGATACCGACGACAACACGTACCGACAGGCCACCATCCTCGAGGTCCAGCGGGCGCGGACCGTGATCGACTTCTCCGGCAGACACGTGGCGGTGCCGATGTACCAGCTTGGGGAATACACGCTCCCACAGGGCTACTCGATCATCGTCGGCCTGGATCAGCTGCACGAGAACCCCGAGGTGTTTCCGCATCCGGAGCGCTTCGACCCGCAACGCTTCATCGACGCCCGACCCAACACCTTCGCGTGGGTGCCGTTCGGCGGCGGCACCCGCCGCTGTGTCGGCGCCGCGTTCGCGAACATGGAGATGGACATCGTGCTAAGAACGGTGTTGCGTCACTTCATGATTCAGACGACCGAGGCGCCCGGCGAGAAGTGGCACTCCCGCGGGGTGGCGTACACGCCCAAGAATGGTGGGCGGGTCGTCGTCCGGCGTCGGACTGCAACGGCTGACGCCTAACGCCGGCGAGTGTGCGATCAAGTACGGCCACGACGGCGTGTCGCGCACGAAATCGCACACTCAGCGCGCATGCCCAGCTTGGCTATACCTGCGCGCGCTTCGGTAACTTCCAGCCCGCCCGCGGGAAGTGGCAGGTGTAGCCGTTCGGGTAGTTCAGCAGGTAGTCCTGGTGCTCGGGTTCGGCCTCCCAGAAATCACTGGCAGGGGCGACCTCGGTGACGACCTTGCCCGGCCATAATCCCGACGCGTCGACGTCGGCGATGGTGTCCAGCGCGACGCGCTTCTGCTCGTCGTCGACGTAGAAGATCGCCGAGCGGTAGCTGGCGCCGACGTCGTTGCCCTGCCGGTTCTTCGTCGACGGGTCGTGAATCTGGAAGAAGAACTCCAGCAGCGCCCGGTAGTCGGTCACTGCGGGGTCGTAGGTGATCTCGATGGCCTCGGCATGGCCGGGATGGTTGCGGTAGGTCGCGTGCGCGTTCTGCCCACCGGTGTAGCCCACCCGCGTCGACACCACACCCGGCTGCTTGCGGATCAGGTCCTGCATGCCCCAAAAGCAGCCGCCGGCCAGAATCGCCGTCTTGCTGTTGCTCATGCGCTCTCCTTGAACAGACGTCGGTACTCCCCGTAACCCTGCGACTCCAGGTCGTCGAGGTGAATGAATCTCAGCGAAGCCGAGTTGATGCAGTAGCGCAACCCGCCTTCGGCGCGCGGGCCGTCCTTGAAGACGTGGCCCAGGTGGCTGTCGCCGTGCGCCGAGCGCACCTCGGTGCGGGGGACCAGCATCTTGAAGTCTCGCTTGGAGATCACGTTGGCGGCCTCGATCGGCCTGGTGAAGCTCGGCCAGCCGGTGCCGCTGTCGAACTTGTCGACCGATGCGAACAACGGCTCGCCCGAGACGACGTCGACGTAGATGCCCGGCTCGTGGTTGTCCCAGTAGTCGCCGGTGAACGGACGTTCGGTGCCGTTGCGCTGCGTCACCTGGTACTGCTCGGGTGACAGCGCGTCGAGGGCCGCCGGATTCTTGTGATAGTTGTGCGCCATAGTCCCTTCCCAGTGTGCGTCAGCTTCAACCCCGGGTGGCGCCGGGAAAGTCCCGCGTCAGGGACTGGTCAGAATCGATAGAACGTGTTCTAGTTTGGAGCTGTGCCGCGATTCTCCCGTGAGGAACTGACCGAAGCCTTCGCCACCTTCGAGGCCACCGTCGCCGACGCGGCCCGAACCCGCGACTGGAACGCCTGGGTGAGCCACTACACCCCCGACGTCGACTACGTCGAGCATGCGATGGGCACGATGAAGGGCCGCGACGAGGTGCGGGCCTGGATCACCCGGACCATGGGCACCTTTCCCGGCAGCTACATGACGGAGTTCCCGTCGCTGTGGTCGGTGATCGACGAGGACACCGGCCGGGTGATCTGCGAGCTGGACAACCCGATGCGCGACCCCGGCGACGGCACCATCATCACCGCCACCAACATCTCGATCGTGACCTACGCCGGCGACGGACTCTGGTCGCGCCAAGAGGACATCTACAACCCGCTGCGGTTCGTGCAGGCCGGGATCAAGTGGTGCAAGAAGGCGAAGGAACTGGGCACCCTCGACGACGAGGCCGCAGCCTGGCTGCAGCAGTACGGCGGCGCCAAGTGAGCGCACAACCCAAACTGGTCATCGGCGCCAACGGGTTTCTGGGCTCGCATGTCACCCGGCAGTTGGTGGCGGCCGGGCACGACGTCCGGGTGACGGTGCGGGAGAACGCCAGCACCGTCCCCATCGACGACCTGACCGTCCAGCGGTTCGTCGGCGACATCTGGGACGACGACACCCTGCGCGCGGCGATGGCCGGATGTGACGACGTCTACTACTGCGTCGTCGACGCCCGGGGCTGGCTGCGCGACCCCGCCCCGCTGTTCCGGACCAACGTCGAAGGCACCCGCAACGTCCTCGAGATCGCCAGAGACGCAGGCCTGCACCGGTTCGTCTACACCAGCAGCTATGTGACGGTCGGTCGGCGCCGCGGCCGGCGGACCAGCGAGACCGATCTCATCGGCGACCGCGGGATCACTCCCTACGTCCGCTCCCGGGTACAGGCCGAAGACCTGGTGCTGCAATACGCGCGCGAGCACGGCCTGCCGGCGGTGGCCATGTGCGTCTCGACGACCTACGGCGCCGGGGACTGGGGCCGCACCCCGCACGGCGCGATCATCGCCGGCGCCGCCTTCGGCAAGCTGCCGTTCGTCATGGGCGGTATCGAACTCGAGGCCGTCGGGGTCGACGACGCGGCCCGCGCGATGATCCTTGCCGCGGAGCGCGGCCGCGTCGGTGAGCGCTACCTCATCTCGGAGAAGATGATCAGCAATGCCGAGGTGGCCCGGATCGCCGCCGAAGAAGCCGGGGTGCCACCGCCGGCCAAGACGATCCCGCTGCCGATGGCCTATGCGCTGGCCACGATGGGCACCGTCAAGGCACGGCTGCGCAAGACCGACGAGCGGCTGTCGCTGGGCTCCCTGCGGCTGATGCGGGCCGAGGGTCCGCTGGATCACGGCAAGGCGGTCGGCGAGCTCGGCTGGCAGCCGCGACCTGTCGAGGAGTCGATCCGGGAGGCCGCCCGGTTCTGGACCGAACTGCGCGCCGCGAAGCGGGCCGCACGGTCCTAGCCGAGTGAACCGCCGGCAGCGCCATCACGTGTGACTGCTATGACACGCATCGTTGTGCTCCTGGCCGGACTGCTCCTCGTCGCGGCCTGCTCCTCCGGGGGCACCTCAACGCAGTCGGCTGCCCCCAGTCGTCGGCAGCGCCGGCTTCCACTACCCAGGCAGCCGCCGCCGACGCCACGATCACGATCTCCAACTTCCAGTTCGGCTCACCGCAATCGGTGCGGCCGGGCGCCACCGTCGCCGTCGTGAACTCCGATGGGGCCGAACACAGCGTGACCGCCGATGAGGGCAAGGCGTTCGACGTCGACGTCGACGGCAACGGCAACGGCACCTTCACCGCCCCCATCCAGCCCGGTACCTACGCTTATCACTGCAAGTACCACCCGATGATGCACGGCCAGCTCATCGTGAAGTGATGGCTGGCCGCGAGAGCTAGCCTCGGACGAGTGCGGAAAGTTCGGGTAGATGTGCACGGTCCGGCCGAGACGATGCTGGCCACGCTGTACGCCAAGGCGCTCGACGCCGACGCCGAGCACCCGATCCTCGGCGACGTGTGGGCCAAGCGGGCGGTCGCCGCCATCGACTACGACTGGGCCACCACCACCATCACCGCCCGCACGGCGCCGTCGGTGACCACCAGGACCGCTCACTTCGATACCTGGGCGCGCCAATTCCTGGCGGTGCACGACCGGGCGGTCGTGCTGCATCTGGGCTGCGGCCTGGACAGCCGGGTCTACCGGATCGACCCGGGGCCCGGTGTCCAGTGGTACGACATCGACTACCTGCCGGTGATCGACCTGCGCGAGCGGCTCTATCCGCGCCGGCCCGGCTATCACATGATCGCCGCCTCGGTGACCGACCCGACCTGGCTCGACCTGATCCCCGCCGACCGGCCGGTGCTGGCCCTCGGCGAGGGCCTGACCATGTACCTGACCGAAGCGGACGGGGTGGCGCTGCTGCGCCGGATCGTCGAGCATTTCGATTCGGGTGAGCTGCAATTCGACGCCTTCAACCGGTGGGGCATCCGCTCGCAGTGGCTCAACCGGGTCGTGCGGAACTCCGGGTCCACGTTGCAGTGGGCCGTCGACTCGCCCGCCGACGTCATCGACGCGGTGCCAGGCGTGCGCCTGCTCAGCTGTCAGTCACCGTTCGAGGCCGAGAGCTTCCGCGACGTGCCGCGGGCCTACCAGGTGATGGGCCGGGTGATGTCGGTGATTCCCGCGCTGAAGACGATGGCGGCCTACCACCGCTACGCCTTCTGAGGCCGGGCTGGGAGGATCTTGCGATGGCCACGATCAACGGCGCCGTTTCGCACTGGTTCACCGAGCTTCCCAAACCTCGCCCCGCGCTGCCCGGCGACCGCGCCGCCGACGTGTGCATCGTCGGAGCCGGCTACACCGGCCTGTGGACCGCCTACTACCTCAAGAAGGCCGACCCGTCGCTGCGCATCACCGTGCTGGAGGCCCGGTTCGCCGGGTTCGGCGCATCCGGGCGCAACGGCGGTTGGCTGTCCGGCCTGGCGCCCGGGCACCGCGGCCTGCTGGCCAAGCAGTACGGCCGCGACAGCGTGGTGGCCTGGCAGCGCACCCTCAACGACGCCGTCGACGAGGTCATCGACGTCGCCCGTCGGGAGGACATCCAGGCCGACATCGTCAAGGGCGGCAATCTCGAGGTCGCCCGCAATCCCGCGCAGGCACGCCGGCTGCGTGCCGAGGCCGACGAGGACCGGGAGTGGGGCACCGACGGCATCGAGTTGCTCACCGCCGCCGAGGCCGCCGAGCGGATCCGGGTGGACAGCCTGGTGCTCGGCTCGTTCAACCCGCACTGTGCCCGGGTGCAGCCGGCCAAGCTGGCGCGCGGGCTGGCCGATGTGGTCGAGCGCCTCGGCGTGACGATCTACGAGCAGACCGCGGTGACGGCGATCAGCCCGGGCCGGGCGCAGACACCGCTGGGTACCGTGCGCGCGCCGATCGTGCTGCGCGCCACCGAAGGCTTCACCGCCCGGATGAAGGGCCTACGGCGGCGCTGGCTGCCGATGAACAGTGCCATGATCGCGACCGAGCCGATGTCCTCCGATGTATGGCAGCGCATCGGCTGGGCGGGCTGCGAAACCATGGGCGACCTCGCGCACGGCTTCTTCTACGCACAGCGCACCGCCGACGGTCGCATCGCGATCGGCGGTCGTGCGGTGCCCTACCGGTACGCCTCCCGCATCGACAACGACGGCGCGGTCGGGCAGGGCACCATCACTTACCTGACCGGCGTCCTGAACACGATCCTGCCGCAGACCCGCGGTGTGCCGATCGCCCACGGCTGGTGTGGTGTGCTCGCGGTGCCGCGGGACTGGTCGGCCGGGGTAAACCTGGATCCGGTCACCGGTCTGGGCGAGGCCGGCGGCTATGTCGGGCACGGCGTCACCGCCACCAACCTTGCCGGGCGGACCCTGACTGACCTGGTGCTCAAACGCTCCACCCCGCTGACGGCGCTGCCCTGGGTCGGGCACCGCTCCAAGACATGGGAACCCGAGCCGCTGCGGTGGCTGGGCGTGCGGGGGATGTACAGCGCCTACAAGGTGGCCGACCGGCACGAGGCGGGCGGGCGATCCACCACCTCGCCGATCGCTGTCGTCGCCGACGCGATCGCCGGGCGTCCGTAGTCAGCGCGTCGCGGACTCGGCGCGCTCCTTGAGCCGCCCGAGCGTCGCCTGAATGTGTTGGGAGTTGGCCCCGACGCGATCGTGCACGCCCGTCGTGAGCCCGGCCAGTCGGCAGAACCAGCTTGGCCGCTGGTCCCAGGTGCTCTCCACGACGCGACACCGGCCCGGCCCGTCGGAGCTGATGTCGTAGCGCCAGTGCGCGACCGGCAGGACCGTGTACCGAACGTCGAACGCGAACACCTTGCCGGGCTGGGCGTCGTTGACGGTGCACGTGGTGGACCAGGTTCGCCGACCATTGCGGTTGCGTCCCTTGAACACGGCACCGGGGCGGACAGCATCGCCCTTCACCCACGACATCGTCTCGGCTTCCTCCGCCAGGTTCGCCAGCGTCGGGAGGTCGGTGATGAGCGCGTAGACGGTGTCAGCGTCGGCGTCGATACTGATCTCGGCGGATGCCGCCGGTGCCCCGAGTTCGGTCATGCGGGGAATCGTAGCGGCGCGGTTGTGTTGCACTGCCTACAACGCAGAAGGAGATCTCCGATGAGCACTCGAGAAGCCAAACAGCCCACCGCCGAGCACCCGATCACCATCGAGCCGACCGAGGGCCGGGTGCTGGTTCGCGTCAACGGCCAGGTCGTCGCCGACACCCGGGCCGCCCTGGGCCTGCGCGAGTCCACCTACCCCGTGGTGCAGTACATCCCGCTCGCCGACGTCGACCCTGCGGTGCTCACCCGCACCGACACCCACAGCTACTGCCCGTACAAGGGGGAGGCCGGCTACTACAGCGTCACGGCCGCCGGCGAAACCGTCGACGACGCGATCTGGGCCTACGAGGAGCCCTACCCGGCCGTCGCGGCGATCGCCGGCCATGTCGCGTTCTACCCGAACAAGGCCGACGTCAGCGTCGAACCGGCCTGACCCGAGTGCCCGTCGAGCGCACGCTGACCTTTCCGGGTCCGGCCAGTCCCGGGCTGACCCTGGCGCCGCAGCGCCGCGGGCCCGGCGACCCGTGCTATCACGTCGACGCCGACCGGGCGATCTGGCGCACCAGCCTTCAGCAAAGCGGGCCCGTCACCGCGCGGATCCGTCGCACCGCGCCGACCACGGTGAGCTGCCAGGCGTGGGGAGACGGTGCCGAGGAATTCATCGAAGCGTTGCCGGCACTGCTGGGTGTCGGCGACGACACGAGCGACTTCATCCCGCACCACCCGGTCATCGAGGCCGCACACAGGCGGGTTCCGCATCTGCGTCTGGGCCGCACCGGGCGGGTGCTGGAGGCCCTGGTTCCGGCGGTGCTCGAGCAACGGGTGCCCGGTGCCGACTCGTTCCGGTCCTGGCGGCTGCTGGTCACCCGGTTCGGCGGCCCGGCACCCGGGCCCGCCCCGGCCCGGATGCGGGTGCCACCGTCGGCCGAGGTGTGGCGCCGCGTCCCGTCCTGGGAGTTTCACCGCGCCAACGTCGACCCCGGACGGGCCCGCACCATCATCGGCTGCGCGCAGCGGGCCGCGTCGCTGGAACGACTCGCAGACCGTCCGGCGGCCGAAGCCCGGGACGCACTCACCTCACTTCCCGGCGTCGGAGTGTGGACGGCGGCGGAGGCCGCGCAGCGGGCCTTCGGCGACACCGACGCCCTGTCGATCGGCGACTATCACGTCGCCGCCATGATCGGCTGGACGTTGATCGGCCAACCGGTCGACGACGCGGGAATGGTCGAACTGCTCGAACCCGTGCGACCCCACCGCTACCGCGCGGTGCGCCTGCTGGAGGCCAGCGGTATGGCCTACAAGCCGCGCCGCGGCGCGCGACTCCCGGTGCAGCACATCAGCGAATTGTGACCTCGCCGTCACAGTTGGTTACCAGGTAAGAGGCCCGGGTATGCGTCGTGCTGACTGCAACACTGCGTTAGGAGCGACAGATGGGTACGAAGTTCACCATCCCCGGAATGACCAACGAGCAGGGCCGCAAGGTCGCTGATCTGCTGCAGAAACAGCTCAGCACGTACAACGACCTGCACCTGACCCTCAAGCACGTGCACTGGAATGTGGTCGGCCCCAACTTCATCGGCGTCCACGAGATGATCGACCCGCAGGTCGAACTGGTCCGCGGCTATGCCGACGACGTGGCCGAGCGCATCGCCACCCTCGGCAGTTCACCGCAGGGCACGCCCGGCGCGATCCTCAAGGACCGCACCTGGGACGACTACTCGGTCGGCCGCGACACCGTGCATGCACACCTGGCCGCACTGGATCTGGTGTACGACGGGGTGATCGAGGACGTCCGCAAGGCGATCACCACCACCGAGGAACTCGACCCCGTCACCCAGGACATGCTGATCGGGCAGGCCGCCGAACTCGAGAAGTTCCAGTGGTTCGTGCGGGCACACCTGGAGAACGCGGGCGGTGCGCTGACGCACGAGGGGAAGTCGACGGAGAAGGGTGCCGCCAAGGCGGCGCGCTAATCCCTTAGCGGTCGAGTGCGGCGTCGCGAACCGGCCGGTCCGCCAGTTCCTCTGCCCGGCCGAACAACAACGGATAGGCGACGCCGGCGATGGCGGCACCGACCAGCGGAGCCAGCCAGAACAGCCACAGTTGCGCCGGCGCGCCGTCACCGTTGAAGAACGCGACACCGGTCGAGCGCGCCGGGTTGACGGACGTGTTCGAGATCGGGATCGAGATCAGGTGGATGAGCGTCAGCGTCAAGCCGATTGCCAGCCCGGCAAAGCCTTTGGGCGCACGATCGTCCGTGGCGCCGAGGATAACCAGCAGGAAGATGAACGTCAGCAGCACTTCGGCGATCAACACGGCGACCATCGAGTACTCGAACGGCGAATGCGCACCGTAGCCGTTGGCTGCCATGTGACCGGTAGGCACGTAACCCGGCTTGCCCTTGGCGATCACATAGATCACCGCACCGGCGACGAGGCCACCGATGACCTGGACGACCCAGTACGCCGGAAGAGCTTTCCACTCGACCCGCTTGGCCAGCGCGGCGCCAAGGGTGACCGCGGGGTTGAAGTGCCCTCCGGAGATGACTCCGAACGCGTAGACGCCGGTCAGCACCGTCAGGCCGAAGGCCAGCGACACCCCGAGGAAGCCGATCCCCACCGAGTTGTCTTCAGCCGGGTTCGCCGCGAAAACCGCGGCACCACAACCGCCGAGGACCAACCAGAACGTGCCGACGAACTCCGCCGCGAGTCGGTGAGTCATCGTAGGAGCAGACATGGTGGAATCCCCTCAGCGTTGAAGTTCAGGTGTGAAGGATCGCACGCGTGCGCTGTCGCGCGCATCGATATTTGCTGAATCGTGCTGCGATGGTGACCTCCTGGCGTTCGGTCAGTCCTCGCCCACACCGTGTTCGTCGACCGGGTTCTTGCGGGTCACAATCAGCGGGTCGGTGTTGGTGAACGGGAAGTTCGGCAGATCGTCGATGTGGACGTTGAAGGTGGCCGCCAGCACTTCGCGCGAGTAGGCACTGATCGAGGCGCGGTAACCGATGTCGCCGGGAATGGGCTGGTCGAAGAAGATCAGGAAATGCCATTCGGGGCAGTCGATGACCTCGATGTGGTGCGGATAGGCCCGCGGGATGAAATAGACGTCGCCCTGCTTCAGGTACCAGGTGTCCAGGGTGCCGTTGGGGCCCATCACCGTCATCCGGGCCGATCCCGTTCGGACGTAGCCCATTTCGGCGGTGATCGGGTGCCAGTGCGGTTCGCGCATGCCGTCTTCACGGATACGCAGCGAGTACATGGAAAGATCCTTCAGCGCCGGCCAGTACTGGACCCGGGCCAAGTGTGCCGAGCCGACGGCTACGCTGATCTGTGGTGTCTGCGCTTCGAGGGAGAACTTGTGCGGGTCACCGAAATACGCCGTTGACGGCACATCCGGGTCGCCGGTGCGCTTGGCCAGCGGCCGGTCGGTGGTGCTGCGGCGGATCTTGGTGAAGTCGGATGCGTCGAGATCATATGTGTTGCCCAGCACCGCATCGGTCATGGCGCCGAATGCCGCGAACAGGCCGAAGTCCTCGGGGCGTTCGTGGCGGAACGCGATGATGAACTCGGCTACGTCCGCACCGATGTTCTCGATGTGGTGCAGTGAGCCGGAGTCGATGTGGAACATCTCGCCGGCGTTGACGACGAACGACGAGAACTGGCTGTAGGTGTCCAGCACCGACACCAGTGCTGTGCCGGCCACGCAGTAGGTCAATTCATTGGCGTTGGCATGCCAGTGTGGCGTTCTCATGGCACCGGGGTTGATCACCACCCTTTTGATGGAGATGCCGCGCAGAATCGGGAAGTCGTCGGCGGTGACTCGCCGGATGGAGCCCAGGTCGGACTCCTCGACGATCTCGCCGTCGGTAAGTGAAATGGCATGTGGGCTGGAGTGTTTGGACAATCTGCTACCTTTCTTCCGGGGGAGAGGGCTCGTCGGCGAAGAACTACCTTTCCGGATTGTCGTCGTCATCCGCGACCGTGATCTCCGGAGCCGAGTTGGCCACCCGTTCGGCGGCGGCGGTCTCACGGTTGAGCCGCTGCGCCTTGTAGATCGACACCGGCGTGCGCGCGACGAGCAGGTAGGCGATCCCGACGGCGACCATCGCGCAGGGAATGACCGAGAATGAACTGGTCATCTCCGCGACCATGATCATCACCGCGAGAGGTGCATGTGCGACGCTTCCGAAGCAAGCCATCATGCCGACGACGACGAAGACGGCGGGACTGTCAGGCAGGCCCGGTATGCCGACGTCGTGGCCCAGGCGCCAGATTGCCGCACCGACAAAGGCGCCGATGACGACGCCGGGCCCGAAGATCCCGCCCGATCCGCCGGTGCCGATCGACAGCGAGGTCGCCGCGATCTTGGCAAGCGGCAGGATCAGGACGATCCACAGCGGGATGGACAGGAGAGTGTCGGTGTCTGCGGCCTTTTGAGCCCAGCCGTACCCGCTTGCCAGGATTTGCGGAATGACCAGGGCCAACAACCCCACCATAAGGCCGCCGACGGCCGGCTTGATCACCTTGTTGCCGGGCAGCTTCGCAGTCAGCGAGACCGTGCCGTAGAACACTCGCGCGTAGAGATAGCCGAAGAACGCGGCGACAATGCCGAGCAGGACAAACCAGCCGAGGGACATCGGGTTCTCGAATCGGAAGTCCGACGCCACGTAGCCGAACAACGGCTCGAAACCGAGAATGGACCCGAACACGGAGAAGGCGGTGGCGGACGTGATGAACCCGGGAACCAGCGCCTTGTAGTCGAAGTCTTCGCGGTACACGATCGATGCTGCCAGGACCGCGCCCCCCAGGGGGGCCCCGAAGATCGCACCGATGCCCGAACCGATGCCGAGCGACACCGCAATGCGGCCGTCGTCGTCGGAGAGGTTGAGCCAACGGGTGATCAGCGAACCGAAGCCCGCCGAAATCTGCGCGGCGGGACCTTCACGACCGCCCGATCCGCCGGAGCCGATGGTCAGCGCGCTGGCGATGGTCTTGACGATGATCGCCCGACCCCTGATCGCCCTCGGGTTGCTGTTGACCGCTTCGATGGCGTTGTCGGTCCCGTGGCCTTCGGCCTCGGGTGCGAATTTGGCGACTATCCACGCCGATACCAAGGCGCCGGCGGACGTGACCAAAGGTATTGCCCACGGGCGAACGAATCCCGGCGATCCTTGTTGGCCGCCGTCGCCGAAGGGTTTCGGGATCTGATAGCCCGCCAGGTACCCGAGCAAGAATTTGCCGGTGTAGTCCAGCGCCAGGTAGAACGTGACGGCTCCCAGCCCGGCGATGATTCCGATGGAGATGCCGAGGATCAGCCACTTGCGAAGGTAGCCGGAATCTCTGATGAAAACGCCCAACGGTCCACCGTGCTCGGCGTCACGATCCTGACGCGGCTCAGGCATGGTGCGGATGCTAGCAGGGTACGCGGCTATGTGGCCTCACTCTCCGGCCGTGATGACCAATGACCAAGGAAAGCAACGATTTACAGGGGGTCACCGGGCCCTGTATCGGGCACCGGACTGGCCGATGGTTCACCGCCGGCCGTGGTGAATGCGGTCAGCGCCCTGATGAGTCCACGCCGCTCGGAGGACGGCATCCTGGCCACCACGCGGGCGATCTGCGCACGCCGACGGTCGGTGACCGAGCGGACGACCGCGTGTCCGCGGGGTGTCAGTTCGATCAGGACTTCGCGACGTGACGCGGGATTCGGCCGGCGCTCGATCAGGCCCGCGCCGGCCAACCGGTCGACCATCCGACCTGATGTGGAGGGTTGGACCTCCAGCAGGCCCGCGAGAGTCGCCGACTTGAGCGGCCCATGGCTGGACAGGATCACCAAGGTCCGGAACTGCGGGAAGGTGATCGTCTCGTCGACTTCTGCAATCGAACGGGCGGAGATCGCGACCAGGAGCCGCGAGGCCGTCAGCAGCGCGTCGGTGATCACTTCCGGCGACTCGCCGGTGTCCCGACCCTGAGGTGTCATCGTGGTCTCCGCGGCCGTACCCGAGTATTCGAGCAGTATGCAACTATCGCATACTGCAATGGTGACGAATGGCCATGGGGCGGTGCGGAGGATCCCGCTGCCGCACCGAGCCATGTTGGTTGGCTGGCTGCGGGACAGCTCATCGGCGCTGGCGCCGCTGGCGGTAGCGGTCGGCGCGATCACGGGTCTCGGTGCTGTCGGCTTTCGGTACCTGATCACGTTCTTCACCAGGATGTTCACCGGTTATGACGACTACTCCGGAGTGGGCAGGGTTCCCAGCGTTCACTGGCCGTCGCTCGGGATGTGGTTTCTCCTGATCGTCCCGGTCGTCGCCGGCGCCGTCTACGGTCCGATCGTGCATCGATTTGCGCCGGAAGCGCGGGGGCACGGCGTGCCGGAGGTGATGTACGCCGTCACCCACAAGGGCGGTCGGATCGCGCCACAGGTCAGCCTCGTGAAGGCGTTGGCGTCGGCGTTGTGCATCGGCGGGGGCGGTTCGGTGGGCCGCGAGGGACCGATCGTGCAAATCGGGTCCGCCGCCGGTTCGACGATCGCCCAGGTGTTGCGGCTCGACACCGCGAGGGTGCGACTTCTGGTGGCCTGCGGCGCAGCAGCTGGGATCTCGGCCACGTTCAATGCGCCGCTGGCAGGCCCCTTCTTCGCGATGGAATTGATTCTTCGTGATTTCGCCGCCCAGTCGTTCGGTGCCGTCGTGCTGTCCAGCGTCACCGCGGACGTTGTCGGCCGCGCGATGCTGGGCGACCATCCGTTTCTGTCACTGCCTCCGTTCGCGGTACGCAACCCTGTCGAGTATCTCCTGTACATCGCACTGGGCGTCATTGTCGGCGTGATCGGCGTCGCGTTCTCGAAGGTTCTCTATCTCGTCGAGGATGCCTGCGATTGGCTCTGGCGTGGCCCGGAGTGGGCCCGACCGGCGGTCGGGGGTCTGGTTCTGGGCGCTGTCCTACTCGTGCTGCCGCAGATGTATGGCGTGGGCTACCCGGTCCTGGAAAACGCGGTCGAGGGCCGGTACGTCATCGGCATGCTTTTGATCCTGATGGTGGGCAAGATGTTCGCCACCAGTCTCACCATCGGGATCGGGGGATCCGGCGGTGTGTTCGCGCCCACGCTGTTCATCGGTGCGATGGCTGGGACCGCGTTCGGCGCGATCGCCAACCATCTCTTCCCGACGATCGCCGAATCCGCCGGCGCGTATGGATTGATAGGGATGGGTGCCGCGCTCGGTGGTGCCACACGTGCGCCGATAACGGCGATTGTGATCCTCTTCGAGCTCACCGGTGAGTACTCGATCATCCTGCCGTTGATGGCCGCCGTGGTGATGGCCGCGGGCACCGGGCACCTTCTCTCCACAGAGACCATCTACACCGCCAAACTGTGGCGTCGCGGCATCGACCTCGACGCGCTCCCGCCCGTACTCCCCGACCTACATGCCGCCGACGTGGCGTCGGACCCACCTGAGCCACTCCCGGTCGGCAGCTCGTTGTCATCTGCCGCCAGGGCGCTGGCGGCGAGCTCCATCGGGATGTTGCCGGTGGTCGCCGACGACGGCAGCTATGCCGGCTGCATCTCGGCACAGGATGTTGCCGAAGGCCTGGAGAATGCCGATCCCGCTGCCACTGTCCGGGATCTGACCAAGCCAACTGCCACCATCACCGCCGACGCCGGGGTTCGGGAAGTGCTCAAAGCCCTGAAGGGCCGCGGTGGCACCGGTCTTCCCATGCTGGACGCCGAGCGGTCATCACTGATCGGCTGGGTCACCTACGAGACAGTGTTGTCCAAACTCCATCCTGAATCCGGTCGCTGACCTGCAGCGTCGATCATGGCGCGCGAGTGCATTGATCAGCCATCGCAGCGAACTCCCGGCAGTGCCTGCGTAGCAATTTGCCATCCCTTGCATATACCCACGGGGGTATGACATGATGGATCCACAGATACCCCCGTAGGTATACAAGAATGGAGAGGGGACGAGGCCATGATGGGAAGTGACGACAACGTCGCCGAGGTGTTGCACCGGCTGCGGCGTGCCCAGGGCCAACTCGGCGGGGTGATCGCCATGGTCGAACAGGGCCGCGGCTGCAAGGACATCGTTATCCAGCTCGCCGCCGTATCCAAGGCACTCGACCGGGCGGGTTTCAAGATCGTCGCGACCGGCCTGCGCGAATGCGCGACCGGCGTCACGACCGACGACGCGAACCAGTTGACCGAAGCCGAGCTCGAGCGGCTCTTCCTCGCTCTCGCCTGACACATCACCGACCACGAAATTTCACGAAAGGCAACCGACCATGAAGTTCAACCAGTACTACCTGGACTGCCTGTCCCACGCGTCCTATCTGATCGGGGACGAGACCACCGGCCGTGCCGTGGTGGTCGACCCGCAGCGCGATGTCAGCGAGTACGTGGCCGACGCCAAGGCGCTCGGCATGACCATCGAGTTGGTCATCGAGACGCACTTCCACGCCGACTTCCTCTCCGGCCACCTGGAGCTGGCGAAGGCGACCGGGGCGAAGATCGTCTACTCGTCGGTCGCCACGCCCGAGTTCGACTTCATGCCGGTCGACGACGGCGAGCGCTACTCCCTCGGCGAGGTGCAGCTGGAGTTCCGGCACACCCCCGGGCACACCCCGGAGTCGTTAAGCATCGTGATCTACGAGCACGCCGATGACGCCGAACCCTATGGCGTGCTCACCGGCGACACGCTCTTCATCGGCGACGTCGGGCGTCCGGACCTACTGGCTTCGATCGGCTTCACCCGCGACGAACTGGCCGACAAGCTGTACGACTCCCTGCACAACAAACTGATGCCGCTGCCGGACTCGACCCGGGTCTACCCGGCGCACGGCGCCGGCTCGGCATGCGGCAAGAACCTCTCGGCCGACCTGTGGTCGACGATGGGTGAGCAACGCACGACCAACTACGCGTTACGTGCACCGGACAAGGCGACGTTCGTGGAGCTCGTCACCGAGGGTCAGCCCCCGGCGCCCGGCTACTTCGTCTACAACGCGATCCTGAACCGCCAGGACCGTGAGCTGCTCGACGAGACCGAGATGCCGGCGGCGATGACCTACGCCGAGGTCCGCAAGGTGGTCGAGTCCGGCGCCATCCTGGTCGACGGCCGCAGCCCTGAGGAGTTCGCGCTGGGGCACCTGCGCGGGGCTATCAACATCGGACTCGAGGGCCGCTACGCGGAGTTCGCCGGCTCGGTGGTCAAGCCCGACGTCGACATCGTGCTCGTGACCGAGCCGGGCCTGGAGCTGGAGGGCAAGAACCGTTTGGCCCGAATCGGATTCGACCGCGTGGTCGGCTACCTCAACGAGCCGTACCAGGTGATGTTCTCCCATCGCGACGATGTCCAGATCGCCTCGCGGCTGACGACCAACGCACTGGGGGAGCGCATCGCCGATGTCCCCGAGCTGCAGATCGTCGACGTGCGCAACCCGGGTGAGGCCGCCGCCGGGATGATCCCGGGCGCGATCAACATCCCGGTGGGCCAGCTGCCCGACCGGTGCGATGAGCTCGACGTCCGCAAGCCGACCGTCGTGTACTGCGCCGGTGGTTACCGGTCCTCGGTCGCGGCGAGCCTGCTGCGCCAACGCGGCCTCGCAGATGTCAGCGACCTCCTGGGCGGCTACGGCGCCTGGGACGAAGCCACCCAGAACGCCTGAGCCACAACGAGAGAAGAGTCAATCATGAGCACCACTGCCAAGCACCAGGTTCTGATCGTCGGGGGCGGCACCGCTGGTATCACCGTGGCCGCGCGGATGCTGCGCAAGGGCTACACCGACGTCGCCGTCATCGAGCCCTCCGACAAGCACTACTACCAACCACTGTGGACCCTGGTCGGTGGCGGTCAGGCCAAGGCCTCGACCACCGAGCGTCCGGAGTCGTCGGTGATGCCCACGGGCGCCGCGTGGATTCGCAACGCGGTCAGCACATTCGATCCGGACAACAACACCGTCACCTGCTCGGACGGCTCGACCTACGGCTACGACGTGCTGGTCGTCGCCCCCGGGATCCAGGTCGACTGGAAGGCCACCGAGGGACTCGAGGGGACGCTCGGCGAAAACGGCGTGTCATCGAACTACCGGTTCGACCTGGCACCGAAGACGTGGGACTTCATCCGCAACACCCGTTCGGGCACTGCGGTGTTCACCATGCCGACCGGCGGCGTGAAGTGCGCCGGGGCCGGCCAGAAGATCGCCTACCTGGCATCGGACTACTGGCGTAAGCAGGGTGTGCTCAAGGACATCGACGTGCACCTGGTGGTGCCGGGCCCGCGCATCTTCGGCATCCCGGGCATCGCCGACAACCTCGACAAGGTGATCGCCGACTACGGCATCACGCTGCACACCGAGTCGGAGATGACGACGGTCGACGCCGATGCCCGCAAGGTCTCGGTGTCCGCGGTCGGACCGAGCGGCACCGATCTGATGCTGCCCTACGACATGCTGCACGTCGTGCCGCGTCAGTCGGCGCCGGACTGGATCAAGTCCAGCCCGCTGTCGACGGGCGCCGCCGGTGGCTACGTCGAGGTACACAAGCACACCATGCAGCACGTGCGGTACCCGAACGTCTTCAGCCTCGGGGACGTCGCATCCTCGCCGAACGCGAAGACCGGTGCGGCGGTGCGCAAGCAGGCCCCGGTGGTGGTAGAGAACATCGCCGCTCATCTCAAGGGCCGGCCGTTGACGGGCTCGTATGACGGCTACTCGTCGTGCCCGATCGTCACCTCGTCGCACGCGATGCTGTTGGCGGAGTTCGACTACGACCTCAACCTGGAGCCGTCGTTCCCGGTGCTCGATCCCACCAAGCCGCACCGGGCGTACTGGTACCTGAAGAAGTACGGACTGCCGTTCCTGTACTGGAACCTGATGCTCAAGGGTCTGGCCTGAGTCAGCGAGTCCGGGGCGGAACGGCCATCACAGCGTGACGCCCCCGACGGGCGTCACCGGAAGGCTGAACCCCGACGACTCGATCACGCCCACCGAGCGCCGACGAGCCCGGGCGCCGACCGCGACCACATCGGCGGCCATCACCATCGCGATCGCAAGTCCGCCCAGTGCCGCCACCGGCAACGCCACCCGGAACTTGAGTGCGATCAACGACTCACACTGGCCGGCGTAGTCGCTGGGGCGGTACTGCGATCCCACCATCTGGTGCAGCTGCGAATTCAGCGTGTCCTCGTGGCGGGCGGTGCCGAGGCTGGGACTCAACGGGGTGCCGCAGGTGATGGCCGAGCCGGTGCGATCGGCGGCGCCCAGGCCGACCGGCATGGTCAGGCCAATGAGAGCCCCGCAGATAGCCGCAACCCCCAGTGGGTAGGCGAACCAGCGCATCATCTCCGCCCCCTGATGGCGTTCTAACTGACGTCGGTATCAATACCCGGCGGTGGGGCGGTCTAACCGTGCGAGTTTCTCAGGCGTCGAGGTCCTGCTGGACCAGGTGAGCGATGGCGTCACACGCCGCCTCGTCCTCGGAGGCCACGGTGACCAGGGCGCCGTTCCCGGCGCCCAGCGTCATGATCATCAGCGCCGACCCGGCGTCCACCGGCTCGCCGCCCTCCACCGTCAAGGTCACCGGAACACCGGCCTTCACAACGGCTTCCGAGATGATCGCCGCGGGCCGGGCGTGCAGCCCGATCGCCGATCCCACGATGACGGTCTTGGTGTGCATGGTGCTCCTTCGGTGTGCGGTGTCGAGATCGACGTTAGAGAGATGTTTACTTGAACTTGCGCTGCGAAACGTCGCTTTGGGTGACTCAGGCGGCGGCGAACGCGGCGTTCGCCTCGGCCTCGGCCTCGGGGCTGATGAACTGTTTGGTCGCGACGACGGCGACTGCGCCCACCACGGTGCCGGCGGCCAGTGCCACCAGGAACCACAGCAGGTTGCCGATCGCGAAGAACACGAAGATGCCACCGTGCGGCGCCTTCAGGGTGACGTCGAACGCCATGATCAGGGCGCCGGTGACGGCACCGCCGGCCATCATCGACGGAATCACCCGCAGCGGGTCGGCCGCGGCGAAGGGAATGGCACCCTCGGAGATGAACGAAGCACCGAGAAGCCATGCCGCTCTGCCATTTTCCCGCTCGGGCTCGCTGAACAGCGCGGGCCGCACGGTGGTGGCCAGGGCCATCGCCAGCGGCGGTACCATGCCCGCCGCCATGACCGCGGCCATGATCCGCAGCGAGGCCGGGTCGGCGACGTTGAGTCCCGCGGTGGCGAACGCGTAGGCGGCCTTGTTGACCGGGCCGCCGAGGTCGAAGCACATCATCAGCCCGAGTATGACGCCCAGAATGATGACCGAGCTGCCGGTGAGGCCGTTGAGCCAGTTGGTCAGACCTGAGGTGATCGCGGCCAGCGGGCGGCCCAGCAGCAGGAACATCAGCAGGCCGACGATCAGCGACGCGAACAACGGGATGATGACCACCGGCATGAGTCCCCGTGCCCACTGTGGCACCTTGATGCTGCTGATCCCCAGCGCGGCGAAGCCGGCGATCAGGCCGCCGACGATGCCGCCGATGAAGCCGCCCCCGACGAACACCGCGACCGCGCCGGCGGTGAACCCCGGCGCGATACCGGGCCGGTCGGCGATCGCGAACGATATGTAGCCGGCCAGCGCGGGCACCAGGAAGGAGAACGCCAGGCCACCGAGGCTGAACAGCACCGCGCCCAGATACTGGGTGAACCCGCCGCTGGGCAGGTTGGTCAGCGAGTTGGTGCTGGCGATGATGTTGCCCAGCGACTTCGTCGCGCCGTCCGGGGTGTTGGCGATGTCGTAGCCGGCGAACAGGAACCCGAGCGCGATCAACAGACCGCCGGCGGCCACGAACGGGATCATGTAACTGACGCCGGTCAACAGGATCTGCCGGATCCGCGTCCCCCAGCCGAGGCCCGCCGCCGGAGTGCCTGGCGCGGCCGCAGACGGAGCCCCGCCCTCGACCCGGGCCGCGTTCGGATTATCAGCTGCGGCAACCGCTTCGGAGATCATGGTGTCCGGCTCGTTGATGGCGCGCTTGACGCCGGAGGCGATCACCGGCTTGCCGGCGAAGCGCTGGCGGTCCTTGACGCCGACATCGGTGGCGAAGATGACGGCGTCGGCCCCGGCGATGGTCTCGGCCGGCAGCGGTGTGCTGCCCGAGGACCCCTGGGTCTCGACGGTCAACTGCACACCCGCGCGCTCGGCGGCGAGCTTCAGGGCGTCGGCCGCCATGTAGGTGTGCGCGATCCCGGTCGGGCATGCGGTGACGGCGATGATCGACGTGGACGTCGACTTTGCTACTGCCGCCGTGCCTTTGGCCGGTGCGGCGGCGGCCGCCGCCGGTTGCGCCCCGTCGGGGTTGACCACACCGTCGACCAGGCCGACCACCTCCTCGGGACTCGCTGCCGCGCGCAGCGATGCGACGAACTCCGGGCGCACGAGCGCGCGAGCCAGGCTGGAGAGCAGCTTCATGTGCTCCGACCCGGCGCCGTCCGGAGCGGCGATCAGGAACACCAGATCGGCCGGGCCGTCGGGCGCGCCGAAGTCGACACCGGGCTTCAGCCGGGCGAAACCGATCGATGGAGTCTGCACGGCCGCCGAACGGCAGTGCGGGATGGCGATGCCGCCGGGCAGGCCGGTGGCGGACTGGCCTTCCCGGGCCATCGCCGCGGCTTGCAGGGCGGCGCGGTCGTCGACCCGGCCACTGTCGGCGAGTCGGCCGGCGAGGCGGCCGATCACCGACACCTTGTCGGTCCCCGCGTCGACGTCGAGAAGCACCAGATCGGTGCTGATGATGGACACGCTTGGGTTCGTCATGGATGGCACCTTTAGCTACTGGGATGGGCGGGGTGGGGCGAAACGGACAAGACCGAGACCTGGTCGAGGTCGACCTGGGCGGGTGAGGGCAGCGCCGAGCCGGGCAGTGACGCGGCGGCACTGCCGTAGGCGACCGCCATCTGCAGTCGCTGCGGCGCCTCGGCACCGGCGACGTCGGCGCGCACATAGCCCGCGAGTGACGAGTCACCGGCGCCGACGGTGCTCCTGGGCTTGATCGGGGGCGGGGTGGCCAGCCAGCTGCCGGTGTCGTTGACCAGAACCGCGCCGGCTGCTCCCAGGGTTGCCAGCACGGTTCGGGCACCACGGTCGATCAGCCGCTGGGCGGCGGCCACCACCGCAGCCGCATCGCCTTGGGCCAGTGCGTCTTCCAGACTCTCGGCGGTGACGCCGGCAAGCGAGGCCAGTTCTTCGGCGTTGGGCTTGATCAGATCGGGCGCCGCGCTGCCGAACGCGTCGGCCAGCGCGGTCAGCGGTGCATCGGAGGTGTCCACCGCCACCTTGCAGCCGAAGGGCTGCAGCGCTGCCACCATGTCGGCGTACCAGGTGTCCGGCATCCCGGGTGGCAGCGACCCGGAGAGCACCACCCAGGACGCCGCGGCGGCGTGGTCGAGGATCGCCTGGGTCAGGGCATCGAGCGCCGTCGCTGCGATCACGTCGCCCGGTTCGTTGATTTTCGTTGTGGTTCCGTCGGATTCGGTGATGGTGAGGTTGGTGCGTACCGCACCGTCGGTCGGGACGGCGTGGAACGCGACGCCGTAGGACTCCAGCGCGGAGATGATCGGGTCGTGTCGGTCGGCGGGCAGGACGGCCACGGTGTCCAGGCCGGCCAGCGTGAGGGCGCGCGCGACGTTGACGCCCTTGCCGCCGGGCTCGGTCGACACCGACTGCACCCGGTGCACGGCGCCGCGGACCAGCTGGGCCGGCAGGGTCACGGTGCGGTCGATGCTCGGGTTGGGTGTGACCGTGACGATCATGGTTGCCCTCCTGCCAGGACGACTTCGACGCCCCGCTCGGTCAATTGGGCGCGGTCGGCCGCGCTGATCTCGGCGTCGGTCACCAGCGCGTCCACGGAGTCGATCGGGGCGAAGCTGATGAAGTCCTCGTGGCCGACCTTCGAGGAGTCGGCCACCACCACGACGTAGTTCGCGCATCGCACCATGGCTCGTTTGACCGCGGCCTCGTCGCTGTCGGGGGTGGACAGGCCGTGCCGCACGCTGATGCCGTTGGTGCCGATGAAGGCGATGTCGACCCGCATGGTGTCCAGTGCCCGCAGCACCTGCTCGCCGACGGCAGCCTGGGTGAGGCCGCGCACCCGCCCGCCGAGAAGTTGTAGCTTCACCGCGGGTGCGGTTGCCAGCCGTGCGGCGATGGGCACCGAGTTGGTCACCACGACCAGCTCGCGGTCCGGCGGCAGCATCGCAGCCACCCGCGCGGTGGTGGTGCCGGCGTCGAACAACACCGAGGCGCCCGACAGCGGGAGGAACTCGGTGGCGGCACGGGCGATGGCCTCTTTGTATCCGGCCCGGGTGGCCTCGCGTTCGTCGACGCCCGGTTCGACGACGTGCAGGGCGCGCACCGGTACCGCACCCCCGTGGACCCGGCGCAGCACACCGGCCCGGTCCAGCACCGCCAGATCCCGGCGGACGGTCTCGGTGGTCACGTCGTAGACCTGCGCCAGCTCGGTCACCGATGCCCGGCCCTGCGACACCACCTGAGCGGCGATCGCCTGCTGACGTTCCTCGGGGTACACGGTTCTCCGTTTATGTGGGATTCCGGAACAACTGGATGTTGATATCTGTTGTTTTACTCCCGATCGTGTTGACTTGTCAACGCTTTGTTGTAATGTGGTTCACATGTCCGCCTCTCCCCGGTCTACCTCACTCGCAGCCGACACCCCGGCGTCGGACGCGGTTCTGCACGGTGTCCCCGTCGTTCCCGGCGTCCGCTACGCCCCGGTCATCCGGCCCGGACGCCTGCCCGCCCTCGACGACCTCGATCCCGGCGGCGAGGTCGCCGAGAGCGAGCGCGAGGGGGAGGCGTCCCGGTTCGTCTCCGCCGCGGCGGCGGTCGCCGATCGACTGCGCGAGCGCGCCGCGAGCGCCACCGGCGTCGCCTCCGAGGTACTGGCGGCCACCGCCCAACTGGCGCAGGACCGCGCCTGGCTCGGTGCGGCCGAGAAGCGGATCAAGGAGGGCCACCCGGCCGTGCGGGCGACCGCCGAAGCGGTGGCCCAGTTCGTCGACGTCTTCACCCAGATCGGCGGGCTGATGGCCGAGCGCGTCACCGACCTGCGCGACATCCGGGATCGCGTCGTCGCCGAACTCAGCGGGCTACCGGAACCCGGCGTGCCGGTGCCGGCACAGCCGTCGATCCTGTGCGCCGAAGACCTCGCCCCGGCCGACACCGCCGGCCTGGACCCGACCCTGGTGGTCGGGCTGGCCACCGCGCTGGGCGGGCCCACCAGCCACACGGCGATCATCGCCCGCCAGCTCGGCATCCCCTGCGTGGTCGCCGTCCACGGACTCGACGACGTCGTCGCCGGCACCGCGGTGCTGATCGACGGCACCCGCGGCACGGTGACGCTTTCACCGGACCCGGCTGAGGCCGAGGCGGCGGTGGCGGAAGCCGACGCGCTCCTGGCGGCGATGGCCGGCTGGACCGGTCCCGGCGCGACGGCGGACGGTCACCCGGTCGCCATTCTCGCCAACGTCCAGGACGGATCGGCGGCCCGCTCGGCGCGGGACACCCCGGCCGAGGGCATCGGGCTCTTCCGCACCGAGCTGTGTTTCCTCAACCGCGACACCGAACCCACCGTCGAGGAGCAGACGGCGATCTACGCGGAGGTGTTCGAGGCCTTCGAGGGCCGCAAGGTCGTCATCCGCACGCTGGACGCCGGTTCGGACAAGCCACTGAAGTTCGTCGGCCATGCCGACGAGGCCAACCCCGCGCTCGGCGTGCGCGGCATCCGCATCGCCGAGGGAAATCCGGCCCTGCTCACCCATCAACTCGAGGCGATCGCCAACGCGGCGGCCCGCACCAAGACGGCGCCGTGGGTGATGGCCCCGATGATCGCCACCGCCGACGAGGCGCGCCGCTTCGCCGAAGCCGCGCGCGAGCATGGCCTGGTGCCCGGTGTGATGATCGAGATCCCGGCCGCGGCACTGCTGGCCGACCGCATCCTCGAGCACGTCGAGTTCCTCTCCATCGGGACCAACGATTTGGCGCAATACACGATGGCGGCCGACCGGATGTCGGCCGACCTGGCCGCGCTGACCGATCCGTGGCAGCCCGGAGTGATCGCCCTCGTCGCGCATACCGCCCGGGCGGGGGCCGCGGCCGGCAAGCCGGTCGGAGTCTGCGGCGAGGCCGCCGCCGACCCGCTACTGGCCTGCGTGCTGACCGGCCTCGGGGTCACGTCGCTGTCGGCGGCGGCCGCCGCGGTCGCGGGCGTGGGGTCCAAGCTGGCCTCGGTGACGTTGCAGCAGTGCCGGGATGCCGCCGATGCGGTGCTGACCACCGCGAGCGCCGCCGAAGCCCGGGCCGCGGCACTCGGCGTCCTCGGCTGACCGGAACAAATCGGACTGCGGTCCGGTTGCATCCGACATGCCAGCAATAACCGCAGACACCCTGACTCTTCCGCGGATCGGCCGGCCCGCCGCCGCCGACACCGAGCGGCCGGTGCGGTCGATCACCACCGGCCCGCGCGGCTACGAAGGCGAAGGCTTCCCGGTCGTCCGGGCCTTCGCCGGCGTCCCCGCCGCAGACCTCGACCCGTTCGTCCACATGGATCAGATGGGCGAGGTCGAATATCAGCCCGGTGAGCCCCGGGGCACCGATTGGCACCCACACCGGGGCTTCGAGACGGTGACGTACATGATCGACGGGCGCTTCGCCCATCAGGACTCACACGGCGGCGGCGGACTGATCACCGACGGTGCCACGCAATGGATGACGGCAGGAGCCGGCATCCTGCACATCGAGACCCCGCCCGCCGAACTCGTGGAAAGCGGTGGCGTGTTCCACGGTGTTCAACTGTGGGTGAACCTGCCCCGCAAGGACAAGTTCATCGACCCGGGATACCAGGCGATCGACGGCGCTGCCGTGACCCTGCTGTCCTCGGCCGACGGCGGTGCGCTGGTGCGCATCATCGCCGGCGACGTCGACGGATCCGCCGGGCCGGGAGCCACGCACACTCCGATCACCTTGGCGCACGCCACCATCGAGCCCGGAGCGCAGTTGAACCTGCCGTGGCACCGGGACTACAACGCGTTGGTCTACGTCCTGTCCGGACGCGGCACCGTCGGTCCCGGCGGCCATCCCATCGAGCAGGGCCAACTCGCCGTGCTGGGGGCCGGTGACCGGATCAGTGTCGCTGCCGAGGCCCGCCAGGATTCGAACCGGCCCGCGATGGAGGTTCTGCTGTTGGGCGGCAAGCCGATTCGTGAACCGGTCTTCCAATACGGGCCTTTCGTGATGAACTCGAAGTCGGACTTGATCCAGGCGCTCGAGGACTTCAACGCCGGCCGGTTCGGCACCGTCCCGCCGAATGCGCTCATGCCCCATCGGGTGTGACGCGCGCCGGCTCGGCGGCCGGTGTTGCGGGATAGGTCAATTCGAGTTCGCCGAGGTAGGCCGCCACCGTCACCAGCGGCAGCGCCGCCGACACCGCCAGGTCGCCTGTGCCCGCCTCGGCGCGCAACGCGCGCACGAGGTCATCGCTGATCGGTGCGATTACTGTCGTCGGGTCGCTGCCGTCCAGCCGGGCGCACACCGTGGCCGCGTGGGTCTCGAGCACCGTGCGCGCCAACGGGTAGACGCTCAGCGGCGGGGGCACGATATCGGCCACCAGGTCGGCGGCGGCGCGGAGCCGCATCGCCCGGCCGGATGACCTGACGACCGGCGCCCGGGAGTCGGTCGGCCCACCGCTTTCGGAAAGATATTGGCGCACAGCGTCATCGAGAGTCCGGGTGGCGGTCAAGGCATCGTGGCTCAAGGTGATCACCCGGTTTTCGGCCTCTTCGGAGGCGCCCCGGGTAACCCGCCACACCGTCGCCTGCAGGTATCGGGAGCCCACCGCACACGCCGCGTCGATGGCCCGGGTCACCGAGGCCGCCGCCCCTTGCGGCCACAGCAGTAGCGAGACGATCACCCCGACCAGTGCCCCGACCACGACATCCTCGATCCGGATCAGGCCCACCTGCCAGCCGGTCGGCACGATGAGGTTGAACACGATCAAGACCATCATCGTGAAGGCCGCCTGGCTCGCCGTGAACGATCCCACCTCCGGCACGTACGCCGACCCGAATGCGACCAGGGGCAACAGCAGCCACATCACGAGGGGATCGATCCCCAGCAGTTCGATCACCAGCGCGCCGATCACGAAGCCGATCACGGTGCCCGTCACGGCGCGCAGCATGGTCGTACCGGTTGTCAGCGCGCTGCTGCGCAGCACCGACAGCGCGCCCAGCACCACCCAGAAGCCGTGCTCCACCGGGAAGACGAAGGTCACCGTGACTGCCAGCGCCAACCCGAGGCCGGTACGCAGGCTGTTGCGCATCGTCACCGACCGCGTCACCAGATAGCCGGTGGTTATCGCAGTCACCGCGGCGGCCTCCGAGTAGACCCGGTCGGCCACACCGGTCTCGGGCAGTCCCCGGCCCAGCACCCGCGCCAGGACCGGGCGTGCGTCGGCGGCCGCGGCGCCGGCGATGATGCGCCCCGTCACCCCGACCGTCGCGCCGATGGTGCGGCGACTCAGCAGGGTGCGGCCCAGTGCGACGGCGGCGTCGTCATCGGGTTCGGCGAGGATGTCGACGATGTCGTCGCGGTAGGTGCTCACGGCGATCAGCCGGTTGACCGCCAGGGCCAGGTCGAGATCGGTGCGCGCGGCGGCTCGGTCCGCCGGCCGGGAGATGCGCAGGATGCGTGCGCAGTTGCGAAGAACCGCCACCGCCGGTGCGGCCATCGGGCCCAACGCGCGGCCGGTTTCGGCGGTGACCCGGTCGCACAGCCATTGCAGGTCGTCCACCACCCGGACCAGGGCCCGGCTCCCGGCGGTCAGGGCCACCGGCCGGAAGGCCGTGCCCAGGAAGTTGGCCCGCAGGGCATCCATGGCGCCGGTCACGTCGGCGGCCGAGGCGTCGCCGTCGATCCGGTCGGCCAGGGCCGTGCACACCTGCGCGGCGTGGCGGCGCAGCTCGCCGTGGTGGCGTGGAGGCAAGAGGAACAGCGAGGCCGGCACGCAGATCAGCACGGCGATCAGCCAGCCCAGCAGTCGTTCGCCCAGCGGTCCGACCGGCGTGCACACCGGAAGCACGAAAGTCAGCAGCGTGGCCCGTTGCCCGGCGGCGATGACCTCGCTGAGCAGTCCCGAGAAGCTGACGAGCGACCCGATGACGAACATCAGCGTGATGGCCAGCCACGGGATGGGCGCCACCAGGGTTCCAATGCTGATCAGCACCGCCCCGTTCACGGCGAGCCCGCCGTAGGCCAGGGCCCGGGCGTTCACGTTGCCGGGGAAGTCCACGACGATGAGCAGAGCGATGGAACCGAAGATGGTGAACATCGGGGTCTGGGAGCCGCCGCCCACGGTGAAGCTCACGGCCGCGGCGATCGGGATGACGATCGCGGCCCGAAGGGCCCGCCGCGCGCCGTCGTACTCGGGGTCGCGCTGGTGTACCCGTGCGACCGCCCGGCGCCACAAGCCCGCCGGGGTCACCATGGCTGGATGGTAGAGCAGTCGGTGATCAGTGCGCGAGTATCTTCACGACGAGGACCAGCGCGCCGACCGAAGCCAACCCAATGATGGTGAAAAGTTTTTGCCACCAAGCTAATTGAGACGTGCGCACACCCAGCAGCGCGATGATGGCCAGCTCGCCGACGATCGCCCACATGGCCACCCACATCGCGGTGTAGGGCGCCAGCAGTCCGATTCCCGCGGCGGCGAGCACCGCGGTGGGGATCACAGCGGCCTGCACGATCTGACCGGAGGCCTGAAGCATCTTCCACACGTCGCGCCGGGGCGGGGCTTGGCCGTACACGCTGAGGTGGGCCACGAAGTCGGCGAACAGGCTGGCCGCCCACAAGCCGCCGGTGGCCACCGCGACGTCGAGGATGCGGAACCACGGGCTGGTGTTCTCGGTGGTGTAGCGCGCCAGGACGGCCAGGGTTGCCAGGCACGAGATGGCGCCGTAGAGGCGCTCGCGCAGCACCGCGACAACGTGCTCGCGCTCGACGACCTCGGCGCCGTCCGGCCGGGTGACGGGAGCCGTCACCGCGGTGGCACGCTCGCGAAGCGACCCGCCTCGAGAGCGTCGAGCATCTCGGTGCTGATCCAGGCGAACATCCCCGGCTCCCGGGGAAGTGTCGCCTGCTCGTAGCCGACGAAGGCGTACACCGCCCACGCCGCGTAGACCTCGGCCTGACGCTCGTCCTTGACGATCTCCAGGGCCGAGTCGTACAGGATGTCGAACCGCTGCTGGTCGACCTCGCGCTGCACCGAGAGCACGTGCTGGTCGACCGAACTCCAGGAGCGGATGGCGGCCTCGGCGCCATGGGGTAGCGACAGGGCGATCTGGATGATGATCTCGATGCGTCGACGGGGATCGGCTTCCTCGCGCAGCGCATCGATCAACCGGATCGTGCGGTCCTGCACCCAGTGCGCGACCAGGTCCCGGGTGTAGGCCGGCCAGCTGGGGAAGTAGTGGTAGAAGGATCCGGTCGTGACGCCGAGCCGATTGCAGACCTCGGCCAGTTTCAGCCCGCCATAGCCCAGGTCGGCGAGCACTTCGAGACCGGTCTCGAAGTACGCCTCCCGGTTGGCGAGTGATGCCATAGCTAAAGACCATAGTTCCGTCCGTGCCCGCGGAAGGCGCAAGGAGCAGGATCGAGGCCGAGTTTCAAGCGGGGCTGTCGCCTCCGGGTGATCGTGGTGCAAGCTGGACTTACGGGATCGAATCAAGGAGTTTTCATGACAGTTCAGATCACCAGTGACCAAGCCACCGACAGTGGCGCCGCCGGAGTGTTGGCCGAGGTGCGAAAGGTCTTCAACACCGGTCGCACCCGGTCGCTGGAGTGGCGGGCTGAGCAGTTGCGGGCCATCGAGAGGATGTGCGACGAGAGCGAGCCGGAGATCGCCGAGGCGCTCGCCAGCGATCTGGGTCGCTCCTCGTTCGAAGCCTGGCTCGGCGATGTCGGCTCGACCAAGGCCGAAGCCGCCTATGCCCGCAAGCACCTGAGGAAATGGGTCAAGCCGCAACGGCAGGGGCTTCCGCTCAGCCAGCGGCCCGGCCGCGCGTGGGTGCAGTACGACCCGCTCGGGGTGATCCTGGTGATCGGGCCGTGGAACTATCCGTTCTACCTGTGCATGGCACCGGTGGTCGCCGCGGTCGCGGCCGGCAACGCGGTGGTGATCAAGCCCTCCGAGTTGGCGCCGGCGACCTCGGCCGTGATGGCCCGGCTCGTACCCAAGTACCTGGACTCGCAGGCCATCCGGGTGGTGGAAGGCGACGCGTCGACCACCCAGGATCTGATGGCCCAGGGCTTCGACCACGCCCTGTTCACCGGCGGCACCGAGATCGGGCGCAAGATCATGGCGGCCGCGGCGCCGACCTTGACGCCGGTGACTCTGGAGTTGGGCGGCAAGAGCCCGGTCGTGGTGACCGACAGCGCGGATATCGACGTGGCCGCGCGGCGCATCGGATGGATAAAGCTGCTCAACTCGGGACAGACCTGCATCGCGCCGGACTACATCCTGGCCGACCGCAAGATTGCCGCCGAACTCACCGACAAGATCGTCGCGACCATCGCCAAGTTCCGCGCGAGCGAGCAGGATCCGTCGCTGCGGATCGTCAACGAGCGGCAGTTCGACCGGCTGGTGTCCCTGATCAGCGCGACGGACGGCAAGGTCGTCACCGGTGGTGGTTCCGACCGGTCCAACCTGCGGATCGAACCCACGGTGATCGTGGACCCCAGCCCGGACGACGGGGTGATGGCCGACGAGATCTTCGGCCCGATCCTGCCGATCATCACGGTCGACTCGCCGGAGGCGGCGGTGGCGTTCGTCAACTCCCGGCCCAAGCCGTTGGCCCTGTACGTGTTCACGTCGTCGCAGCAGCAGGGTCGCGACTTGATCGACCGCATGCCGTCCGGCGGCGCGGTGATCAACCACGTCGCTGTGCACTGCCTGGCGCCACAGTTGCCGTTCGGCGGGGTCGGCGCCAGCGGGATGGGCGCCTACCACGGCAAATGGGGGTTCGAGGCGCTCAGCCATCGCCGTGCGGTGCTGGCCAAACCGACCAAGCCGGATCCCGGCTTGATGTACCCCCCGTACACCGATCGGGCGATCAAGATCATGCGCAAGTTGATGTAGCAGGCCGGGTCGGAACCGGTGCTCAGCAAACGAACTGGGCACCGGTTCGGGCGGTTCAACGGGCAACAACACGCAGGCCCCGTCCAATAGCGAATTCCCGTGCTTTTCGGTCCGCATTTAATTGACGCTCGCGACGTATTTTCGGTGGCCGGGTGGGCGGAATTATCTGCCAAGAAAACTAAATCACGTTCCCTCAGCAATCTGGGCATATGTGAAATATCAAGGGCAGCAACGGGTCACGGAACCGAGAATGCGACGGACTGGTTTCCGGGCACCCTAATCGGCAAACAAATGGCGGCCGCCGTCAAATATCGCCGGTGAGTTGTGGCACAATTTAACCGTGCCGCATACAGCCAGTCGGGGCCCGGGTCGCCCTCCTGCAGCAAAGGCAGCGGAAACGCGCGAGCGCATCTTGCGCGCCGCCCGCGAGGTGTTCAGCGAACTGGGCTATGACGCTGCCACCTTCCAGGCGATCGCGATCCGCGCCGATCTGACCCGACCAGCCATCAATCACTACTTCGCCAGCAAGCGGGTGCTCTATCAGGAAGTGGTCGATCTGACCAACTCCCTGATGATCGCCACGAGTGTCGAACGCTCTCAGCGGGAGACCACACTGGCCGGCCGAATGCGCGCGTTCGTCCAGTCGGCCCTGCAGGTGCAGGCACAGGACCGGTCGGCCGCCGCGTTCCTCGTGACCTCCGTGCTGGAATCGCAGCGACATCCCGAACTCAGCCAGGCCGACAACGACTCGCTCGAGTTCGTGCGCTCGTTCGTGTCCTCCGCGCTGAAGGATGCCGTCGATGCGGGCGAGCTCCGCGCCGACGTCGATGTCGACGCGGGAGCCGAGATGCTCGTCGCGGTGCTGTGGGGGCTCGGGTTCTACGCCGGCTTCGTCGGCAGCCAGGAGCGCTTAGCCGCCATCACCGACCACTTCCTGCAGTTGCTCGACGGCAAGGCGTGGCAAGCCGTGGGGTGACGAACGGCCATGGTGATGTCGGCCACACAGCCGCATAGCTGGGCTAAGTTTTTCGGTAGCATGGTCGCAGACCCGGCTCGGCTGGGTCGATCCGCGGATTCGGGGCGTTCCTTTCGTACGGTCGCCCGCCGCCATGCCACTCGATTCGAAAGCACAACGACCATGAGCACATTGCGCACCCACGACGACACCTGGGACATCGCGACGAGTGTGGGGTCGACCGCCGTGATGGTGGCCGCCGCCCGCGCCGGCGAGACCGACAGCCCCGATCCTTTGATCCGCGACCCGTATGCGCGCATTCTGGTCACCAGCGCGGGAGCCGGCATGTGGGAGAGCATGCTGGACGAGTCGATGGCAGAACGCCTCGCCGACGCCGATCCCGAAGCGGCCGCGATCTTCACCCACATGCGCAACTACCAGGCGGTGCGCACCCACTTCTTCGACGCGTTCTTCATGGACGCGGTGGCCGCGGGCATTCGTCAGATCGTGATCCTGGCCTCCGGACTCGATTCCCGCGCCTACCGGCTGCAGTGGCCGGCCGCCACCCACGTCTACGAGATCGATCAGCCCAAGGTGCTGGAGTACAAAGCCGAGACGCTGGCGGCCCACGACGTCGCGCCGGTGGCCGTGCGCCACGAGGTGCCCGTCGATCTGCGCCAAGACTGGCCCGCGGCGCTGAAGGAGCAGGGCTTCGACCCGTCGGCCCCGACCGCGTGGCTGGCGGAAGGGCTGCTGATGTATCTACCCGCCGACGCCCAGGACCGGCTCTTCGAGTCGGTGACCGAGTTGAGCGCCCCGGGTAGCCGGGTGTCCGCGGAGGCCGTCGGCCATCACGACGAGGACCGCCGCGAGGAGATGCGGGAGCGCTTCCAGAAGTTCGCCGACCAACTCGGCCTGGAACGCGCCGTCGACATCCAGAACCTCACCTACAACGACCCCGACCGGGCCAATCTCACCGACTGGCTCAACGCGCACGGCTGGCGGGCGTCCGGGCAGCCGTCCGCCGAGGAGATGCGCCGGTTGGGCCGCTGGGTCGACGTCCCGATGGGCGATGACAAGAACGCCTTCGCCACCTTCGTCGTCGCCGAGCGCCGCTGACCGCACGCCCCGGACCCGGCTGCTCGCCGTCTTCTCGCCCCACGTATACAGAGAGGGCTTGGGAGAGACCAGAGAGAGGAAGCTCATGCCCGGAGTTGAGGATCGAGTCATTGTCGTCACCGGTGCCGGAGGTGGTCTGGGCCGCGAATACGCGATGACCCTGGCCCGTGAAGGCGCCAGCGTCGTCGTCAACGACCTCGGCGGTGCGCGTGACGGGACCGGCGCCGGATCGGCGATGGCCGACCACGTGGTCGCCGAGATCAAGGACGCCGGTGGCCGTGCGGTCGCCAACTACGACAGTGTGGCCGAGCCCGAGGGCGCCGAGAACATCGTCAAGACCGCCCTCGACGAGTTCGGCAAGATCGACGGCGTGGTGAGCAACGCCGGCATCCTTCGCGACGGCACCTTCCACAAGATGCCGTTCGAGAACTGGGACTCGGTGCTCAAGGTCCACCTCTACGGCGGATACAACGTCATCCGCGCCGCCTGGCCGCACTTCCGCGAGCAGAGCTACGGCCGCATCGTCGTCGCCACCTCCACCAGCGGCCTGTTCGGCAACTTCGGGCAGGCCAACTACAGCGCCGCCAAGCTCGGCCTCGTCGGCCTGATCAACACGCTGGCCCAGGAGGGCGCCAAGTACAACATCAAGGCCAATGCACTGGCCCCGATCGCGGCGACCCGCATGACCGAGGACATCCTGCCGCCGGAGGTGTTCAAGAAGCTCACTCCGGAGTACGTCGCGCCGGTGGTCGCCTACCTGTGCACCGAGGAGGTGCCCGACACCGCGTCGGTGTTCATCGTCGGCGGTGGCAAGGTGCAGCGCGCGGCGCTGTTCCAGAACGAGGGCTTCACCTTCGGTGAGGTGCCCTCCGTCGACGACGTGGCGGCGCACTGGTCGCAGATCGACGACCTGTCGGCGGCCAAACACGCCACCTTCACGCTGGGCTGACCGTGTGAGCACCGGCGGCATCGTTCTGGTCGCCCTGGCGATCGCCGTCGGCCTGATCGGCATCATCGTCCCGCTGCTGCCCGGCACGCTGCTGGTCTACGCGGCGATCGCGGTGTGGGCGGTTCTCGAGCACCGCCCGGCCTCCTGGGTTGTGTTCGGAATCGTCACCGTGGTGATCGGGGCGAGCCTGCTGATCAAGTACCTGTGGCCGGTGCGACGGATGCGCGCCGCCGAAGTCAGCGGGCTGAGTCTGGCCGCCGGCGCGGTGCTGGGCGTGATCGGGTTCTTCGTGATTCCGGTGATCGGGTTGGTGATCGGGTTCGTCGTGGGCGTCTATCTGGCCGAACTGGCGCACCGTCGCGACCAGCGGCGGGCGTGGGCCTCGACGGTGCACGCCGTCAAGGGCGTGGCGCTGTCGGTGGGCGTCGAACTCGCCGGCGCGCTGATCGCCACCGCGGTGTGGATCGTCGGACTGGTGCTAACCCAGTAGCTCGGCGCGCAACCGGTCGATGTCGTCGGCGCTGACCTCGGCGGCCTGCAGGTACCCGTCCAGCCCGCCGAAGTTCTCGTCGATGACGCGACGGGCCGTGACCAGGTAGTCCTCCTGCACGCCGAGAACCGCGTCGGTCAGCCGGGATTCGGCGAACACGACCACCTCCGGAGTGACCCCCTCACGGCTGCGCATCGTCTCCAGGATGTGGTCACGCAGCGGGGCGACCGCGTCGTTGCTGCGCAGGAAGTCCGCCAGGATGGCATCCCGCGGCACCCCGATGGCCTCGAGTGCCACCGCGATCGTGAAGCCGGTGCGATCCTTTCCGGCGAAGCAGTGGATCAGGACCGGCTTCCCCGATCCGAGCAGGGTGACCACCCGGTGCAGCGCCCGCCGAGCACCACCGAGGGTCGGAAACCGTTCGTACTCCTGGGTCATCCACCGCGTCGCCGCCTCGACCGGGTCGTCGTCGTCGGTGTACTCGGTCATCATCTTCTGCCAGCTGGTCTCGTGCGGCGCCTGGTCGGTCGCGTGCGAGAGATCGGGAAACGGCAGCAGGTGTACCGACACCCCGGCGGGCACCGCGCCCGCCCCGCGCCGCTCCACCTCCACCGGTGAGCGCAGGTCGGCCACGTCGGTGATTCCGAGTTGCGTGATCAGCTCCCGGCCCGACTCGTCGAGCCCGCTGAGCTCGCTGGAGCGGAAGAACCGGCCGGGTCGCAGTCCGGCGGACTCGGCGACGTCGCGAAAGTTCCAGGCGCCCGAAAGGCCGCCGCGTACGCTGGTCACCGCCCCGTCGCCGCAGCCGCGAATGCGCTTTGCTCCCGGCCGATTTCGGCGCGGGCGATGCTGCGGATGTGCACCTCGTCAGGTCCGTCGAAGATGCGCATCGCGCGCTGCCAACCGTACATCCGGGCCAGCGGGAAGTCGTCGCTGACGCCGGCGCCGCCGTGCACCTGGATGGCACGGTCGATGACGTTGCAGGACATCAGCGGTGCCACTGCCTTGATCTGGGCGACGAGGTTTCGGGCTTCCTTGTTGCCCTGCTGGTCGATGGTCCAGGCGGCCTTCTCGCACAGCAGCCGGGCTTGGTCGATCTCGTTGCGCGACAACGCGACCGCGTGCTGAACCATGCCCTGCTCGGCCAGGGGCCTACCGAAGGCGATCCGGGTGCGGGCCCGGTCGACCATCAGCGCGAGCGCCCGCTCGGCCACGCCGATCGCCCGCATGCAGTGATGGATCCGGCCCGGGCCCAGCCGGGCCTGAGCGATCGCGAATCCCATGCCCTCCTCGGCCAGCAGGTTCGACGCCGGCACCCGCACGTTGTCGTAGATCACCTCGGCATGACCGTGCTGGTCCTGCCAGCCGAACACTGAAGTTGAACGCACGAGGGTGACCCCTGGTGTGTCGACCGGAACCAGGATCATCGACTGTTGTTGATGGGAGGCGGCGTCGGGGTTGGTGCGGCCCATGACGATCAGGATCTTGCACCGGGGGTCGTTGGCACCCGAGGTCCACCACTTGCGGCCGTTGATGATGTAGTCGTCGCCGTCGCGGGTGATGGCGGTCTGGATGTTGCGGGCATCGCTGGAGGCGACGGCCGGCTCGGTCATCGAGAAGGCGCTGCGGATCTCGCCGGCCAGCAGCGGCTCGAGCCACTGCTTGCGCTGCTCCTCGGTGGCGAACAGGTGCAGGGTCTCCATGTTGCCGGTGTCCGGCGCGGCGCAGTTGAGCGCCTCGGGGGCGATCTCGGTGCTCCAGCCGGTCAACTCGGCCAGTGGGGCGTACTCCAGGTTCGACAAACCCGACTCCGACGGCAGGAACAGGTTCCACAGCCCGCGGTCCCGGGCCATGACCTTGAGCTCCTCGACCACCGGCGGCACGGTGAAGTCGCCCGGACCGGCCGCGGCGCGGTACTCGTCGTATGACGCCTCCGCCGGGAAGACGTGCTCGACCATGAACTCGGTGAGACGTTTGTGGTAGTCGGCCGCCTTGGCGGACATGGCGAAATCCATGCTGGCCACGATATGGCACCCCGCCGAATCACGACGAGGCCCTCCCGGGAAGAAGCTCGGGAGGGCCTCGTCGAACAGTGCAATCTGGGTGCGAAGTGATGGGTGTCAGTCAGTGGACCTCCTGCGAAGGGTGGGATGTGGTGGTCGCCGTCAGCAGCACACGTCGACGACGGAAGCCGAGGGGGCGGGATAGACCGCAACCACGTGCGCGGCAACCGGGAGCGCCTCGGTGCAGCTGCCCTGCACGGCGTCGCTCATGGATGGGGTGCTGGCCTCGGCCGGGTCGGCCACCACGACGCTGCCGGCGAAAATTCCGGCCGCCACGAGCGGCCCGGCCGCGATGGCGGCGAAGCGGCGAGTGAAGGTGCGGCTCATGTCGTTCTCCTTCGTCCTGCGGGCCGGGTGATGCTCCCGCGCTGACTTGACTATCGCCGCTGCCGCGCCTGGGATCTGTCCCCCGAGTGGCCCCTGAGGGGATGAAGTGTTTGTCCCCTGATCGGGGGACGGCATGTGCGAAGCTCGTACGGATGCGTGACATGGCCAGCGATCCAAAGGTGCGCGTTGTCGTGGCCGACGACCACCCGCTCTTCCGCGACGGCCTGGTGCGGGCGCTGGCCGACAGCGGTGCGATCGAGGTGGTCGCCGAGGCGGACGACGGACCGTCGGCGCTGGCGATGATCAAGGAGCACCATCCGGCGGTCGCGCTACTGGACCACCAGATGCCCGGTATGGACGGGGCACAGGTCGCGGCGGCGGTGGTGCGGGACGGGCTGTCGACCCGGGTGCTGCTGGTCTCCGCCCATGACGACTCGGCGATTGTCTACCAGGCACTGCAGCAGGGCGCCGCCGGATTCCTTCCCAAGGAGTCGTCGCGTGCGGAGATCGTCAACGCGGTCCTGGACTGCGCCCGGGGCCGCGACGTGCTGGCGCCGCAGCTCGCTTCCGGGCTCGCGGTGGAGATCCGACGCCGCGCCGAACCCGCCGGCCCGACACTGAGCGGCCGGGAGCGCGAGATCCTCAAGCTGATCGCCGAAGGTGGCACCATCCCGGCGATCGCCAAGATGTTGTTCCTGGCGCCGTCGACGGTCAAGACCCACGTCCAGCGGCTCTACGAGAAGCTCGGCGTCAAGGACCGTGCCGCCGCGGTGGCCGAGGCGATGCGCCGGGGACTGCTGGACTAGCGTGCAGCCGCAATTTCGCCGTGCTGTCGACTACCTGACCTCGGAGCCGGTCCGGGTGGCGGCCATCCTGCGGCTGCCCCTGATCGTGCTGATCGCGCTGCTGGTGTACATCGAGAACGTCGACCACTGGCTGCCCGCCGTCTACATCTCGGTGCTGGTGCTCTACACGCTGGCCGCGGTGATCTGGCTGGTGTTCGTCGTCCGCCGGCCGGTGCGGTGGTGGTTCGGCTGGGCTTCGACCGGAATCGACGTGGTGGCCGTGCTGGCGATGTGCGTCGCCTCCGGCGGTGCCACCACCTGGCTGCTGCCGATCTTCTTCCTCGTCCCGATCTCCGTGGCGTTCCTGGACCGTCCCGAACTCACCGCACTGCTCGGTGCCGGCGCCGCGGGCGGCTATCTCGTCGCGTGGATCATCTACTCCAAGCGCGACGACCATATGGGCCTGCCCGACATCGTCTACGTACAGGTGGGCTGCCTGGTGTGGCTGGCGCTGGCGACGACCGCACTGTGCTACGTGCTGGCCCGCCGCTCGGCGCGGGTGCAGACCCTGCTCGACGCCCGGCGCAAGCTGATGGCGGAATCCATGCGGGCCGACGAACGCAACAGCCGCCAGCTCTCCGAGCAGCTGCACGACGGGCCGCTGCAGAACGTGCTGGCGGCGCGGTTGGACATCGACGAATTGCGGGAGCACCCGACACCGGAGGGTTTCGACCGCCTCGACGCCGCGCTCCGCGAAACCGTCACGCTGCTGCGAACCACGGTCAGCACGCTGCATCCGCAGGTATTGGCCCAGGTCGGCCTGACCGCGGCGCTGCGGGAACTGATCGGCCAGTACGAACGCCGCTGGCGGGTGGAGATCGCCGCCGATCTCGACGAGGTGGGGCGCCCGCGGGCGCAGGCGCTGCTCTACCGGGCCGCCCGGGAGCTGCTGACCAACGCGCACAAGCATTCCCGCGCCGGACGTCTGGAGGTCACCTTGCGCCAGGACCCGGAGGCCACGGTGCTCAGCGTCGCCGACGACGGCGTCGGATTCGACCCGGCGATGATCGTTCGTCGGGTCGCCGAAGGTCACATCGGGCTTGCCTCCCTGGTGGTCGGCATCGAATCCGAAGGGGGCTCAGTCCGTTTCGCCGAGACGCCCGGGGGAGGCACGACGGTGACGGTCACCATGCCGGCGGTCAGCGGGGCGGACCGTCTGCAATGACTGTGATGCTCGCTGCCATGACCCCGCGCGCCGTCACCCACGGCGGCTGATCAGGGACTCCCCCAAAAGGGTGATCTGTCTCGAGATGGCAGGTTCCGGCTTGGAGCGCGGACGCCCCCTGCGGTTAGGGTGTCACGAGCAACAGGGGGAGTTCCCCGACCAATCCTTGGAAGCAGACGGACAGGTCATGACAGATACGCAGGCTGGAACGGACGCCGCCACCGCGGCACCGACCGTTGGCGTCGTCGCCGAGTCGGGGGCCGATGAGCGCCGGGTGGCGCTGGTACCGAAGGCGGTGTCGGCACTCGTGGGCAGCGGCGTCGCCGTGGTGGTGGAGTCCGGCGCCGGTGACCGCGCGCTGCTGACCGACGACCTGTACACCGCCGCGGGCGCGACGATCGGCGACGCCTGGGCCGCCGACATCGTGGTGAAGGTGGCCCCGCCGACCGCGGCCGAGGTGGCCCGCCTGCGGCCGGGCCAGACGCTGGTCGGCTTCCTCGCACCGCGCAACGCGGACAACCAGATCGACGCGTTGAAAGCCGCCGGGGTACAGGCTTTCGCGGTGGAGGCGATCCCACGGATCTCGCGCGCGCAGGTGATGGACGCACTGTCCTCGCAGGCCAACGTCGCCGGTTACAAGGCCGTCCTGCTGGCGGCCAGCGAGTCGACCCGGTTCTTCCCGATGCTGACCACCGCGGCGGGCACCGTGAAACCGGCCAGCGTGCTGGTGCTCGGCGTGGGCGTGGCGGGGCTGCAGGCGCTGGCCACCGCCAAACGGCTCGGCGCCCGCACCACCGGCTACGACGTGCGCCCCGAGGTGGCCGACCAGGTCCGCTCGGTGGGTGCGCAGTGGCTGAACCTGGGGATCGACGCCGCTGGCGAGGGCGGCTACGCCCGGGAGCTGACCGAGGACGAGCGCGCCCAGCAGCAGAAGAAGCTCGAGGAGGCCATCGGCGGCTTCGACGTGGTGATCACCACCGCGCTGGTGCCCGGCCGGCCGGCGCCGCGACTGGTGACCGCCGCCGCCGTGCAGGGCATGAAACCCGGCAGCGTGGTCGTCGACCTGGCCGGCGAGACCGGTGGCAACTGCGAGCTCACCGAGCCCGGCCAGACCGTCGTCAAACACGGGGTGACGATCACCTCGCCGCTGAACCTGCCGGCCAGCATGCCCGAGCACGCCAGCGAGTTGTACGCCAAGAACGTCACCTCGCTCCTGGAACTCCTGATCTCCGACGGCGCGCTGGCGCCCGACTTCGACGACGAGGTCATCGCGGCCTCGTGTGTGACGCGCCAGGAGGTACAGCACTGATGTACACCCAGTTGTTGGCCAACTTCGCGATCCTGGTGCTGGCCGGGTTCGTCGGGTTCGCGGTCATCTCCAAGGTTCCCAACACCCTGCACACTCCGTTGATGTCGGGCACCAACGCCATTCACGGCATCGTCGTGCTCGGAGCGCTCCTCGTGCTGGGCAACCTGCCGGCTGATGCCGGCTGGGGCGTCCGGGTGATCGCCTTCGTCGCTGTGGTGTTCGGCACGCTGAACGTCATCGGCGGCTTCCTGGTGACCGACCGCATGCTCGGGATGTTCAAGAGCAAGAAGCCGCTGCCTGAAGCCGAGAAGGCGGACGCGAAGTGAACTACTTCGTCGACATCCTCTACATCGTCGCCTTCGGGCTGTTCATCCTCGGGCTGTCCGGACTGACCGGGCCCAAAACCGCGGTGCGCGGCAACTGGATCGCCGCGACCGGTATGGGCATCGCGGTGGTGGCCACGCTGATCAAGGTCCGCGACACCGCCCAGATCAACTGGATCCTCATCGTCGCCGGCCTGCTGCTCGGTGTCGTCCTCGGTGTGCCGCCGGCCAAGAAGACCAAGATGACCGCCATGCCGCAGCTGGTGGCGCTGTTCAACGGCGTCGGCGGCGGCACCGTGGCGCTCATCGCGTGGTCGGAATTCATTGAGACGGACGGGTTCTCGCGCTTCACGCCCGAGCAGTCCCCGACGGTGGCACTGGTCGTGGGATCGCTGTTCGCGGCGATCATCGGCTCGGTGTCGTTCTGGGGTTCGCTGGTGGCCTTCGCCAAGCTGCAGGAGTCGATCCCGAAGAACATCGAGAAGAAGCTGGTGGCCTCCGCCAAGTTCTTCCAGGCCGCCAACATCGTGCTGCTGCTGGCCGCCGTCGCCGCGGCCGCGTTCATCGGGCTCAACGCCCATCCCGGGCAGGGCAGCGCGGGCTGGTGGATCGTGCTGGTGCTGGTGCTGGCCGGCGTGATGGGGCTGTTCGTGGTGTTCCCCATCGGCGGCGCCGACATGCCGGTGGTCATCTCGCTGCTCAACGCACTGACCGGGTTGTCCGCTGCCGCAGCAGGTTTGGCGCTGAACAACACCGCGATGATCGTCGCCGGCATGATCGTCGGCGCGTCGGGCTCGATCCTGACCAACCTGATGGCCGTCGCGATGAACCGCTCCATCCCGGCGATCGTGTTCGGCTCGTTCGGCGGCGGAGGTGCCGAAGGCGGACCGGCCGACACCGACCAGGGCACTGTCAAAGCCACCTCGGCCGCCGACGCGGCCATCCAGATGGCCTACGCCAACCAGGTGATCGTCGTTCCCGGTTACGGACTGGCCGTCGCGCAGGCGCAGCACGCCGTCAAGGAGATGGCCGACCTACTGGAGAGCAAGGGGGTGGAGGTCAAGTTCGCCATCCACCCGGTGGCCGGCCGGATGCCCGGCCACATGAACGTGCTGCTCGCCGAGGCCGACGTCGAGTACGACTCGATGAAGGAAATGGACGACATCAACGGCGAATTCCCGCGCACCGACGTGACGATGGTGATCGGCGCCAACGACGTGACCAACCCGGCCGCACGCAACGACCCGAGCTCGCCCATCCACGGCATGCCGATTCTCAACGTCGACCAGTCGAGGTCGGTCATCGTGCTCAAGCGCTCGATGTCATCGGGGTACGCGGGCATCGAGAACCCGCTGTTCTTCCTCGATCAGACGTCAATGCTGTTCGGGGACGCCAAGAAATCGGTCTCCGCGGTCATCGAGGAGCTCAAGGCCCTCTAGCTGCGTTCGCCGTCCCGGCCCAGCACCACGGTCTGCAGGGCCGCGCGCACCTCATCGGAGAGCGGCACCGGACCGTCATCACCGAGCAACACCAGCACGGTGTCGCAGACGCCGATGCAACGCCCGTCGATGAACAGCCCCGTCGACGCCACGAACGAGGTCCGGCCGACCCGGCCGACGCCGGCCCCGGTTCTGATGACCGCCGGCCAATGCGCCTCGGCGAGGAAGTGCACGGCGTTCTGCGACGTGACCAGCCGCAGCCTGCGAGTGGCGACGTCGTAGATGTCGGGGAAGAGCGTGCGGTTCATCGTCGCCCGGGCGTTCTCGTGCAAGGCTTCCAGCGCGAGGTTGTTGAGATGGCCGTTGGCGTCCATGTCGCCGTAGCGGGCCGCGATGTCGGCGACCACCGGGTAGGAGTCGAGGCGGAGACGCAACTCGTCCGGTCGGTTTGCGGTGGTGGTCCATTCGGTCACAAGGAGCACAGCGTACTTACATTCGCGCTGAGCGCAGACATTCGACCTCACGCCGCGTGCCGGCAGCCGGGAGTGCCGCCAACTGACCAGCGCGGCGGCCAGCACCATCACGGCTGCCGCACCGATCAATGGGTTCGTCAGCAGCGCGGCGGCGACGATCGCCGCGGCCAGCACCGGGGTGGCGACGGCCTGGACGATGTCGCGGTGAACCGCGTCGAGCACCAGCCACGTCGCCAACAGGAACACCGCCAGCGGAATCGTCAGCGTGAGACCGGCCACGGCGTGCGGCAGGTGGCTCTCCCCGACCGTCGTGGCGACGGCCACCTCCACCCCGGCGGAGAACGCCGCGGCCGACGCGAAGATGAAGTAGTGGCAGTAGCCCCAGAAGAACGAGCGCCGCAGCGACATCATCTGGTCGCGCTGATGGCGATCGAAATAGATCCACCACATCGCCGCCACGATCACCAGTGAGCAGGCGGCCACCACGATCAGTCCGTCCCGCGCCTGGGTCTGCGTCAGGCCGCCGATGATCGAATTGGCAGTCGCCAGAATGGATTCACCGAGGACGATGATGGTGAACAGGCCGTATCGCTCGGCGATGTGATCGTGATGGAACGCCGTGACGCGGTGGCGCTCGGCGAACGGCGACACCGAGAGGTCCGCCGCCGCCAGTACCGGAAACAGCCACAGCGGTCCGGCGGAGACCGACCACAGCACCCAGAGGATCTGGACGACGACGATCCCGGCCATGTAGCGCAGGCAGGTGCCGCGGTATTCGCGGTCGGTGATCGCCGCGCGGGCCCACTGCGAGGCCATCGCGACCCGCATGATGACGTAGCCGACGATGATGGCGCGCCAATCGTGGTCGAGCATCGCCCGCTGCGCACCGGCCGCGATGGTCAGCGCACCGGCCATCTGGACGAAGGTGGTCAGTCGGTAGAGCCAGTCGTCGGTGTCGTAGGCGCTGGCGAACCAGGTGAAGTTGGTCCAGGCCTGAAGGATCGCGAAGAACACCATCGCGTAGGCCGCCAGGCCCGTGGCGAAGTGCTGGTCTTCCCAGAGGTGGTGCAGCGCCCCCGAGGCCTGGGACACGGCGACCACGAAGACGAGGTCGAACAGGAGCTCCAGGGAACTGGACGCGCGATGTGGTTCATGGGGATCGCGGGCGACCATCGCCCGCAGGCCGGCCGTCAAGCGCGGCGGTGCGACAGGCGGACCGGGCATAAACCGGCGGGTAGGCGGGCGGCGGGTAGACCCCGCGCAACGCCCACGGCAGCCAGCTGAAGAAGTACTCGACCTCGTCGCTCGCGTCGTAATCCGGATTCGGATCCATCCTCAACCTCCAGCCACACCGACTACGCGGAGTCTAGCCCGCAAGGCCGCGAGCACGACACCGATCCAGGCCATTGCCTAAACTGTCCAACCAGTTGATAGAGAACCCGCGTGGTTCTCAACACGACAGCGAGGACATCATGCCACCCGAAAACGGGAAGACCCGCCGCGAAGAGCTGCTGGCCGTCGCCACCAAGCTGTTCGCCGCACGGGGCTACCACGGCACCCGGATGGACGATGTCGCCGACGTGGTCGGCCTCAACAAGGCCACGGTCTACCACTACTACGCGAGCAAGTCGTTGATCCTGTTCGACATCTACCGCCGCGCCGCGGAGAACACCCTGGCCGCCGTTCATGACGACCCCTCGTGGACCGCGCGTGAAGCGCTCTACCAGTACACGGTGCGGTTGCTGACCCAGATCGCCGAGAATCCCGAGGGCGCCGCGGTGTACTTCCAGGAGCAGCCCTACATCACCGAGTGGTTCACCGATGAGCAGGTCAGCGAGGTCCGCGAGAAGGAGACCCAGGTCTACGAGCACGTGCACGGCCTGATCGACCGGGGCATCGCCAGCGGCGAGTTCTACGAGTGCGACTCGCACGTCCTGGCGCTGGGCTACATCGGCATGACGCTGGGTGCCTACCGCTGGTTGCGCCCGCACGGCAGGCGCAGTGCGCCCGAGATCGCGGCCGAGTTCAGCACGGCACTGCTGCGCGGGCTCATCCGCGACGAGAAGATCCGGGTGGAATCCCCGTTGGGCGGCGCGGAGAAGCGGACCGCAGCCGACAAGGCGCACGCCTAGCTGCACCGGGGCCGCTCTATATGATCGGCCGATGCCGCTCGTCAGCAAGACCCTCGAGGTCAACGCCGATGCCAAGTCGATCCTGGACATCGTCGCCGACTTCGAGTCCTACCCGAAGTGGAACGACGAGGTGACGGCCGTCTACGTCCTGGCGCGCTACGACGACGGCCGCCCCAGCCAGCTCCGGGTGGACACCGAGGTGCAAGGCCACGCCGGCACCTACATCCAGGCCGTCTACTACCCGGGGCCGGACCAGATCCAGACCGTCATGCAGCAGGGTGAACTGTTCAGCAAGCAGGATCAGCTGTTCTCGGTGGTGGAGATGGGGCCGTCGAGCCTGTTGACCGTGGACCTCGACGTGGAAACGTCCTTCGCGGCGCCCGCGCTGATGGTCAAGAAGCTCGTCAACGACGCGCTCGAGCATCTGGCCGGCAATCTGAAAACCCGCGCCGAGCAGCTGGCCTGAAACTCAGGCCCACATCCCGCTTCGCTCGAGTTGTTCGAGCAGCAGCCGCGCGCCGTCGGTGAACTCCCGGTCGACGACCTCAGCCAGCGCGGCGCTGTCGCGGCTGCGCAGTGCGGCGATGAGCCGGCGATGGTTCTCGACGGCGGACTGCCCCCAACCGGGGTCGGTGACATAGACCAGCGGCGGCATGTACCGGGCGGCGTGGAGCAGGAACCAGGCCAGTTTCATGCGCCCGGTCGCCCGGTTGAAGATCCGGTGGAAGGCGAACTCCGCGGCGTTGATCGTGTCGGGGTCACCATCGACGACCGCGCGGGCGAGGTCCTCGTTGGCGCGTTCGAGGTCGTCGATCTGCTCGTCGGTGAGGCGCTCGGTTGCGGTGCTGGCGAGCTCCTTGGCGATGGTCGCCTCCAGCCAGTAGATGTCGGCGACGTCCTGGCGGCTCAGCGGCAGCACGACGTAGCCCCGCCGCGGCTCGAGCTGAACCATCCCCTCACCGCGCAGCGTCAGCAGGGCTTCGCGAACCGGGGTGATGCTGACCCCGAGTTGGGCCGCCGTCTCATCGAGCCGGATGAAGGTCCCCGACCGCAGCGCACCGGTGACGATTGCCTGACGCAGATGGCCGGCCACCTCGTCGGAGAGCTGCAGACGACGCTGCCCGCGAGGCCGGCGCACCCGAGTGGGGTTCGGTGCGTTCACGTGACCTCCCAGGACTTGTGTGGCCAGTGGCAACGCAATAGTGTGACCCACGCAACACGAAATTTGATCAAATATAACGATTACTCGTCGCTCCAGTATCGGCTTCCCGCACGCTGGGCGCACGGGGAACCGGAGTCAGGGGGTGGTCGCTTGACGGGACAGCTCACCGCGCTCACCGACCAGCCCTATCTGGCGCGGCGGCAGAACTGGACGAACCAGCTCGCCCGCCACGCGCTGATGCAGCCCGGCGCGACCGCGTTGCGCCACACCGGCCACACGACGACCTGGGCCGACCTCCATCATCGGGTGACCAGGCTCGCGGACGCCCTGAGCCGGCGCGGCGTCGGCTTCGGCGACCGGGTGATGATCCTGATGCTCAACCGCCCGGAGTTCGTCGAGGCTGCGCTCGCGGCCAACGAACTCGGCGCCATCGCGGTCCCGGTCAACTTCCGGCTCACCCCGCCCGAACTGGCGTTCCTGGTCCAGGACTGCGAAGCCGCGGTGATCGTCACCGAGTCGGTGCTCGCCGCCGTCGCCACCGCGGTCCGCGGCCTCGCGCCGTCGCTGAACACCGTCATCGTCGCGGGGGATCCGACCGACGGTGACGTGCTGGGCTACGACGACCTCGTCGCCGAAGACGGACGACCGCACGACCCGGTCGACATCCCCAATGACAGCGCGGCGCTGATCATGTACACATCCGGCACCACCGGGCGGCCCAAGGGAGCGGTGCTGACGCACGCGAACCTGGCCGGTCAGGCGACGACGGCGGTCTACACCGCCGGTGCCGACATCAATCACGACGTCGGCTTCATCGGGGTCCCGTTGTTCCACATCGCCGGGATCGGCAACATGCTGCCCGGTCTGCTGCTCGGCACCGCCACCGTCATTCACCCGCTCGGCGGCTTCGACCCGGGCGAACTGCTCGACGTGCTCGAGGCAGAGAAGGTGACGGCGATCTTCCTGGTGCCCGCGCAATGGCAGGCCGTGTGCGCGGCGCAGCAGGCCAAGCCGCGCGACGTCCGGCTCCGGGCGATGTCGTGGGGCGCCGCTCCGGCGTCGGACGCGCTGCTGCGGCAGATGTCGGACACATTCCCCGACACCAAGATCCTCGCGGCCTTCGGTCAAACGGAGATGTCCCCGGTCACCTGCATGTTGCTCGGCGAGGACGCCATCCGGAAGCGCGGTTCGGTGGGCAAGGTCATCCCCACCGTCGCCGCCCGGGTGGTCGACGAGAACATGAATGACGTGCCGGTCGGCGAGGTCGGTGAGATCGTCTACCGGGCCCCGACGCTGATGGCCGGTTACTGGAACAACGAGCAGGCCACGGCCGAGGCGTTCGCGGGCGGCTGGTTCCACTCCGGGGATCTCGTCCGGATGGACGGCGAGGGCTACGTCTGGGTCGTCGACCGCAAGAAAGACATGATCATCTCGGGCGGCGAGAACATCTACTGTGCCGAGGTGGAGAACGCGCTGGCCGATCATCCGTCGATCATCGAGGTGGCGGTCATCGGCCGTGCCCATCCGAAGTGGGGTGAGGTTCCGGTGGCGGTGGCCGCGATCTCGGCACTGGAGCTGAAGCTGGAACATCTCGAGGAGTTCCTGAACGAGAGGTTGGCGCGGTACAAACACCCGAAGGGGCTGGAAATCGTCGAGGCGCTGCCACGCAATCCTGCCGGCAAAGTTCTCAAGACCGAATTGCGGTTGCGATTCAGTTCGGCCGAGCACGGCGAAAATCAGTCCGAAAAGCCTTCAGCCTCAGCCGGATCCGAAGAGGCGGGCAGGACTTTACGTGGGCGCAAAAATGACGAATTTCCTGGTGGAGGGTTAATAGTGCAGATGCGGTGCACGGCTCGTGGGCCATCGGGTACATTCCTGTGGTCCGCCTTACTACTGGGCGGTAGGGAGACGCCGCTCACCAGCTGTAGGTCAGGGCAAGGAGGGTACGTGCCGGACGGTCTGTCGTTGCGCCGCGGTGGCCAGCGTGGTCGCGTGCTCGGGGTGTCGCGATGACGGCGGCAACCGGGGCAGGCGGCTTCGTCCGGGCCCGGATGCAGGGGCCGCTGAACGCCGTCGGCGGTTTCTTCCAGATGTGCGTGCTGACGGCCAAAGCCACGACGAAGTGGCCGTTCGAGTGGCGCGAGTTCATCATCCAGAGCTGGTTTCAGTTCCGGGTGACGTTCCTGCCGACCATCGCCGTCGCGGTTCCCAACACGATCCTCATCATCTTCACGATCAACATTCTTCTGGTGGAGTTCGGCGCCGCCGACGTCTCCGGGGCGGGCGCGGCCCTGGCCGCCGTGACACAGCTGGGTCCGATCGTGACCGTGCTGGTGGTGGCCGGCGCCGGTTCGACGGCCATCTGCGCCGACCTCGGCGCTCGCACCATCCGCGAGGAGATCGACGCGCTCGAGGTGCTCGGCATCGATCCCATCCACCGTCTGGTGCTGCCTCGGGTGGTGGCCTCCACATTCGTGGCCGTGCTGCTCAACGGCGCCGTGATCACGATCGGCTTGGTCGGCGGATTCATCTTCGGCGTCTTCATGCAGAACATCTCGGCCGGCGCCTACGTCTCCACCCTCACGCTGGTCACCGGCCTCCCCGAGGTGGTCATCTCCATCATCAAAGCCCTGACGTTCGGGCTCATCGCCGGTCTGGTCGGCTGCTACCGCGGGTTGACGGTGTCGGGCGGCGCGAAGGGCCTGGGCACCGCGGTGAACGAGACCCTGGTGCTCTCGGTCGTCGCGTTGTTCGCCGTGAACGTGGTGCTGACGACCATCGGTGTTCGATTCGGAACGGGGCGCTGACATGGCCAATGCAACCGTGCTGCGGAGCCGCTACCCCCGGACCTACGCGACCGCCACCAGGCTGGCCGGTGCACCCACCCGGTTCGTCGACGGCGTCGGTCAGGTGGCGTGGTTCACCGTCACCGCCATCGGGCAGATTCCGCACGCCCTGCGCTACTACCGCAAGGCGACGCTGCGGCTGATCGCCGAGATCGGGATGGGCACCGGGGCGATGGCGGTCGCCGGCGGCACCGTCGCGATCGTCGGCTTCGTCACGCTGTCCGGCGGCTCCCTGATCGCCATCCAGGGTTACGCGTCGCTGGGCAACATCGGTGTCGAGGCGTTCACCGGCTTCGTCGCCGCGCTGGTCAACGTGCGCGTGGTCGCACCTCTGGTCTCCGGTCACGCCCTGGCGGCCACCGTCGGGGCCGGGGCCACCGCCGAGTTGGGCGCCATGCGGATCGCCGAGGAGATCGACGCACTCGAGGTGATGGGAATCAAGTCCGTCAGCTACCTGGTGTCGACGCGGATCCTGGCCGGCATCACGGTCATCATCCCGCTGTACGCGATGGCCCTCATCCTGTCCTTCCTGGCGGCCCAGCTGACGACGACGGTCTTCTACGGCCAGTCGACCGGCACCTACGAGCACTATTTCCGCACGTTCCTGAGGCCCGACGACGTGTTCTGGTCCTTCGTCGTTGCGATCCTGATCGCTGTCTTCGTGATGATCAACCACTGCTACTTCGGCTACAACGCCAGCGGCGGTCCGGTCGGCGTGGGCGAGGCGGTCGGAGTCTCGATGCGCGCCTCGCTGGTCGCGGTCGCGATGTTGGTCCTGCTGGCCTCGTTGGCGCTGTACGGCACCGACCCCAACTTCAACCTGACGGTTTAACTGTGCGCGCACCGAAGAACGACCTGCGGCGACCCCCGATCAAGCTGGCCGGGGTGATCCTGCTGGTGATCGCCGCCCTGGTCCTGACCTTCGTCTACCTGCAGTTCCGCGGCACACTGACGCCCAAGACGCCGGTGACGATGCTCTCGAGCCGCGCCGGCCTGGTCATGGACCCCGGCGCCAAGGTGACTTACAACGGCGTCGAGATCGGCCGCGTCGCGGACGTCGTGGCGGTCAATCGTGACGGCAAGCAGATGGCGGAGCTGCAACTCGAGCTGAGGCCGCGCTACCTGTCCCTGATCCCGTCCAACGTGGACGCCCAGATCAAGGCGAGCACGGTCTTCGGCAATAAGTACGTCTCCTTCACCAGCCCAAAGGATCCGACCAAGGCCCGCATCAAGGCGGGCGGCGTCGTCGACGCCTCGCATGTGACCACCGAGTTCAACACCCTCTTCGAGACGCTGACCAACATCTCGGAGAAGGTCGACCCGGTCAAGCTGAACATGACCCTGAGCGCGGCCGCGGAGGCGCTGTCCGGGCAGGGCACCAAGTTCGGGCAGGCGCTTGTCAACGCCAACTCGGTCCTCGATGAGCTCAACCCGCTGATGCCGCAGCTGCGCAAGGACGTCCGCTCGCTGTCTGCGCTGGCCGACGTGTACGTCGAAGCCAGCCCGGACTTTTGGGGCGCTCTGGACAACGCGGTGACGACGGCGCGCACGCTCAACGAGCGTCGCGGTGACCTGGACGCCGCCCTGCTGGCCGCCGCCGGTTTCGGCAACACCGCCGGCGACGTCTTCGAGCGCGGCGAGCCGTACTTCGTGCGCGGCCAGGCCGATCTCATCCCCACCGCGCAGCTACTGGACAAGTACAGCCCGCAGTTCTACTGCCAGATTCGCAACGAGGCGGCGGCGAACACCCTGGCGTTGGGGTCGTTCGGTGGCAATGGCTACTCGCTGGACACCGTCACCGAGTTCCTCGGCGCCCCCAACCCGTACGTCTACCCGGACAACCTGCCCAGGGTGAATGCCCGGGGCGGCCCCGGTGGCGGCCCGGGATGCTGGCAGCCCGTTGACCGGAACTTCTGGCCCGCGCCGTACCTGGTGATGGACACCGGTGCGTCGCTGGCTCCGTACAACCACTTCGAACTGGGCCAGCCGCTCCTCACCGAGTACGTCTGGGGTCGGCAAATCGGGGAGAACACGATCAACCCATGAAAATCACCGGTACCGCCATCAAACTCGGCGCCTTCTCGTTGGTGCTGCTGCTGTTCACGGCGATCATCATCATCGTGTTCGGGCAGATCCGATTCGACCGGACCACCGCGTACACGGCAGAGTTCAGCAGCGCCAGCGGGTTGCGCGACGGGCAGTTCGTCCGGGCCGGTGGCGTCGAGGTCGGCAAGGTCTCCAAGCTGCAGTTGGCCGACGACGGCCGTCGGGTGCTGGTCACGCTCAACGTCGACCGGACACTGCCGCTCTACCAGTCCACCACCGCCGCCATCCGCTACCAGGACCTGATCGGCAACCGCTACGTCAACCTCGACCGTGGCACCGGCGAGGGCGCGGACCGCGTCCTTCCGCCCGGCGGCTTCATCCCGATGTCGCGCACCCAACCCGCGCTCGACCTCGACGCCCTGATCGGCGGGTTCAAGCCGCTGTTCAAGTCACTCGACCCCGAGAAGGTCAACAACATCGCCTCGTCGCTGATCACGGTGTTCCAGGGCCAGGGCGGCACGATCAACGACATCCTGGACCAGACAGCACAATTGACCTCGGCACTGGCCGACCGCGATCAGGCGATCGGCGAGGTCATCACCAACCTGAACACCGTGCTGGCCACCACCGTCAAGCACCAGAAGGAATTCGACCAGACGGTCAACAACTTCGAGATCCTCATCACCGGGTCTGAAGAACCGCGCAGACCCGCTGGCCAACGCAGTCGCCGACATCAGCAACGCGTCCGGCACGCTCGGCGATCTGCTGCGCGACGACCGGCCGCTGCTCAAGGACACTGTGTCCAAGCTCGAGACCATTCCAGCAGCCCCTGGTCGACGGCCGGGCCAACCTGGAGGACCTGCTGACCAAACTGCCGGCGGCCGTCAAGATCATCGGCCGCGCCGGTGGCATCTACGGCGACTTCTTCAACTTCTACCTGTGCGACATCAACCTGAAGCTCAACGGTCTGCAGCCCGGCGGGCCAGTCCGCACCGTCAAGATCACGCAGCAACCGACGGGTAGGTGCACGCCGCAATGAGGACTCTTGAGGGTTCGAACCGGGTTCGAAACGGCCTGGCGGGCATCGTGATCGTGTTGCTCGTGATCGGTGTGGGCCAGAGCTTTGCCAGCGTGCCGATGCTGTTCGCCACGCCCACCTACTACGGGCAGTTCTCCGACTCGGCCGGCATCAACCCCGGCGACAAGGTGCGCATCGCCGGCATGGACGTCGGTAACGGTGCGCTCGCTGGAGATCAAGGGCGATCACGTCGAGGTCGGATTCGGCTTGGGCGGCGAGCAGATCGGCACGGACAGCCAGTTGGGCATCCGCACCGAGACGATCCTCGGTAAGCGGGTGCTGGAGATCGAGCCGCGCGGATCAAAGATCCTGCGCCCCGACGGCGTGCTGCCGGTGGGCCAGACCACCACGCCCTACCAGATCTACGACGCCGTGGCGGACCTGACCAGAGTGTCCGAGGGCTGGGATTTCGACACGATCAAGCAGTCGCTGAACGTTCTGTCGGAGACCGTCGATCAGACCTACCCGCACCTGAGCGCGGCACTCGACGGGGTGGCCCGGTTCTCCGACACCATCGGCAAGCGGGACGAGCAGGTCAAGCAACTGCTGGCCAATGCGAACCAGATCGCCGGCGTGCTCGGCAACCGCAGCGAGCAGATCAACCAACTTCTGGTCAACGCCCAGACACTGCTGGCCGCGGTCAACCAGCGCGGCCAGGCCATCGACTACCTGCTGGCGAACGTCTCAGAGGTGTCGCAGCAGTTCGCGGGCTTCGTCAACGACAACCCGAACCTCAATCACGTTCTGACGCAGCTGAACCAGATCAGCGACGTGCTGGTCAAGCACAAGCAGGGCCTCGCCGACGTGCTGTCTGACGCCGCGAAGTTCATGGGCGCCCTGGCCGAGGCCATCGGCTCCGGCCCGTACTTCAAAGTCCTTGTGGTCAACCTGATTCCATACCAGATCCTGCAGCCGTGGGTCGACGCCGCCTTCAAGAAGCGCGGCATCGATCCCGAGGAGTTCTGGCGCAACGCGGGGCTGCCGGCCTTCCGGTTCCCCGACCCCAACGGCCAGCGCCAGCCCAACGGTGCGCCGCCGCCCGCGCCGACGGTGCTCGAGGGCACCCCGGAGAACCCGGGTCCCGGAGTGCTGAAGGGTTCGCCGTGCTCTTACACCCCACCGGCCGACGGCATCCCGACTCCCGGTAACCCGCTGCCGTGTGCGGCCCTCGACCAAGGCCCCTACGGTCCGGTGCCCGGCGGTTTCGGCCCGCCCAACGTCGTCGACGTCGGCGCCGAACCCGGCTGCCGTCGGAGGACCCGGCGTCCCGAGCGCCGCCTACCCGGGTGAGCTGTCGCCGAACGTGGCCGGAGTGCCGGCGCCGCCGCTGGCTCCCGGACCGCCCGGGGCCCGCACGGTCCCGGTCGGACCGCTACCCGGGCCGGCCGGCGACGTGCCCGGAATCGCCCCGCCGCCACCGGCACTCATCGGGCCGACGCCGCCGCCCGGGCCGGGTCCGCAGGTGTCGCCGGTCGGCGCGCTGGCCCCCCTCGACATGCCTGCAGGGCAGGGAGGCTGATCCATGTCGAACATCTTCAGCAAGACACGCTTGTCGGGCCTGTCGCGGGCATCGGCGATCATCGGCGCGCTGGTCGTCATCCTCGGGATCGTCGCCGCGTTCGTGGGCTACCAGCTCTACCAGCGGATGACCACCAACACCGTAGTCGCCTACTTCACCGACGCACTGGCCCTGTACCCGGGGGACCGGGTGCAGATCATGGGCGTCCAGGTCGGCAACGTGGACAAGATCGAGCCCGCCGGCGACAAGATGAAGGTCACCTTCAACTACTCCAACAAGTACAAGGTGCCCGCCGACGCGACCGCCACCATCCTGAACCCCAGTCTGGTCGCCTCCCGCGTCATCCAGCTGGGACCGGCCTACACCGGCGGTCCGGTGCTCGCCGACAACGCCGTCATCCCGCTCGAACGCACTCAGGTGCCCGCGGAGTGGGACGATTTGCGCAACCAGCTCGCCGACACCATCGAGAAGCTCGGCCCGACACCCGAGCAGCCCAAGGGCCCGATCGGCGACCTCATCGAATCGCTGGCCAACGGCCTCGACGGCAAGGGCAAGCAGATCAACACCACGCTGACCGCGCTGTCGGATGCGGTGACGGCGCTGAACGAAGGCCGCGGCGACTTGTTCGGCGTGGTCAAGAGCCTCGCGCTGTTCGTCAATGCGCTGCACAACAGCGACCAGCAGTTCGTCGCGCTGAACAACGACCTGGCGACCTTCACCAACTCGCTGAACAACGGCGACCAGGAGTTGGCCAACGCGCTCAAGGACGTCAACACGCTGCTGACGACGGCCCGTAAGTTCATCGACGAGAACCGCACGCCGCTGACCAACGACATCAACAACCTTGCCGAGGTCACCAACGCGATCCTGCAGCCCGAGCCGCGGAACGGCTTGGAGACGGTGCTCCACGTCTACCCGAACCTGGGTGCGAACTTCGCCAACATCTACCACCCGACACACGGTGCCATCGTGGCCATTCCGACGGTCGCCAGCTTCGCCAACCCGCTGCAGTTCCTGTGCAGCGCGATCCAATCGGGCAGTCGGCTCGGCTACCAGGATTCGGCGGAGCTGTGCGCCGAGTACCTGGCGCCGATACTGGACGCCATCAAGTTCAACTTCCCGCCGTTCGGCGTGAACCAGTTCTCGACGGCCGAGACGCTGCCCAAGTACGTGGCCTACTCCGAGTCGCGACTGCAGCCGCCGCCCGGATACAAGGACACGACGGTGCCCGGCATCTGGTCGCGCGACACGTTGTTCTCGCACGGCAACTCCTCCAACGTCCCGTGGCATTCCGGCTTCGGGCCGCCCGACTGGATCGTGGCGCCCGGTATGCAGGGCGTCGACGTGCAGTCGTTCACCGCCCAGATGCTGACCCCGGACTCGCTCGCGGAGCTCTACGGCGGACCCGACATCACCTCGATCCCGCCCGCGGGACCGCCCGGTGGCGCGCCGCCGAACGCCTACGACCAGAGCAATCCGCTTCCGCCACCGTGGTATCCGGGTGCTCCGCCACCGCCCGCGCCGGGACCCGGTGTGATCCCGGGACCGCTGCCGGTGTCTCAGCAGATCAACGGTGGCGGACCGGCGCCCGCGCCGGCCCCGGCCGGACCGGCCCTGCCCGCTGAGATGGGGTCGGGACAGTGAGCGCGACGATGACGACGATGCGCCGGTACGGCTGGCGGGGTTTCGCGCTCGTGATGACCGCATTGGTTCTGACGTCCTGCGGTTGGCGGGGCATCGCCAACGTGCCGATGCCCGTCGGGCCCGGCAGCGGCCGGGACAAGATGACCGTCTACGTCCAGATGCCGGATACGTTGGCGCTCAACGTCAACAGCCGGGTGCGGGTGGCCGACGTCTACGTCGGGTCGGTGCGTGCGATCGAGCTGAAGAACTGGATTCCCACGCTGACCCTGGACATCGAGCCGGGGATCAAGTTGCCCGCCAACGCGACCGCGAAGATCGGCCAGACCAGCCTGCTGGGCACCCAGCACATCGAGCTGGCGGCGCCACAGAACCCGTCGTCGGAGCCGCTGCGCAACGGTGCCACGATCCCGCTGAAGAACGCGTCGGCGTGGCCGACCACCGAACGCACGCTGGCGAGCATCGCCACCGTGTTGCGCGGCGGCGGCATCCCCAACCTCGAGGTGATCCAGACCGAGGTCAACAACATCCTGTCCGGCAACGCCGAGCAGATCCGCGACTTCCTGGGCAAGCTGAACACCTTCACCGATCAGCTCAACCAGCAGCGCGAGGACCTGACCAAGGCGATCGACTCGACCAACGAGTTGCTGAAGATCATCGCCAACCGCAACAACACGTTGGACCGGGTTCTCACCGAATTCCCGCCGCTGATCAAGTATTTCGCCGACGCTCGGGACCGGTTCACCGGTGCGGTGGAGGCGCTCGGCCGGTTCAGCGCGGTCACCGACTCGACGCTGTCGCAGTCGAGGGCCAACTTCGACACCAACCTGCAACTGCTGCAACGCCCGCTCAAGCAACTCGGCCGCGCCGCGCCGTACCTGATCGACTCGCTGCGGCTCGTCGTCACGGCGCCGTACCCGATCGACAACGTGCCGAAGGTGATCCGGGGCGACTACATCAACACGTCGGCCACCTTCGACCTCACGCTGAGCTCGATCGACAACGCGTTCCTGACCGGCACCGGCGTGTCGGGCATGCTGCGCGCACTCGAGCAGTCGTGGGGCCGGGATCCGCAGACGATGATCCCGGACGTGCGGTTCACACCCCACCCGAACTCGACCGACGGTGGGCCGTTCGTGGAGCGAGGCGAATGAAAGTGACGAGCACATGCTGACCCGCTTCATCCGAACCCAGCTGATCGTTTTCGCGGCGCTCACGGTCATCGCGCTGCTCGTGCTGGGCGTGTATTTCCTACGGCTGCCGACCCTTGCCGGCATCGGGCAGTACACGCTCAAGGCGGATCTGCCGTCCTCGGGAGGTCTGTACACGACGGCCAACGTCACCTATCGCGGCGTGCAGATCGGCCGGGTCACCGACGTCCAGCCGACCGAGAACGGCGTGCGCGCCACGATGAGCATCGGCAACGAGTTCAAGATTCCGGTCGACACCATCGCGAACGTTCACTCGGTGTCGGCGGTCGGTGAGCAGTACCTCGACCTGGTGTCGGACAGCACCTCGGGCAAGTACCTGACCAACGGGCAGGTCATCACCAAGGGCACCGTGCCCCGGGAGGTCGGTCCCGCATTGGATGCCGCCAACAAGGGACTGGCGGCGCTTCCGGCCGACAAGATTCCGGTGCTCCTGAACGAAACCGCCATGGCCGTAGGCGGTTTGGGCCCGGCGCTGCAGCGGTTGGTCGATGGCTCGCAGGCGATCATCGGTGACCTCAAGACCAACATCACGGACGTCAACGACATCATCAACAACACTGCGCCCATCCTGGACAGCCAGGTGAACTCCGGTGATGCGATTCAGCGCTGGGCGGCCAACCTCAACAGCCTCACCCAGCAGGCGGCGGCGCAAGATGCCGCGCTGCGCAGCGGGTTGGCGCAGGCCGCTCCGACCGCCGATCAGGTACCGCGGTGTTCAGCGACGTACGTGAGTCCCTGCCGCAGACGCTGGCGAACCTCGAGATCATCCTGGACATGCTCAAGCGCTACAACAAGGGCGTCGAGCAGTCGCTGGTGATGCTGCCGCAGGGGGCGTCGATCGCGCAGGCGGTATCGGCTCCCTACCCGGGGCAGGCCGCGCTGGACTTCGGCCTGACGATCAACCAGCCGCCGCCGTGCCTGACCGGCTTCCTGCCGGCCAGCGAGTGGCGGGCACCCGCGGACACCAGTCAGGCCCCCATCCCCAACGGGTTGTACTGCAAGATCCCCAAAGACACCCCGGCCAACGTGGTTCGCGGCGCACGCAACTATCCGTGTGCCGACGTGCCCAACAAGCGGGCCGCGACGCCGGCCGAGTGCCGCGGCACCGAGCCCTACACGCCGCTGGGCACCAACCCGTGGTACGGCGATCCCAACCAGATCGTCGGCTGCCCGGCGCCGGCCGCCCGGTGTAACCAGCCGCCCAAACCCGGCTACGTCATACCGGCGCCCTCGATCAACAACGGGATGAACCCGCTGCCGGCCAACCTGTTGCCGCCGCCGGCCCCGATCACGAGTGACCCACTCAGCGCTCCGGGAACCGGTTCTGTGCAGTGCAATGGCCAGCAGCCCAACCCGTGCACGTACACTCCGGCAGCAGGTAATACCGCCGTCTACACCCCGTCCAGTGGGGAGCTGGTCGGTCCTGACGGTACGAAATACGACGTGAGCAATTCGAGCAGTACAGGAGACGACGGATGGAAGGAGATGCTGGCCCCGGCCGGCTGAACCCGACCCCGCCCACCCCAACGGTCGACGACGCGGAGCAACCCGACGCGCAGGAGGCCATTACAGACAACCCGGACAACCCGGACAACCCGGCCAACCCGGACGACCCGGTCACCACGGAAGAAGTCGACGAAGTCTCGTCGGCGGATGCGGAGGCCGGTGTCGATGCCGAGGCCACCAGCCCCGACAGGCGCCCGTCCCGGCTGGGCGGTGGACGCTGGCTGGCCGGTGTGTGCGCCGTTCTGCTGCTCGCCAGCGCTGCGGTCGCAGGGGGCGGCTACCTGGCCCTGCGTTCGCACCAGAAGAGCATGGCCTCCGCTCGGGCGGAGACCGCGGCTCTCGCGGCTGCCAAGGACTGCGTGACCGCCACCCAGGCCCCCGACGCCACCGCGATGGTAGCCAGTCAGCAGAAGATCATCGAGTGCGCCACCGGCGACTTCGGCGCGCAGGCCACCCTGTACAGCGGCGTGCTGGTCGACGCCTACCAGGCGGCCAACGTGACGGTGCAGGTGTCCGATATGCGGGCCGCCGTGGAACGCCACAACGATGACGGTTCGATGGACATTCTCGTCGCCGTGCGGGTGCAGGTATCCAACTCCCAGTCCCAGAACCAGGAGCAGGGCTATCGGCTTCGGGTCCGGATGGCACCGGACGGCGGTGTCTACAAGATCGCCAAGCTCGACCAGGTGAGCAAATGACGGTGGCGCCCGACGTGGACTCCAGCGACGACGCCACCGAATCCGCCGCGCCTGCCGAGAGCACGGTAGCCACGGTGCCGGCGAGCTGGTCGGCCCGCGCGGGCGCCTTCGCCATCGACGTCCTGTTCGGCATCGGCGTGCTGGCAACCGTGGCGCTCGTGGGCTGGGCGGCGATCGCGGGGTGGGGTGCCCCGCAGCCGGGATGGCTGCTGTGGCTCTCGATCGGCGTCGGCGCCGCGGTGTTCCTGGCGATGGCGGTCAACCGACTGCTGCTGCCGGCTATCACCGGCTGGAGCCTGGGACGGTCGGTCTTCGGGATCGCCGTCGTGCGCCGGGACGGCTCGCCGGTGGGTCCGTGGCTGCTGCTACTTCGCGACCTGGCCCATCTGCTCGACACCGCCGCGCTCTTCATCGGCTGGCTCTGGCCGCTGTGGGACTCCCGCGGCCGCACGTTCGCCGACCTGCTGACCCGTACCGAGGTGCACCGTGTCGAGGGAGAGGGGCAGGATCGACCCCGCCGCCTCGCAGGCGCCGTGATCGCCGGCGCGACGGCGCTCGCAGTGGCCGGTGCGGGCCTCGGCTATGTGGCCGTCTACCGCCACGACCTCGACAATGACCGCGCACGGGAACAGATTGCGGTGCAGGGGCCCAAGATCGTCGGGCAGATGCTCAGCTATGAAGTGGCCACCCTCGGGGACGACTTCGCGCGGGCACAGAAGTTGGTCACCGACGGCTACCGCCCGCAGTTGGTGGCCCAGCAGGATTCCGTGCGCAAGGGCGGTCCGGTCGACAACGACTACTGGGTGACCAACAGCGCGGTGCTGAGTTCGTCGCGGGACCGCGCCGAGATGTTGATTCTGCTGCAGGGCCAACGCGGCAGCGGGCCGAAGGCCAGGCTGATCACCGCGACCGTACGGGCCAACTTCGAGAAGTCCGCGCACGGCGACTGGCAGGTGGCGAACCTGCAGGTGCTGGCCAGGCCGAACCCGGGGCAGGGCCAATGAGTCCGCGCCGCAGGATCGAACCGGACAGCCCGGAGCTGTTCCGCCTGCCTGAGCCGCAGCCCCGCCGCTGGGTCCTGCCGCTGGTCGCAGGTCTTGCCGCGGTGGCGATCGTCGCGGCGGTGGCGGTCAGCAGCCTGGTCCTGATCAAGCGGGAGTCCCACATCCGGGCCGAGCAGCGCGACGTGGCGGTGCTCTACTTCGTGCGGTCGTTCATGACGCAGTACACCTCGCCGGATCCGTTCCACGCCAACGACTATGCCGACAAGGTACTGGCCCAGGGCACCGGCCAGTTCGCCAAGCTGTACCAGGACAAGATGAACGAGATCGTCGTCCAGGTGGCGCGCGCGGAGCCGACGACGGGGTCTGTGCAGGCACTGGGCGTCGAACGCTGGAACTCAGACGGCAGCGCCGACGTGGTGGTGGCCGCGCTCACAAGAACCAAGCTGCCGGACGGAAAGACCATCGAAAGCGGCAACCGCTGGGTTGTCACTGCGACCAGGGAAGGCGAGCAGTGGAAGATCAGCAACCTGCTTCAGGTGATCTGACCGACGCGGAACCCGACGAGCAGGAGTCGTCGGAGCAGGCCGACGAGGCCTCCGTTGACGAGGCCTCGGCCAAGGAGGCATCGGCCGCTCGAAAGTGGTTGACCCGCAACAAGAACAGGATCGCCGTCGGAGTATCGGTGGTGGCGTTCGTGGCGGCGGGCGCATTCGCCGGCGCCACCGTCCAACCGTATCTGGCCGATCGCGCCATGGTGGACACCAAGCTCGACATCGCGCGTACCGCAGCCAGCGCGATCACCACGTTGTGGACCTACACCCCCGACGACATGGACAAGTTGGCCGATCGCTCCTCGAGGTACCTCTCCGGCGATTTCGAAGACCAGTACCGAAAGTACGTCGATGCCATCGTGCCGACGAACAAGCAGGCGAAGGTCACCAACACCACCCAGGTCGTCGGCGCGGCGGTGGAGTCGTTGCGCGGCTCCGAGGCCACGGCCATCGTCTACACCAACACCACCTCCACCAGTCCGCTCACCAAGGACATCCCGTCGATGCGCTATCTGTCCTATCGGTTGCAGCTCAAGCGCCAGGACGGCCGGTGGTTGGTCACCAAGATGACCACCGTGACGTCGCTGGACCTCACCCCCAAGCTCTGACGCCAGTCCTGCCTCCATGGCTGTCGCCTCGCCGGTCTCGCAGCGGCTCACCGTCGTCGGGCTGCTGCTGCTGACCTTCGCGACCGGGCTGGTGGACGCGATCAGCGTGCTGGTCCTGGGCCACGTCTTCGTCGCCAACATGACCGGCAACGTCATCTTCCTGGGCTTCTGGTTCGTGCCGCATTCCGGTGTCGACATGACGGCGGCGGTGGTCGCGTTCGTCAGCTTCCTCGTCGGCACGGTGATGGGTGGCCGGTTCGCCCGCCACCTCGACTACGAGGTGCGGGTGTGGCTCACCGCGGCACTGGGCACCGAGGTGGTGCTGATGACCGTACTGGCCGTGCTCGCCGGCGCCGGTGTGCTGAACTACCACGACAACCGCAAACTGATCATCATCGCGGGGCTGGCGGTGACCTTCGGTGCCCAGAACGCCGCGGCCCGGCAGTTCGGCATCCAGGAACTCAGCACCACCGTGCTGACGTCGACGATCGTCGGGATCGGTGTCGACAGTCGACTGGCCGGCGGCACGGGTCAGCGTGAGAAGCTGCGCTACGGCGTGGTTTTGACGATGCTCGGGGGTGCCGCGGTGGGCGCCACCATGTCACGGTTCACCGTGGCGCCGGTGATCGGGCTCGCCGCGCTCACCGTCGCCGCCAGCCTCGCCATCTTCCGGTACGGACCTCGCTGGGCACCGGCCGATCAACCCGAAAACTAGGGGAAGCACATGCCACGAGTTCTCATCACCGGCGCCTCGCGCGGTATCGGTAAGTCGATCGCGATCTATCTCGCCGAGCGGGGATGGGACGTCATCGCCGGTGTCCGAAGCGAGAACGACGCACAGACGCTCAGGCAGGTGCCGCGGGTGTCGACGGTCCTTCTGGACGTCACCGACGACGACCAGGTCACCGCCCTGCCCGACGCGATCCCCGGGCCGCTGGACGCCGTGGTGAACAATGCGGGCATCGCCGTCAGCGGTCCGCTCGAGGCGCTCTCGCCAGCCGAACTACGACACCAATTCGAGGTCAACGTCGTCGGGCAGCTGGCCGTGACCGCGGCGGTGCTGCCGCTGCTGCGCGAGTCGCGGGGGCGAATCCTGTTCGTCTCCAGTGTCAACGGCAGGATCTCGTTGCCGCTGCTGGGCGCCTACAGTGCGTCGAAGTTCGCCTTGGAGGCGGCCGCGGATGCACTGCGGGTGGAGCTGCGGCCATGGGGAGTCGGCGTCAGCGTGATCCAACCGGCGCAGACCGACACCGACCTGTGGCGCAAGGCGGACCAGAGCGTCGACGAGATGGAGGCGGCCATGTCAGCCCGCCATCGGGCGTTGTACGCCAAACACATTGCGGGAATGCGCAAGTCGATACCGATGTCGCGGCGCCTCGCCGTGCACCCGGACAAGGTCGCGGCCGTCGTCGAGAAGGCGCTCACGGCACCGTCACCGCGGCCGCGCTACCCGGTGGGATTCGGGCCGGCACTCCAGATGGCGCTGCTTCCCAAAGTGCCGACGCGGCTGCGGGATTCACTTCTGAGCCGGATGTTCGGCCAGCGTTGAACACGCCGGATGCGGCACTGGTCAGTTGAACGCCAGCCAGCTCGGCAGGGCCCGCTCGTGGGCGTCGCACAGCACCTGCATGGTGTCGCAGGAGCCCTTGGGCACGCCCGCGCCGGCCCACATGCCGCCGGTGTCGCGGCGGAGCACGATCGCCGAGGACCCGCCGCCGTCGAGGAGGATCGCGGTATCGCTGCCCAGGCCCCGGAACAGGTCCTGGATCTGATCGGGGTTGTAGCTGCCACCCTGGAAGACGTACATCTCGTCCTTGTCCCTGGCATAGGCGAGCGCGGTGCGGGCGGCGCTCGGCCCGGGGTCGTTCAACTGGCCGGTGTCACCCGGGGCGAGCAGCCCCAGACCGCTGACGGCCACGAAGCGGGTGCCCTTGTCCATCAGTGACTGGATCACCGGCGTGGCGGCGTCATAGTCGTTGGGGGACTTGGGCGGCACGACGAACGGGGCGCCGGCGACCGGCAGGATCATCGTCGTCAGGGCGGTCCACACTTCGTCACCACCGGAGAGCGCCTGCTTGCCGGCGTACGGGATGGTTCCGGTGACGGCGGCGTTGGCGCGACCCTGTCCGTTGGTGTTGTCGACATAGGCGCCCAGCGGGGAACTGCAACTGGTGGATTTCCACGACCCGCCCTTCTGCGACCGCACGTCGAAGAAGTTGGCATTGATGGCGATCGTCGGTTGGCCGAGCACCTGCCACGCCTGCAGCGGTGTGTAGGTCTCCGACGCCTGCATCAGCCCCTCACTCGTACGGGCGCCCGGAGTGCGCTCGCACCGGGACTGGAACCCCGCGTGCGTGTCGACCAGCAGCCGCGGGGTCAGCCGTTGCGACGCCGACTTGATGATCATCAGGTGGCCGCCGTTGGTCATCTCGTACCAGTTGCCGCCGGCGCCCAGCATCGGGGCCGGGAAGTCGGCGCCGAAGTTGTAGACCAGGTAGCTGCCACGGGTGGTGGCGATCGCTTGTGCGAGTTGATCGCGACCCTCCGCACGCGCCACCGGGCGGCCGGTCGTCGCGGCCAGCGCAAGGCAGGTCAACACCGTCAGGCAGCCGGCGGTGATGCGGCGGAGCATCACGGCTGTGGTTGCCACGGTGGGCCTTTCGGGGGAAGGGGCACTACGACAAACATCACAATAATCCCAGTAACCACACTGTCAACTTTGGTAACAACAGGATGACGGTTCGGCAGATGATGCGTCACGAACTCCGGATCGGTATTTGCTGGGGCGGCAATTCGGGCGCGGCCACGATCGCGAGAGGTTATCGGGCTCAGGAAGGGGGAATAACTGCCTGGCGCGGTGCCCGCCCGGGACCGCCAGAACACCCAGACACAAGGAGCAGCAATGATCGGAACGATTATCGGAGCGATCGTCGTCGGACTGATCGTCGGAGCCCTGGCGCGGCTGGTGATGCCCGGCAAGCAGAACATCGGCATCGTGATGACGATCCTGTTGGGCGTGGTGGGCTCGTTCCTCGGCTCGTGGATCACCTACCAGCTGGGATACTCGAACGCCAACGGCGGGTTCGCCATCATCCCGTTCTTGGTGGGCGTCGTGGTCGCCGTCATCCTGATCGCGATCTACCTCGGGGTGACCGGGCGCCGAAACCAGGTCACCCGCTAGCGGCCGGGGCCGCCCGGCGGCGCGAGGCGGTACACCGCACCGGCGTAGTCGTCGGTGATGTATACCGCGCCGTCGGGGCCGGCCACCGCGGCCACCGGACGCCCCCACCGGGTGCCGTCGGGCTCCTGGAACCCACCCACCAGAGTCTGCTGCGGGCCCAATGTGCCGCCGCGCCAAGCGAAGAACGACACCTCTGGCGCGCGCGCCGGGGTCCTGTTCCAGGAACCGTGCACTCCGACCAAGGCGCCGTTGTCGAACGGCGCCGGCAGGTCTCCGGTGGTGAAGCTCAGTCCGAGCGGTGCCGAGTGCGCACCGAGGGTCTGCTCGACGGGCGCCAGCACCGCACAGTCCAGGCGCGCACCGTCGGCGTTGGTCTGGACATCGCGCAGAAAGCCGGGCCGGCCGTCCACATCGGGATTGCAGTAGGGCCAACCCAGTTCCCGCCCGGGTGTCAGGCGAGCGACGGACTCCGGCGGATGATCGTTGACGTAGTCGTCGACCGCCCCGTATGACGGTCCGGGGCGCGGGTCGGCGATGTCGTCGCGATTGTTGACCGCCGTCCAAACCGATCCGTCGGGCGCGATCGCAAGTCCGGTTCCGTTGCGCACCCCGGTGGCGAACGGTGCCGCTGGCCCGCCGTCGGGAGGAATCCGCATGATCGTGGCACGCGGAGGGATGGCGGTTCGATCGGACGCGGAGATGTTGCCCGTCGAGCCGATGGAGAAGTACACCGCCCCATCGGGATCCACGGCCACGCTCTTGAGTGCGTGCGCGTAGGCCCCGCCCAGCTCCGGGCTGCGGGCATCGGGCAGATCGGCCGCGAGCACCCGGCGGTCGGACACCCCGCCGGCGTCGTAACGGTAGCCGACGATCTGGTCGCCTTCGGCGACATACAACGTGTCGTCCGCGAACCACAGGCCGTGCGGCTGGTTGAGGTTGTCCAGCAGCACTGTGGTCCTCGGTCCGCCCTGCGCCGGCGACAGGCGCAGCACCCGACCATCAGCGGGCACCGATACCAGCAGCGTGGCGTCCGGAGCCCAGACGGCCAAGCGCGCCTTGGGCACGCGCGCCCACACCGTGATCGACCATCCCGAGGGCACCAATGCTTTTCGTGGCGTGTCCAACGGCGCCGCGGAGAGCCCGTCGGGCACCGTCAGGGTGGTGGCCGTCAATCCGCTGGGCGCCGACGCGCTCGGCGCCGGCGGCGGTGCCGCGTGGCTGCACGCCACGGTCACCGCCGCCGCGGCGATCGCGCAGACCGTCCTACCCCGCCAAACCCGCATGCATCTCCCAGACGAGGATCTCCGACGGCACGGTGGCGGTGAGTCGCCGGCCGCCCGCGGCGGTGAACCGAACGGCATCGCCTTCCTGCAGCGCGCCGGCGTCCTCGAGTGTCACCGAGCCACGCGGCACGAACAGATGAAGGTAAGGGGCGTCGGGCAATTCGACGGAGTCGCCGGCCTGCAGTCGCGCACCGTGAAGCGCCGCATACCGATTGCGGATGTTGATCGCCGCCGCGTTGCTGTGCTCCGGCATGCCCGAGGCGATGGTGACCAGCCCGCCGCTGAGCAGCTCGTCGTCGATCTCGAGTTGCTGGTAACCCGGGTCGATGCCCGACTCGTCGGGCACCACCCACATCTGCACGAAACGCACCGGCTCGGTGTGGCTTTCGGCTCCCGTCGAGCGTCGACGAGTCGTTCTTCTCCGAGTGCAGGATCCCGCGTCCGGCGGACATCCGCTGGGCCAGTCCGGGGTAGATGATTCCGGAGTGGCCGGTGGAATCCTGGTGTACCAGTGATCCCCGCAGCACCCAGGTGACGATCTCCATGTCGCGATGCGGATGCGTCTCGAAACCACTTCCCGGCTTGACGATGTCGTCGTTGTTCACCAGCAGCAGGCCGTGGTGGGTGTTGTCCGGGTCGTAGTTGTGCCCGAAGGAGAACGAGTGTTTCGAGTCGAGCCAGTCGATCTTCGTCACGGCGCGGTCGGCGGCCCGCCTGATGTCGATTGCTGCGCCCATGTCATCACCCCTTGGTTCGTGCCAGCCTAGGTGGCTGACGATGATCCCGACAACATAGATGACGTGTCATGTATTCCGCTATGCTTTCCGGATGGCACCGGACTGGCTCGACGACGACGAGCAGCGGCTGTGGCGCAACTACCTGTCGATGGGCACGCGACTACAGGCAGCGATGAACCGCCAGCTTCAGCAGGACTGCGGGTTGTCGTTGGCCGACTACGAAGTGCTGGTTGCGCTCTCCGAGCGCGGCGGCATGCGGATTGTCCAGTTGGCCGAATGGATCGGCTGGGAACAGAGCCGGCTCTCGCACCACCTCGCCCGAATGCTCAGCCGCGAGCTTGTCGGCCGATCCGATGACGCTCATGACAGGCGGGGAGCGACCGTCGAGATCACCGCGGCGGGTCGGTCCGCACTGGCCGCTGCGGCACCGGGGCATGTCGCGCTGGTGCGCTCGGTGGTGTTCGACGCGATCACGCCCACGCAGCTACGCGCGCTCGACCGGCTGACGAAGTCGGCCCTTGCAAGGCTCGACGAATACGCACGGTGAGGACTGAAAAGGAAGCCGCCGCCACAGCGGATGCTGTGGCGGCGGCCTCTTGTGTTGTGCGTCAGCCGGCCATGAACTGGTCGTAGGCCGATGCCAGGTTGGGCGGCAACACGCTCACGTTGCACGTCCGCTGGACGTCGCCGATCGGGGCCAGGATGCCGCGCAGGTCGTAGTACTCCGCCGGGTTGGCGGTGAAGTACCCGCGGACATTGGCCGCGGCCTGCGGCTCGGGCTGATTGGCCGCGGCCGTCAGCACCTGTCCGGCACCGGGGTGATCGGCGAGGTATTGGTGAGCCGCGCCCGTCACCGAACTGACGGTGTTGGCCACTCCGGCGCCGGAGCAGTCCGGAGCCGCCGATGCGACCGGCGCTGCGAGCGTGGCCATCGCCGCGCCCCCCACGAGCCATCCGGCGCATACGGTCGCGACTTTCGGACCCCGCGCGAAACCGCTGAATTTCATGATCACTTCTTCCTTCGATTGAGAATCGATTGCTGTTCCCCCGTCCTGAAAACCAAAGTACCCGTGCGTCTTTGCAGCAAAACTGCATGCCAGCAGCCAAATTGACCAGACGTGAAGCGTTACACCGAACGCCGGTGATCTGCGACTCAGATTTCGCCGATGCGCTAAGCGGGGGCTCGCAGAACTCGGCCGGCATTGAGAATTCTCAGAATTCGCGCCGATCCCTTAATTCGCCGTGACCTGCACTGTGACGGGATCGTTACCCCCGGCAAACGCCTGGAGCCCGATGTGTACCCGATCGCAGCGAGATCCATGTGTACCAAGGCAATTCTCACAATCGCGGCTGACGGTGAGTGGTGATGTCGCGGATCGGGTAGACGCCAGCCAGGTGCAATCGTGCGCCGACACAATCCGTCTACGCATCAAGGGGCATCCCCATGAACACACCAGATACCACCAGGCTGCTCGCGCAACTGCGCGCGCAGCTCGACCTGACCAACACCGAGATCCAGGTCGCCGAGACCCGCGTCGCACAGGCTCGCACCGAGGCGGTGCGCCGCGAACTCACCGAGAACGCCGACAACGGACGCGAACGCGCAGAGGCCATCGAAGCCGCCATCCGCGACCTCGGTGGTTTCCCCGACCTGATCGGCCCGTTCTTCGGGCGCGCCGCCGCGGCGGTCAAGGCGCTCACCGAGCAGGCCCAGCCGTTCGACGAGGCGCTCCTGGGCGACCTCGCGCTGGAAGGCCAGCTGCTGGACCGCTCCCGCTACATCAAGGCACTCGCCGTCGCGGCCAAGCAATCGGACATCCAGAAGCTCGCGGACCGTCTCATCACCGCCCATTCGGCGACGGTCGACTGGCTGACCACCGTGCTGGCCGAGGACGCCCTCGGCGGACCCGCCGCGCTGCGGCGCACCCCGCTGCAGGCGGCGACCGGGGTCGCGGTCCGGATGGTCAACCTGCCGATGGCCTGGTCGGTGCGCGGTGTCGATCGTGCACTGGAGTCGCTGCGCGGCGCCCGTCCGGCCGTCAACGACCTGATCAACCGTGGCGCCCACGCCGGCGAGGTGGCCGCCAAGGCCGTCGCCGCCTCGCGTGACGCCGCGCTGGAGACCGCCGAGCGGGTGACCCGCCGCGAGGGGGCCGATGGCACCGCCGACGCGCTGCATTCGGTGCGTAGCGCCACCGGTGTCCTCGATCCCTCCGAGCTGCCGATCGCCGGCTACGAGGAGCTCAACCTCAGCGAAGCCGTCGCCGCGGTCAAGGACCTCACCGATCCTTCCGATATCCGGACGATCATCGCCTACGAGGAAGCGCACAAGAACCGCCAGCGCATCGTCTCCGCCGCCCAGACCCGGGTGGCCGCGATCGCGCAAGAGATCGTCGGCATCGACTGACGTTCGGTCCTCGGGCACCCCACCGTCACGACGATGGTGGGGTGCCCTTTTTGACTTATCGCCGAGCGGCCACTTGTTGCACGTTTTCGGCTCGACCGTGTGGCGTAAGTGGCCACCCGGCTGATGTCGTACGGGCATGTCAGGGTGCCCTTATGGACATCCTCGACGGTCCGTTTCGCGGATCGGAAGTGCTCGCGGCAGGACTGGTCAGCCGACGGTGCTTGAGTCGCGACTACCGCGCCGTTCATCGCGACGTCTACGTGGCGCGAGATCTGGGCATGACTCCCGTGCTGAAGGCGAAGGCCGCGTGGATATGGTCCGGCGGCGCCGGGATCGCGGCCGGACTGTCGGCGGCGGCTCTGCTGGGTTGCCGTTGGATTGACGTCGACCATCCTGCGGAGTTGTTGCGCCGCAACGGCAAACCGGTATCAGGCATCCTCATCCACCGCGATGAGCTCGACCCCGACGAGATCGGCGAAGTTGACGGGATCGCGGTGACGACACCTGCTCGTACCGCATTCGACCTGGGCCGGCGACGAGGAATGGACCACGCAGTCATCCGGGTGGACGCCCTGAGCAACGCCACCGGAGTGCGAAGATCCGACGTCGAAGCTTTGATTCAGCGGCACCGTGGCGTGCGGGGCACCGTCCAGCTCCGGCAGGTTCTGGAGTTGATGGATGGCGGTTCGGAGTCGCCGCAGGAGACGCGTACCCGGCTGCTGTTGGTGCGGACGGGCTTACCGGCGCCGACGACCCAGATCCCTGTTTTCGACGACTGCGGTCATCCGATCGCCCGCGTCGACATGGGCTGGGACGAGTGGAGAGTCGGGGTGGAGTTCGACGGCGCGCAGCACTGGACCGATCCGGTACAGCGCACCCGCGACATCAACCGGCTCGCCGACTTGGAGGCCTGCGGCTGGCGGATCATCCGAGTCAACAGCGAGCTACTGCGCGCGGCGCCGACGGTGGTCATCGACCGGGTGCTGACCGCGTTGAAAGCCGCCGGCTGCCCCGTCGACTGGCCAGTTGACGCACGCTTTCAGCTCGATCACGTGGCGTAACTGGCCACTCGGCGGGGGGCTAAAGGTATTCAGGCAGGCCGAATTTGGCGAACAGCGACGTGTCGAGGAACGCCACCACGTGCGAGACGCCCGCCGGGGTGAGCGTCAGCACGTGAAGCTGAAAAGGGACGTGGCGGCCTCCGGTCTCCGGTAGCCGCATGTACATCGCCGCGGCCGGCTGGCCGTTCGCGGTCAACGGCAGCATCCGCATGTCACCCGCCACGCTGGCCGGGCACTTGTCGTGGATGAGCTCGACGATGGTGGACGGGCCCTGATACCAGCCGGTGAACGGCGGCATCTCCCAGATCGCTTCCTCGGTGAACAGTCCGACCAGTCGCTCGATGTCGTAGTCCTCGAACGCGGCGATGTAGCGGGCCAGTTGATCGCGGGCCTCCGCCGAGCCCGGGTCGGTGGGCGGGTCGTCCTGACTGGGCGCAACCGCGTCCAGCTGTGTCCGCGCCCGCTGCAGCAGGCTGTTGACCGCCACTGTCGACGTCCCGATCGCGTCGGCGACCTCGGCGGCCCGCCATTGCAGGACGTCCCGCATGACCAGTACGGCACGCTGACGTGGCGAGAGATGCTGCAGCGCCGCGACGAACGCGAGCCGCACCGACTCCCGCGTCGCGGCGATCACCGAGGGATCGGCCGGGTCCTCGTGCAGCGAGTCGGGGAGCGGCTCCAGCCACGGCACCTCGGTGCGCTCGACGAGCTCGTCGGACGGACTCGAGCTAGGGGCGCCCAGCCCGGTCGGCAGCGGCCGGCGTTGCCGACTCTCCAGTGCCGTCAGGCAGGTGTTGGTGGCGATGCGGTGCAACCAGGTCCGCACCGACGACTTTCCCTCGAACCGGTCATAGGCCTTCCATGCCCGCAGGTAGGTCTCCTGCACCAGATCCTCGGCATCGTGCAGCGAGCCGGTCATGCGGTAGCAGTGCGCCAGCAGCTCCCGCCGGTAGGGCTCGGCGTGAGAGAGGAAATCGTCGTCACCGTCGTCAAGACTTCGTGCGAGCACGCTCACCCGTCCGAGCTTACGCACGGCCACCGACAGCGTCCCGCTACGCTGCCCTGATGGTCACAACCCGCATCGAGAGGTCCTTCGACGGGGTCGGCGGCGTCCGCATCGTCTATGACGTCTGGACACCGGATACCGAGCCGCGCGGCGTCGTGGTGCTCTCGCACGGCCTGGGGGAACACGCCCGCCGCTATGACCATGTCGCGCAGCGGTTCGGCGAGGCCGGCCTGGTCACCTACGCTCTCGATCACCGCGGACACGGCCGCGCCGGCGGCAAGCGGGTGCGGGTCCGCAACATCGCCGAGTACACCGGCGATTTCGACACCCTCGTCAATACCGCCGCATCCGAGCATCCGGGCCGCACGCGAATCGTGCTGGGCCACAGCATGGGCGGCGGCATCGTGTTCGACTACGGCGTGCAGCACGCGGGCGAGTACGACCTGATGGTGCTGTCGGGGCCCGCGGTCGCCGCTCACACCGGGGTGCCCCCGATGAAGGCGCTACTCGGCCGGACGGTGGGCTCGCTGCTGCCGGATCTGCCCGTCGAGCAGCTCGACGCCAACGCCGTGTCGCGCGACCCCGAGGTGGTGGCCGCCTACAACGCCGACCCGCTGGTGCATCACGGCAAGATCCCCGCCGGCATCGCCAAGGCGCTGCTGCGAGTGGGCCAGACCATGCCGCAGCGGGCTCGCGCCATCACCGCGCCGTTGCTGGTGGTACACGGCGCCGAAGACCGGTTGGTGGCCGCCGCCGGCAGCGAGCTGCTGGTCGAATGCGTAGCCTCCACCGACGTTCATCTCAAGGTGTATCCCGAGCTGTACCACGAGGTCTTCAACGAACCCGAACGCGACCGTGTCCTCGACGACGTGACCGCATGGATCGAGGCCAGGCTGTGAGATTGCGCCGGCGCATCGTCGTGGCGGCTCTGTCGCTGACGCTTCTCGCCGGCTGCTCGTCGAACAGCGGCTCCGCGCCGGCCTGGGTCGACGACGACGTCACCTTCGTCGCCGACGGACTCACCCTGCACGGCACCTACCGTCACCGCGGCGACGACGCCGGCCCGGCAGCTCTGCTGATCTCCGAGAGCGGGCGCACCGACCGCAACGGCGACAACAATGTCGCCGGACCCATCGGCAACATGCGCCAGCTCGCCGAGTACCTGTCCGACCACGGTGTGGCCAGCCTGCGGTACGACAAGGTGGGCACCGGCACCACGGGTCTCGGGCCCTACGCCAACCAGCCGGCCGACGTCGGCAGCGCCATCTACACCGGCGGCGCCAAGGCGGCTGTGCGGTTCCTCGCCGACCAACCCGGCACCGACAAGAACCGCATCTCGGTCTACGCGTTGGGGGAGGGCACCATTCACGCGATGTCGCTGGCTGACGACACCACGGCGGGCGCCCCCAGGATCCACTCGCTGGGACTGTTGCAGCCGCTGCCGGGCCGCTACCTGGACCTCATCACCGGGCGGGTGAAGGCCGACGTCGCCGCCGCGGTCAAGAGCGGGCAGAAGACCCAGCAGCAGGCCGACCAGGTGGTCGCCGCGTGGAAAGCTGCGGTCGACCAGACCCGGACCACCGGCACCGCACCGGACAAGCTGCCCGACGGGCTCAACGCGATCCTCGGACCCGGAAACGTCAAAGCCGTGGCCGAGGCCGACGCCATCGACCCGCTGGCCCTGGCGGCGCGCATCCCCGCCGGCACCCCGGTCTTGGTGACGTGCTCGGACTCCGACGCCCAGGCCGGTTGCGCGGACATGAAGCCGTTGACCGACGCGCTCGCGCACACCGCGCTGCAGTTCGTGCAACTCAGGGGCGTCAACCACGTGCTGCGCGACGACCCCAGCGACAACGTCGCCAACTACGCCAAGAAGGCGCCGCTCTCTCCTCAGCTGCTCACAGCGCTCGACGAGTTCGTCACCAAGTAGCGCACTAGTGTTGTAGCTCGTGACGAGAATCGTGGTGGCCGCCGCCTATGGCGGACCGGAAGTGCTTGCCGTCCACGACGTCGACCTGCCGGGGCCCGCCGACGGTCAGGTTCTCATCGACGTTCGCGCCGCGGGCGTCAACCCGGTCGACTACAAGCTGTACAGCGGCGAGATGGGCCGCGATCCGGCAGCCCTGCCGATGCCTGTCGGCCTGGAGGTCTCCGGTGTGGTGGCCGCGGTCGGCCCGAGCGCGACCGGATACACCGGGGCGGTGTCGGTGGGCGACGAGGTGGTCGCGACCGGGATGCGCGGCGGCTACTCCGAGCAGGTGATCGTCGACGCCAAAGATGTCGGCCGCAAACCCGACTCGCTGTCCTTCGAACAGGCCGCCGGATTGCTCCTCGTCGGTGGCACTGCCTGGCACCTGTTGACGAATACCGGTGTGGGGACAGGCGACACCGTGCTGATCCACGGAGCGGCCGGCGGCGTCGGACTGCTCGCGGTGCAGTTGGCGGTCGCCCGCGGCGCGTCGGTGATCGGCACCGCCAGCCCCGCCCGGCACGATCAGCTGCGGAAATACGGTGCGACGCCGGTCGCCTACGGCCCTGGTCTGGCAGACCGGATCCGGGCCATCGGGCCGGTGGATGCCGCGCTGGACCTGGTGGGCACCGACGAGGCGCTCGACACCTCCGTGGAGCTGGTGGCCGACCGGTCCCGGATCGCCACGATCGCCGGCTTCGGCCGGGCCGCCGAACTCGGTATTGCGGCCCTGACCGGGGCAGACGGTGGCCAGGCGATCCGCGACGCCGCCCGCCCCGAACTGCTCGCGCTGGCCCGCGACGGCAAGCTCGAGGTCATCGTCGACCGGGCGTTTCCGCTCGACGAGGCCGCCGAGGCGCACCGCTACCTGCAGACCGGGCACGCGCGCGGGAAAGTCGTCCTCCTCCCTTAAGTTGCCAACCATGACAGACGACAAGATGCTCGCCCGGATCGCGGCCCTACTGCGCCAGGCCGAAGGCACCGACAACGCCCACGAGGCCGAGGCGTTCATGGCGGCCGCGCAGCGGCTGGCCACGGCGACGTCGATCGATCTCGCGGTGGCCCGCGCGCACGCGGTGACCAGGACGGCCGCTCAGGAGCCGACCCAATGCACCATCACCATCGGCGAGCCGGGCAGCAAGGGCCTGCGCACCTACGTGCAACTGTTCGCGGTGATCGCCGCGGCCAACGACGTGCGCTGCGACGTGGCGTCGAACTCGACGTTCGTCTACGCCTACGGGTTCGCCGAGGACATCGACACCAGCCATGCCCTCTACGCCAGCCTGGTGGTGCAGATGGTGCGCTCCTGTGACGCCTACCTGGCCACGGGCGCGCACCGGCCCACCCCGACCATCACGGCCCGGCTGAACTTTCAGCTGGCGTTCGGCGCGCGGATCGGCCAACGACTGGCGCAGGCCCGTGACGAGGTGCAACGCGAGGCCACCAAGGACCGCAAGCGGGCACCCGGCACCGCAATCGCGTTGCGCGACAAGGAACTCGAGTTGCGTGACCACTACCGGGAGAGTTCGAAGGCTCGGGGCACCTGGCAGGCCCACCGCGCGTCGGCCGGCTACTCGTCGGCGGCGCGCCGGGCCGGCGACCGCGCCGGCAAGAACGCGAGATTGGGCGCCAGCCCGGAACTGCCTGGTGCGCGGACCCGGCTGACGAGGTGACGGCGCGCGACAGCCAGCGCTCCAAGGTCTATGCCGCCGAGCAATTCGTCCGCACGCTGTTCGACCGCGCCGCCCAGCACCGATCCCGCGCCATCGACTTCTTCGGTGCACAACTGACGCTGCCGCCCGAAGGCCGGTTCGGCTCGGTGGAGTCGGTGCAACGCTACGTCGACGACGTCCTGGCGCTGCCCGGCGTGGCCGAGCGCTGGCCGGCGCCCGGGCCATTGGGGGTCCGGCCCCGGCGTGCGGCGACGGCCGCGCACTACGAGAACCGCGACGGCACCGGGGTCATCGCCGTCCCCGACCGAAGCGCCGCCGACTGGGCATTGCGCGAACTGGTGGTGCTGCACGAGGTGGCCCACCACCTCTGCGAAGGTGACGGACCCGCGCACGGACCCCGGTTCGTTGCGACGATGTGCGAGCTGACCACCGTGGTGATGGGCCCGGAGGTGGGCCATGTGCTGCGCGTCGTGTACGCCAAAGAGGGTGTGCGGTAAGACAGCTCGACGGGCTACGGTGGTGCGGTGAGCGACGTGATCGGACCCGATGACTGGCAGGCCGCCGACGCACTGCTGGACCGGCTGCTGCTCGGCGATGATCCCGCGCTCGCCGCCGCGCTCGCCGACTCGGCGGCAGCGGGCCTGCCGCCCATCGAGGTGTCGCCGCAGAGCGCCCGGCTGCTGTTCCTGCTGACCCGCATCAGCGGTGCGCGCCGCGTCCTGGAGATCGGCACGCTCGGTGGCTACAGCACCATCTGCCTGGCGCGCGGGGTGGGCGCCGAAGGCAGCGTGGTCACACTGGAATTCGATCCCCGGCACGCCGAGGTTGCCGCCACGAACCTCCAGCGGGCCGGTGTCGCGGACCGGGTGGAGATCGTCGTGGGCGCGGCGTTGGACAGCCTGCCCGGCCTGACCGGCGATTTCGATCTGGTGTTCATCGACGCCGACAAGGAGAACAACAGCGCCTACGTCCGGTGGGCCATCGAACTCGGGCGGTCGGGCACCGTGATCGTCGTCGACAACGTGGTGCGCAGTGGCCGGATCCTGGGCCCGGCCGCCGATGACCGGCAGGCCCGGGCGGTCGTCGAGATGCTGGAGATGATGGGCGGTCATCCGCGGCTGGACACCGCGGCCATCCAGACCGTCGGAGTCAAGGGCTGGGACGGCTTCGCGGTTGCATTGGTGAAATAGGGAGGATTCGCTGTGGGCACGGCTATCGCAGTCGTCATCGCACTCATCGGGGGTTTCATCCAGAGCCGGCGTCACAAAGACCGGCTCGCCGTTGATGTGCACCTGGTGTGGTGGATGGTGTGGGTGGTCGGCGTGGCCTCCCTGGTCGGTGCGGGCTACCACATCTTCGACGGACCGCAGACAGCCGAACTGATCGGCTACACCCGCGGTGACGGCGGATTCCAGTGGGAGAACGCCATGGGCGACCTGGCCATCGGTGTCGTCGGAATCATGGCCTACCGGTTCCACGGCCACTTCTGGCTGGCCACGATCGTCGTGCTGACCGTGCAGTACCTCGGCGATGCCGCCGGGCACATCTACTTCTGGCTCGCCGAGAACAACACGAGGCCGTACAACGTCGGCATCCCTTTGATCAGCGACATCCTGCTGCCGATCGTCATGTGGGCGCTCTACATCGCCTCCAGGCGCGCTGGCGGCGACGCGGTACCCAAGGCGGCTGGTAACTAACCGGCCGCAACCTCGACGGGCACCGCGTTGAGCACCGCGGTGCCCGACAGCGGATCCAGCAGCGTCCCGTCGTTGAGGCTGTTGACGTTGACCCCGGGATGCTCTGCGGCGACGCGCATCCGGGTGCCCGGTTCGGTGTGGCCCCAGCCGTGCGGCAGTGACACCACGCCGGGACGGATCCCGTCGGTGATCTCGACCGGCACTTCCAGCTTGCCGCCGGGTCCGGTGACCCACGCGGTGTCGGACAACCCCAGCCGCGCGGCATCGTCGGGGTGGATCTGCAGGGTGCAGGTGTTGCTGCCGCCGGACAGGGCCGGCAGGTTGTGCATCCAGCTGTTGTTCGACCGCAGATGGCGCCGTCCGATGAGCAGGAAGCCGTCCCCGGAGTCCAGCGACGCCTGCAGCCGGGGGATGTCGGCGATGATCGGCTCGGGCGCCAATTCGATCTTCCCCGAAGGGGTTCGGAGTATCTCGGGAATCCGCGGAGTGAGCGCGCCGAGGTCCACCCCGTGCGGGGTGTCCTTGAGTCGTTGCAGCGTCAGGCCATCGGGCCTGGTGCCGAACGCGTCACCGAACGGGCCCAGCCGCAGCATCATGTCGAGCCGTCGCTCGTAGCCGGGGCCGTCGGGCAGCATGGCGGTCAGTTCCCCGACGGTGCGGCCGGCGACCGGGGAATCCGGATCGGCGACCTCCTTGCCCAGCGTCGAGGCGATCACCTGGCCGTCGACGAGTTGCGGATCCGCGTCGGGCCCCATCCCCAGCGCGAACAACGCCAGGCGGGAAAGGATTTCGCATTCGTCGGGCCGGCCGGCGGGCAGCGGCAGGACGGGCGGCGAGTAGCGGGCGTTGTTGCGTACCACCGCGCCGCTGAGTGCGACGTCGAAGTGCCCGGCGGCCGACGGCGGCGGCGGCGGCAGGATCACGTCGGCGTGCCGAGTGGTCTCGTTGAGGTACGGGTCGACCGAGACCATGAAGTCCAGACTCGCCAGCGCGTCGGCCAGGCGTGCGCCGTCCGGGGCGGAGAGCACCGGATTTCCGGCGATGGTGATCAGCGCCCGGACCTGGCCGTCGCCGGCGGTCTCGATCTCCTCGGCGAGTGCGACGGTGGGAAGCTCGGACAGCGCCTCCGGATGACCGGAGACCCGGCTGTGCCAGCGGCCGGTCTTGAAGCCGCGGCCCGGCCGTGCCGGCCGGGGCGCGCCGGCGATCGGCGAGCTGGCGAACATGGCTCCGCCCGGGCGGTCGAGGTTGCCGGTGAGGATGTTGACGACATCGACCAACCAGCTTGTCACCGTGCCGAATTCGACGGTCGACGTGCCGATGCGGCCGTACACCGCCGCACTCGACGCCGCCGCGATCTCACGGGCCAGCGTGCGGATCTCATCCGCCGTCACGCCGCAGTGCGCGGCGACGGCCTCGGGTGGGAAGTCCGCCGCGGCGGCGCGGACCTGCTCCACCCCGGTGACGTGGTCCGCCAGTCCGCCGAGGTCGACGAGGTCCTCGTCGAAGAGCACGTGCACGATCGCGAACAGCAGCGCCCCGTCGGTGCCGGGCCGCGGCGCGAGGTGGACGTCGGCCAGTTCGGCGGTGCGGGTGCGGTTCGGATCGATGACGACCAGGCGTCCGCCCCGGGCGCGCAGCGCCTTGAGCTTGCCGCCGAAATCGGCTGCGGTGGCGAGGCTTCCGTTCGACACCAGCGGATTGGCGCCCATCACGACGAGATAGTCGGTGCGGTCGAGGTCGGGGATCGTGAACGCCAGCGGGCTGCCGTACAGATAGCCGCACGCGACATGCTTGGGCATCTGGTCGAGCGTGCTGGCGGTGTAGACCTGACGGGTGCCCAGCGACCGGACGACCGCCGGCGCGTAGAGCGCGCCGGCGACGGTGTGGGCATTGGGGTTGCCCAGATAGACCCCCACCGACGGTCCGCCGGTCTCGGCGATGACGCGCTGCAGCCCTTCCGCCGCGGCGGCGAACGCCTCGTCCCAGCCGGTCTCGACGAGTTCCCCGTCGCGGCGCACCATCGGGTTGCGCAGCCGGTCGGGGTCGTTGTCGAGTTCGGCGAAGCTGGCGCCCTTGGGGCAGATGAAACCGTGACTGAAGACGTCGTCGCGGTCACCGCGGGCGCCGGTGACCCGGTCCGCGTCATCGACGGTCAGGACCAGCCCGCAGGTGGCCTCGCACAACGGGCAGATACGCAAAGCGGTTCGGCTCACGTCCGTCACTGTGCCCCCACCGGCGACAGGCTGGCAAGCCCCGGTCAGTTCCGCCACGCGGGTGCGTCCAGCGCATCCCGCAGCGCGGCGACGATGCGGTCCCGATGCTCGAGGAACCGATCCGTCGGCGCCGGCACCGAAATCGCCACGATGTGGCCGCCGGCGGCCCGACCGGCCACCCCGGCTGCGGAGATCCCGGAGGTGTGCTCGTCGCGGTCGAGGGCCACCTTGGTGGTCCGGATGTCGGCGAGCTGTGCGCGCAGAGCCTCGCGCTGCGGCGCGTCCAGCCCGGTGAGCAGCGCATCGACCTCGTCGGCGTCGAGCAACGCCAGCGCGGCCTTTCCGTTGGCGGTGTCGTGGAGCGGGAATCGGCCGCCGACCGCCGACACCGCGCGCAACCGGTGCGCGGATTCGATCTGGTCGATGAACAGCATCTGCCCGCGGCGAAACAACGAGAGGTCCACGGTTTCACCGGTGGCCTCGGCGATCCGCTCCAAGGTGGGCCGGAACGCCGCCGCGATGTGGGTCGCATTGGCGCCGCTGAGCCCGAGCAACCGTTCGCCGAGGGTGATCCGGCCGTCGTCGTCGACGGCGGCGAACCCGACCTCGACCAGGCCGACCAGCAGGCGACGTGCCGTCGACTTGGCCAGGCCCAGCCGGGACTGTAGGTCCACCAGCCGCAGTCGGCCCGGAGCAGTGGCGATCTCGTCGAGCGCGGCCGCGGCCCGGCGCAGCACCTGGATCCCGTCGTCGCGTTCCATGTGTAGACCCCCTTCCGTTGCCGCCGTTCCGACACTATAGTGCCGCATAGCGGATCAAGATGTTCCGTTATGCGGACCAAGGAGGTCGACATGAGTTCGCTGCCCGAAGGTCGGCATTTCTTCCGCGGGGACGACGGGTACGAGGCCGCGCGGAGCGCGACGGTCTGGAACGCCCGCACCCCCGAGCGTTATCCCGACGTGGTGGTCCAGGCAGTCGACGCCGATGAGGTCGTCGCCACGGTCCGCTACGCCAAGGCCAACGGCCTTCGGATCGGAGTGCGCTCGGGCGGGCACAGCTGGGCCGGTAACCACGTCCGCGACGGCGGGGTGCTGCTGGACGTCAGCCGGCTCGATCACGTCAGCATCGACAAGGACACCATGGTCGCGGTCGCCGGACCCGGCAAGGGCGGCAGCGTGCTGGCCGCCGACCTCGACGCGCACGGGCTGTTCTTCCCGGTCGGGCACTGCAAGGGCGTGCGGATCGGCGGCTACCTGCTACAGGGCGGCTACGGCTGGAACAGCCGGGTCCATGGTCCGGCCTGCGAGAGCGTGCTCGGGCTCGACGTGGTGACCGCCGACGGTGAGCAGATCTACTGCGACGCCGACAACCATCCGGACTTGTACTGGGCCGCAAGGGGTTCGGGACCGGGGTTCTTCGCGGTGGTGACAGGATTTCATCTCAGGCTCTACCCCAAGCCGGCGGTCTGCGCCAACGCCGTCTACGTCTACCCGGCCGACTACCTCGACGAGATCTACACCTGGGCGCGCTCCATCAGCGCCGAGGTCGACCGCCGCGTCGAGTTCCAGATCGTGATGTCCCGGGCCCTGCCCTTCCTCGGACTGGACACACCCTGCATCACCGTGGTGGGCCCGGTGTTCGCCGACTCCGAGCAGGAGGCCGCCGACGCGCTGGCCTTCCTGGAGACCTGCCCGGTACGTGAGCACGCGCTGATCGCGGTGCCTTGTGCGCCAACCGATCTCGAAACCGCCTACCAGGGCGTGATGAGCAACTACCCGACCGGTTACCGCTACGCCACCGACAACATGTGGACCTCGGCGTCGGCCGAGGAGTTGCTGCCGGGGATCCGGCGGATCTTCGAGACGATGCCACCGCACCCGGCGCACCTGCTCTGGCTGAACTGGGGTCCCTCGCCTGCGCGCCAGGACATGGCCTACAGCCTGGAAGACGAGATCTACCTGGCCATGTACACCGTCTGGAACGATCCCGCCGACGACGACGCATACTCCGACTGGGCGCGCTCCAACATGGCGAGCATGGAGCACCTGCAGACCGGCGTCCAACTCGCCGACGAGAACCTGGGGCAACGGCCGGCCAAGTTCGTCAGCGACGAGGCGATGGTCAAACTCGACCGGGTGCGCGCGGCCTATGACCCCGATGGCCGCTTCCACGCCTGGATGGGGCGAGTCTGATGACCGGCACCTATCTGGGCTACCGCGGCGGCGACGCCGACACGGCCTGGGGATCGTTCTTCGACCCCGAGATGGCGCCGCTGTCCCGCCACATCGTCACCGCGCTGGAACACGGCCCGCAGGCCGATCCGGTCCTCCTCCAATTCGACGATGCGGCAACGATTCTCGACGACGGCTATCAACAGACCGAGAACGGCTATGGCAGGCTGCGCGACGGCGGCATCCAGGTGTCGGCGCGCACCGACATGCCCGGGGTCACTCCGCAGATGTGGACGTGGTGGTTCGGCTGGCACGGCAGCGACGCGCGCCGGTACAAGCTGTGGCATCCCAGGGCGCACGTGTCGGCGCGCTGGGACGATACCGACGGGGACGGTCACTACGTCGGCCGGACGTCGCTGATCGAGGAGTACATCGGTTCGGCGTTCACCAAGGGCGCCATCTCGTTCGTCGAGCCGTCCGCCCTCGGACTCGACCCGGCCAGGCTGGGCGAGGGCATCGCGGTGTGCGCGCGGCTGGGGTCCTCCGAGCTGCCGGTCGACATCGGATGGTTCGTCCACCATGTCCGCCCGACCGCCGTCGGCGCCGAGATGCGCTCGCGGTTCTGGATGGGCGGGCGCCACGTCGCGGTCCGGCGCGGCAACCGCCTGGCGGATCGCGCGGTCAGGCCGGTCGCGGCCCGCCAACTGCCCGACCCGCGCGACCTGATGGTGCACTGCGCCCAGGAGATGAACCATCTCGCCGGGTTCCTGCCGGCGATCTACGCGGAGTTCACCGCCAACTAGCCGCGACCTAGTCGCAGACCGCGCCGTTGGCGGCCGATCCCACCAGCTTGCGGTACTTGGCCAGCACGCCGGTGGTGTAGCGCGGCGGTGGGGGAGTGAATCCGATTGCCCGCGCGTCGATCTCGGACGCATCGACCAGGATGTCGAGGGTCTTGTTGGCCACATCGAGCCGGATGCGGTCGCCGTCGGCGACGAACGCGATGGGCCCGGCGTCGACGGCCTCGGGCGCCACGTGGCCGACGCACAGGCCGGTGGTGCCGCCGGAGAACCGGCCGTCGGTCAGCAGCAGCACGTCCTTGCCCAGGCCGGCACCCTTGATCGCGCCGGTGATGGCCAGCATCTCCCGCATGCCGGGACCGCCCTTGGGGCCCTCGTAGCGGATCACGACGACGTCACCGGCGGAGATGGTGCCGTCCTCGAGCGCGTCCATCGCGGCCCGCTCGCCGTCGAAAACCCTTGCCGTGCCCTCGAAGACGTCGGAGTCGAATCCGGCGGACTTCACCACCGCACCTTCGGGCGCCAGCGATCCGTGCAGGATGCTGATGCCCCCGGTGGGATGGATCGGGTTGCTCAGCGCCCGAAGCACCTTGCCGTCGGGATCCGGCGGAGCGATGTGAGCGAGGTTCTCCGCCATCGTCTTTCCGGTCACCGTGAGCACGTCGCCATGCAGGAGGCCCGCATCCAGCAGTGCCTTCATGACGACTGGGACGCCGCCGATGCGGTCGACGTCGAACATGACGTGCTTGCCGAACGGTTTGACGTCGGCAAGGTGCGGCACCTTGGCGCCGACGCGGGTGAAGTCCTCGAGTGAGAGCTTGACGCCCGCCTCGTGTGCGATGGCCAGCAGGTGCAGCACCGCGTTGGTCGACCCGCCGAACGCCATCACCACCGCGATCGCGTTGTCGAAGGCCTCCTTGGTGAGGATGTCGCGGGCGGTGATCCCGCGTCGCAACAACTCCACGACGGCCTGGCCGCTGCGGCGGGCGTACCCGTCGCGGCGACGGTCGGTCGCGGGCGGGGCGGCGCTGCCGGGCAGCGACATCCCCAGCGCCTCGGCGGCGCTGGCCATCGTGTTGGCGGTGTACATGCCACCGCAGGCGCCCTCACCCGGGCAGATCGCCCGCTCGATGGCGTCGACGTCCTCGCGCGGCATCAGGCCGCGCGCGCACGCGCCGACCGCCTCGAAGGCGTCGATGATGGTCACGTCCATCTCGGTGCCGTCGGACAGTTTCGCCCGCCCCGGCAGGATCGACCCCGCATAGAGGAACACCGCGGCCAGGTCCAGGCGCGCCGCGGCCATCAGCATGCCGGGCAGCGACTTGTCGCAGCCGGCCAGTAGCACCGAGCCGTCGAGGCGTTCGGCCATCATCACGGTCTCGACGCTGTCCGCGATGACCTCGCGGGACACCAGCGAGAAGTGCATCCCCTCGTGACCCATCGAGATGCCGTCGGACACCGAGATGGTGCCGAACTCCATCGGGAAGCCGCCGGCCTCGAAGACGCCCTCCTTGACCGCCTTGGCGAGCCGGTCCAGCGACAGGTTGCACGGGGTGATCTCGTTCCACGACGACGCCACGCCGATCTGCGGCTTGGCGAAGTCCTCGTCGCCCATGCCGACCGCGCGGAGCATCCCGCGCGCGGCCGCCTTCTCCAGACCGTCGGTGACGTCGCGACTGCGTGGCTTCAGATCAGGGGTTTCACTCACCGGTCAAGTATGCCGTGGGCCCAGCAGTGAGAGAGGCGGGTGCCGCAATTCGTTTGTGATACCCCGCGGGGGTATCAGGTACGGTGTTGGCATGACCTCCACCAGCACCCGCATCGTCGCGGGCCTCGCCGCGCTCGCCACCGCCGCCCTGATGTCGTCCTGTAGCGGCAAGACCGACGAGAAAAGCGCTCCGGCGACGTCGACCACCGCCTCCGCGCAGGCGGCCGCCCACAACGCCGACGACGTCATGTTCGCGCAGATGATGATCCCGCACCACCAGCAGGCGCTGGAGCTGTCCGCGCTCGTGCCCGAGCGCTCCACCAACCCCGCCGTGGTCAAGCTGGCATCCACGATCGCCGGCGAACAACAGCCCGAGATCAACACGATGAGGGCGCTGCTGCTGCAGTGGGATGTCGACCCCAACGCCATGGGGGAGCACAGCGGGCACGGCGGCATGGGGATGCAGGGCATGGTCGACGACGCCACCATGGCCAAGCTTCAGTCGCTGAAAGGCCCGGAGTTCGACACACTGTGGTTGGGTTCGATGATCAACCACCACCAGGGAGCCATCGAGATGGCCAACGCCGAGATCGCCAACGGTCAGAGCGCCGACATGATCACCCTGGCCAAGAGCATCGTCACCGCGCAGCAGGCCGAGATCGACCAGATGAAGCAGATGCTTGGAGGCTAAGTGACTGGCGTACACGGATATTCGGCGCAGAAGGACGACTACACCAAGCGACTGCGACGCATCGAGGGTCAGGTCCGCGGCGTCGCGAAGATGATCGACGAGGACAAGTACTGCATCGACATCCTCACTCAGATCAGCGCCGTCAACAGCGCGCTGCAGTCGGTGGCGCTCGGTCTGCTCGACGAGCACCTGAGCCACTGCGTGAGCCACGCCGTCGCCGAAGGCGGCGAGGAGGCCGACAAGAAGCTCGCCGAGGCGTCGGCGGCGATCGCCCGGCTGGTTCGCTCCTGACCACTGCTTGCTGACCGCCGTCGACGCACCCGAACGTGCTTCCCCGATCTCGGCGGGTGCAGGCGATACCGTGGTGCTTTGCCCACCGATACCGGTGCCAAACCCGTAGGTGCAGCCACCGCCATGACAGTCGACGTGTCCGCTTCGCGCACCGCTGCGTGGACGCCGCAGGTCGTGATCGCGCTGGGCGTACTGGCTGCCGCCGCGTTCGTCTACGTCACCGCGGAGATCATGCCGGTCGGCGCACTGCCGGCCATCGCCGCCGATCTCCACGTCAGCGAGGCCACCGTCGGCACGCTGCTGGCGAGCTACGCACTGGTGGCCGCGGTGTCGACGGTGCCGCTGGTGCGCTGGACCTCGGCCTGGCCCCGTCGCCGCGCGCTGATGCTCACCCTGGTCTGCCTGGCCGTGTCCCAGTTGATCTCGGCGCTGGCCCCGACCTTCGCGATCCTGGTCCTGGGCCGGGTGTTGTGCGCGCTGACCCACGGCCTGATGTGGTCGGTGATCGCCCCGATCGGAACGCGCCTGGTGCCGCCGACCCACGCCGCCCGCGCCACCATGGCGGTGTACTCCGGCACCGGGCTGGCGCTGGTGGTGGGAAGTCCGCTGACCGCCGCGATGAGCCAGGTGTGGGGCTGGCGGCTGGCGGTCGTCGCCATCACCGCCGCCTCCGCCGCCGTTCTGCTGGCGGCCCGCCTGGCGCTGCCGGCGATGGCCCTGACCGCGACAGCGGCCTTCCGTCCCCGTCGGCCCCGGCATCACCGCAACCCCCGACTGGTGACGCTGAGTGCGCTGACGCTGGTGGGCGTCACCGGCCACTTCATCTCCTACACGTTCATCGTGGTGATCATCCGGGACGTCGTGGGCATCCGGGGGCCGCATCTCGCCTGGCTGCTCGTCGGGTACGGGATCGCCGGGCTGACCGCCATGGTCCTGCTCGCCCGCCCCGGCGACCGGCGGCCCAAAGCCGCCATCGTCGGCTGCATGGCCGGCCTCTCGGTGGCCTTCGTGGTGCTCGCCGCGATGGGCGTCGGCGATCGCCCCCACACCCTGGCGACGATGCTCATCGGGGTCGCCGCGATCGTGCTGTGGGGGGCGACGGCCACCGCGATGCCGCCGATGCTGCAGTCGGCAGCCATGCGCCACTCACCCGAGGACCCCGACGGCGCCTCCGGGCTGTACGTGGCTGCCTTCCAGGTGGGCATCATGGCCGGTTCCCTGGCCGGCGGGCAGTTGTACCAGCGGGCCGGGATCGCGGTGATGATCGCCGCGTCGGCGGTGCTGATCATGGGTGCACTGGCCTGTGTGGGGCTCGCCCGTGACCTGTTCGCGGTGCGTTCGGTGACCAGCGAAAAGTAACGCTTCTCACGTCCGGGTCGACTATCTGCACAGTTCAGCGCGCTGACGCCGGGTCGGGTCGGGTTCGCTGGGGAATCGCGTCCACGTGGCCGCCTCGGGTGCTGTGCCACACTGGATCGAACTGGTATTGAGGAGTTTTGTTATGTCTTTGCGGGTGAAGGGTGCCCTGACGGCCGCCTTCTGTGTGGTCGGGTTGGCCGCCGGAATCGGCCTGGGCAGTGGCTCGGCGCTGGCCGATCCCGACCAGGCCCCGGTTGACCCCGTGGTCGTCGAGGCGCCACCGATCGAGCAGCCGGCGCCCATCGAGGTGCCGCCGCCGGGGCCGGATCCGGCGCTGCCGCCTCCTGCCGACCCGCTGGCACCGCCTCCGCCGGCCGACCCGCTGGCCGCGCAGCCCCGGCGGCGACCCGCTGGCGGCGCAGCAGGCCGCCGCGGCCGCCGGCCCGGTGAAGGGTCAGAACCCGCAGCCCTACACCGGTGAGCCGGTGTTCGCCCCGCCCACGTTCAACCCGGTCAACGGCTCGATGGTCGGTGTCGCCAAGCCGATCATCATCAACTTCGCGCGCCCGATCGCCAACCGCGGGCTGGCCGAGCAGGCCATCCACATCTCCTCGGTGCCGCCGGTGCCGGGGGCCTTCTACTGGACCACGAGCAGCCAGGTGCGCTGGCGGCCGTACAACTTCTGGCCGAGCGGCACCGTCGTCAGCATCGACGCCAGCGGCGCCAAGTCGGGCTTCCGGGTCGGCGAGTCGCTGGTCGCGACGATCGACGACAAGACCCACCAGATGCAGGTCATGCGAAACGGCAAGCTGGAGAAGACGTTCCCGGTGTCGATGGGTAAGCCGGACGGCAAGCACGAGACCAAGAACGGCACCTATTACGTGCTGGAGAAGTTCCCGGACATCATCATGGACTCGGCCACCTACGGCGTGCCGAACACCTCACCGGAGGGCTACAAGCTGAAAGTGCAGTGGGCCGTTCGCATCGACAACAGCGGCGCCTTCGTGCACAGCGCGCCGTGGTCGGTCGGCGACCAGGGCAAGCGCAACGTCAGCCATGGCTGCATCAACCTGAGCCCGGACAACGCCAAGTGGTTCTACGACAACTTCGGTAGTGGCGACCCCATCGTGGTGAAGAACTCCGTGGGCACCTACAACAATCCGGACGGCGCCGACGACTGGCAGTGGCAGCTGGTCTGACCGGTCGCGATCGGGCAGCGGCCGAACTCAGTTCCAGATCCGAACGCGCTGTTGCGGTTCCAGGTACAACTCGTCGGCTTCAGCCACTTCGAACGCGTCGTAGAACGCGTCGATGTTGCGGACCACCCCGTTGCAGCGGAACTCCGGCGGTGAGTGCGGATCGGTGGCGAGCCGCCGAACCGCCTCGGCTTCGCGGGATTTGGTGCGCCACACCTGCGCCCAGCCGAACAGCACGCGCTGCACCCCGGTCAGCCCGTCGATGACCGGCGCCTCCTTGCCGCCCAGCGACAACTGGTAGGCCAGCAGGGCGATGGACAGTCCGCCCAGATCGCCGATGTTCTCGCCGACGGTGAACGCGCCGTTGACATGCCGGTCACCGCGATCCTCGAGCTCGCGCGGCACGTAGGCGTCGTACTGCTCGATCAGTTTCTTTGTGCGGGAGCCGAACTCGGTACGATCCTCGTCGGTCCACCAGTCCACCAGGTTGCCGTCGCCGTCGTACTTGGCACCCTGATCGTCGAAACCGTGGCCGATCTCGTGGCCGATGACGGCGCCGATCCCGCCGTAGTTCGCGGCGTCGTCGGCCTCGGCGTCGAAGAACGGCGGCTGCAGGATGGCGGCCGGGAAGACGATCTCGTTCATGCCCGGGTTGTAGTAGGCGTTGACGGTCTGCGGCGTCATGAACCACTCGTCGCGATCCACCGGGCCGCCGAGTTTGGCGATCTCCCGGTCGAACGCTACCTCGGCGCCGCGAATGACGTTGCCGTACAGGTCATCGCGATCGACCACCAGGGTGGAATAGTCGCGCCACTTCGCCGGATAGCCGATCTTGGGGGTGAACTTGTCCAGCTTGGCCAGCGCCTTGCGCCGAGTCGCCGGCGTCATCCAGTCCAGGTCGTTGATGCTGACGCGGTAGGCCTCGCGCAGGTTGGCGACCAGGATGTCCATCCGGGCCTTGGCATCGGGCGGGAAATGCCGCTCGACGTACAGACGTCCGACCGCATCGCCCATCAAACCCTCCACCAGCGACACCGCGCGCTTCCACCGCTCGCGGATCTGCTCGGTGCCGCTGAGGGTGCGGCCGTAGAAGTCGAAGTCCTCCTCCACCAACGCCCGGGTGAGCACGGCCGCACGGGCGTGGATCAGCCGCCAGCGCAGCCACCACTTCCAGTCGTCGAGGGACTCGCCCGCCCACAGCGCGGCGAAGGTGGTCAGGTAATCCGGTTGCCGCACAACGACTTCGGCCGCGGCGTCCGGGCCGCTTCCCAGCGCGGTGATCCAACCCGACCAGTCGAACCCGGGTGCCTCGGCGGTCAGTTCGGCGAAGGTTCGCAAGTTGTAGGTCAAATCGGCGTCACGGCGCTTGACCACGTCCCAGTGCGCGGCGGCGATCTTGGTCTCCAGCGCGACGATCTTGGCAGCCGTGCTCTCCCATTCCCCGGCGTAGTCCTCGCCGTAGACCAGGGTGAACATCCGCGCGATGTGTCCCGGGTAGGCACCCAGGATCGACGCGTGCTGGTCGTCGCGGTAGTAGGACTCGTCGGGCAGGCCGAGTCCGGACTGCGACATGTGCACGAGGTAGCGCGACGAGTTCTTGGAGTCGGTGTCGATGTAGAGCCCGACACCGCCGCCCACACCGGTGCGCTGCAAGGCTCCGATGACCGCGGCCAACGCCGCCGGGTCGGCCACCTCGTCGATGCGGGCCAGCTCGTCCAGCAGCGGCTGCAGGCCGCGGCGCTCGACGGTCTCCTCGTCCAGGAAGCTGGCGTAGAGGTCGCCGATGCGCTGCTCGTCGGTGCTCGAGTCGGTGGCGCCCAGGGAAGCGGCTTGGGTGATCAGCTCGCGGACCTGCTCCTCGGCGCGGTCGTACAGCAGGCGGAAGGCGCCGTCGGTGGCCCGGTCGCCCGGCATCTGGTAGTCGGTCAGCCACCGACCGTTGACGTGGCCGAACAGATCGTCTTGGGGGCGCACATCGCTTTGGACGTGGGACAGGTCAATCCCGGAGCGCACAGTTTCTACCGTCACCCAACCATCCTTACCACGGGCGTGCGGTACCGCAGGTCCCGCCCGGTAGCCTCGCCTGCATGCCCGAACCGGAGCAGGCGACCAAGCCCGACGACGACGCGACGACCACTGGAGTGTTTACCGGCTACGGCATCGCCTCCGCAGTACTGGGGGTGGTGGCGGTGGCCGCCATCGTGCTCGTCTCGCTGATGTGGTCGTCGCACCGCTCGGCGGTCGCTGAGCGCGACTACCAGACCCGCGCGCTGCAGGCTGCCGCCGACTGGACCGGCGTGCTGATCAACATGAACACCGACAACGTCGACGCGAGCCTGGAGAAGCTGCGGGACAAGACCGTGGGCGAGCTCAACTCCGACTTCGACGCGTCGATCACGCCCTACCGGGAGGTGGTCAAGACCCTGCAGTCGCGCACCGCCGGGCAGATCGAGTCGGTCTCGATCGAAGTGGTGCACCACGACCTCGACGTTCAACCCGGGCAGCGGCCACCCGCACCGACGGCGCTGCCACCGGCGCTGGCCGAACGCACCGATACGGTGCTGGTCATCGCGACCTCCGTCAGCCAGAACGCGGCCAACAAGCCGACCACCGTGCGCTGGAATCTGCGCCTGGGAGTTTCCGACGTCGACGGCACTCTGATGATCTCGCGGCTGGAGTCGCTGCGATGAGGAACCTCGCCCGGGTGTTGGCGTTCGACATCGCCGCGCCACTGGCCGCGATCGCCGCACTGCTGGCGATCGGCCTGATGCTCGACTGGCCGCTGTGGTGGGTGTCGGTGTGCTCGATGCTGTGCCTGCTCATCGTCGAGGGCCTGCTCGTCAACCTGACCCTCTACCGGCGCGATTCGGTGACCGTCGGCACCGACGACGACGGACCCGGACTGCGGCTGGCCGTCGTCGCGCTCTGCGCCGCGGCACTGGTCGCCGCGGTTCTCGTCGGCTACACCCGCTGGGTCCAGCCGGACCGTCAGTTCACCCGCGACTCCGCCGAGGTGGTGCGCATCGCCACGGCCGTGTCGGAGGCTACGGCGACCTTCACCCCGGCCGACCCGACCTCGTCCATCAACCGGGCGGCGTCCTTCATGGCTCCCGAACGGGCCGAAGCGTTCAAGGCCGACTTCGGGAAAGTCACCGCCGACCTGGCCAAGCGCAATGTCTCCGCGCAGGCGCAGATCATCTCAGCGGGGCTGGAGGCGCTCGGGCCCTCGGCCGCCAGCGTCGTGGTGGTGATGCGCGGCACCCAGACCTCACCCGGGCAGCCGCCCAGCACCGCCGCGCTGTCGCTGCGGGTGGCACTGGCCCAACAGGACGGCCGCTGGCAGGTGCTTGACGTGGCCCCGGTCAACGCCCGCTGAGCCGGGCGTAGTCGACCTTCAGGCAGCGGTCCATCACCACCTGAAGCCCCGCGGCCTGCGCCTGCTCGGCGAGCTGTTCGTCCCATAGACCCTGCTGCAGCCACAGGTATTTCGGGCGGGGGCTCAGCGCCAGGGTGTCGGCCAGCACCGACGGCAGGTCGTCGGAACGGCGGAAGACGTCGACCATGTCGGGCACCACCGGAAGTTCGGCGAGAACGGGATAGGTGGGCGTGCCGTCGATGTCGGTGATGTTCGGGTTGACCGGATACAGCTCGTAATGGCTGAACCGGGCCAGGTAGTCGTACACCCCATAGCTCGGGCGGGTCGGGTTGTTCGACGCCCCCACCACCGCGACTGTCCGGGTTTCTTGCAGAATCTGTTGCAGCGCAAGCGGATCCGGGTTGACGAACACTCCGGCCTCAGCTTCCGTCGGGTGCCTGCTGGGCGCGCATCTTGGCGAACCGGTCGGAGAGCCGGCGCATCCGGATCATCAGTGACGCCGCCGGGCTGACGCTGCCCTCGAGGTAGCCGGCCAAGTCGTCGGGCAGCACGCCGATGCGCGAGGCGAACTCCTGCTCGCCGAGACCGGACCGGTCCAGCAGCAGACGCACATGGCGCGCCGCCTCCGACCGCTCGTTGGCCTCGAGGTGGTTGCGGGCCCGGACGAGCACCTCGGCGAGCGCCTTGGAGATTCCGTACGGCTGCGAGTGCTCCAGCACCTCTTCGACCTGGCGGGCCGTGCGGCCGTAGGGGTCGCGCTTGATGGCGACGACGATGCGCTGCCAGACGGTGACGTCCCCGGTCTCCAGCGCGGCGCGGATCAACGCCGTCGGCCAGAACTCGACCGGCCGATCATCGAAGGAGTCCGCAGCGCCGAGTCCGGATAGGGCATCGCGGCGTGGATGCGCTGCCACCGTCACCTCGCCTCCTCCAGGATCGCGACTGCCACGGCTAGGCAGCGCTGCCTGACCCTCTCCCATTCGTCGGACCCCTCCGGCCCGCCCCAACGGTCGCTGTCATCGTCGACGTCGGACGGATTCGGATCGGCGAGCCGGCGCACCAGCTGGGTCGCAATCCATTGTCGCTCAGTCTGTCCAGAACAGTAGTACCGGTCCATGCCGGCGAGCACCACCGCGGCGGTCTGGGTCTCCATGCAGTCGACCAGATCGGCGAACTCCGCGAAATCCGAGCGGCTGTTGCGGCACATGATCAGGTAGCTCTTGAGCCGCAGGGTCTCCGCACCGGTCGGGATCTGCAGCCGGTCGCCGGTGGGCAACTGCACATTGGTCGTCTCGACCGGGGTGAGCCGTTCCACGTTGGCCGATGTGACGTCGGACTCGCTCTCCAGGGCGTCCAGCGCCACCGACAGCCGGCCCCGCCACATCGTCACCGGGTGGATCGGCCGTGGCCCTGTCGCCCTGCCGACCCGGTAGGACCTGATCGGCCTGCGTTCGGAGGAGAACCCGCTGCCCGCCGCCACCGGCTGCGGTGCCTCCGCGGCAGCGTCGTCGCTGCCCCGCACCTGGCCGGCGATCTCGCTGCGCAGGACGCCGCAGCCCCTGAACGCCAGCGGGTCGGCCACGCAGATCGCGTCGGGCGCGATCTCCTTGAGCCGGGCGGCGCTCTTGACGACCATGCGCAGGTCCGCGTTGGGGGCCACCAGTGTCGAGATGTCGTCCGGGATGATCACGAGGTCGCCCAGATCGACCTTCGGCAGCGGCTTCTCGAAGTCCACCGAGGGCAGGATGCGGGCCAGCCAGCCCGGCAGCCACCAGTTCCACTGATCGAACATCGCCATCAACGCCGGTACCAGCACCAGTCGCACCACGGTCGCGTCGACGGCGATCGCCACCGCACAGGCGACGCCGAGTTCGGCCACCAGTGGCATGCCGGCGAAGGCGAAGCCGATGAACACCGCGATCATGATCAACGCCGCGCTGGTGATGGTGCGCGCGCTGGTGGACACCCCGTAGGCCACCGCGTCCCGGGTGTCGCCGGACTGCAGATAGCGCTCTCGGATACGGGTCAGCAGGAAGATCTCGTAGTCCATCGACAGGCCGAAGGTCATCGCCAGCACCAGCGGCGGGATGGTGCTGTCGATCGACGTGATCGGCGCGAAGCCGAGGCCCTCCAACCAGCCCCACTGGAAGACCATCACCAGGCTGCCGTAGGCGGCGGCGACCGACAGCACGGTCATCACCACGCCCTTGAGCGCAAGGAACACCGATCGGATGGAGATCAGCAACATCACGAACGCGATCAGAGCGACGAAGCCGAACACCAACGGCTGCGTCTGCGACACCCGATCGTCGAAGTCCTTGATCAGTGCGGTGGGGCCGCCGACGTCGACTCGCGCGCCGGCCGCTGCGGGAACCGCGGGCAGGTGCGTGCGCATCCAGGTGACGCTTTCCCGGGCGGCCAGGTCCTCGGGGTCCACCGACAGCACCGCCGAGAGCAGCGCGGTCCGGTAGTCGTCACCGAACACCGGCGGCGACACCGAGATGACGCCGGGAGCCTGCGTCATCTCCTGGCGCACCGCGTCCAGGACGGGCTCCTTCGACGCCGCCGACGCCGCGTTGCCGTCCGGGAAGGTGACCAGCACCCGCACCGGGCCCAGCGCACCGGGCCCGAGCGCCTGGGCGGCGGCCGAGACACCGGCGCGGACCTCGTGGGTCGCCGGGAACTGCCGCTGCATGCTGTTGCCGAGCACCATCGAGAACGCGGGCGCGGCCAGGACGAGCAGGAACACCGTGGCCGCCAGCGCCGACGCCCACGGCCGCCGCATCACCCAACCGACCCAGCGCGTCCAGAACCGGGACTGCGTGGCCTCCGGGCGCCGCGACCACTGCAGCAGCGAGGAGCGTCGCGCCGCGGCGCGCCCGAACGTGGCCAGCACCGCCGGGGTCAGCGTGGTCGACGTCAGCACGGCGATGGCCACCGCCAGGATCGCGCCGGTGGCCATCGAGCGCAGGACGGGGGTGTTGATCAGGTAGATGCCGGTGAGCGAGGCGATCACGGTCAGGCCGGACAGCACGACCGCGAGTCCGGAGGTCGCCATCGCGGCGTCGGCCGCCTGCTTGGGGTCCCGCCCGGCGCGCAGTTCCTCCCGGAACCGCATCAGGATGAACAACGAGTAATCCACCGCCAGCGCGATACCGAACATCGACACCGTCGACGTGACGAACACCGACATCGTGGTGAACGTCGACAACAGGTAGACCACGCCCATCGTGACCACGACCGTGCACACACCCAGCGCCAGCGGGATCGCGGCGGCCGCCAGCGATCCGAAGACGGCGATCAGGACGATCAGGACGATCGGCAGGTTCCACCGCTCGGCCGCGGCGATGTCGTGCTTGGTGCTGGTCTGCGCGGCCGCACCCAGAGCGCCCTGGCCGATGACGTACAGCCGCACCCGGCCGTTCTCGGTCTGGCCGGGTTGGTCACCCTGGACGCCGATCTTCTGGCGCAGCTGGCGGGCCACGTCCACCGCGCCGGTGTTGTTGAAGTCCATCTGCAGCGACACCACGTAGGGCCGGTCGGGGGCCGGCGCGGGCTGAGCCGGGTTGGGCACCACCACGACGCTGGGGACCTGCTTCGCCACCTGCTCGAGCCGGGCGACGGCGGCGTTCATATCGGCGTAGGTGGCGTCGGCGCGCGGGGCGGCGACCATCGCGAGCGGCGAGGCGCCCTGGTCGGGAAAGTGGTCTTCCAGTTGGTACTGGACGTGCAGCGACTGGGAGTCGGCGACGTCGAAGCCACCACCCGTGAGGTGGTTGGACTGGGTGAACGCGAGATACAGCGCCGGCAGCAGGGCCAGCAACCAGCACGTGAACACCAGCCAGCGGAATCTGCGCAGGTAGCCGCTCAGGCGCATCATGAACTGCTGGATGTTTATCTCCCCGCATTCTCCCCGGACGCGTGGTGCGAGCCTACCTCAGACAGCTATGCGTTCACCCGGCGTACCTGCCGGTCTTGGCGGTACCGAGACCTCGCCGACGGGTTGGTCGTGACCACACGAGTGGCCCTGCCCCGGCAGGCGATGGCAGTATGGCGACTGGCTTCGTGCCGGGTCGGGGACTCTGCCGCTATCGACGAGAATGCGGCGCCGGTTGGCGTCCGCAAACCCCGAAGGAGTCACCTATGACCCGGCCCATCCCGCGCGACGTAACGAGGCTTCGCGGCGGCCTGTGCGCCGTATTCGTCGCGACCGCACTCGGCGGCGCCGCCGCAGCCGTGCTGACGCCGTCCGCGGCCACGGCAGCGTCCGATCCGTGCGCGGCCGGCCAGATCGCCAAGACCGTCGGCACCGTGGCCACCAACACCGGCACCTATCTGGACTCGCATCCGCAGACCAATCAGGCGTTGACGACCATCTCCCAGCAGCAGGCCGGTCCGCAGACCCTCGGCGCACTCAAGACCTACTTCGACGCCAACCCGCAGGCGGGCAAGGACCTGCAGGCGATTCAGCAGCCGTTGGTGAGTTTGTCGACGCAGTGCAAGCTGCCGGTGAGCCTGCCGCAGCTGCTCGGCCTGATGCAGGCCGCGCAGTCCGGCGGCCTGCCTGGGGCGGCGCAGTCGGTGTCGGCGGTCCCGACGGGCGCCGGGCCGCTGCCCGGCCCGGCCAGCTCGGGGCGCTGACCCCGGCCGCATTTCGGACTTTGTCGACACGGGTTGCGGCCAAGGCGAGAAACTCAGGGCCAAGTCTGCTTAGCTTTCGGTGTCCGTATCAGAACTTGATGCGGCCCTCACAACCTTCAAAGGAGTCCGAGCATGTTGCTTACTGCCCGTCTGGCCCGTCGCGCGGTCGTCGGAGCGATCGGCACGGGCGCTGTTGCCGCCGCACTTCTGGTTGGCACCGCCCCGTCGGCACTTGCCGATCCGCCGAACTGCACCGCCGCCGACCTGGCCGGTGTGGCCGCCGGTGTGTCGGCCGCGACGTCGGCCTACCTGTTCACGCATCCGGACGTCAACGCGTTCTTCACCGGGCTCGAGGGTGCGCCGCGTGACACCATCCGCACCCAGGTTCAGCAGTACCTCGACGTGAACCCGCAGACGAAGGCCGATCTGCAGGGCATTCGCCAGCCGCTGATCGACCTGAAGAATCGCTGCGGCAACAGCCCCGACCTTCCTCAGTCGTAGGACCCGGTGCGGGTAGGGCAGCAGCCCGCGTCGGACAGCTCCGGCCGTACCGTCCTGATGGTCGACGACGATCCGGACGTTCGTACCTCTGTTGCGCGCGGACTGCGCCACTCGGGGTTCGACGTCAGGGTCGCGGCGACCGGCACCGAGGCGTTGCGGCTGTTGTCGAGCGAGAACCACGACGCGCTGGTCCTCGACGTCCAGATGCCCGAGCTCGACGGCGTGGCCGTGGTGACCGCCTTACGGGCGCTGGGCAATGAGATTCCCATCTGCGTGCTGTCGGCGCGCGATACCGTCAACGACCGGATCGCCGGCCTGGAGGCCGGCGCCGATGACTATCTGACCAAGCCGTTCGATCTCGGTGAGCTGGTGGCACGCCTGCACGCGCTGCTGCGCCGGGCGACCCATTTCAGCGAGGCGTCCGACGCGGTGACCGTCGGCCCGCTGACCATCGACACCGCGCGGCGCCTGGTGTTCGCCAACGGCGACCGGGTCGAACTCACCAAACGCGAGTTCGATCTGCTGGCGGTGCTCGCCGCGAACGCCGGCGTGGTCCTGTCCCGGCAGCGGCTCCTGGAACTTGTCTGGGGTTACGACTTCGACGTCGACACCAACGTGGCCGACGTGTTCATCAGCTATTTGCGGCGCAAGCTCGAACGCGACGGCGTGCCGCGGGTGATCCACACCGTGCGCGGGATCGGGTACGTGCTGCGGACCGAGCCGTGACGTCGGCGACAGATGGGCAGGAGCCGTGACGTCGGCGACAGATGGGCAGGAGCCGTGACGTCGGCGGCAGTTCGGCAGCGGCCGTGAGGTGGCCGGGCCGCAGCGCATCGCTGCGCAGCCGGGTCGCGGTCGCGGCGGCGCTGGCGGCGGCGATCGTGGTCGCGCTGCTGGCCGTGCTCACCTCGCTGGTGCTCGCGAACAACGATGCGGAGCAACTGGATCGGCGACTGGACGCGATCATCGACGCCAGCCTGTACCCCGATCAGCTTCAGGATGCCGCGCACGGCGTTCTCACCACGGGCCGGTCCCGCTCGACCGGGCAAGTGGTGTTCCAGCGTGGGTTCCAGCTGCCGTCGCTGCCGCCGGGGACGTCGACGGTCACCGTCAACGGCATCGACTACCGGGTGCGAACGGTTCCCGTCGATCAGGCCGGCGGCATCCTGGTGTCGGTCGGCATCCGGGCCGACAGCATCCTTTTGAGCCGAGCCCGAATTCCGATGTACCTGTTGATCGGAGCACTTGCGGTGCTCGTCGCCGCGGGGCTCGGCTGGCTGCTGGCCGGCCCCGCGGTCCGTCCGCTGCGGCGGCTCACCGAGCAGACCCGGCAGCTGGGCAAGGATGGCGATCAGATCGAACCGGTGCACGGCGCGAGGGAGGCCGAGGATCTCTCCGACGCGATAGCGCAGATGCTGCGCCGCCTTGCCGACGCCCAACTGTCCACGACGAACTCGTTGCAGGCCGCCCAGGACTTCGCCGCCAACGCCGCCCACGAACTGCGCACCCCGCTGACGGCGATGCGTGCCGACCTCGACACGCTGCGCATCCACGACCTGCCACCCGAGGAACTCGACGAAGTAGTGCAGGACCTTGCCCGGGCACAGCGCCGCGTCGAGGCGACCATCACCGCACTGGGCCAACTGGCTTCCGGCCAGCTGGCCCGGATCGAGGACCGGGAGCCGATCGACATCCCCGAGATGCTCGATCGGGTCGCCCGGGAGAACGCCCGGCCCGCCGGCGCGGTCGAGATCACGGTCGAGGCCGACGACGCCGGCACGGTGTGGGGCTGGCCGGCGGGGTTGCGGCTGGCGGTCGACAACCTGGTCCGCAATGCGGTCACGCACGGCGCGGCCAGCCGCATCATGCTGACCGCCGCGCGCCGCGGCGAGTTCCTGGTCATCACCGTCGACGACAACGGCAGGGGCCTGCCCGCCGACGAGCGTCAGAAGGTGCTGGGCCGGTTCGCCCGCGGCAGCACCGCCGCGACGGGCGGCTCCGGGCTCGGCCTGGCCCTGGTCGCGCAGCAGGCGGCCCTGCACGGCGGCAGTATCGAACTCTCCGACGGACCGCTCGGCGGACTGCGCGCCGAGATGACGGTGTCGACCTCGCCGGAGGCCGTCGGGGTGCGGGGCTCTTAGGTCTTGCGCGTGACGATCAGCGCGGCGACGGCCCGCCAACCGAGCAGCAGGGCGGCGGTCACCAACGAGGCGACGACGACGAAACTCGTTGCCACACCCTGAGAACTGGCCTTGCGCAACAACATTCCGACCACGACGGTCGCCACCCAGACGGTGACACCGGTCGGGACGATGGCAAGGGGACGGCGCCAGCCCCGGGAGATCAGCCAGCCGATCGCCGTGCCCGCACAGAAACGGCCACGCCGTCTCGGCGATCCCGCTGACGGTCAACCCCTCGGCGTGGCTGCGACGGCCCACCGCGCAGAAGACGACCACGCAGGCGACGTCGACGGCCAGCGCGGTGCGGACCCGTTGCGGCATGCGTCGATCAAAGCACAGCGGCCGGGCTAGCCAACGTCCTCGTCGTCCGCGGCGGCGTCGGGCGGTGGCAACGGCCCCTGCAGCGCGGTTTCGGCGGGGTCGTCGGGCGCCCGTCGATTGTCGAGGTCGGCGAGGTCCTGGCCGGTGAGTTCGTCGAGGGCGGCGTCGGGGTCCAGCTCCGACTCCGTGCGGAACATGAAGAAGAACACCACCCACCCGATCGCGGAGATGAAGATCCAGCTGACCAGGCGGTAGATCAACATCGCCGAGATCGCGTCGGGCAACGTCATGCCGCTGGACACCAGGCCGGGCACCAGCACCGCCTCGACGACCAGCAGCCCGCCCGGCATCAGCGGAATCGAGCCGACCGCCCGGGCGGCCGCGTAGGCGACGGTCAGGCCCGCCAGCGACGGCTTGCCGCCGGCCGCGTAGGCGGCGAAGGCCAGGCACGCCACATCGGCGATCCAGTTGAACAACGACCAGCTGAACGCCACCCCGAGTTCGCGCCGGCTCAGGCTCACCGACTCCAGCTGCACGAGGGTCTCGCGCCATTTCTGCAGGCCGGTGTCGGTGGGCTTGCCGCGGGCCGAGTTCACCCACGACAGCACCTTGACGCCGATACCGTCGATCAGCTCGGGCCGGGTCGCCACCGCCTGCGCCAGCAGGAGCAACGCGATGAAGCCGCCGAGGCTGAACAGCAGCGAGAACGGATTGTTCTTGGCGCCCAACAGGAATGCGCCACCCAGGCCCAGCAGGGCCAGGCCGACCACCTGCAGTGCGCCGGACATCACCAACTGCCAGGACGCCACCACCGGCGATGCGCCCCACAACCGCTGCTGGCGATAGACGAACGTGGCCGACAGCACCGGCCCGCCGGGCATCGTGGTGCTCAACGCGTTGCCGGCGTAGAAGGCCGCTTCCGAGCGCCACTGCCGGACCACGACGCCGGCCGAGCGCAGCAGCGTCCGCTGGATCTGAGCGAAACTGTGCATCGACAGCATGGCCGCAACGACCGCCGCCAGCACCCACCACCAGTTGGCCGACAGCAGACTCATCCATGCCTTGGCCAGCTGATCCCACACCAGGGTCGCCTCGACGGCGAGCACCAGGACGGCGACACCGATCACCGCCCAGCGGAGCCACCAATACTTCCGGCGCGGCGAGGATCCGTGTTCCTCGCGGGCGGCATCGGCCGGCGCGTCGTGGGACACGCAGTTCAGGGTAACGGTGCAACGCGCCCACGCCGCGTTCGCCGCGGGATATCCGGCTGTCGAGATTACGCAGTGCAGTCGGCGGTTAGTCTTGCCCCTATGCCGGCGAGCCGAGCTGTTGACGACGATTCCGTGGAACCCATCGTCCGCAAGACGGCGGCGTGGGCCTGGCGGCTGCTGGTCATCCTGCTGGCCATCGCGGTGGTGCTCTGGGTGGTGCGTCGCCTCGAGGTGATCCTCGTCCCGGTGGCGCTGGCCACCATGGTCGCCGCGCTGATGATGCCGGCGGTGGACTGGCTGGATCGCCGCGGGGCGCCGCGCGGCGGAGCGGTGGCGCTGGTGCTGCTCGGTGGGATCGCGGTGTTCGGCGGAATCCTCACTTTCGTTGTGAGCCAGTTCGTTTCAGGTCTACCCGGCCTGGTCGAACAGGTCACCCGCAGCATCGACAACCTTCGCGGCTGGCTCATCGAAGGCCCGGCGCACCTGAGCCGGGAGCAGATCGACAACGCCGGCAACACCGCCATCAAGACGCTGCGGGACAACCAGGAGAAGCTGACCAGCGGGGCGCTGTCCACGGCGGCGACCTTGACCGAGATCGTGACCGGCGCGCTGCTGATGCTGTTCACCCTGATCTTCCTGCTGCACGGCGGACGCAACATCTACGAGTTCGTCACCCAGATCGTTCCCGCGCATGCCCGGCAACGGGTCCGCGACGCCGGCCGGGCCGGGTTCGGCTCGCTGACCGGTTATGTCCGGGCGACGTTTCTGGTGGCCCTGGTCGACGCCGTCGGCATCGGCACAGGTCTGGCGATCATGGGCGTACCGCTGGCGCTGCCGTTGGCGTCGCTGGTGTTCCTCGGCGCGTTCATCCCGCTCGTCGGCGCGGTGCTCACCGGTTTCCTGGCTGTGGTGGTGGCGCTGCTCGCCAAGGGATTCATCTACGCGCTGATCACATTGGGGTTGATCATCGCGGTCCAGCAGTTGGAGGCCCACGTCCTGCAGCCGATTGGTGATGGGTCGCGCGGTATCGATCCACCCGCTGGCCATCGTGCTGGCCATCGCCGCCGGAGGCGTGCTGGCCGGCATCGTCGGCGCGCTGCTGGCGGTGCCGCTCCTCGCCGTCCTGAACAGCTCCATCCGGGTGCTCGTCGCCGACAACCCGGCTGAGGAGGCCGCCGAGTTGGAAGCCAACGACGACGGGATGATCATGGCGGCCGAGCCCGACGTCGTCCCCGCCAGACGCGGCGAGGACTGACCGGATTCCGTTAGAGGCGGCCTTCGCGGCGCAGCAGGTCCTGGGCGCTGACGCCGCCGCCCCGGCGGCGTTCCTCGCCCTCTTTTTTGCCGCCCTCTTTTTTGCCGCCCTCGTTCTTGCCGCGGGCGTTGAGCTTCTCCGTCGCCACGTCGGTGTCCGCGCTCTCCGGCCGGCTGACCGGGATGGCGCGGGTCTCCTCCGCCGAGATCGTCGGCGAGACATCCTCGGGTGAGGCGGCCCGCTCGGCCTGGGTGGGAATGGCCGTGGTGGCGTCCTCGGGGGCCGGCGTCATCGACCGGGTCGGCGCGGCCGACGGCTGCGACGTACCGCTGTGCTCCGGCTTGGGAGGCTGGTTCCCCCGCAGCTCACCCAGCCACGACTCGATCTCGCGGTCGGGTGCGGGGGGCGTCGGCTCAGCTCGGTGCGGACGCTGTGCCGCGTGGTGCACCACGTTCTTGACGGCATTCTTGGCCACCGAGAAACGCGTCGTGGGAGCCTCGTCGCCGACCGGTACCGCCGGGGCGGCGTCGGGCATCCGCGCTGGTGCCGGCTGCCGACGGCGGCTCCTGCGGCACGGGCGGTGCGCGGTGCTCGGCGCGACCGATCACCCGCGGGCGCGGCCGGGCCTCGCCACCGGGATGGGTGGGGTCATGAGCGGGGCGGCGTCCGCTCGTCGGCGGGATCGGTGCGCCAGCCCCGACAAGGGCGTCCTCGGCCTCACGAACCGCGGGCCGCTTGCGCTCGTCGGGCAGGTGGATCTCACCGAGGCCGATCTTGTTCTGCAACCGCTTCATCCACCGGGGTGCCCACCAGCAGTCGTCGCCGAGCAGCTTCATGATCGCCGGCACCAGGAACATCCGGACGATGGTGGCGTCCAGCAGCAGCGCGATGAGCAGGCCGAACGCCAGGTACTTCATCATCACCAGGTCGGAGAACACGAACGCGCCGGCGACGACGGCCAACACCAGCGCCGCTGCCGTGATGAGCCGGCCGGTGGTCGCCGTGCCGATCCGGATCGCCTCGGTGGTGGACATGCCGCGCTCGCGGGCCTCGACCATCCGGGACACCAGGAACACCTCGTAGTCGGTGGACAGCCCGTAGATCACCGCGATGATCAAGCCGATCATCGGCGCCATCAGCGGCTGTGGGGTGTAGTTCATCAGCCCCGAGCCGTGCCCGTCGACGAACATCCAGGTCAGCACGCCCATCGTCGAGCCCAGCGTCAGCGCGCTCATCAACGCCGCCTTGATCGGCAGCACCAATGAACCGAACGCCAGGAACATCAGGATGGTCGTCGTGGTGATCAACAGCAGCACCATCAGCGGCAGCTTGGCGAACAGGCTGTGGATGCTGTCCTGTTCCAGCGCGGGCGTGCCGCCGACGAACAGGGTCACCCCCCGCGGCGGCGAGATGGATCGCAGACTCGCTCAGTTTCTTGGCGGCGTCGTTGCGGTTCACCAGGCCGTTCTGGATCACCCGCACCGACGGGTCCTTCGACGCCCCGTCGAGGTAGGGGCGTTCCTTCCACATCGCGTCGGGGTTGTTGTCCGGGTCGGTGAACCCGCTGACCGCCATGGCCTTGTTGCGCACCTCGGCGACCTGTTGGTCGGTGACCGGCTGGCCGTTCTCGTTCTTCATGACCAGGGTCAGCGGCTCGGTGCGGAACCCGGGGAAGATCTTGTCGAACTCCTCCTGAGCCTGGCGCACGGAGTTGTCCGGTGGCAGGTACTTCTCGCTGATGCCGCCGAGCGCCAGCTTCCCCAGCGGAATGATCAACACGATCATGAAGACGATGATCGGGGCGGCGAACAGGATCGGCCGCTTCATCACCCGGTTGACGAGCTTGCCCCAGAAGCCCTTCTCGACCTCTTCGCGGGTCTTGGTCTTCTGGGTCTTCTCGGCGAACCAGTCGATGATCGCCCGCGACACCGTCCAGTTGCGCAGGAACGGCACCCGCAGCAGGGTGCGGACCCCGAGCGCGTCGACGTTCGGGCCGAGGATGCCGAGGATGGCCGCCAGCACCGTGATCGACAGGATCGCCGAGAGCATGACCGAGGCGATGATCGCGTAGGTGATCGATTTGAGGAAGCCCTGCGGGAACAGCAGCAGCGGCAGCGACGACGCCACGATGATCACCGCGGAGAAGACGACCGTGCGGCCCGACGTCATCATCGTGCGGCGGACCGCGACCTCGGTGTCGTAGCCCTCGGCGATCTCCTCCCGGAACCGGCTGACGATGAACAGGCCGTAGTCGATCGCGATGCCGAGGCCGATCAGCGTGACCACCGGCTGGGCGAAGAAGTGCACCGGCGCGAACTCGGCGACCAGCCGCATGATGCCCAGCGCGCCCAAGATGGACAGACCGCCGATGATGGCGGGCAGGCTGGCGGCGACCACGCCGCCGAAGACGAAGAACAGCAGGACCGCCACCAGCGGGATGGCCGCCACCTCGGCGCGCTGCTGGTCTTCGCCGATGGTTCCGGTCAGCTCGGCGGCCAACGGTTGCAGGCCGGCCAGCCTGACGTTGACGCCGTTGACGAAGAAGTCGTCCTTGACCTCTTTGAAGTTGTTCAGGATCGTGTCGTCGTCGTTGCCCTTGAGCTGGATCGACATGAACGCGTGCTTCTTGTCCGCGTCGGCCATGTTCGACAGCAGTTCGGGGCTCTTGAAGTAGCCGATCGACGCGCAGGATCTGGTCGGGATGGGCCTTCTCGACCGCAGCGAGGTTGTCCAGGATCTTCTTCTGGAACGCCGGGTCGTCGACGGTCTTGCCGTCGGGGGCGGTGTAGATGGCGATGATGTGGCCGGAGGTGTCACGACCGTAGGCGGCGTCGGCGATCAGCGACGCGTGTACCGACTGGCTGCCCTCGTCGTAGAAGCCGCTCTGGGTGACGTGCTTGCCGAGGCTGGCTCCGTAGATGCCGCCACCGAGGCACAGCGCGACCATGACACCGATCACGATGAACCGGAATCGGTACACAGTTCGACCCCACCAGGCGAACACGTAGGCTCCTAACTAACTCTTCTGTGACCCGCGCATCGGGTTCTGCAGTCAGACACGCGAGGTCAGTAGCGAGGACAGCGGCCGGAATGGCTGTAGCCACGCCCCTTGCTCTGGCAGCGAATCTAGGCCGATTCGCGGCAACGGCTCTCGGAAAACACCGGGAATGTCTTCGAGGTCGACAAACTCCAAGGTATCCGACGCTAATGCCCAGCTGGCATGTTCGCGAAATCCGAGCACGTGGACCGGGGTGCCCGACCTGGCGATGTCCTCCAACGGCAGCCGGAACGCCTGGCCGTCGGCAGAGGCGACCAGCACCGAGGCCAGCCCTTCGCTGCGGCGCAGCGCGATGTGGGCGAGCATGTCGGAGTCGACGTCGCTGTCCTCGTCCACCTTCGGTTTGGCAAAGACGGCGAATCCCACGTTGCGCAGCGCCTCGACCCAGGGCCGGACCACGTCGGCGCTGCCGGCGGCGATGTTGGTGAACACCGTCGCCTCAGGTTCCAGCGTGATGCCGGGTCGCGCGGCGGAGAGTTCGGCGGTGCGGGCGAGCAACCAACGGCCCAGCGCGTCGAACCGGGGCCGGTGCGCGGCCGTGGGCCGGCCGCCCAGGATAGAGCCCAGGCCCATGTCGAGGTTGGGTGCGTCCCACACCAGCAACACCCGCTCGGCCACCGGGGGGTTTCCCTCACCCGCGTCGGGCAGGGCGGGGGCTTCGCCGGCTTCTTCCATCACGCTCATGGTCGCCTCACCCAGAGGAGTTCGGTTACCTCGCTGCCCGCGTGGCGGGCCTTCGTCTCGTACTTGGTGGTCGGGCGCTGCACCGAAATCGGCAACGCCTCATCTGCGGATACCCGGCGCAGCCGACTTTCCGCATCTCCGACCGCGGCAATCTGCTCGGCGTAGCCGGCGTGGTCGGTCGCCGCGTGCAGAACCCCGCCGGGCAGCAGTCGGTCGGCGATGAGGCCGACCGTGCGGGCCTGCAACAGCCGACGCTTGTGGTGGCGGGACTTGGGCCACGGATCGGGGAAGAACACCCGCACGCCGGTCAGGGTCGCGGTCGCGAACATGCGTTCCAGGACGTCGACGCCGTCCCCCCGGACGAGACGGATGTTGGACACGCCCTCGCGGTCGATGCCCCCCAGCAGTTGCGCCAGCCCCCGGCGGTAGACCTCGACGGCCACCACATCGATATCCGGCTCGGTCTGGGCCATCGCCAACGTGGAGGTACCGGTGCCGCAGCCGATCTCCAGGACCACCGGTGCCGGCCTGCCGAACCAGGCCCGGGTGTCGAGGGGCTCGGCGGGCGTCGGCTCGGCGCCGGTGCCGGCGGGACGGGCCAGGGTTCCCAGCCTCGGCCACAGCCGGTCCCACACGTCCTGCTGCTGCTCGGTCAATGCGGCCCGGCGGGATCGGAAGCTGGTGACCCGGGGATACAGATGCGGTGCGACGTCGCTCTCGGGCGAGGCTGAGCCGCCCTGGCGCTGCGCATGCATCCGTCCATGGTCGCTCATGAACCACGATGTACCCGCACCGTGGTGAAGATTGATACCCAACAGTTGCCTTTGCCTGGTAGTGGCTCGCGCCACGTTGGCACGGATGCCACCATGACGATGGCTGTGGGCCTTCCGGAATCGGGGTGGGGGACGACGGGACGGGACGTGACAAGACTGGGCCACTACATCTATGTCGAGGCGCTGGCCGGCGTCGCCGCGCAGGCCGCCGACCCGAGATTGGGCCACCTGGTGGGGGAGTTGCGGTCGCCCCTGCGGGTCGGGGTCGCGGGGCGCGCCGGCACCGGATGCAGCACCGTCATCAGGGCGTTGCGCCGCGGCGCCGTCACCGTGGTCGCCGCCGGCGAGGCCCGCGACGTCGAGGTCGACGTCGAGGTCTACGTGTTCACCGAGACGCTCAAACCCGAGGACGTCGCCGCCCTTTCCGGTTCCGGACCGCCCCGCGTTGCCGTCCTGAACAAAGCCGACCTGTGCGGCTTCGGCGGTGCCGGGCCGTTGGCGCGGGCCGCATCGCGCTGCCGCACGCTGCAGGCGCAGTCCGGAGTGCCGACCGTTGCCTTGGCGGCGCTGATAGCCGCCGCGGACGTCGACGACGACACGGTCGCCGCCCTGCGGGTGCTGGCCGCCGAACCGGCTGACCTCGGCTCCACCGATCGCTTCGTCGCGGGCCCGCACCTGCTCTCCCCGGCTGTTCGGGAACGGCTGCTCGCCGAGCTGGACCTGTTCGGCATTGCGCACGGTGTGCTGGCGGTGCGACGCGGAGCGGACCGCGCAGGTGTCACCGCCGAGCTGAACCGGGTCAGCGGTGCGCAAGAGGTATTCGCCGCGATCGAGCGGGCGGCCGCCGCACTGCGCTATCGGCGGGTCGCCGCGGCACTGCCACTGCTGGCCGAGCTGTCGGCCGGTCCCGACGGCGCCCGCGTCGCCGAACTGCTGGCCGGCGACGAGGTCGTCATCGCCAGGATGGCCGCGGCCGCCGACGTGGTCGCCGCCGCCGGCATGACGGTGGAAGCGGCCGATTCGGGTCCGGCGCACCTCCGGCGGGCGGTGCGGTGGCAGCGCTACGCGATGGGCCCGCTGTCGCCGCTGCACCGGATGTGCGCCGCCGACATCGCCCGTGGTTCGCTGCGGCTGTGGGCGCGCGACGGTGGCGCCGGGGAGACGCTGCGATGACCGACGCCGTCGTCGACGCGAGCCTGCCCGCACCGGGGATCAGCCACCGCGACGTCGTACTGGTCACCGGGCCGTGGCTGGCCGGCACCACCAGCGTTCTCGGCGCGCTCCGGGACCGCCTGGCGGACCGCGGCTTCGTCGAATCCGACGAACTCCGCGCCGGTGATGCCCCCGTCGTCGTCGTGTTCGTGGTCTCCGCGGCCGCCCCGCTGACCGACTCCGACTGCGCACTGCTCGACGCTGCGGCCGAGTCGACCGACGCAGTGGTCTGCGTCGTGGCGAAGATCGACGTGCACCGCACCTGGCGCGACGTGCTCGAGCGCAACCGTGCGGTACTGGCCGCCCACGCCTCGCGCTATGCGGACGTCTCCTGGGTGGGTGTGGCCGCTGCACCCGACCTCGGTGCGCCGAATGTCGACGACCTCGTCCTGGCGATCGGCGCCACGCTGACTGAACCGACACTCGAGCGACGAAACCGCTTGCGGGCGTGGCACTCGCACCTCCGTGCGATGGGTCGTCGTTACGAGAGCGAGGTGGCGTGTGCCGGCCGGGAGGCGCGCCTCGCCGGTCTGCGCGAACGGCGCAGTGCCGCACTGCGGCAACGGCGGCTGGACCAGGCCGAGCGGACGATCGCACTGCGCAGCCAGGTCCAGCAGGCCCGCGTTCAGCTGTCCTATGTCGCCCGCAACCGGTGCACGTCGGTGCGGACCGAACTGCAGCAGGACGCCGCGGCGATCACGCGCCGCACACTCGGCGGTTTCGCCGGGCACGTGCGGCAGCGGATGGCCGCCGTCGTCGGCGAGGTGGACGACGGGATCAGTACGCACCTGACCGGCGTCGCCGACGGCCTCGATGCGAGCGCGGCCGACATGCCGGCGCCCCCGCTCCCGCCGGTCGAGATCTCCGAGCCGCCGCTTCGGTCGCGCCGGCTGGAAGCCCGGTTGATGACACTGCTCGGCGCCGGCTTCGGCCTCGGAGTGGCGTTGACGCTGAGCCGGTTGCTCGCCGACCTGGCCCCCGGTTGGACGCTCGCGGGCGCGATCATCTGCGCGGTCATCGGGGTCGCGCTGACGCTGTGGGTGGTGAGCACCCGCGGGTTGTTGCACGACCGCGCGGTCCTCGACCGGTGGGTGGCCGAGGTGACCGCGGCCCTGCGCACGACGCTGGAGGAGCGGGTGGCCACCCGGGTGCTGGTCGCCGAGTCCGCGTTCAGCAGCGCTGTCGCCGAACGCGACGCGGCCGAGAGCGCCCGGGTCGAGGGCGAGGTCGCCGACATCGACCGGCAGATCCGCGAGCATGCCGCCGGGCGGGCCCGGGCGATCCTCACGCGGGACCGCGAGTTGCCGGCGATCAGCCGGGCACAGGCGACCCTCAGTGCGGAATTGGACGCCGCGACGGCACCGGGTCGGCGAAACCGCCCCGATGAGGCTTTCTGAATCGTTCCTGTGAGTGATCGGACATAATCCCGATTAACCGCGGGTATCTCACCCGCGTTAACCTTCTTGTCAAGGACGACCGTCTCCGCCGCACGCGGAATATGGCCTGCGTCCTGGCACGAAACCTACGCAGGAGATACCGATGACTTCAGCGACCATCCCCGGTCTGGACACCGCACCGACCAAGCACCAGGGCCTTCTCGACTGGGTCCGGGAGGTCGCCGAGCTGACCCAGCCCGACCGGGTGGTTTTCGCCGACGGCTCCGACGAGGAGTACCAGCGGCTCTGCGATCAGCTGGTGGCGGGCGGCACCTTCATCCCGCTCAGCGACTCCGAGGAGCCCAGCTCCTACCTGGCGCGCTCCGAACCGTCCGATGTGGCGCGGGTGGAATCGCGGACCTTCATCTGCTCGGAGCGGGAGATCGACGCCGGCCCGACCAACAACTGGATGGCGCCGGCGGAGATGCGCGCCACCATGACCGAGCTGTACCGCGGCTGCATGCGTGGCCGCACCCTGTATGTGGTGCCGTTCTGCATGGGCCCGCTCGGCGCCGAGGATCCCAAGCTCGGTGTGGAGATCACCGACTCCGAGTACGTCGTGGTGTCGATGCGCACCATGACCCGGATGGGCACGGCGGCGTTGGAGAAGATGGGCGACGACGGCTTCTTCGTCAAGGCGCTACATTCGCTCGGCGCACCGCTGGAGCCCGGCCAGGACGACGTCCCGTGGCCGTGCAACGACACCAAATACATCACCCACTTCCCGGAGACCCGGGAGATCTGGAGCTTCGGCTCCGGCTACGGCGGCAACGCCCTGCTCGGCAAGAAGTGCTACTCGCTGCGGATCGCATCGGCCATGGCCCACGACGAGGGCTGGCTGGCCGAGCACATGCTGATCCTCAAGCTGATCTCGCCGGAGAACAAGGCGTACTACATCGCCGCGGCGTTCCCGTCGGCGTGCGGCAAGACCAACCTCGCCATGCTGCAGCCGACGATCCCGGGCTGGCGCGCCGAGACCCTCGGCGACGACATCGCCTGGATGCGGTTCGGCAAGGACGGCCGGCTCTACGCCGTCAACCCCGAGTTCGGCTTCTTCGGCGTCGCGCCGGGAACCAACTGGAGCTCGAACCCGAACGCGATGAAGACGATCGCCGCGGGCAACACCGTGTTCACCAACGTCGCGCTGACCGACGAGGGTGGCGTGTGGTGGGAGGGCCTCGAGGGCGACCCGCAGCACCTGATCGACTGGAAGGGCAACGAGTGGACGCCCGAGTCCGAGGAGAAGGCCGCACACCCGAACTCTCGCTACTGCACCCCGATGTCGCAGTGCCCGACGCTGGCCCCGGAGTGGGACGACCCCCAGGGTGTGCCGATCTCGGCCATCCTCTTCGGCGGCCGTCGCAAGACCACGGTGCCGCTGGTGACGCAGGCCCGCGACTGGCAGCACGGCGTGTTCATCGGCGCGACGCTGGGCAGCGAGCAGACCGCCGCCGCCGAGGGCAAGGTCGGTACGATCCGCCGCGACCCGATGGCCATGCTTCCGTTCATGGGCTACAACGTGGGCGACTACATGCAGCACTGGATCGACGTCGGCAAGAACTCCGACGAGTCGAAGTTGCCGAAGATCTTCTTCGTGAACTGGTTCCGCCGCGGCGACGACGGCAGGTTCCTGTGGCCCGGCTTCGGTGAGAACAGCCGAGTACTCAAGTGGATCATCGAGCGGGTCGAGCAGAAGGCCGGCGGCACAACGACTCCCATCGGTATCGTGCCGTCCGCCGACGACCTGGACCTGTCCGGGCTGGACGTCGACGCCGCCGATGTGAACGAGGCGCTGACGGTGCGTCCCGACGAGTGGCGCGACGAGCTGCCGCAGATCGAGGAGTGGTTCTCCTTCGTCGGCGAGAAGTTGCCGACCGGTGTGAAGGACGAGTACGAGGCGCTCAAGCAGCGGCTGGCGGACGCCGACTAGTCGCGGGCCGCACCGGGTAGGTTCGCGCGAGTTCGTTCGATCTGATCCAGCGCATACGTCACCATTTCGGCGTTGCTCATGCCTTCTGCCTTCCGCGCGATCTTCTGGTAGTCGTCCGCGCCGAGCACATCGACCAGACGATCGATCGCCTTCACGATCTCCGGATAGGCGAGCCGTGTGTATTGATTGTCCGCGAAGTGACCGATGACGACGGCAGGCTCTAGGCATCCGAGCCTGCTCAGCAGCGTTGCCAGGATCGCGAAAGCGCCCATCATCAGTAAGAAGCCGCCGGAGTCGTGGTAGTGGCGAATCCCCTGAGCTAGGAAGTCAAAGGCCTGCGAGGGGTCCTCCTGGGCAGCGGACAGCCTGGACAGGGAAATGAGAAGGCCCGCCTCGAGGCTGCGGTTATTGCTGTGTCGAGCGAGCAGCAGGCCCTTCTCAAGCGCTTGGTAGGCCGAGTCGGGATGAGCGTCGCGGTGGGCATAGCCGTATGCGAACAGCAACAGGCACGCCAACCCGGGATTGCCAATGCGGGACTCAGCATCAGCGGTGGTGAGGAAGTCCCTGGAGGTGGCAACCGCTTCTTCGACCGCACCGCCGAGCGTCAGGGCTATTGTCAGGCAGCCTTTCGCGTAGTGGTGTGGTCCTGGGCGGCGTGCAATGAGGTTGCGGCAGAGTTCGACACAAAGCTCGGGTTCACCCATCGTGATATATCCGCTGGCGATGTCCGCTTCGCAGTAGTCCGGAATCGGATCGAAGCAGCCGCTTTCGGTGGCAGCTTCACTCGCCTGTGCATACCTTCCGAAGGTATCGATGCGGCCGGCCGCATAACATACGGCAGCTGTCACGTAGATCTGTGGCAGGCGCCGATGCCCAGCTGCCTTCGCAGGTTCAATGAGTTCCTCCGCCCAGGCGGCTGATTCGAGATGCCCGACCTTGTCTCCGAGATACCCGAATATCGCGATCGAAATGGCGGCATCGAGGTCACCGCTTCCGAGTGCCCAGCGGAATGCGGCTCGCAGATTGGGTAGTTCGAGGGTGAACCACGCGTATGCCTCGCGTTGCAGCGGACTGTCCCACATGCTCATCACGTCGGCTTCATGACCGGCGAAGTACCTGGCGTGAGCGGCCCGGACTTCATGGCCTGAATGCGTTTGTGCCAATTGTTCTTCGCCGAACTGACGGATGGTCTCCAACATTGCGTATCGGGTCCGCCCCGACGCTCGGTCGGCGACGACGAGAGACTTGCGTACCAAAGAATCCAGCACGTTGAGGGTGGCCAGCTCACTGGCGGCGCCGGCCACCGCGTGGGCGCCAGAAACATCGAATCCGCCCGCGAACACTGAGCACCGATTCAGCAGCCTCTGCTCGGCGTCGTCGAGTAGGTCATACGACCACTGCACCGCATGACGCAGAGTTTGATGGCGCTCGAGTCCCCGGCGCGTTCCGACCAACAGCTGGAACCGATCATCGAGACGATCGCGGACCTCGACGGCCGTCATCGACAGCATGCGTGAGGCGGCCAACTCAATCGCTAACGGGATGCCGTCGAGGCGGTTGCAGATTTCTACAATCGCAGCTTCTTCATCGGCTCCTGCCAGCGGCGTGCCTGGCGCCACCGCCACCGCGCGTTGCACGAACAACGCCGCAGCCGCTGATTCGATGCCATCACGCACGTCCAGGGGCGGCACCGGCCAGAGTTGTTCGTCTGCGACCCGCAGACCTTCACGGCTCGTGGCGAGGATCCGTAAGGAGCGCGAGCCGGCAAGTATCGCCTCGATCAACTCGGCAGCTGCGTCCAGGACGTGTTCGCAGTTGTCGAATATGAGCAGCCGTGAGCGGCCTTCCAACGCCTCGGCAATGCTCTCCGTGACGCTGTTGCCCGGCTGTTGGGTGATCCCGAGCGTGGCGGCGACAGCCTCGGGGACCGCCGAAGGGTCGCCGAGTGCGGCAAGCTCGACAAGCCACACCCCGTCCATGAACTTCTCCGCCACGCCCGCAGCTGCCTGTACCGCAAGCCGGGTCTTGCCCACGCCGCCCACGCCGGTCAAGGTCACCAACCGGTGCTCGCTCACCGCCGCTATAACTTCAGTGAGTTCGCCTTCGCGCCCGATGAAACTCGTTGGTGCCGGCCGCAAGTTTCCTCGTGTGACGTCAAGGGTCTTCAGTGGTGGAAAATCGGTAGCCAACCCGGGCGCCCGGACTTGGAACAGTTCGATGGCGCTGACGAGGTCACGTAAGCGCTTCGGCCCCAACGGCATCAGGTCAATCCCATTCAGCAGACTGGCGGTGGTGCCTTCGATCAGGATCTGGCCGCCGTGGCCGGCTGCCATCACCCGGGCGGTGCGATTGAGCACCGCGCCGAAATAGTCGTCGCTGCGCAATTCGGCTTCTCCGGTAGCGACGCCCATCCGGACCGGCAGTTCGAGAACTCGCTGTGCCGTTACCGCAGCATCAACCGCGGCCGTGGGAGATGAGAATGCCGCGCACACCCCGTCGCCGGTGTGTTTGAACAACCAACCACCGTGCGCAGCAACGGCCTCGCGAAGAATATGGTCATGGCCTGCCAGTGCTGTCCGCATCGCGTCGGGATCGGCCTCCCACCGCCGGGTCGACCCCTCGATATCGGTGAACAGGAACGTGACTACCCCGGAGGGGGCGTTTGCGGGTACCTCGACAGCGGTCATCGACGTTCAACTCGTCCCGGCCGCAACCGCATGGAGCACCCCCCACTCCCTGTATTTGGCCGTCTCATCGTAGGACGGTGACGCCGCCGCTGCCCGGGTTTCACGGCCACGTGGGAGAACGATCGCGCTAGTCTTCGCGCGGGGTCAGTGCTGAAAGGTGCCACGGGTGAAAGACATGTTGACGAGGCGCGCATGGTTCGGAGTCGCCGGTACGACGGCGGCAGCGGCGCTCGCCGCCTGCGGGTCCAGCACGCAAACCGGTTCGATCACGACGGTGACGGTGCCGGCCGGGATACCCATCGCGACCGAGACGTCCAGGCCGCAGATCTCCGAGGCGGCAGCCGCGCTGGAGGCGTTACAGCAGGGCAACCAGCGCTTCGCGACCGCCCGGATGACGCACCCCGACCAGGGACCGGAGACCCGGATGAGGGTGTCCGAAGCCCAGCGGCCCTTCGCCGTCGTGCTGAGTTGCTCGGACTCCCGGCTGCCGCCCGAGGTGATCTTCGACCAGGGGTTGGGCGATCTGTTCGTCGTGCGGGTGGCGGGCAACGTCGTCGACGCGGTGGGGCTCGGCAGCATCGAGTACGCGGTCGGTCACCTCGGCACACCGTTGATCGTGGTACTCGGGCACTCGAACTGCGGAGCGGTGTCGGCGACGCTGGAGGCGTTGCAGCCGCCATTCGAGCAGCCGCACGGTGCGGTGGAGTCGTTGATCACTGCCATCACGCCGGCCGTCGCCATCGCCGAGACCAAGCCGGGCGATCTGCTGGAGAACACCATCCGGGCCAACGCCGAGCAGTCCCGCAACCAGATCATGGCATCCCACGAGCTCAAGGGAGCGCTGGACTCGGGCGCGCTCAAGGTGGTCACCGGCTACTACGGACTGGTGAACGGGATCGTCGGCCTGGCCTAGTCCCGACACCACTGCCCGACACCGCTGGCGACGAAGCCGCCCTCCCCGCGATCCGATTCCGGTTAACATCCCGGCGTGGGGGTCCCGACCGCAGATGCGCCGCCGATCAGCGCGCCCGAGAAGCGGTACAAGTGGCCGCGTCGGGTCGCGACGGTGGTCGCGATCCTCGCGATCTACATCGGTTCGGTGGTGGGCTACTTCTGGCTGGACAGTTCCGCCCATGTCGTGGAGGCGGGCAATCTGCAGGCTCGGCCGGAAACCGTCGTCGTGCTGGAGCTGACGGCGATTCACCCACTCGACAACAGCGTGGACGTCGACGTGCTGGTGATACCCGACAAGAGCCTGCTGGATCAGTTCGGGGCGCTGAACACCGACATGGCGGTGCGCCTGTGCCCCTGCACCGAGTTCGGGGAGCTCTCCTACCCGCAAGGCCAGGCTCCCAAGGTGGCGAAGACGTCGATGCTGGCGACCGGGGACGCGGATCGATGGCCCTTCGACACCTTCATGACCAAGGCGATCGGCGCCGACGTTCTGGTCGGCTCCGGTGACTCTCGCCGATTCGTGCCGGCGCGGGTCGAGGTGTCGGGGTCGCTCTACGGCTGGGACATCCACAGCCAGCACAGCGCTCCGACGCCGCACGCCGGTCATCTCGACGACAACCTCACGATCGAGTTCTCCCGATCGCGCGGGCCGCTGGCGCTGATCTTCGGGATCTGTCTGATCCTGCTGACACTTCCGGCACTGGCGCTGTACGCCGCGATCGAGATGGTGCTGGGCAAGAAGAAGTTCCAGCCGCCGTTCTCCACCTGGTTCGCCGCGATGCTGTTCGCCGTCGTCCCGATCCGGAACCTGCTCCCCGGCGATCCACCGCCGGGATCGTGGATCGACGAGGCCCTCGTGTTGTGGGTGCTGATCGCCCTGGTGGCGGCGATGGTGATCTACGTGGTCGCCTGGGCGCGGCGCAGCGACTGAGCCGGGTGGCCACCGCGTCGACCTAGTTGACACCCGTCAACTGTCTCTGTCGTAAAGTTCACCGCATGCAGATCCGCGAGCATGCGCAGGCCACCCCCGACAAACCCGCCGTGATCCTCTACCCGTCGGGAAAAGTCGTCACGTTCGGGGAGATGGAGGCGCGCGCGAACCAGTTGGCGCACCTGTTCCGGCAGTCCGGACTGCGCGAGGGCGACGCGGTGGCGATGCTCATGGAGAACAACGAGCACTTCCACACGGTGATGTGGGCGGCACGCCGCAGCGGGCTGTACTACGTCCCGATCAACACCCATCTCACGGCGGCCGAAGCGGCCTACATCATCGACAACAGCGCGGCCAAGGCGATCGTCGGATCCGCCGCGTTGCGGCCCGTTCTGGAAGAGCTCGGTGAGCACCTACCCAACGGACTGCCCGGTCTGCTCATCACCGCCGACGGACGACCACCTCGACGGGTGGCTGCGTTACCCGGAATGCGTTGCCGGCCAACCCGATACCCCGATCGACGACGAGATCGAAGGCGATCTGCTGCAGTACTCATCGGGCACCACCGGACGGCCAAGGGCATCAAGCGCGAACTGCCGCACCTGCCCCCGTCGGAGGCGCCCGGCCTGATGACGATGCTGGTCAGTTTCTGGATGAACCCCGACGGCGTCTATCTCAGTCCGGCCCCGCTCTACCACACCGCGCCCTCGGTGTGGTCGCTGACGATGCAGGCCGCCGGCATCCCCGTCGTGGTCATGGAGAAGTTCGACGCCGAAGGGACACTCGACGCGATCCAGCGCCACCAGGTGACCCACGGGCAGTTCGTCCCGGTGATGTTCACCAGGATGCTGAAACTCCCTGAATCGGTGCGCAATTCGTACGACATGTCCAGCCTGCAACGCGTCATGCACGCGGCGGCGCCGTGTCCGGTGGAGATCAAGAAGCAGATCATCGACTGGTGGGGGCCGATCGTCGACGAGTACTACGCCTCCTCGGAGGCCATCGGTTCGACGTTGATCAGCGCCGAGGAGTGGTTGACTGCACCCCGGGTCGGTCGGCAAACCCATGGTGGGCAACCTGCACATCCTCGACGAGGAGGGCAACGAGCTACCGGCGGGGCAGCCGGGCGAGATCTACTTCGAGAGCGGCGTCGACTTCGAGTACCTCAACGACCCGGAAAAGACCGCCGCCTCACGGGACTCGCACGGATGGAAGACGGTCGGCGACATCGGCTATCTCGACGAGGAGGGCTACCTCTACCTCACCGACCGCCGCCACCACATGATCATCTCCGGCGGGGTGAACATCTATCCGCAGGAAGCCGAGAACATGCTCGTCACGCACCCGAAGGTGATGGACGCCGCGGTGTTCGGGATTCCCGACGACGAGATGGGCCAGAGCGTCAAGGGCGTCGTGCAGACCGTCGACCCCGCCGACGCCAGCGACGAGTTCGCGGAGGAGCTGCTGGGCTGGTTGCGGGACCGGTTGGCGCACTACAAGTGTCCGCGGTCGATCTCCTTCGAGGCGCAGCTGCCCCGCACCGACACCGGCAAGCTCTACAAGCAGGAGCTGATCGCCAGGTACTCGCGCTGAGCTGACCGGACGCCAACGTCGCGCGTCGTCGACCTCTCGGACCCGCCGCCGGGTGACCCGTCCGTCGGCGTCGTCGCGCGTCGGGTCCGCCGTCGACCCGGAGGCCGAATACTGGCTTGACGAGGCACCGCGCTGACCGCCACCGAGCGGGCGACCGCAGACGGTCGCGGTGGAGTCGGTGCCCGGCACTCCTGGCCGAGCTGACCGACGCGCTGCGGTCAGCTGGCCGCACGCCAGCGCCGTGTGCGATGACGTGCTGCGCGCCGTCGACCCGGCGGCCCGCCGTGGCCGGGTCATCACCGAGTCACTGGCCTACTCGACGCTGCAGTCCGGCCGGAGTTCGCCGCTGGCTCGCCGAGCGCGGCCCGGCCACGATCCCGGCATCGCCGAACCCGTGCAGGCCGAACGCGACGGCGACACGCTGCGGATCCGGTTCAACCGTCCGCAGCGCCACAACGCGTTCGGTACCGACGCGCGGGCCGCGCTGCTGGAGGCGCTGACGGTCGCGGCTCGACGTCGTCACCGACGTCGTGCTCGCCGGCAACGGCCCGTCCTTCTGCAGCGGTGGCGATCTGGCCGAGTTCGGCACCTTCACCGATCCCGCCAGTGCCCACCTCGCCCGTACCCGCCACAGCCCGGCACTGGCGCTCGACGAGCTGACCGTCGGCTGGGGCCCGCTGCCGCGCCGAGATCCACGGCCAGGTGCTGGGCAGCGGACTGGAGATGGCCGCCTTCTGCGGGTGGGTGCGCTGCCGGGACGACGCCGTGCTGGGGCTGCCCGAGCTGGCGCTGGGTCTGATCCCGGGAGCCGGCGGCACGGTGAGCATCACCCGGCGGATCGGGCGCTGGCGGACCGCCTATCTGGTGCTGTCCGGCCGCACCGTCGACCCAGCCACCGCGCTGGGGTGGGGTCTGATCGACGCGATCACGTAACTTCGGCGTGCTGCCGTGCGCTCAGCGCACGCGAACACGCCGAAGTCAGCGCTTAGATGCCGCCGCGGGCGACCAGTTGTGCGGCGATGACGTTGCGCTGGATCTCGTTGGTGCCCTCGCCGACGATCATCAGCGGGGCGTCACGGAAGTAGCGTTCGACGTCGTATTCGGTGGAGTAGCCGTAGCCGCCGTGGATGCGCACCGCGTTCAGCGCGATCTCCATGGCCGCCTCCGAGGCGAACAGCTTGGCCATCCCGGCCTCCATGTCACAGCGCTCACCGCTGTCGTAGCGCTCGGCGGCATAGAGCGTGAGCTGGCGGGCCGCGGTCAGCTTGGTGGCCATGTCGGCCAGGTAGTTTCCGACGGACTGGTGCTTCCAGATCGGCTGGCCGAAGCTCTCCCGGTCCTGGGCGTAGGCCAGCGCGTCCTCTAGCGCAGCGGTGCCGACGCCGAGCGCGCGCGCGGCCACCTGGATCCGGCCGGTCTCCAGGCCCTTCATCATCTGACCGAAGCCCTTGCCCGGCACGCCACCCAGGATGGCCGAGGCCGGCACCCGGCAGTCGTCGAAGGACAATTCGCAGGACTCGACGCCCTTGTAGCCGAGCTTGGGCAGGTCCCGCGACACCGTCAGCCCCGGCGCGTGTCTCGACGAGCACCACCGAGATGCCTTGGTGCCGCGGCGTGGCCTGTGGATCGGTCTTGCACAACAGGGCGATCAGACCCGAGCGGCGGGCGTTGGTGATCCACGTCTTGGCGCCGTTGATCACCAGGTCGTCGCCGTCGCTGCGCGCCACCGTGGTCATGTTCTGCAGATCCGAACCGCCGCCGGGTTCGGTCAGGGCCATCGTCGCGCGGACCTCACCGGTGGCCATTCGCGGCAGGTAGGTCCGTTTCTGCTCCTCGGTGCCGAAAGTGTCCAACAGCTTGGCGACCACCGTGTGCCCGCCCATCGCACCGGCCAGGCTCATCCAGCCCCGCGCCAACTCCTGGGTGACCTCGACGTAGCACGGCATCGACACCGGTGAGCCGCCGTAGATCCTCGCTGATCGCCAGCCCGAAGATGCCGATGCGCTTCATCTGCTCGATCCACGCCTCGGGGTAGGTGTTGGCGTGCTCGACGTCGCGGACGGTTGGCTTGACCTCACGCTCGACGAACGCCCGAACCGTCTGCACCAGCATGGTTTCTTCGTCGTTGAGTGCTGTGCTCACCTTGCTCCAGAAGTCGGCCGATATGCGGCCATAGTCGCATAGCCGCGGGAGCGAACTGCGATCATGTTCGACTGTGACGTTGTATGGCCATATCGGCGCAGGCGAAGCGGGCGGACCCTACTTCGACGACTTGGTCGTCGGACAGGTCTTCGACTGGGCGCCGTCGATGACATTGACCTCCGGAGCAGCAGCAAGCCACCAGGCCATCGTCGGTGACCGGATGCGGCTGTCGCTCGACGCCGAACTCGCCCACGCCGTGGTGGGAGCGAACGCGCCACTGGCCCATCCGGCCCTGGTCTGCGATGTGGCCATCGGCCAGACCACACTGGCCACCCAGCGGGTCAAGGCCAACCTCTTCTATCGCGGACTGACGTTCTACCGGTTCCCCGTCATCGGCGACACCCTGTTCACCCGCACCGAGGTGGTCGGATTGCGCCAGAACAGCGCCAAGCCGGGGCGGGCGCCCACCGGCATGGCGGCGATGCGGATGACCACGATCGATCAGATCGGCCGTCTGGTGCTCGACTTCTATCGCTGCGCCATGTTGCCGCTCAGTCCCGGTGCCCCTGACACCGGCCAAGCCGACGACCTGTCCTCGATCGGCGCCGATCTGGCGGCGGCGCCCGACCCCACCGCCGACTGGGCGGCCGACGCCTTCCGACAGCGGGTGCCCGGCCCGCACTTCTACCCCGACATGGCCGGCTCAGTGTTGCGAAGCACCGGCGACGTCGTGAGTTCGGCACCCGAGCTGGCCCGGCTGACGCTCAATATCGCCGCCACTCACCATGATTCGCGTGTCGGCGGTCAGCGGCTGGTGTACGGCGGACATACCATCGGTCTGGCGCTCGCCCAGGCCGGCACGCTGCTGCCCAACCTGGCCACCGTGCTGGGCTGGCACTCGTGCGATCACACCGGCCCGGTGCACGAGGGCGACACGCTCTACAGCGACCTGCACATCGAAGCGGCCGATCCGCTGCCCGGTGACCGTGGTGGCGTGTTGACCCTGCGGTCGGTGGTCTACGCCGTGGCCGACGACGGCGCCGACCGCGAGGTCCTTGATTGGCGGTTCACCGCGCTGCACTTCTAGAGGGGCGACAATGGTCGGGTGGACGACATGGCTGTCGCGTGGGGCCGCAGTGGGCTGGCCTGGCTGACCGGCCTGCCGGACGGCCCGCCCGACTTCTCCCGCGCGGGTGTGCTCGGCCGGGCTGACGCCGTGGCAGCGGCCATCGCCGAACGCCTCGGCGTGCGTGTCGATGCGGCAGTCGCCCTGACGGGCCGGGCCGGGCTGGCCGGGTTGCGCCGGCACGGCCGGATCTCGGCGGGCGGTGCTACCCGACTACTGCCGACCCGCGACGGCTGGTGCGCCCTGACCCTGTCCCGCGCCGACGACATCGACACCGTGCCCGCGCTGGTGCACACCGACGCCGATGCTGGCGACCCGTGGCCGTTGGTCACCACCTGGGCCGCCGGGCTCACCGGCGCCGACGTCGTCGAGCGGGCAGCGCTACTCGACCTGCCCGTCGCCGCACTGGGTGAGACGGCCGCCGAGCCGCCCCGGCTGACCGTGCTGGGGCGCCGTACGACGCCGCGGCCGATGACGGATCTGCTGGTGGCCGACCTGTCCTCCATGTGGGCGGGGCCGTTGTGCGGGCAGATCCTGGCCGCTGCCGGCGCCACCGTCGTGAAGGTGGAGAGTCCGTCGCGGCCCGACGGCACCCGGGCCGGCGAACCGGCGTTCTTCGACTGGGTCAATCACGGAAAGCTCTCCTGCGCGATCGATTTCGACAATGACCGTGACCTGCTGCGGGATCTGCTGAACGTCGCCGACGTCGTCATCGAGGGCTCGCGGCCCGCCGCCCTCGGCCGCCGCGGGTTGAGTCCCGGTGACCTGGCCGGCCCACCGGGCCGGGTGTGGCTTCGGGTGTGCGGCCACAGCGGGCCGTCATCGCGGGTGGCGTTCGGCGATGACGCGGCGGTGGCAGGCGCGCTGGTCGGGCGCAGTGCCACCGGACCGGTGTTCTGTGGCGACGCGGTCGCCGACCCGTTGACCGGTCTGGAATCGACTCTGGCGGTGGCAGATTCACTGCGCCGCGGCGGTGGTGAACTCATCGAGGTGTCGATGGCCGCGGTGGCCGCGACCTATGCGGAGCTGCCGATCGGGCCGTCGCACACCGGGCGCCAGGCCCGGCCGCCCCAACCACCGCCGCCAGCTGGACCGGCCGCCGCACTCGGCGCCGACACCGCAGCGGTCATCGACGTGATCGCCCGGCGACGGTCCGTCTCATGCTGATCCGGCGCGCCACCCTGCTCAACGGTCAGACCGTCGACATCCGCGCCGGGGTGCTGATCGACGATGTGGCGCCGGTACTGCCGCCGCACCCGGGCGAGTCGGTGTTCGACGCCGCCGGGGCCACCGTCATACCCGGCCTGCACGACCACCACGTGCACCTGCGGGCCGCCGCCGCGGCACTGGATTCGGTCCAGGTCGGTCCCGCTCACGTGCACAGCCGGGCCGACCTGGCCCGGGTACTGGCGGATGCGCCGGTGGGTACCGATGGCTGGATTCGTGCGGTCGGCTACCACGAGTCGGTGGCGGGAACGCTGGATCGCGCGGTGCTGGACACTCTGACTTCCGCTGTGCCGGTGCGGGTTCAGCACCGCAGTGGCGTGCTGTGGATGCTGAACTCGGCCGGTCTGAGGGCGGTCGGACTGCCGGATCATCCCGACGGCCGCGTGCGCAGTTACGAGTCGTGGGCGGAGGCCGTGGCACGCCGGGAGACCGCATTGGTCGAGCTGAGCCGCCGGCTGACCGGATACGGGGTCACCGCTGTCACCGATGCGACACCGGATCTCGGGGCCGAGGGGATCGTGACGTTGGCCGATGCGCGACGCCACGGCGAGCTGAGTCAGCATGTGCACTGGCTGGCGCCGGGCAAGCGGATCCTGCACGACGACAAGCTCGACCTCGACGAGCTCGCCGGCTGGATCACCGAAAGACACAGTGCAGGGACCGGTGTCGCCGTGCATTGTGTGACCGCAAGTCAGCTGGTGGTCACTCTCGCGGCGTGGCGCGCAGCGGGTACTCATCCCGACGACCGCATCGAGCATGCCGCGGTCGTGCCGGCCGACAGTGTGGCCGAACTCGTCGCGCTGGGGGTTCTCGTCGTGACGCAGCCGAACTTCGTCGCCGAACGCGGCGACGACTACCTCGTCGACGTCGCCCCGGCTGATCTGCCCGCGCTGTGGCGGCTGGCGACACTGCTGGACGCCGGTGTGCGGGTGGCTCTGTCGACGGACCTACCGTTCGGTGGCGCCGACCCCTGGGCCGCGATGCGTGCCGCGGTGTACCGCCGGACGCCGAGTGGGGCCGTCCTCAATCCGGGTGAATGCGTCTCGGCGGAAACGGCTTTGGCGATGTTCTCCGGCAGCGCGGAGCAGCCGGACGTGCCGCGCATCATCGCGCCGGGACAGCCCGGTGACTTCTGTGTGTTGTCCGCCCCGCCGGCCGAGGTGCTGGCGCGACTCGACTCCGCCTTGGTGGCGGCCACCGTCGTCGCCGGCGAGTTGCAGCCGGTAGTCAACTAGCTCAGCGGTTTGGCCATGGTCATCGCTGCGACGCGGTATCCGAGCGAGCGGAAGAGGTTCTGGCTCCGCTCGTTGAAACTGAACACATTGCACTCGATCTTCTCCGCTCCTCGCGCACGGGCGAATCGCTCCGCTGCCAGCACCGTGGCGCGTCCGTGGCCCTTTCCACGGTGCTCCCGGTCGATGTCGAGGTCGTAGATGTACCAGTCGCCAGGTGTCCGTTCGGCCAGCCAGATGGAACCGATGACCGGTCCGTCGTCGATGACGCTCAGTGCGTGGTGGCCCGCGGGCAACTCGCCGTCCGGCACCAACACCGCGCGCATGGCCGCTGCCCTGGCTTCTGCTTCGGCCGCCGAGACGCCGACCTTGACCAAACTGTCCCGGTAATTCCGCCACATCCGCGGCTGCCATGTCTCGAAGTTGTCCGCTGACATGCGCTCCAACCGAACCATGCGGTGACACGATACCGCCCAGCGCAGCCGCCCAAACGACGTTTCAACTAGTGGGAAGGTCCCGGAACGGGGTGTTGCGGTAGGGCTCCGGCTCTTTCGGCAGTCCCAAGACCCGCTCGCCGACGATGTTGCGCTGAATCTGATCGGTTCCGCCGCCGATGGAGGTGAAGTAGGCGTTCAGGGTGCGGAACGTCACCGCGTCCCCGACGGAGTTGTCGGGCCCGGTGAGCATCGACTCCGGGCCGACGATCTCGGTCTGCACCCGCGCGGTCTCGTGCAGGATGCGCGACATCGCGATCTTGCCCAGGGCCATCAGGGTGGCGGCCTCGGCCCGGTCCGTCGTCGCCTTGGCCCGCTGGGTGTTCCACCGGTTCACCGCCGCGTACCCCTCGACCCGAGCGATCTCCTGCCGGATGTGCGCGTCGCCCAGAGTGCCGGCCTGCCGGGCCATCCCGATCAGGCTGTCGGAGTCGGCCTGCGGCTTGCGTGCCGAACGGGAGGTGCGCGCGAGGTCGCCCATCAGCCGCCGTTCGTAGGCCAGAGCGAGTTGTAGGACCGTCCAGCCACCGCCCGGTTCGCCGACCAGGTTGTGCTGCGGCACTACGGCATCGGTGATGAACACCTCGTTGAACTCCGACTCGCCGGTGATCTGGTGAATCGGCCGGATCTCGACGCCGGGCTGGCGCATCGGGAACATGAAGAAGCTGATGCCCTTGTGTTTGGGCACATCCCAGTCGGTGCGCGCCACCAGCAGTCCATAGTCGGCGGACTTGGCGAACGACGTCCAGACCTTCTGCCCGTTGACGATCCAGTCCCCCGACCCGGAGCCGTCGCGGTCGGCCCGGGTGCGCAGCCCCGCCAGGTCCGACCCGGCGCCCGGCTCGGAGTAGAGCAGGCACCACTTCGACTCGCCGCGAATCGACGGCGGGATCAGCCGGTGTTTCTGCTCGTCGGTACCCAGGTCGTGCAGGGTGCAGGCGAACAGGTTGGCCCGGTCGTGCCCGGTGCCCGGCGCGCCGACTGCCGCGAATTCTGCTGCCACGATCCGTGATTGGGCATCGGTCAGTCCGCGGCCCCACCACTGCGGCTCCCAGCTGGGAACCGCCCAGCCGGCCTCGAACACCAAATCCGACCAGCGCCCCCGATCCACGCCGGGCTCCCAGTGCTGTGCCAGCCACTGCCGTACTTCGGCGCGCACATCGTCGTCGGTCACGCTTGCCCTCCTCGCGCCTCACGCAGTCGCAGATAGCGTTCTCGGTGCCAGGCCGGGTCGCCGAAGATCTGGGCATCGGTGCGCGCCCGCCGCAGGTACAGGTGCGCGGGATGCTCCCAGGTGAAGCCGATCCCGCCGTGCACCTGGATGTTGGTGGCGGCGACGAAGACGAACGCCTCCGAGCAATATGCCTGTGCCAGAGCCAGATCGGCGTAGCGGTCTGGTGAGTCGGCATCGAACGCGGCGGCGACGTGACGCGCCGCCGATACCGTCGACTCGGCCTCCAACAACATGTCGGCGCACATGTGCTTGACGGCCTGGAAGCTGCCGATCGCGCGGCCGAACTGAAACCGCGTCCTGGCGTAGTGGGCCGCCATCCGCATCGTGTGCATCGCGCCGCCGGACTGCTCGGCGAGCAGTGCCACCGCGGCGCGGTCGAGCGTCTCGGACAGTGCGGATCCACCGCCGTCGGCCGAGCCGATCAGCCGCGCCGGGGTGTCGGCCAGGGTCAGCGTGCCCTGTTTACGGGTCTGGTCGACGGTGCTCGACGTGGTGATCTCCAGGCCCGGCGCGTCAGGCTCGACGGCGAAGATCGCGGTGCCCGACTCGGTGCGGGCGTGCACGTAGAACCGCTGGGCGGCCACTGCGTCGAGGACATAGGTCTTGGTACCGGTTAGCCGCCAGCCGTCGGCGCCGCGGGCTGCGACGGTCAGCGGGACCTCGGCGGGCCGCGCGGATCCGGGCTCGGCGAACGCCACGCTGGTGATCAGCCCGCCCGCGGCGATCCGCGGCAGCACGTCGGTCTGCTCGGCCGCATCACCTGATGCCAGAAGCAGGTTCGCGCTCAGAACCGCGGTCGACAGATACGGCGCGCACAGCAACACCCGGCCCATCTGCTCGCAGACCACGGCCAGTTCGGCGGCACCGGCCCCGGAGCCGCCGAACGTCTCCGGAATCACCAGGCCGAGCAGACCCATTGCCGCCAGTTCACTCCAGACCGCGGGTTCGTATCCGCTCACCCCGGCCATCAGTCGGCGGACTTCGGTCTCCGGGGAGTGCTTCTCCAGCAGGTCGGCGACGGCCTCGCGCAGGTCGGCCTGCTCGGGGGTGAGGGCTACCGACACGGGTCACCCCGCTCCCGTGATGGCCCGGCGCAGGCTTGCGCACTGGCTCTCGAAGAACGCCCGCGAGATGGATGCTTTCGGCGCGATCCCGTCGAAACCGTGAAACGCACCGGGCGTCACGTGTACCTCGCAGGGCACCCCCGCGGCCTGCAACCGCCCGGCGTAGTCGAGGTCCTCGTCGTGGAACAGGTCGAGCGTGCCGACGCCGAGCCAGGCCGGCGGCAGACCCGCGAGGTCGGTGCGCCGGGCGGGTACCGCCACCTCCGGGTCGGCGCCGCCCAGATAGGACTGCCAGCCGAACCGGTTGCTGGTGGCGTTCCACAGCCGGTGCCCCAGGTCGTCGAGGTGGGTGCCCACACTGCGGTCGTCGAGCATGGGATACACCAGCAGCTGCAGCATCGGTTTGAACTCACCCCGGTCCCGGACGTGCAGGGCCAGCGCCGCGGCGAGGCCGCCGCCCGCACTGCTCCCGCCGATGGCGATCCGGTCCGGGGTCGACGGCGGGCAGGCCGGCCAGCCACTCCAGCGCGGCGTGGCAGTCCTCCAGTGATGCCGGGTAGGGATGTTCGGGCGCCAGCCGGTATTTCACCGCGGCCACCGTGATGCCGAGGGTGTCGGCGAACCGGCGGCACAGCATATCGTCCTGCGCGGGGCTGCCCATCACGTAACCCCCACCGTGAATCCACAGCAGCGCGGGACCCCGGCCGGCGCCGGCATCTTTCGGCCGGTGCAGCCGGATCCCGACGCCGGAGGGCAGCGTCAGCACCTCGACACCGTCGGCGGTCGGCCGTTGCAGCGCGTGCAGCCCGCGCAGCATCGGCAATGACCAGCGCGAGATGAGTCGGCGGGGGACGAAACGCGCGACGCTGCGCAGTTCGGGGTGAATGTCGGTGTTCGGCACGACGATCAGTATGGTCCTGGCTACGCGGAGAAGATCGTGGCCCCGTCCTTGATCGTCTCGACCACCGTGATGTCCTTGATGGCCGCCGGTGGCACTGTCAGCGGATTACCGTCCAGCACAACGAGATCGGCGACCTTGCCGACCTCCAGTGAGCCCTTCTGGGCATCCTCACCGTATTGCTGCGCGGCGTTGATGGTGATCGCCTCGAACGCCTCCAGCGGCGTGACCCGCTGGTCGGCGCCGATCACCGCGCCGCTGCGGGACACCCGGTTGACCGCGGTCCACATCACGAACAGCTGGTCCAGCGGGGTGACGACGAAGTCGGTGTGGTTGGTCGGCCGCAACCCCAGGTCGATCGCGGCCCGCATCGGGGACAGGAAATCCGCCTGCTCTTTGCCGCGCAACTGCACGTGCGCGTCGCCGAAGTAGTAGGTGTGCTGGGTGAACAGCGACGGGATGATGCTGTAGTCCACGTAGCGCGCGAGCTGGTCGCGGCGGACGAACTGCGAATGCACCATCACGGTGCGCCGCGGTTTGGCGAGGTCCTCCGCCGCGGCGAACTCGTGGGCCCTCAGCGCCACGTCGATGGCCGCGTCGCCGTTGGCGTGGATGTCCAGCGGCAGCCCGAGGTCGTAGATCTGCTTGAACCAGCCGTTCACGGTGTCCTGCGAGAACGGCAGCTCCCCGCACCAGTCCTTCTGCCCGTCCGGACCGTCCACCTTGTACGGGGTGGTGAAGTAGGCGGTCCGGCCCTGCGGCGATCCGTCCAGCGTCACCTTGACCCCGCCGAGTTTGAGGCGGTTGACGTAGCGGCCGAAGCGCCTCCGGCGGGTTGGCCGCCAGGATTTCGTCGAGGTCCAGGATGAACGGATAGGCGACGACATCGATCAGCGTCGCCCCGCCGGCGGCGGCCCGCTGCATCAGGGCGACGTCACCGGCGTGCGAGGCGCCCTCGTGGGCGGTGGTGATGCCGGCGGCGGCGTACAGCAGCTGCCCCGCCCTGCTCCACTCGATCTCCTGCGCCGTGGTCGGTTTCGGCATCGCCGCGAAGATCGGCAGGAACGCCGTCTCCATCACCAGGCCGTCGGGCTCGTCGGAGCCGTCCTTGCGCACGATCACCCCGCCGGGCGGCGTCACGGTGTCGGCGGTGATGTCGAACCGGCGCATCGCCGCCGAGTTGAGCACCGCGCCGTGCATCGAGACGTGCCCGACCAGCACCGGGATATCGGGGAAGTCCGCGTCGAGGTCTTCCTTGTGCAGGGTGCGTCCGCCGGGCATCAGGGTGTCGTCGTAGCCGTAGGCGACCAGCATCTCGCCGGGCGGGACGGGATGAGACTCGTGAAACTGCCTCAGCGCCAGGGTGATCGCCGCGACGTCGGCGCCCGGCCCGGCGGGCGGGGCGAACACATTGACCTGGTTGGCGACGGTCAGCGAGTTGATGTAGTGGCTGTGCGGGTCGATGAACCCCGGCACCAGGACCGCGCCGTCCAGATCGACGATCCGGGTATCGCGGCCCTGTGCGGCGGCGAGCACCCGGTCGCGGTCACCGACGGCGGTGATCCGCCCCGCGCGCACGGCGAGCGCCTCCCCGGAGGGGTTGGCGGGGTCGACGGTGATGATCTCGCCATTGACGTAGATGACGTCGGCCACGTCGGTCATGCTCGCCTCCCGATGGTCTGTGGGCGCCCCGAGTGTAGGTCAGCAGATCAGCGCGAGGTGGCTGAATGCCCTGCTCACACCCACCCCGCACCGCCAGTAGACATTCCCCCGAGTTTGTCGTTTCGACGTCGCCCCCGGGGGTACGCTCGCGCAATGACGGCACGACCGGAAACCCGGTACCCAGGGCCGACGATGTGGACCCGCGCCCGTTGGCTTCTGGAGGCCCGCCCCGCCGACTACATGCTCGCGATGAGCGTCGCCTCCGCCCAGCTGCCGGTGATCGGCCGGCATCTGGAACCCCTCGGCGGGGCCACCGCGATGAGTGTGTGGGGTTCCCGGCACCTGCCGGACTTCCTCGGCGCCGCCGCGCGGTCGTGGTTCGCGCCCGGCAATGCCGAGATTCGCAGGAACGAGCGGGACTGCACCCATGCCGTCTCCGACGCGGCGCTGCGCGGTGTTGTCGCGCCGCAGGACCTGGAGATCGAGTGGCCGGCTCCGGAGCGCACCCCGCCGGTGTGGAAAGCGTTGGAGCACCGCAAGTATCTGCATCGTGGGGGTGTGCGGTACGGCGAGCACCCCGCGCAGGTGCTCGATGTGTGGCGGCGCAAGCACCTGCCGGCCGAGCCGGCGCCGGTGCTGGTGTTCCTCCCGGGCGGCGCCTGGGTGCACGGCAGCCGGATGCTGCAGGGCTACGCGCTGATGGCGCACCTGGCCGCACAGGGCTGGGTGTGCCTGTCGATCGACTACCGGGTCGCCCCGCACCACCGCTGGCCCACCCACATCCACGACGTGAAAGAGGCGATCGCCTGGGCGCGGGCCAACGTCGACCGCTTCGGCGGCGACCGCGACTTCATCGCGGTGGCCGGAACGTCGGCCGGCGGTCATCTCGCCGCGCTGGCCGGGCTCTCCGGTGACGACCCTGAGTTCGCCGAGCACCTTCCCGAGGGATCGGACACCACCGTCGACGCGGTCGTCGGCATCTACGGCCGCTACGACTGGGAGGACCGCTCCACCGCCGAGCGCGCCCGCTTCGTCGACTTCCTGGAGAAGGTCGTGGTCAAGAAGCGCCAGCACCGCCACTCCGAGGTGTTTCGCAAGGCCTCGCCGATCGCCCGGGTGCACCCGGGCGCACCGCCGTTCCTGCTGGTGCACGGCTCCGCCGACACGGTGATCCCGGTCGAGCAGGCCCGCAGCTTCGTCGAGCGTCTGCGTTCGGTGTCCCGCTCGGTGGTCAGCTATGTGGAACTGCCGGGCGCCGGGCATGGATTCGACATGATCGACGGTGCCCGCACCGGGTCGATGGCCACCGCAATTGGGCTGTTCCTCAACCAGATTCACCGTGACCGCACCCGGATGTCGGCCAAAGAGGTCATCTGAGCACCGCCCGACTGTAAGGTCCCTGACGGGGAGGTGCAGCGGTGAAGAGACTGAGCGGCTGGGATGCTGTGCTGCTGTACAGCGAGGCGCCCAACGTGCACATGCACACCCTCAAGGTGGCCGTCATCGAACTGCAGGACCTCGGCGGGCGGGCCTTCGGCATCGAGGAGTTCCGTGAGGTCATCCGGGGCCGGCTCTACAAACTCGACCCGTTCCGCTACCAGCTCGTCGACATCCCGTTCAAGTTCCACCATCCGATGTGGCGGGAGAACTGCGACGTCGACCTGGGCTACCACATCCGGCCCTGGCACCTGCCCGCTCCCGGCGGCCGGCGTGAACTCGACGAGGCCATCGGCGAGATCGCCAGCACCCCGTTGGATCGCAGCCGCCCGCTGTGGGAGATGTATCTGGTCGACGGCCTGGCCAACGGCCGTATCGCGGTGGTCGGCAAGATCCATCACGCCCTGGCCGACGGGGTGGCCTCCGGCAATCTGATGGCGCGTGGCATGGATCTGCAGTCCGGACCGCAGGCCGACCGCGACGACTACGAGACCGACCCGGCTCCCACGTCGGGGCAGCTGGTGCGCTCCGCGTTCGTCGACCATCTGCGCCAGATCGGACGGGTCCCCGGGGTGATCAAGTACACCGCCGACGGCCTGACTCGGGTGCGCCGCAGTTCCCGCAAGCTCTCACCGCAGCTGACCATGCCGTTCACCCCGCCGCCGAGCTTCATCAACCACGTGCTGACACCCGAAAGGCGATTCGCCACAGCCACTTTGGCCCTCTCCGATGTCAAGCAGACCAGCAAGCACCTGGGTGTCACGATCAACGACATGGTGCTGGCCACCGCGGCGGGCGCCCTGCGAACGCTGCTGCTGCGCTATGACGGCGCCGCCGGCCATCCGCTGCTGGCGTCGGTTCCGGTGAGCTTCAACTTCGACCCGGACCGGGTGTCGGGCAACTACTTCACCGGGATGATGGTCGCGCTGCCCGTCGAGGTCGCCGACCCGATCGAGCGGGTGCGTAAGACCCACGACGCCGCGGTGCTGGCCAAGGAGGGCCACCAGCTCGTCGGGCCCGAACTGATCAGCCGGTGGTCGAACTACCTGCCGCCGGCGCCGGCCGAGGCGCTGTTCCGTTGGCTGTCGAACAAGGACGGGCAGAACAAGGTGATGAACCTGCCGATCTCGAACGTGCCCGGCCCGCGCGAGCGCGGCCGGGTCGGTGGCGCGCTGGTCACCGAGATCTACTCCGTGGGTCCGCTCACCGCGGGCAGCGGCCTGAACATCACGGTGTGGAGCTACGTGGACCAGCTCAACATCTCGGTGCTCTCCGACGGCGCCACCGTGGACGATCCGCACGAGGTCACCGAGGCCATGCTCGCGGCCTTCGTCGAGATTCGCTGCGCGGCAGGCCTTCCCGCTGAGCTCACCGTCATCGAGTCAGCGATGGCGCAGGCTCGCTAGCAACCGGGTCTCGCTGTCGCTTCGCCTGCACCCAGGACAGGAACCGCTCCACCGCCTCGGCGGTGTAATGCGCCCGCGGCGAGCCGTAGAAGTCGAAGGCGTGCTGGGCGTGCGGCATCTCCGCGTACGCCACCGTCGAGGTGGACACGGCGCGCAACGCCTCGACGAACTCCCGGCCCTCGATGACCGGAATGAGCGAGTCGTCGGTGCCGTGCAGCACGAAGAACGGTGGCGCATCGGGACGGATCCGGGTGATCGGTGACGCGTCGAGGTAGACCTGCCGGTTGGCGGCGAACGGCTTCTTGACGACGAACTTCTGCAGGAACGCGATGAACTCCTTGCGGCCGGCGCCCTCGGTGGTGAACCAGTCGTAGCGGCCGTACAGGGGAACGGCCGCCACCACAGAGGTGTCGGCGGCCTCGAAGCCCGGCTGGTACCGCGGATCGCCGGGGGTCAGCGCCGCCAGTGCGGCGAGGTGGCCACCCGCCGAGCCGCCGGTGATGGCGACGAAGTCCGGGTCGCCGCCGTACTGGGCGATGTTCTCCTTGATCCAGGCCAGCGCCCGTTTGACGTCGACGATGTGGTCGGGCCAGGTGTGCCGCGGGCTGACCCGATAGGCCATCGAGACGCAGATCCAGCCGCGCTCGGCGAGGTGGCTCATCAGCGGGTAGCCCTGTGGGCGATGCATACCGATCGACCACGCGCCGCCGGGGACCTGCAGGACGACGGGGGCGCGGCCGTCGCGTGGCAGGTCGTCGCGCCGCCAGATGTCGGCGAGGTTCGCCCGGCCGTGCGGGCCGTACCGGACGGTGCTGGTCCGCTCGACGTAGCGCCGCCGGGTCAGGCCGGTGGCGATCACTCCGCCGTGGCGGCGGCGGGCCTGCGCCACCGCGGTGACCGACGCGTAGTCGTCACCGAGTGCCTCGCGCAGTGCGCTTTCCAGCGGCGGCGAGGACCGGGCGTCGCGGTACATGATGAGGCCGAGCAGACCCCAGGCCAGGCCGGTGAGGCCGAGCGCGAACTTGCCCCGGCGGCCGGCGAAGTCGCCGCGCAGCCCGCGCCGCGCCGCGTCGAGCACCGATGCCCCGAGGTAGAGCGGGGCCACCTCGGTGGTGGGCCAGCCGAACGCGAACACCGGCAGCGTCACGTAGCCTTCGCGCCCCAGCGGCCGCACGCCGTTCGCGGCGTTGACCACTTCGAGCGCGGCGCGCAGCACCGGCCGCGGGCGTCGCAGCCATTTCACGAGTTCAGCCATCGGTCCTCACCTGGGCCTGCAGTTCATTGCGCAGGATCTTGCCAGTGCTGCCGCGGGGCAACTCGGGCAGGATGGTGATCTCGCGCGGCACCTTGTAGTTGGCCAGGTTGTCCCGGACGTGGGCCTTGAGGTCGTCGGGGCTCACCTGCGCACCCTCGGCGAGTACGACGAACGCCACCAGCCGCTGGCCGTACTGCTCGTCGTCCACGCCGAGCACCGAGGCCTCCGCCACCGCGTGGTGCGACGTCAGGGTCTTCTCCACCTCGATCGGGTAGACGTTCTCCCCGCCCGAGACGATCATCTCGTCGTCGCGGCCCACCACGAACAGCCGCCCGGCGGAGTCGACGCGGCCCAGGTCGCCCGACGACATGAAGCCGTCGTGAAAGTCCTTGGTGGTGCCCTCCGAACCAGATGAGGTGTATCCGTCGAACTGGGTGGAGTTCTTGACGAAGATGCGGCCGACCTCACCGGTGGGCACCTCGGCGAAATCCTGGTCGTAGATCCGGATCTCGGTGCCGACGGCCGGCTTGCCGGCTGTGTCGGGTGCGGCGCGCAGGTCGGGCGGCGTCGCGGTGGCGATCATGCCCGCCTCGGTGGCGTTGTAGTTGTTGTAGATGACGTCGCCGAACTCGTCCATGAACCCGGTGACGACGTCGGGGCGCATCCGCGATCCGGAGCAGGCGGCGAAACGCAATGAGCGGCAACTGTATCGGTGCCGCACCTCGTCGGGCAGAGCCATGATGCGGTCGAACATCACCGGTACCACGCACAACCCGGTGGCGCGGTAGCGGTCGACGAGTGCCAGGGTGGCTTCCGGGTCGAACTTGCGGCGGGTGACCACCGTGCAGGCCATCGCCGAGGCGAACACCAGTTGCGAGAAACCCCAGGCGTGGAACATCGGCGCGACGACGACGGTGGTCTCACCCATCCGCCACGGGGTGCGCTGCAGAATCGCCACCAGATTGCCGGCGCCGCCCCCGGAGTGCTTGGCGCCCTTGGGTGTTCCGGTGGTGCCCGAGGTCAGCAGGATCAGGCGGCTGGTCCGACCGGTTCTGGTCGCGTGCCGCCCGGCGTGCGTGGCGATCAGGCTTTCCACAGTCGGCAGCCCGGCGGTGTCGCTCTCGGTCCAGGCCAGGATGCGCTGCGCGCCGGGTTTGTCGGCCAGCGCCCGGTCGACCGAGGCGGCGAACTCCTCGTCGTAGATGACGACGCCGGCACCCTCGCGGTTGACCACCTCGGCGAGCGCCGGGCCCGCGAACGAGGTGTTCAGCAGGAGCACGTCGGCGCCGATGCGGGTGGCGGCGATCAGCGCCTCGACGAACCCGCGGTGGTTGCGGCACATCACGCCGACGACGTCGGGGGCGCCGCCCGGCAGCTGTTGCAGCGCCGCCGCCAGCGCGTGGGAGCGCTCGTCGAGCTCAGACCAGGTCAGTGTGCCCAGTTCGTCGATCAGGCCGGGACGGTCCGGATACCGTTGCGCCGCGGTGGCGAAACCCGTTGCGATGGAGAGGCCTTCGGTGCGGGCGGCGCCGATCATCTTCCACGCCCGGTCCGGGCGCATCGGGGTGAGGAAGCCGGCCTGGGCCAGCGTCGTCACCGCGTCGCCGACGCGACGCAGCCGGGAGAGCGGATCCATCAGCCGATCACCGGGAGGCGGCGCTCGGCGGCCAGTTCGTCGAGCGCCCGCTGCATCACCGACCGCACGTAGGTGTCGACCTCGTCGACGTCGGGATTCGGGCCGAACCGCTCGGGGATGTCGATCGGTTCGAGAGCCTGCATGACGATCTTGGTCGGCAGCGGGACGTTGACCGGGATGACGGCGCTCAGACCGAACGGGAAGCCGATGGAGATCGGCAGGATCTTGGTGCGCAGCAGCTTGTCGAGCCGCAGCAGCTTGGCCAGCGAGGTGCCCCGGGACAGGTACACCTGATTCTCCTGGCCGCCGATGCCCACGACCGGCACGATCGGCACACCGGCGTTGAGGGCGGCCCGGACATACCCGGTGCGCCCGTCGAAGTCGATCCTGTTCTCGGCGAAGGTCGGGCGGTACACGTCGTAGTCGCCGCCGGGGAAGACCACCACCACCCCGCCGGAGCGCAGTGCCTCGTCGGCGTTGTCGTGACTGGCCCGGATGAACCCGGTGCGGATGAAGTAGCCCGCGGTGGGCCCGGTCATCAGCAGGTCGTGGCTGAGTGTGTAGACCGGGCGGTCATAGCCGAACGTGTCGTAGAAGCCGAGCGCGAAGACCGGCACGTCCATCGGGAACAGTCCGCCGGAGTGGTTGCCCACCACCAGGGCGCCGCCCTCGGGGAAGGTGTCCAGGCCGCGGACCTCGCTGCGGTGGTACAGCCGCAGGAACGGCCGCAGCAGACCCATCGTCCGTTCGACCAGCTGCGGATCCCATTTGGCGGTCTCGGTGCGAGCCGGCACGGTTGCGCTCACTTTGCCCCCTGGAGCCAATTGAAACGTGTTCTAGTTTTTGATCGTACCGGGCTGCCCGCGGCGCTCCGACCGGCGTCGCTACGATCACGGCGTGAGCGAAGAAGCCAGCAAGACCGAACCCGCCGTCCTCACCGAACAGCGCGGCCGGATTCTGATCATCACCATCAACCGTCCCGAGGCCAAGAACGCCGTCAATGCGGCCGTCAGCAACGGTCTGGCCGCGGCCGTGGACAAGCTCGACGACGACCCGGCGCTGTCGGTCGCCATCGTGACCGGCGCCGGCGGGTCCTTCTGTGCCGGCATGGATCTCAAGGCCTTCGCCCGCGGCGAGAACGTGGTGGCCGAGGGTCGCGGTCTGGGATTCACCGAGCGCCCACCGCTCAAGCCGGTGATCGCCGCCGTCGAGGGCTACGCACTGGCCGGCGGTACGGAGCTGGCGCTGGCCACCGACCTGATCGTCGCCGCCAGGAACTCGGCGTTCGGAATCCCCGAGGTCAAACGCGGGCTGGTCGCCGGCGGTGGCGGGCTGCTGCGCCTGCCGCAGCGCATCCCGTACCAGATCGCGATGGAGCTGGCGTTGACCGGCGACAACCTGCCTGCCGAGCGCGCCCACGAGCTGGGCCTGGTCAACGTGCTGGCCGAGCCCGGTCACGCCTTGGAGGCGGCCGTCGAGCTGGCCGAGCGGATCACCGCCAACGGGCCGCTCGCGGTGGCCGCCACCAAGCGGATCATCACCGAGGCCCGCGGCTGGAGCCCCGAGGAGCAGTGGAAGCAACAGGCCAAGATCCTGATGCCGGTATTCACCTCGAAGGACGCCCGGGAAGGCGCGGTCGCCTTCGCCGAGAAGCGCGCACCCAACTGGACCGGCAGCTGAGTTAGCCGAGGTCGCCGACAACCACGTCCCACGGGTCGCCGGTGCGTGCGGCGGCCAGCGCCAGCCGGCCCAGTCTGCGGGCGTGCTGCGCGGTGTCGCCGAACTCGTCGACCCAGCTGCGGGCCCGCATCGTGACCAGCCACAACCGGTGCTCGATGGTCACGCCGATCGCCCCGTGCAACTGGTGTGCGGCGGTGACCACGGCGGGTGCCACCCGGCCCAGCACCACCTTGGCGACGGTGACGGCGTAGTCGGCCTGCGGGCTGTCGAAGCCGTGTTCGGTGGCGGCCGCGACCGCCAATGCCGCGGCGGCCCGGGCGCGCTCGACCTCCCCGGCCATCGACGCCAGGGCGTGCTGCACCGCCTGGAAGGCACTGAGCGGCCGGCCGAACTGCTCCCGCTCCCGGGTGTGCGCCACGGCGAACTCGACGGCGGCATCCAGCGCACCGATCGCCTGGACGCAACGTGCCCAGGCGCCGCGGCGGGCCAGTTCGGCGGCGGCGTCCTCGAGGACGACGAACGCATCGGCGGGCACCCCCACGGTGACGGTGTCGCGTGGTTCGCCGCCCAGGTTGTGTCCGGGGGTGATGGTCAGCCGCGCCGGATCGGCGACGGCAACCCGCAGCCGGTCGCCGTCGGACAGCGCGACCACCACGGCGTCGGCACTGCCCGCATACGGGACGGCGGACACCATGCCGTCGTGGGCGTCCTGCGCGTCGCCGATCGCCACCGCCAACGGTCCGGATGCGGGGACGTCGAGACCCGCTCTGGCGGCCAGCCAGCCGGCCAGCACGTCGGTCTCGGCCAGCGGCACCGTCACCGCGTGCCGGGCCATCGCCCGTAGCACCAGCGCCAGTTCGGTTGGCCCGCCACCGGATTCGGGGTCACTGGTCAGGCGGGTCAGCCCGGCGTCCTGCAGGTGGCGCCACGCGGCCCAGTCGAAATGGTCGGGAAGATCGCGGTGGCCGATGCGCTCGTCGAAGGACCGCTCGCCGATGTCCTCGGCCAGACGCCGCAGATCGGCCAGATCGTCGACGGCGGCCGACGTTCCGAACACCCCACCGGACAGTGCGCTCACGATCGACCGCTCTTCGCGCAAGCGCTCATCACCGGAGGCCCATTCCCCTGGCCACCACGCCACGCAGCACCTCGTTGGTTCCGCCGCGCAGGGTGAACAGCGGTGAGTGCAGCTTGGCGGCGTCCAGCAGCGCGGCCAGCTCAGCCCGACCCGGCGCATCGGCGGCCACGTAGGAGTACAGGTCGGCGGCCAACTCCACCGAGTCCTGCTCGAAGCGGGTGCCCAGGTCCTTGACCAGCGCGGCCTCGTTGACCGGAGCCTGCCCGTCGGCCAGCGCACGCGCCACCGACACCGACAGCTGCCGCAGCGAGATCAGCCGGGCCATCAGATCACCGAGGGCCGCGGTGGCATGGTCATCGAGGTCGTCACGCGCGGCCAGCGCCCGCACCAGCGCGGTCAGCAACGGCGCGGTCGTCAGGATGCGTTCGGGTCCACTGCGCTCGAAGGACAGCTCGGCGGTGACCTGCCGCCAGCCCGCCCCGATCTCTCCGAGCACGTTGGTGTCGTCGATGAACACCTCGTCGAACGTCACCTCGTTGAAGTGGTGCTCACCGGACATCAGCACGATCGGGCTGATCGTGATGCCCGGCAGGTCGGTCGGGACGATGAACTGGCTGAAGCCGGCATGCCTGCGCTCGGGGTCCACCGGGCTGGTGCGGGCCAGCACCACGATCTGATGCGCCAGATGCGCACCGCTGGTCCAGACTTTGGTGCCCGACAACATCCAGCCGCCGTCGGTCCGGGTGGCACGCGCGGTCGAGGCCGCCAGGTCCGAACCCGCCTGGGGCTCGCTCATCCCGATCGCGGAGAAGTACCGGCCGGCGCTGATCCTGGGCAGCAGTCGCCGTCGTTGTTCCTCGGAGCCGTAGGCCAGCAGACCGGGTGCGACCTGCCGGTCGGCGATCCAGTGTGCGGCCACCGGGGCGCCGCAGGCCAGCAGTTCCTCGGTCACCACATAGCGGTGCAGATGGCCCAGACCGTGCCCGCCGTATTCGCGGGGAACGGTCAACCCCAGGAAGCCGGCATCGCCGAGGCGGGCGCTGAACTGCTCGTCCCAGCTGGACAACCAGGCGTCCACGGTGGGGTGCCAGCCGAACTCGGCGCGGTCGGACGCCAGGAACTCCCGCACCGAGGCCCGCAGCTGCGGCCAGTTCCGGCTCGTTGGCGCACAGCGCCGCGAAGTCGTCGGTCATCCCGCTCACCGGTACCCGGTGACGCGGGCGATCACAGCCACCTTGCCGTCGTCACCGACGGCCTGTGCTTCGCCGATGGCCGAGTTCCGACCGATCCGCAACGTTGTTCCCTCGTAACGAGATTCGGTTCCGGCGAAGAACGGCCGCAGGAAGTTGACCCGGATCGACGCAGTGCGCAGCGGCACGTCCCGTCCGTGATTGATCGCCGCGGCGGCGACGAGTTCCAGACCGGCACTGCTCACGCCGCCGTGCACGATGCCGATCAGGTTGTTGATGATCGGGTCGGGTTGCTGGCGCAGCCGGTAGGTGTCGTGCTCGACGGCCAACGGGCGCGCCGACATCAACTCCGTCAGTGCGGTGTCAGCCGTCCGCACCACGGTGTCGGCTCCCCGCGCGACCGGACCGTCGGGTCCGCCGCTGATGGCGACCGTTCGCACGGTGCCGACGCCGATCGTGGTCCCGCGGTGGGTGAGCATGCAGACCGCCAACAGGGTCGCGCCGTGCGGTCCGATCGGCCGGCCGCTGCCCACGACGGGCTCGTCAGGCGCGGCCAGGATGCTGTCGATGCCGTCCGGGCTGATCTCGACGGTCAGCTCGCTGGACACCGTCCACTGCCCCTGGCCCCGCCGGTGGTAGTTGGTCAGGCCGGCCACTTCGTCGACCAGGATCGCCAGCGGCCCGAGCGTCGGCGCCCCGGTGAACGGATTGCGCAGGCCGCCGACCGGCATCGAGGCCACCACGGTGAAGGTGGTGAGATCCTCCTCCAGGGTCTCGATGCCGAACCGGGTCAGGACGCTTTCCGGAGTCTCCGGGTCCTGAGTGCCGGTGGGCGTGCTGGAGGTGGTCACCCTTGGTATTCCAGCACGCGTCCATACTGGGCAGGTATGGCCACCGTGTATTTCACCGCCGCCAGCCTCGACGGCTACATCGTCGACGACCACGACAGCCTCGACTGGCTCACCTCCCGCGCGATCGACCCGCACGGGCCGTTCGGCTACGAAGCGTTCAGCAGCGCAGTCGGCGCACTGGTGATGGGCTCGTCGACCTACGAATGGTTGTTGACCAATCAGCCCGGGGACTGGATGTACAGCCAGCCCACCTGGGTGCTGACCCGCCGGCCGCAGATCGTCGCCCCTTCTCACCCGGTGATCGCGTTCAGCGGTGAGGTCACCGATCTTCACCCGCACCTTGTCAGCGCCGCCGGCGATGCGGACGTCTGGGTGGTCGGCGGCGGCGACGCCGCGGCACAGTTCGTCGCCGCCGGGCTCGTCGACGAGATGATCGTGAGCTACGCGCCGTGCAGTTTGGGCGCCGGTGCGCCGGTGTTGCCGCTGCGCTCGGAATGGACCCTGGTCGAATCGGGCGTCAATGGCGACTTCGTCTGTGCGCGTTGGAGGTTCAGTCGCTGAGTGCGGGAACGCCGAACTTGGCCACGAATTCCTTGGCCTTGATCAGGAACTCCATCTGCGCAGCGACGTCGTGCAGCGGTTCCAGGCTGCGGATCGACCGGCAGAGAACCACCGCGCCCTCCATCGCCGAGATGGTGGTGTCGGCCAGCGCGATGGCGTCCGACGGCTCGAACCCCTCCCGGAGATAGGCCTCTCGCGATGCCTCGCGCCAACGGCCGAAGATGTCGGCGGCCACCGCGGTGAGTTGCTGTTCGTCCTCACCTGATCCGACAGCGGCGGCGAGCACGGGACAGCCCGCGTTGTAGTCGCTGTCGACCAGGCACTGTTCCCAGAACTTCACGAACAGGCGCAACAGGGCGGCGGCACTCTCGCCGGCCGCCTCGTCGATGGAGGCCGTGATCTCCCGCCCCGCGTACTCCAAAGCCTCCCGCAGAATCTGGCTGCGGCCGTCGGGAAAGTGGTGATAGACCGATCCGCGTGGCGCGCCACTGCGCGCCAGCACTTCGTCGACGGTGACTGCGGCGGCGCCCCGTTCGCGCAGCAACTGGGCGGCGCTCTCCAGCATCTTGGTTCTGGTCGAGCCGCGGGGTGCGTGTGCCATTCAGGCTGCGTGAGACTGGCGAAGGTGCATGGCCCGCCACGGCGTGCGCCCGCGCCACGTGAACAGGTCCCGGCGCCTATCGGGCCATTTGTGCGTGAACCGATGGCCGGCGACGTTGAGTTCGATCAGCCACATCGTGCTCTCCTAGCGGGGGCAGGGGCCGCGACGCGACTCCATAAGTATGGTTACGAACATAATATAGGGACAGCCTGAGCGCAACCGATATTCCTGGTCTGGGCAATAACTACAGCTTGACCACATTTTGGTGAACAGCAGGTGCCGCACCGGCCCGTGCGGGTCTATGGTTTCAACCATAGTTTTCGAGGTTGGCAGAAGACCGTCGCCGGACCTCTGGCCAGCGGCTACGCTCGGCTCAGCCGCGATGGGAGCTGCAACCGATGAGCCATTACAAGAGCAACGTCCGCGACCTCGAGTTCAACCTGTTCGAGTTGCTGGAGCTGGAGAAGGCACTCGACAGTGCGGAGTACGGCGACCTCGACGGCGATTCGGTGCGCCAGATGCTCGTCGAGGCCGCCCGCCTGGCCGAGGGTCCGGTCGCCGAGTCGTTCGCCGAGACCGACCGCCATCCGCCCGCCTTCGATCCCGACACCCACACCGTGTCGATTCCCGAGCCGTTCAAGAAGTCGTTGCGCGCCTGGCAGCAGGGGGAGTGGTTCCGCATCGGGCTCGCCGAGGACGTCGGTGGCGTGCCGGCGCCTGCCATGGTCGCCTGGTCCATCAACGAACTGGTGCTCGGTGCCAACCCGGCCGTCTTCCTCTACGTGGCCGGCCCGATCATGGCCAACGTCCTGTTCCACATCGGCAATTCCGAGCAGCGGCAGTGGGCGCAGATCGCGTCCGAGCGCAGCTGGGCGGCCACCATGGTGCTCACCGAACCCGACGCCGGCTCCGACGTGGGCGCCGGCCGCACCAAAGCCGTCGACGCCGGCGACGGCACCTGGCACATCGAGGGCGTCAAGCGGTTCATCACCAACGGCGACACCGACGACATGTTCGAGAACATCATGCATCTGGTGCTCGCCCGGCCCGAGGGCGCGGGCCCCGGCACCAAGGGGCTGAGCCTGTTCCTGGTACCGAAGTTCCTGTTCGACCCGGAGACCGGCGAGCCCGGCGAGCGCAACGGCGCCTTCGTCACCAATCTCGAGCACAAGATGGGCCTGAAGGCGTCGGCCACCACCGAACTCAGCCTCGGTCTGCACGGGGTGCCCGCGGTCGGCTGGCTGATCGGTGACACCCACAATGGCATCGCGCAGATGTTCAAGGTCATCGAGTACGCCCGAATGATGGTGGGCACCAAGGCGATAGCCACGTTGTCCACCGGATACCTGAACGCACTCGAGTACGCCAAGACCCGGGTACAGGGCGCCGACATGACCCAGATGACCGACAAGACCGCGCCGCGGGTGACGATCCTGCACCACCCCGACGTCCGCCGGGCCCTGATGACCCAGAAGGCCTACGCCGAGGGGCTTCGGGCGCTGTACCTCTACACCGCGGCCCACCAGGACCCGGCGGTGGCGACCGTGGTGTCCGGCGCCGACGCCGAGATGGCCGAGCGGGTCAACGACCTGCTCCTGCCGATCGTCAAGGGCGTGGGATCCGAGCGGGCCTACCAGTGCCTGACCGAATCGCTGCAGACGTTCGGCGGCTCCGGCTTCCTGCAGGACTACCCGATCGAGCAGTACATCCGCGACGCCAAGATCGACTCGCTCTACGAGGGCACCACCGCGATCCAGGCCCAGGACTTCTTCTTCCGCAAGATCGCCCGCGACCAGGGTGTGGCGCTGGCCCACGTCGTCGGCCAGATCGAGGAGTTCATCGACAGCCCGGGGGCCCGGCCGGAACTCGCCGGCAGCCGGGCGCTGCTGGCCGACGCGGTCGACGACCTGCGGGCGATGGTCGCCACGATGACCGGTTACCTGCTCGGCGCGCAGGCCGACGCGCGTGAGCTCTACCGGGTCGGCCTGGAATCGGTGCGGTTCCTGCTCGGGGTGGGGGATCTGCTGATCGGCTGGCTGCTGCTGCGTCAGGCCGAGATCGCCGTAGCAGCCCTCGACGGCGATCTCGATCCGCGCGAGCACGCCTTCTACAGCGGCAAGGTCGCGGTCGCGAACTTCTTCGCCCGCAACGTCCTGCCCCGGCTGTCGGCCGAGCGCCGCATCACCGAGTCGGTCGACCTGGCGATCATGGACCTGCGTGAGGACGCATTCTGATCGTCGGCCAAGATGTCGGGTGTAACCGGTAGAAAGGTGCCCCCATGCAGGCGATCACGTCCATCGACGATGCGGTTTCGCTGGTCGGACAGGAGCTCGGCGTCAGCGACTGGCTCGAGGTCGACCAGAAGCGCATCAACGACTTCGCCGACGTCACCGGCGACCATCAGTGGATCCACGTCGACGTCGACCGCGCGAAGGCCGAAAGCCCTTATGGCGCACCGATCGCCCACGGCTTCCTGACCTTGTCGCTGATCCCCGCCCTGAGCAAGGACAACTTCCGGTTCGAGAACGCCAAACTGGTCATCAACTACGGCCTGAACAAGGTGCGGTTCCTGGCCGCGGTGCCGGTCGACAGCCGGGTCCGGGTGCGCTCGGAGCTGGTTGATGTCGCCACGGTCGACGACAGCACCGCCAACGTGACCGTGCGGCACACGATCGAGATCGACGGCGTCGACAAGCCGGCCGCGGTGGCCGAGATGATCGCCCGCGCGATCTTCTAGGAGCGCTCAGACCTCCGGCATGTAGCCGAACGGCAGCAGCACACTCTTGGCCTGCGTGTACTGCTCGATGCCCTCGGGCCCGTTCTCCCGGCCGATGCCGGAGTTCTTGTAGCCGCCGAACGGGGCGCCCGGGTCGAAGGCGTACATGTTGACCGCGTAGGTGCCGGTGCGAATCTGTGCCGCGATCTTCATCGCCTTGTCGTTGTCGGTGGTGTACACGCTGCCGGCCAGTCCATACACCGAGTCGTTGGCGATGCGAACGGCGTCTTCTTCGGTGTCGTAGGGGATCACCGCGAGCACCGGGCCGAAGATCTCCTCCTGCGCGATGACCATCGAGTTGTCGACGTCGGCGAACACCGTCGGCTGCACGAACCAGCCGCTGTCCAGGCCTTCGGGCCGGCTGCCGCCGGTGACGATCCGGGCGCCTTCCTCGACGCCCTTCTTGATGTAGCCCTCGACCCGCTCGCGCTGCCGCTCGCTGATCAGCGGCCCGATCATGGCGCCCGCATCGTCGGGCAGTCCGATCGGCATATTTTTGACAGCTTCACCCAGCTTTTCAACGACCTCGTCGTAGCGGGAGCGCGGCGCCAGGATGCGGGTCTGGCCCACACACGCCTGGCCGCAGTTCATCAGGCCCGAGAACACCAGCATGGGAAGCGTCGAGTCCAGGTCGGCATCCTCGAGGATGATGGCCGCGGACTTGCCACCCAGTTCCAGCGAGCACGGCTTGAGCTTGTCCGCGGCGATCTTGGCGATCTCCCGGCCGACCGCGCTGGACCCGGTGAAGGTGAACTTGTCGATCTCGGGGTTGGCGGTCAGTGCGCGGCCCGTCTCCGGGCCACCGGGAACGACCGACAGCACCCCCTCGGGCAGCCCGGCCTCGGCGAAGATCTCGGCCATCGCGAACAACGACAGCGGCGTCTCGGCGGCGGGCTTGACCACGATGGTGCAGCCCGCCAGCAGGGCGGGGCCCAGCTTGTTGGCGGCCAGGAAGAACGGCACGTTCCACGCCGTCACCGCGGCCACGACGCCGATCGGTTCGCGCACCACCATCGTGGTGCCGTAGACGCCTTCGCGGAAGTCGCGCCAGGTGAACTTGTCGGCGGCGCCCGCGAAGAACTGGAACGACGACATCGCGGCGCCGTACTGCATCATGTCGACGATCGTCGGCGGCTGGCCGGTCTCGGCGGCGAGCAGGAACTTCAGCTCCTCGGCCCGCTCTTCCAGGATCTTGACCGCGCGGCCGAGGATCTCGGCGCGCTCCGTCGGCGACATGTGCGGCCACGGGCCTTCGTCGAAGGCCTTGCGGGCCGCGGCGCAGGCGGCGTTCACGTCGCCCTCGGCCGCCAGCGGCACCTTGCCGACTAGCCGCCGGTGGCGGGCGAATGCACTTCGATGACCTCGGACGTCGACGGCGCGACCCACTTGCCGCCGATGAACAACTTGTCCCACTCGGTCTTGAAGGCGGGTGCTCTGTGTCATGAGCGTCACATTACCCATCGAAGCGCCAAACGAGAACATGTTGCAGTTCGACGGTTCAGGACGGTCGCAACACCAGCACCAGATTGCTCACCGTGAACTCCCGGAGTACCGGAACCCGGGTCATCCACCACGCCCATCGCGGGTGGTAGCGAGGGAATGCCGACGACCAGCGCGCCGGTGCCGGCTGCCCATCCCAGGCCGTCGGCGGCCGAGACCGCGAACAGCGACGACCCGTAGTTGTTCTTCGGTGGATGGCCGTGCCTGCGGGTGTAGCGGGCCGCCGCCCGGGCACCGCCGAGGTAGTGCGTCAAGCCCATCTCGTGCCCGCCGAACGGGCCCAGCCAGACGGTGTAGGACAGGATCGCCAGGCCGCCGGGACGGGTCACCCGCAGCATCTCCGCCCCCAGCCGCCAGGGCTGCGACACGTGCTCGGCGACGTTCGACGACAGGCACACGTCGACGCTGTGGTCGCGCAGCGGCAACGCCATGCCGGAGGCCCGCACAAAGGTCCCCGGCCCGCCGCGGCGAACCTGCCCGGCGGCGTGCATCTCGGAGGGGTCCGGTTCGACACCGACGTAGCGCCAGCCGGCCTCGGTGAACGCCGACGCGAAGTAGCCCGGGCCGCCGCCGACGTCGACGACGGTCTGGCCCGCCGGACCGGTTCCGTGGCAGCCCCGCCAGAGATCGCCCACCATGGCGGCGGTGTCGGCGGCCAGCGCGGTGTAGAACCGGGCCGGGTCACGCTGTTCGTAGCGGAACTCGGCCAGCAACCGCGCCGACCGGGCCAGCGTGGCGCGCCGGGCGAACAGGTCGGTGAATGGCATCAGAGCAACCCTAGTAACGGGCGACAACTAGTCTGAAGTGGATGTCTGCCCATGTTCGTTCCGTGCTGCTGCTGTGCTGGCGTGACACCGGCCATCCGCAGGGCGGCGGCAGCGAGACCTACCTGCAGCGGATCGGCGCACTGCTGGCCGAGTCCGGGATCGACGTGACGCTGCGCACCGCCCGCTACCGGGGCGCCCCGCGCCGCGAGGTCATCGACGGCGTGCGGATCACCCGCGGCGGCGGCAGCTACACGGTCTACATCTGGGCCGGGCTGGCGATGCTCGCCGCACAGGTCGGGCTGGGCCCGCTGCGGCGGGTTCGCCCCGATGTCGTCATCGACACCCAGAACGGCGTGCCGTTCCTGGCCCGGCTGGTGTTCGGCCGGCGGGTCGCGGTGTTGGTGCACCACTGCCACCGGGAGCAGTGGCCGGTCGCCGGGTGGTTCGTCGGTCGGCTGGGCTGGTTCGTCGAATCGCGACTTTCGCCGCGGATGCACCGTCGCAACCAGTACGTCACGGTGTCGCTGCCGTCGGCTCGCGACCTCGCCGACCTCGGGGTGGACACCGGCCGGATCGCCGTCGTCCGCAACGGTCTGGACCAGGCGCCGCCGGACACGCTGGGCGCGGCGCGCTCGGCCACTCCCCGCGCAGTCGTGCTCTCCCGGCTGGTGCCGCACAAGCAGATCGAGGACGCACTCGACGCCGTGGCGGTGCTGCGGCCCCGCGTGCCGAACCTGCATCTCGACGTCGTCGGCGGCGGCTGGTGGCACGACCGGCTGGTGGAGCGCGCGGCAACCCTCGGCATCTCCGATGCCGTCACTTTCCACGGTCACGTCGACGATCCCACCAAACATGCTGTAGTGCAACGGTCCTGGGTTCATCTGCTGCCGTCCCGAAAGGAAGGCTGGGGTCTGGCGGTCATCGAGGCGGCTCAGCATGGCGTGCCGACGATCGGCTACCGCTCCTCGGGTGGGCTCAACGACTCGATCGTCGATGGGGTGACCGGTGTACTGGTCGATGACCAGGACGAGTTGGTGGACCGACTCGAACAGCTTCTCGCCGACTCCGTTCTTCGGGACGAGCTCGGCGCCAAAGCCCAGGCCCGCAGCAGCGAATTCTCTTGGGAGCAAAGCGCTGTCGCCATGCGCAGCGTCCTGGAGTCGGTGTACTCCGGTCTGCCCGTCAGCGGCGTGATCTAGGAAGCGGAGACGAACATGGCCGACAACAGACCCAACCCGCTGCAGTACATCGCGTACTGCTACGGCAGGACGCTGCCTGCATCGATGCATGATTGGGTGCGAAAAGACCTGGCGGGCAAGGGCGCCCGACGGCGGACGATGGTCCGGGTCGCCATCCCGGCGCTGCTCATCATCGCGCCGCTGTGGCTGATCCCGACGACCACCTACATGCACCTGGCGATGTCGGCGCTGCTGTTCCTGCCGTTCCTCTACTTCGCTCACGCGCTGGACAAGATCTGGCGTGCGCACCGGCTGCGGCAACACGGACTCGACCCCGGACTGGTCGACGAACTGACGCGCCAGCGGGACGCGCACATCCACGAGGAGTACCGCAGACGCCACGGCCACGCGGACTGAGCTACGTTGCGCTGCAACCCGTTCCGCGGCTGATGATCCGCGCGTGTTCGGCCGCGTCGAAGGGCGTGCGCAGCACGTTCGGGTCGTGATGGCGCGAGCGGAAAAGGTCCACGATGTAGTTCAGCCGATCGCCGATCTCGCACCAGTCCGACGCCCCGCTACCCGCCAGGGTGTCCGGGTTGCGGTCCCACTGCGCCAGGAACGTGCGCAGTTCGGGGAGCTCGATGGTGGTGAGGGTGGCCGGATAGGGGTCGCACCCCGCGCGTGCCACCATGTCGCGGCCGACCGACAGGCGCTCCTCGCCGACCCGGAACTTCAGCCCATGGGCGGTGACCGCGCGGCGTAGTCGGCGGGGGATGGCGGCGGTGAAGAACCGCTGCAGGCCCCAGTGCTCATGCAGGAGCGCGGACAGGTTGCCGAGAAGCATGCGCTGGTCGCGACGAGCGGGATCGCTCTCCATCGCCGCCATGAAGTACTGGCGGTACGCGTCACGCAACAGGCTCTGGCCGCCCCGCGACGACGGTTCGGGGGACAGCGGACGAAGGAACTCATCGAGGGCGTGCTCCGTCCGGTTCTGTTCGTCCGCGAACGTGCACGCGAAGCGCGCGCTGTGGCGGCCGAGGTCGTCGATCACCGCCACATTGCCGGCCAGGACGGCGGCACTCGCCCGGTACATCCCTCGGGCTGTCACCGCCACGGCGGCGACAGCTCCAACCAGGCCGGCACAGACGCCACCCAGACCGGGCAGGCCCACGAACGAGCCGGCGGCAAGGGCAGCCGTGGGGGCCGCGCCGAGGATCCAACTTCCCTCCTCCCGGCGGATCACCCGACCTGCCTTGAGCGAGGCCCACACCGCCCAGGCGTGGTAGGTCGGTCCCGCGTCGGGGCCGACCACACGAGCCAAGGCCAATGCCAGCTCCCGGTGAAGGAGCGTGATGCGGGCGTTCACGCCACTGGGATCGGGATCGGCGATCGCGCCGTCGATCTCGGCTTGCCACCATTTCTCGTCACCCCAGCACGCAATACGGTCCGCGGGCCAGTCGATCGGTTCATCTGTCAGCGGGAGGAGCAGGCTTGTCGTCATGGGGACGACGTTTCCGCTTTGTGGCCCGGGCAGGTATCGGGCGGTCAAGCCCAGTGGTTGATGATCGGCCATCCCACGATCGGAGGACCCGTGGCGCAGCGCTGACAGCTGATTGCTACAGCCGCTCGTGCCGAAGACCACGTAGCCGGGCAACCGCCAACGCCCCGACGCTTCCCAGCAACATTCCCAGCCAGACCAGGTGGGCGAGGATCATCCCGATCCTTTTGTCTTGCGGTGCAACCGAACTGGTGCCCCCGACGTGATACAGGGTCAGGTCGTCGTCGCGGTAGGCGACCGGGAACCGCGCGAGCGTCTGCTGGGCGGCACCGAAAGTTCCCGCGGTGCCCGATTCGACCACGACCCAGCGGACTCCCGCGCCCGCAAGATCCCCGGGTGGCGCCCCGGCGAGCAACAGCCGCTGCACTTCCCGTGCCCGGCTGCCCTCACCGGGCACGATCTCACCGGAGATCGTGAGATCTCCGGTGCTCAGCACGTCGGCGCGCAGCCACCGCGGCAGCGGGTCGAGCACCGGCGCCGGACCCGACCACCGGAACTGGCGCATGCTTTCGGCGGGCAGCACTGCAACCGTGCCGGGTTCGGCGTTGACGATCGTCGCGAGGGCCGCCCACCCCGGCGGGTACTGCACCGCGGCGATCCTGCCCCAGGCTCCCCACACCAGGTCGGGAAGCACCGCGATCACCGCTGTCGCGCAGACCAGCGCCGTCAGTTCCGGACGTGTCCACCGGCGCAGCGTGACCCCCGCCCCCGCCCCGGCCAGCGCGTACGCGGGCATCGCCAGCGCCACCCATTTCTGCCCGTCACGCAGCACCCCGAGGCCCGGGACGGTGTCGATCACCGCGCGGATCGCAGCCAGCCCGGGGCCGGTGGCCACCGCTGCGGGCAGCAGCACGCTCACGACCGCGAGGACCAGCAGGGGACGGGCTTCGGGACGCCGGATGACCCTCGGCAACCCCAGCGCCACCACCGCCAGCAGCACGGCAGTCGCCAGCAACGCGAACGGGGTGGTGCGCGAGTACGGGACGGCCTCGGCATTCCAGATGCCGCCCAGTCCGGCCAGGCTGGCCAGCGTGCCCAGCCCTGGTTCGGCGCGGGCGGCGAACGCCTCGACCCCCGAGGACTGCGGTGTGCCCAGAGCACTGCCGAGGATCGATGCGACCAGCCACGGCAGGGCGGCGAGCACCGCGGTTACCAGCACCCCTGCGGCGCAGCGGATTCGGCTCACACCGCCGCCGGGAACCGCGACGCACACCAACGCCACCACCGCCGCCAGTATCAGACCGGTGGGCGTCAGGCCGGCCAGCGCGACCCAGAACGCCACCGCCGCCCACGCCGCCCAGCCGGGGCGGAGCCGGTCCCGGCGCAACCGGATGACCGCGCCGGCCACCCATGGCAGGCAGCCGTATCCGACCAGCAGACTCCAGTGGCCCTGCAGAAGCCGTTCGGCCACATAGGGATTCCAGACCGCGAGCGTGGTGGCCACCACGGCGCCGGGCAGTCCGGCCTCCGGCAGCACCAACTCGGCGAGGCGCGCCGCGCCCCACCCGGCGCACAACAGTCCCGCGACCAACAGCGCCTTCACGACGAGGCCACCGTCGACGACGGCGGAGGCGACGGCGATCAGGAAGTCCTGCGGCACCGCCCGCGGAGCCGCTTCACCGAGCCCCAGCGCGGCGTCGGACAGATACGACCGCGGGGTGGACACCGCATCCCGGTGAAGCAGGTAGCCGGGCGCCAGCAGAGGCGCCGTCACCGCGATCGTCAGCGCAAGCGCATATCCGGGCACCACCAACCGGACGGCCCGGCGGCGTGCCTGGGTCATGCCGCGCTACCGGTCCGGCGGCGGAGGCTCCCGGCGCTGTGCGGGCAGCTTTTCGGTCTGAGCCTCGGCGGCCGGCATCGGTCCCGTCTCGTCCTTGCCGAAGAAGCCGTGGTCCGCGGTGTCGAGGCCGGGGTCGATCAGCGCAGACTCCGCACGCAGGCTGAACGTGCCCAGCAGCACACCGCCGACGAGGGCGACGACGCCGGCGGCGGTGAAGCTGATCGGCAGGATCCGCGACCACAGCGCGACCCGGTCACGTTCGTCCCGGGCGGCGGCGACCTGCGATTCCACGGTCTGCTCGCTGGAGGTGACCTTGTAGTCGACCAGCGCCATCTCCGGCTTCAGTGCGTCGCGGGCGTAGTAGTGGTTGGCGTGCTCCTCGGACTTGACGATGGTGCCCGTCACCGGATCCACCCAGAAGGTGCGCTGGGCCGCGTAGTACCGGGTCATCGTGACCGGCTCGTACGGGTCGCCGGGCAGACCCCACAGCGCCGCCCGGGCCGTCACCTCGCCGTCCTCGTTCTTGTCGTAGAGCGAGGCGTACTTGATGGGTTCGACCAGTTTGCCGTCCGCGTCGTAGCCGACGTTCTGGGTGAACCGGTAGGTGGTCAGCCCGTTCACGTCCTCTTCGCCGTCGTAGTTGGCGTCGAACGGCTTCTGCGCGATCGGATCGAAGTAGGGGTAGGTCTTCTTCTCAGTGTCGAACGGGAACCGGTAGGCCAGGCCCTCGTGCGGCAGCGCGATGTTGGTCGGGGGCTTGTCGTCCTCGATGGTGCGCGGCTTCTGCACCGAGCCGCCCGGATGGGTGTCGTCGGACACCGCGAGCGCGCTGCTGCGGTTCAGGGTGACGGTGTCGACCATCGCCAGCAGCAGTCCGTTGTCCTGCTGCTTGTCGGTGCGGCGGACCGAGGTGCCGGCCTGCAGGGTGACGACGTCGGCGTTGGCGGGCGACTCGACGGTGATCTGCTGTTGCGAGACCAGCGGAACGTCCTTGTCGACGATGAACCGCTCGCCCGACAGTGATGCCGGGTCCAGTGCGGTTCCGGTTCCGTCGCTGGCCAATGTCACGTCGATGTTCAGCGGGATCTTCTTGATCTTGCCCGCGGTGTAGGTCGACAACAGCAGCGCGGCGATGAGCAGGGCGGCTCCGAGCCCGATGATTCCGAATGCCGCGATACGCAACATGCCTGCGCGGTTCACGCTGCCGAGGCCTCCTTCTCCTGTCCTGTACCGCACTGTCTGTCGCTGCGGCATTTCTGCTGCGGGGCGGCGACTGCAAAATCCGTTTGACCCTAACAGCAGAAGTTAAGCCACCGTTCTATTAGGAGGCCAGTGCCTCTCGTCGCCCGGCACGGTGTACCCGCTTTCGCTGCCCTACCTTCCACCGGCACACTGACTGCTATGAAACCGGTGGTGGATCAGGTCGGGGGTACCCGCGGATTCCTGCCCGCCGTCGAGGGGATGCGCGCCTGTGCGGCGATGGGAGTCGTCCTCACCCACGTCGCCTTTCAGACCGGCACGTCCGGCGGCGTGCTCGGCCGGTTGTTGCACCGTTTCGACCTGGCCGTCGCCGTGTTCTTCGCGCTGTCCGGCTTTCTGCTGTGGCGTGGTCACGCCGCCGCGGCGCGCGGAATGCGCCATCGCCCGCCGACCGGGCATTACCTGCGGTCCCGGCTGGTGCGGATCATGCCCGGCTATGTGGTGGCGGTCGTGGTCATCCTCACTCTGCTGCCCGAGGCCGACCACGCCAGTCCCACCGTCTGGCTGGCGAACCTCACCCTCACCCAGGTGTACGTACCGCTCACGCTGACCGCGGGGCTGACCCAGATGTGGAGCCTGTCGGTCGAGGTCAGCTTCTATCTCGCGCTGCCGCTGCTGGCGTGGCTGGCGCGCCGGATGCCGGTCCGCGCTCGGGTGCCCGTGATCGCGACGGTCGCGCTGGCCAGCCTGGCCTGGGGTCTGCTGCCCATCCATGCCCCGCAGGGCGTGAACCCGTTGAACTGGCCGCCCGCGTATGCGTCGTGGTTCGCCGCCGGAATGCTGCTGGCCGAATGGACCGTCAGCCCGCTCGGCTGGGCGCACAAGTTGGCCCGCAACCGCTGGGCGGTTGCCGGTGTCGCGCTGACCGCCTATCTCATCTCGGCGTCCCCGCTGGCCGGCCCGAAGGATCTGGTGCCGGCCACCCTGGGTCAGTTCGTGGTGCGCACCGCGATGGGCGCCGTGGTGGCCGGGGCCCTGCTGGCGCCGTTGGTGCTCGACCGGCCCGACACCGCGCACCCGATCCTCGGCAGCCCGGTGATGGTGACGCTGGGTCGGTGGTCCTACGGGCTGTTCGTCTGGCACCTCGCCGCACTGGTCATGGTCTTCCCCATGGTGGGCAAGTTCATGTTCAACGGCGGGACGGTGGTGGTCCTCATCCTGACGCTGGTGTTCGGCTTCGCCCTGGCGGCGGTCAGCTACGCGTTGGTGGAGTCGCCGTGCCGCAACGCGCTGCGCCGCTGGGAGTACCGGCAGGCGGAACCCGCTCCGCCGCTGGACAGTTCGGTCACCGACGCGCCTGAGCCTGTCGTCGCGCAATGACCTCGTCGCGCACCGCGGTGCGTCGCGCCTTGCCGGCGTCGTCGCGGAGGGGGACGTCGACGAACTCCACACTGCGCGGCACCTTGTAGTCCGCGAGCAGCCCGGCCACGAAGCTCTGCACTGCGGGTTCGTCGAGGTCCCCGGCATGGTGCACCAGGGCATGCGGCACCTGGCCGAGGTCTTCGTGGGGCACCCCGACCACCAGGCAGGACAGCACCGCCGGATGAGCCGACAGGGCGTTCTCGATCTCCGCCGGGTACACGTTGCGGCCGCCGACGGTGAACATGTCGACGCGGCGGTCGGCGAGATAGAGGTAGCCGTCGTCGTCGAACCAGCCCAGATCCCCCAGCGAGTCCCAGCCGTCCCGGGTCTTGGCGGCGCTGCCGATGTAGCGGTAGGTGGGCGCGCTGCCGGGCCGTGGCCGCATGTAGATCTCGCCGACGACGCCGGGCGGGCATTCGCTGCCGTCGTCGTCGAGGACCTTCATCTCCCCGGCCACCACGCGGCCCACCGACCCGCGATGGCTGAGCCATTCGGTGCCGCTGATGAACGTCAGGGCCTGCAGTTCAGTGCCGCCGTAGAGTTCCCACACCGCCTCCGGCCCGAGCAGCTCGATCCATGCCTCCTTGATGTTCGGCGGGCACGGCGCGGCCAGATGCCACAACCGGCGCAGCGAGGACAGATCGTAGGAGTCGGGGTCGGCGCGGTAGACCGGCAGCAGGCGCTGCATGATCGTCGGCACCGTGGCCAGGTAGTTCACCCGGTGCTCGGTGATCAGCCGAAGGAACGCCTCGGGGTCGAAACGGCGCATCAACACCAGGTGCTGGCCGGTGAGCAGGGCCAGCGTCGCCGAGGTCATACCGGTGTTGTGGCTCAGCGGCACCGGCACCAGCTGGGTGTCGGACGGCAGGTTGCCCATCCCCAGCGCGATCAGCTCGGCGGGGATCCGGCCCTCACCGCCGGCCTCGATGAGCTTGGACCGTCCGGTGCTGCCGCCGGATGCCATCGACTTCCACGCCGGCGACACCGCCTCGGGCAGCGGCGCATCCGAGGTCGCGGGGCTGCCGGCGAAGTCGCCGTCGACCGAGGGCACCAGCCCCCGCGGGTCGGGCCGGCCCACCACCAGGGCGCGCGGTCGCAAGTCCAGCAGAGCCTCGAACTCCGCGTCGGGCAGCCGCGGGGACAGCGGCTGCGGGATCGCGCCGAGTTTCCACACCGCGACGCATGCCTGGACCCACTCGATCGAGTTCGGCAGCGCGATCGTCACGTAGTCGCCGGTGCGCACCCCGAGGTCGGCGTAGGCCCGGGCCAGCCGGTTGGTCGACGAATCCAGTTCGCCGCGGGTCAGCGTTCGGCCGTCGCAGCTGACGGCCGGGGCGTCCGGAGCCTCGGCGGCCAGCCGGCTCAGCTGGGCGCCGATCGGCAGGACGTCGGCAGTCCCGGAAGTCACTGCGCTCCCGCCGAGAAGATGGTGCGCGGGTTGTCGACCAGCATCGTGGTGATCTGCTCCTCGGTCACGCCCCGCTGGCGCAGCGCGGGCAGCACGTCGCGGTGGATGTGCAGGTAGTGCCAGTTCGGCGCGACGACCGGCAGGGCCTCCTCGGGCAGCCAGTCGATGTGGCAGGACGCGTCGTGGGACAGCACCATCTTGTCGGCGTGGCCGCGCTCGCACATCTTCACCACCGTGTCGACGCGGTCCTCGAAGCTCAGCAGGAAGTCCAGGCCGAAGCGGTCCATGCCCAGGTAGGAACCGCCCGCGATGAGCTCCTCCAGGTAGTCCAGGTCGGTGGTGTCGCCGCTGTGGCCGATGATCACCCGGGTCAGGTCCACCCCTTCCTCGGCGAAGATCCGCTGCTGCTCCAGGCCGCGGCGGGTGCCGGCGTGGGTGTGGGTGGTGATGGGCACACCGGTCCGGACGTGCGCCTGGGCGACCGCGCGCAGCACCCGCTCGACGCCCGGGGTGACACCGGGCTCGTCGGTGGCGCATTTGAGGATCGCTGCCTTGACGCCGGTGCCGGCGATGCCTTCGGTGATGTCGCGGACGAACAGGTCGGTCATGGTCTCGGGACCGCCCAGCCCGGTGCCCGGGCCGGTGAAGTGGAAGAACATCGGCACGTCGTTGTAGGTGTACACCCCGGTCGCGACCACGATCTGCAGGTCGGTCTGGGCGGCCACCCGTTGGATGCGCGGGATGTAGCGGCCGAGCCCGATGACGGTCGGGTCGACGATGGTGTCCACCCCGGCTGCCTTGAGCGCGTTGAGCTTCTCGACGGCGTCGGCCTCACGGGCGGCCTCGTCGCCCCATCCCTCGGGGTAGTTGGCGATGATCTCCGGGGAGAGGACGAAGACGTGCTCGTGCATGAGCACCACGCCCAAGTCGGCCGTCGCGATCGGGCCCCGCGCAGTCTGCACCTGTGTCATGGCTGAGACCCTACGCGGAACGTGTTGCGCTATCACCGTTTTCGCCGTCCGAACGTCGCCGGGACAGCGGTAGCACCGACGCGGCGAGCACGCCGAGGGCGATCAGGGCCAGCAGTTGCACCCAGGGGGAGTGTCCGATGTAGCCGTCCACCGAACGCCACGGGTATCGGGAGAGCACCGCGCCGGCGAGGATCAGGGGCACCGAAGCCAGGGCCAGGGTCAGGCGGTCGCGCCTGCGCTCCTGGTTGCGCAGTAGGTATCCGGCGGCGATCGCGGTGCCGAACACCATCAGCCCGCCGATGCCGGCGATCACCGCTCCGGCGGCCAGCACGCCGACCGTCCCGAGCAGGCGCGGCGACCACGGGCGCGCCGGTGCCACCTCCGGTGTGGGCCGGCGGGCCGGCACCAGGGCCAGCAACAGCAGCAGTGGCAGCAGGGCCAGGCCGACGGCCAGCCCGGTGCGGTAGCTCGCGTTGGAGGGAAAGCTCAAGCGTAACGGTGCCCTGTTCGCCGGCCGGCACCACCCAGCCCTGCTGCCAGCCGTTGACCACGACCGGCGTCAGGGTGACGCCGTCGGGAGTGTGGGCGACCCAACCGGGGTTGATGCTCTCCGGAATCACCAGCACCCGGGCGGTGGCCGACCGGGCGACGGTGATCTCCCGCCGGTCCGGGCTCCACGTCGTGACGTCGGCGGGAGTGGTTGGCGCCGTTCGTATCTGGTCGGCCAGCGGGCCGTCGAGTTCGGCACCGTCGACGACGAAGGCGGGGCCCGGGCTGATCAGCAGCTCCTGTGAACCGGCGGGCAGCGCGATCGGGGTGGTGTCGCACGGCCGGGCCGGGATCGGCTCGCCGTCGAGGAGAGCGGCCACCGTCGTCGAGATCGACGTCTGGACGAACCGGCCCGACGCCGCCACGATCGGGCCCTTGCCACACGCCACCTCGATCGGGCGAACGCGGTTGTCGGCGGCGTCGGCCGGGGCGATCGGTTTCCCGTCGGAGCCCAGCACGCTGACCTCGGCGATCCCCGGCGGTTTGAGCTGGTCGAATCCCAACGCCGTCCGGTCGATCACATCGTCCCAGTCCAGCAGGCTGATTCGGACGGTGTCGGTGACGCGCGGACGCAGCGACACCGTTTGGGCCCCGGCTTCGAGCCGGCGGACCTGCGGGCCGTCGCCGAGGTCGATGGCCACCATCTTGGGATGGGTCGGCAGCTCCGACATGCTCGGCGTCAGCCGAAGCCCGGTCACCTCGGCCGGGCGGGGCAACGTCACGGTCAGGGTCGGGGCACTGCGGTGCGCAACCACGTTCTGCGGTGCGGTCCACGCGGTGCGGGGATCACCGTCGGTGGCCGCGTAGGCCGACCCTTCGACGTCGATCAGGTCGGCATCGCCGCGAGACCGGACGGTGCCCGCCTCGGCGATCAGGTCGGCGAGGTTGGGTCCCTGGCGGGCCCGCACCCACACCGTCGGCTCCACGGCGATCGGAGTCGGCACGGTCAGCGTCCGGCTCAGCGTCACCGGCTCTTCGGGCGACAGCGCCATCGATGCCGCGCAGTGCACACCGTCGGGCGCGTCGGCGCAGCCGTCGCGGCCCAGCAGTTCGGAACCGAGGTCCCAGGCGGCCACCGGCGAGCCGGTCGGCGGAGCCGGCACGACGACGGTGTGCCGTAGCTCGACCGGGTGGGCGAAACCCGTTGCATCGTATTGGGTTACGGACAGATCGGTGATACCGAACTGCACGCCGGAGGAGCCGTCGTTGGTGCCGATCGCGGTGATCCGCACCCAGGGTGCCTCCCCGTAGGGCAGCGCCACACTCAGCGGCTTGCCCGGCTGGTCGAAGCGCAGGGTGGTGGTGCCGTTCGCCGTCGACACCTGGAGTCGGCGGACCTGTGCGCCGACGGCGGTGGCGCTGGGGGTGATCGTGAGCGTGGCGTTGGTGACGGGGTGGTCGAAGTCGATCTGCAGCCATTGCCCCACGGCGGGTTGCAGCGAGTTGGACACCCACGCGGTCGCCGGATCACCGTCGACCGCCGCCGCCGGTCCGCTACCGGGGGCGACGTTGGGCAGCGCGGTGGAATCCGACGACGAACTCGATGCGCTGAGCCGCCCGCCGGACCAGGCGCCCTGCACCGGCCGGGCGCCCGGCATCGGATAGTCGGCGACCCGGTTGAAGGTGTTGCGCTGGTCCCCGGCCGCTCGGATCGCCGAAGCGTGGTCGTCGACGCGGCCGTAGTCGATCTCGCGGTCCGCCGGGGTGTCGGTGACGATCACCCCCCGGCCGGCCGGCAACGTCAGCCCGGCGCGCTGCGCGTCGGTGGTCAGCAGCACCGGCCCCAGCGGTGGCTGCGCCAGCAGGCGGCGCCGCTCGTCGAGGCGGAGCAGCGATTCCGGTCCGCCGTCGACGCGGGTCATGTCGGAGGCGGCCGACAGGTACGGCGCGCCGGGATTGCCCGCGCGCGGCGACCCGGTAGATCTCGACGGCCGGGTACAGCGGCCGCAGCCCGCTGTCGCTGATGAAACCGTCCAGCGTCCCGGGCCCGACCGGGTCGCCGAACTGAGCGACCTTCTGCAGACCCGGCGATCCGTCGACGGCACGGTGCACCAGCAGGGGTCGAGCCGAGCGGGAGGTGTCCGGATCGAGGTCGTTGCGCACCACCACGTAGGAGATGCCCTGGCGGGCCAGCGTGTCGGCCAGTCCGGCCGACGGGCGCCCCGCCGCCAGCAGCCGCTGCACCGAGTCGAGTGCCCGAATGGTCTGCGGCGGTGTGAGTGGGATGGAATCCCTTACTCCCCATGGTGTTTCGCTGAGGACCTGCAGCGGCTCGTCGTGGCTGTTGCCCCACACCTGGGTGGCGAACGGCGCCCCGGGCACCACCAGGACCCGGCCGGGTGCGGGCGCTCCGGTGTTGTGCTCGTTCAGCCAGTCCGCTGCCTGATGCCAGTAGTCAGGGATGGCACGGAACGTGCCGGGCGGAGTCAGCCGGGCGGTCCACGCCAGCGACGTGCGACACCGCCAGCGCCGTCAGGACGACGATGCCGACCGCCACCCGCTTGTCGGCCTCCGGATGGGCGAACGCGCGGATCCAGACCGGCCGCGGCGCGCTGCCCGGCAGCGGGATGCGGCTGAGCAGATGCGCCAGTCCCAGCACGATGCGGGATGCGGATCACCGGCTCGAGCTTGTGGACGTTGCGCAGCGGGGCCCCGGCGGCGTCGAGGAACGTCTGTACCTGATGTGCCAACGGCGAGCCCAGGCCGCCCGAATATCCGGCGGCCAGCAGCACGACACCGACGAGCAGCATCGTGACCAGTCGTCCGCGGGCCGGCATCGACCGCAGCGCCAGGCCGGCCAGACCGCCGGCCGCGACGAGGGTGGTCGCCAGGACCGCCACCGGCTGGGTGACCAGCGACGCCGCCGCGGTGGCGGTCGGCGCGACGAACGGTGTCCAGCTGTCCGTGCCGCGCAGCAGCTCGGTGAGCGACGTCCACTGCGTCGTGACCCCGGAGGATTCGATGAAGTCCAGGAACGGCGGGCTGATGCGGCCCAGCAGCACCAGGGCGACCACCCACCAGGTGACCGCCAGCGCCGACGCCAGTGCCCACCACGCGGTGAACCGCCACCACAGCCGGTTCGGCCGATGGCACGCCCACCAGATCACCGCGGGCAGGCAGGCGGTGAGGGTGGCCACGGCGTTGACCGCGCCCATCAGGGCCAGCGCGATGCCCGCCCGGGCGGCCAGCACCCGCAGCGGCCGGTCGGATCCCCTCGCAGCGCGACGATCACCGGCAGCAGCACCCACGGCGCCAGCATCATCGGCAGGGTCTCCGAGGAGATCGATCCCAGCGTCGTCAGCACCCGCGGCGACAGCGCGAAGGCGACCGCGCCGATCAGCCGGGACGTCGGATTGCCGATGCCCAGCGCTTCGGCGACCCGCAACAGCCCCCAGCAGCCGGCGGTCAGCAGCACCGCCCACCACAGCCGCTGCGTCATCCAGCCCGGCACGCCCAGGGTGTCGCCGAGCAGGAAGAAGGCGCCGTGCGGGAAGAGGTAGCCGTAGGCCTGGTTCTGCGCCTGCCCGAACGGCAGGTCGCTGTTCCACAGATTGGCCGCCCGGGCCAGGAAGCGCAGCGGGTTCGCGGTCAGGTCGAGTTTGGTGTCGGGCGAGATCATCCCGGGGGACTGCGCGAAGCACAGCACCAGGGCGGCGGCGAAGATCCCGGCCAGCCAGCGCCTCGACAGCCGCGGGTTGTTGAGGTCTACCTCCGTGACCGCGGGGGGCGGGGCGGTGATCGTGCTCAGGCTAGCCGCGGTTGCCGTACTCGACGCGGTTGAGCACCGACGATGCGGGATCGCCTGCGGACAGCGGCGGCTTGGTGTCCTGCTGGACCATCAGCGTCACGCCGAAGATGGCGGCGGCGCCGAGCAGCAGTCCGACCACGATGCTGGCGGCGGCAGGCACCACGAACCGGGTCATGCTGGCCAACCTAGCATGCAGCGCCACCACGGTTTGACTACGGCGACGGCCATGACAGCATGGGCGGATGGCCACACGCCTGCTCTCGATTCGTGGACTGGCGGCGGTGACTTCCTTGCCGCTGGTGCTCCTGGCATGCTCCTCAACCGCGACCCGCAGCGCCACCGCCTCCCACGTCGGCCACCGCGTCGCCGTCGGGTGGTGCCGCTCCGCTGGCCGGACCGGTGCCCGCACCGGCCGCGCCGGCGCCGCCGGCCTGCGGCGACGGACCGGCGCTGCTGGCGTCGCTGTCCACCCGCGACAAGCTCGCCCAGCTGCTGATGGTCGGTGTTCGCAACGCCGCCGACGCCCGCGCCGTGGTGGACACCTACCACGTCGGCGGCATCTTGATCGGCAGCTGGACCGATCTGTCGATGCTGACCGACGGCACACTGCCCGACATCGGCCAACGCCGGGCCGCTGCCGCTGGCGGTCAGCGTGGACGAGGAGGGCGGCCGGGTCTCGCGGCTGGCGTCGCTGATCGGCGCCATCGCCGTCGGCACGGGTGCTGGCGCAGACCCAGACGCCCGAGCAGGTGTACCAGCTCGCGCTGGCCCGGGGTCAGCAGATGCGAGGCCTCGGCATCACCGTCGACTTCGCACCCGTCGTCGACGTCTCCGATCAGGGCCGACGACACGGTGATCGGCGACCGGTCGTTCTCCAACGACCCGGCCACCGTCACCGCCTATGCCGGCGCCTACGCCCGCGGGCTGCGCGACGCCGGGCTGCTGCCGGTGCTCAAGCACTTCCCGGGCCACGGCCACGGCTCGGGCGACTCCCACACCGCCGGCGTGGTGACCACCCCGCCGCTGGAGCAGCTGATGCAGAGCGACCTGGTGCCCTACCGCACGCTGACCACCGAAGGGCCGGTCGCGGTGATGATCGGTCACCTCGAGGTGCCCGGACTGACCGGCAACGACCCCGCCAGCCTGAGCCCGGCCGCGGTCAACCTGCTGCGCAGCGGCGGCTACGGCGGCCCCGGCTTCAACGGCCCGGTGTTCAGCGACGACCTGTCCAGCATGGCCGCGATCGCCGACCACTACGGCGTCGCCGAAGCGGTGCTGCGGACCCTGCAGGCCGGCGTCGACGTGGCGCTGTGGATCACCACCGACGAGGTGCCCGCGGTGCTGGACCGGCTGGAGAAGGCCGTCAACGCCGGCGAGCTCAACATGGCGTGCCGTCGAGGACTCGGTGCTGCGGATGGCCGCCGTGAAGGGCCCCAGCCCGCGCTGCGGCGGCTGAGCCTTTAAGGCACTGGCTGCAGACAGGAGGCGAACGACATGGCGGGTGGCACCAAGCGGCTGCCGCGTGCCGTGCGCGAGCAGCAGATGCTCGACGCCGCCGTGCAGATGTTCTCGGTCAACGGCTATCACGAGACGTCGATGGACGTCATCGCCGCCGAGGCGCAGATCTCCAAGCCGATGCTCTACCTGTACTACGGATCCAAGGAAGACCTGTTCGGCGCCTGCCTCGAGCCGGGAGCTGAGCCGCTTCATCGAGGCGGTGCGCGCCGACATCGACTTCAAGCAGAGGCCGCACGACCTGCTGCGCAGCACCATCCTGTCGGTGCTGCAGCTACATCGACGCCAACCGGGCGTCGTGGATCGTGCTCTACACCCAGGCCACCAGTTCTCAGGCGTTCGCGCACACCGTCCGTGAGGGCCGGGAGAAGATCATCGACATGGTGGCCCGGCTGCTCGAGGCGGGCACGCGGCATCCCGAGCCGGACACCGACTTCCACATGATGGCCGTCGCGCTGGTGGGTGCCGGCGAGGCCGTCGCGACCCGGGTCAGCAGCGGTGACGCCGACGTCGACGAGGCGGCCGAGCTGATGATCAACCTGTTCTGGCGCGGCCTCAAGGGCTCGCCGGCGGAGAAGCGAGAACCCAGTCGGTCACGACGGGCTAGCCGGCGGCACCGTCTCCGCGCACCACGCGGATCAGTGCGGGCAGCCCGCCCAACAGGGCCTGTGGATTCGGTCTCGGTGAGTGCTGCCGTCGCAATGATGGAACTGGGTGCCGTAGTCATGGCCGCGATCCGGGCATGCAGGGCGCGTCCGGCATCGGTGTACCCGCAGCCGGTTGGTGCGCCGGTTCGCCGGGTCGCGCTCGCGCTCGACCAGGCCCTGGTCGCTCGAGATCGGCGGCCATCCGGCTGACCGTGCTGCTTCTCCAGCATCAACCGGTCGGCGAGCTCGCGGTTGTGACAGCGGCACGTCGGTGTCGAGTTCGCGCACCGCGCCAACGCCTGCGTCAGCCGAGATGGCCGAATCCGGGGATCTCCTGGTCGACGCGTCAGCAGATCGACCACCCGCACCAGGTCCATGAACAGCGCGTGCAGCTCGTCGGCGTCGCCGTTCATGGTGAAGTCCTGCCCAGCCGGTTGAGCCGGACAACGGTGAGCGGATCCCGGTCGGCGATCGGGCCAGATCGTTGCCCAGCGCGCGGATCAGCACGGTGATGGCCATCGGCAGGGCGATGTTGACCATGCAGCACCAGGAAGACGGTCGACGCCGGCCAGCGCGGTGTGGCCGGAATTGGCCAGTCGGATGGCCTGACAGAGCGCCACCCCGCCGCGACGATGAAGTTGTAGAGCACGTACTCGCGGATCTGCCGACGATCTCGTCGATGTACGGCGCCGACTGGTCGCGGAGGTCGCATGCAGCCGATGAGGCACCGGCAGCGGGCTCGGATGGTGCCACGAGCAGGCCAGCGCGACGGCAGGTGTTGGTGCATGACGGCGAACGCCGACGACTGGCGCGCGGACGTGGGCCAGCGCAGCACCCACAGCACCATGCCGAACGAGTTCCGCCCGCGAACGCGCATCCAGGTCGATCGCCACCGGCACTGTCCCGAACTGCCCCGTCCGGGCTGGCCGATGAGCGCCACCAGGCACATCGCGAGCGGATCACCGCGATCGACGCCATCATCATTCGGGACGACCGCCGCCCAGCGGCGGTCGTCGAGAACCCGCTGGCCAGTCGTACTGCGGCCGGTGTGCCGCCTACTACACCTACTACTTCGGCTTCGCGCCGTTCGAGACCATCGCCGAAACCGCGCGCACCAAGGAGCTGTTCCGGCACGCGGACAGATTCGCGCCACGACGATCCGCACCGGCGTCGCTGCTTCGCCAACGCCGGTTCTGTCCGGCAGGTCATGCGGCCTACGCTACAGCCCGCGGACCGTTCCGGTCAGATGCGGGTAGCCCTTGGCGATGTTGCGCAGCGACGAGGTCCCAGCCGTCGGCCACCCGGTCGATGTAGACGCCGGCGCTGGCCGGCAGCAGCACCGGCTTGCCGAACTTCACCGAGTAGCTGCACCGCCGCCGGGCAGCTGGCCCTCGATGTTCGCCAGTACCGCTGCTGCACTGAACATTCCGTGCGCGATGACGGTCGGGAAGCCGAACAGCTTGGCGCCGATCGCGCTGATGTGGATCGGGTTGCGGTCGCCGCCGACCGCGGCGTAGCGACGGATCTGGCCGGGCGTGATGCGCAGGATGGCGTTGGGCGGCGGAACTTCGGCTGCTTCGGTGGTTCGGGCTTGGGCTCGCCGGACAGGCTGGTGCGCTGCTGGTGCAGGAAGGTCGTGACCTGATGCCATGCCGACTCGTTGCCGACGCTGACCTCGGTGACCACGTCGACCAGCAGGCCCTTGCGGTGTTCGCGCAGGTTCTCCGCGTGCACGTCTGACCGTCGACGGTGTCGGTGACCGCGATCGGCCGGTGGCGGGTGATGTGGTTCTCCACGTGCACCGCACCCATCGCCGGCGAACGGAAAGTCGAAGCCGGTGACCAGCGCCATCACCGTCGGGAACGTCAGTGCGAACGGGTAGGTCAGCGGCACGGCGTCGCCGTAGCGCAGGCCGGTGACGGCGGCAGTACGCGGCGACGTTGGCGCGGTCGATCGGCAGTTCGTCGACGCTCAGCGTGCGGTCGGGCAGGTCGTCGCCGCGCGGGACGAACGGCAACGCGCCGGCGGCGGCCCGCACCAGGTTCATCAGCCCGCTGGGCTGTTCGGTCTGCGGCCACGTCAGGCCCCCAGCATGGCCTGGCCGCAGACCCGGATGACGTTGCCGGTCACCGCGTTCGAGGCCGGGCTGGCGAAGTAGGCGATGGTCTCGGCGACATCGACGGGCTTGCCGCCCTGGTACAGCGAGTTCAGTCGGCGGCCCGACCTCGCGGGTGGCCAGCGGGATCGCCGCGGTCATCGCGGTCTCGATGAAGCCCGGCGCGACGGCGTTGATGGTGATGCCCTTCTCCGCCAGCGACGGCGCCAGTGCCTGGGTGATGCCGATCATGCCGGCCTTGGTGGTGGCGTAGTTGGTCTGGCCGCGGTTTCCGGCGATACCGGCCATCGACGACAGGCCGATGATCCGGCCGCCTTCGCCGATGCTGCCGTTGCCGACCAGTCCCTCGGTAAGTCGTTGCGGGGCAAGCAGATTCACGGCCATCACCGAATCCCAGCGGGCGTCGTCCATGTTGGCCAGCAGCTTGTCGCGGGTGATGCCGGCGTTGTTGACCAGGATGTCGGCCCGGCCGTCGTAGTGCTCGCGCAGGTGCTCGGTGATCCGGTCCACGGCATCGGCCGCGGTGACGTCGAGTGCCAGCGCGGTGCCGCCGACCTTGACCGCGGTCTCGCCCAGCGCCTCGCGGGCCTGCTCGACGTCGATCGCGACCACCTTGGCGCCGTCGCGGGCGAACACCTCGGCGATGGTCGCGCCGATACCGCGGGCGGCGCCGGTGACGATCGCGACCTTGCCGGCCAGCGGCTTGTCCCAGTCGGCCGGCGGGGTGGAGTCGGCGGCGCCGACGTAGAACACCTGGCCGTCGACGTAGGCCGACTTGGCCGACAGGATGAACCGCAGCGTCGACTCCAGCCCGGTCGCGGCCGGCTTGGCGTCCGGCGACAGGTACACCAGCGCGACGGTGGCGCCGCGGCGCAGCTCCTTGCCCAGCGAGCGGGTGAAGCCCTCGAGCGCGCGCTGGGCGATGTGCTCGTCGGTGCCGGCGGCGTTCCGGGGTGGTGCCGACGACGACGACCCGGCCGGAGGCGCCCAGATTGCGCAGCAGCGGCGTGAAGAACTCGTAGAGGCCGCGCAGCCCGGCCGGCTCGGTGATGCCGGTGGCGTCGAAGACCAGGCCGCCGAACGAGTCGGCCCAGCGGCCGCCGAGGTTGTTGGACGACCAGGTCGTAGTCCTCGGCCAGGGCTGCCCGCAGCGGCTCGACGACGCGGCCCTCCCCGCCGATCAGCAGCGAGCCGGCCAGCGGCGGGTCGCCCGGGCGGTAGCGGCGCAACGTCTCGGGCTGCGGAACGCCGAGCTGCTTGGCCAGAAACGATCCCGGTGCGGAGTTGACGACTTGGGTGAACAGGTCGGAAGCCACTGCTGTGCCTTTCGAGTTTGCGGAGCTGTGGGATCGGGAACGAACTTACTCCAGAGTAAGAACGCTCAGTAGTATGGGTGTCCTATACCCGTCTCACACCAACCACCCCAACAAAAAGACACAGCGGAGATCGACGTGGCCACTAATCCCCAAGACAAGCGAAGGGTCGCCGTCCTCGGCGGCAACCGCATCCCGTTCGCGCGTTCGGACGGCGCCTACGCCGAGGCGTCGAACCAGGACATGTTCACCGCCGCGTTGGCCGGCCTGGTGGACCGGTTCGGCCTGCAGGGCGAACGCCTCGGCGCGGTGATCGGCGGGGCGGTGCTCAAGCACAGCCGCGACTTCAACCTGATGCGCGAGAGCGTTCTGGGCAGTCAGCTGTCGCCCTACACCCCGGCGATCGACCTGCAGCAGGCCTGCGGCACGGGTCTGCAGGCGGCCATCGCCGCGGCCGACGGCATCTCGGCGGGCCGCTACGAGGTGGCCGCGGCCGGCGGCGTGGACACCACCTCCGACGCCCCGATCGGACTCGGCGACGATCTCCGCCGCACCCTGCTCGGCCTGCGGCGCGCCAAGTCGAACGTGGACCGGCTCAAGCTGGTCGGCAGGCTGCCTGCCGCGCTCGGCGTGGAGATCCCCAACAACGGCGAACCCCGCACGGGCCTGTCGATGGGCGAGCACGCTGCTGTCACCGCGAAGAAGATGGGCATCAAGCGGGTCGACCAGGACGAGCTCGCCGCCGCGAGTCACCGCAACATGGCCGCCGCCTACGACCGCGGTTTCTTCGACGATCTGGTCACCCCGTTCCTCGGGCTGTACCGCGACAACAACCTGCGGGCCGATTCCAGCGCCGAGAAGCTGGCCAAGCTCAAGCCGGTGTTCGGGGTGCGCAACGGCGACGCCACGATGACCGCCGGCAACTCCACGCCGCTGACCGACGGCGCCTCGGTGGCGTTGCTGGCCAGCGAGGACTGGGCGGCCGCGCATTCGCTGCAACCGCTGGCCTACTTCGTCGACGCCGAGACCGCCGCGGTGGACTACGTCAACGGCGAGGACGGCCTGCTGATGGCCCCCACCTACGCGGTGCCGCGGCTGCTGGCTCGCAACGGACTGACCCTCGGCGACTTCGACTTCTACGAGATCCACGAAGCGTTCGCATCGGTCGTGCTGGCCCACCTGCAGGCGTGGGAGTCCGAGGAGTACTGCAAGGAGCGGCTGGGCCTCGACGCGGCTCTGGGGCCCATCGACCGGACCAAACTCAACGTGAACGGTTCCTCGCTGGCCGCTGGTCATCCGTTCGCGGCGACCGGCGGGCGGATCGTCGCCCAGCTCGCCAAGCAGCTGGCGCAGAAGAAGGCCGAGACGGGCGCGCCCGGTACGTGGATTGATCTCCATCTGCGCCGCCGGCGGGCAGGGCGTGACGGCCATTTTGGAGGCCTGACCTGGACCGGAACGAATCCGAAAATATTTTTCGCGGTTTTGTAACGATCCCGTTCGGGTAGTCGATAGTCCGGATAGCTCCGTGTTGCCGTCTGACCCCCCGACCCGACGGCAACACGGGGCATCCTCTTTGATGGCGTCCTATTGACGCGATCGAAGGACCGCCGCTGGAGCGGAGGGGAGTCCAGCGGCGGTCATCAAGTTCCGAGCGTTCCCTCGTCCACCAGGCCGGAATGAGCCAGGGCGGCGTCGACGAATCGCTGCACCGGGCGAGCCTGGAAGAACCCCGTATGCCCGCCGGGATACCACCCGATATCGGGGCGGCCCCAGTGCTCCCACAGCTGCAACACCTGCTGACGCGGATGCACGATCCGGTCGGCCACCCCGGCGTAGATGAATCGGCCCTCGGCCGGCAGCTTCGGGTCCATCGAGAGCGGCGAGATCATCTGGCCGATCGGCTCCGCCAGCTCCAGCGTCCGCCGCCGCGGGTCGTCCCGGTCCAGCCCGGAGTGCCGGCCCAGCAACTCGACGAGGTTGGCCGGCGGCACGCCGAGGATGGCGCAGGTGAGCCCGTCATCGAGGCTCGCGACGAGTGCCGCGATGTAGCCGCCCAGTGAGATGCTGTTCAACCCGATCTGCGCGTCGGGCTGTTGGGCACGAATCCAGCCCAGCACCCGGCGGACGTCCCACACCGCCTGCGCCGTGGCGTGGACGTCGTCCATCACATCCTCGCCGGGGAACACCGCTCCTTTGGGGAGCCCGTTGGCGCGTGGCCCGTGCATCGGCAGCACGGGCAGCACCACGTTGAGCCCGAAGTCCTCGTGAAGATGCCAGGCCCGGAACAGCGTGAGGTCCAGGGCAGCCCGGCCCATCTCGGTGCCGTGCACACAGACCAGCCAGGGCCGCGGCTCCTCGTGCCGCAGCATCAGTGCGTACTCCCGGTGGTTGCCGGTGTAGTTCAGCCAGCGGTCGCGTCCGGGTTCGTCGGCGTACGGCTCATAGCCGCTGACGAAGGACAGCCGTTGGTGGGTGCGACCGCGGCTGGTGTAGGACTTGACCGCGACGTCGGTGGGTGCGGGCGGTGCGGCGAAGAACCCCTGGGGCTTCTCCAGCCAGCCCCGCTTGCGGTAGAACTCGACCGCCTGGTCCACCTCGGCGTTGATCCGTTCATAGACCTGCGGGCTGCTCAGTGGTCGGCGCCACCGGAGGCCCACCAGGACGATCTCGTCCCGGAGGGCATGGGTGGCCAGTGACAGGGTGGGCCGGGCGACGGGCAGTTCGCCGCGGGTGCCGTCCAGGTAGGTGCCCCAGGATCGGGCGTAGTAGCCGCCGGCCTTGGTCAACGGGCCGATGATGGACCCCAGAGGTCCGCCGCTCGCCGACTTACCCGTCGGCGCCGCCTTCGCACCGTCCGAGTCTTTGCTGTCGGGCACCGCCATAGGTTGACCGTAGCGAACGATCTAAACCCGGTAAGGGCCCAAGGTCCCGACAAAGGTCCGTACCTTTGGGCCACAACGCCGACGGCCCCGGGACCGGAGTCTCGGGGCCGTCGGGTGTGAACGGTTTCTAGAAGGCTGCCTCGTCGAGTTCCATGATCTCGTTGTCCAGCGTCTCGACCACCTGGCGCGTGCTGGTCAGCAGCGGCAGGAAGTTCTTCGCGAAGAAGGACGACACGGCGATCTTGCCCTCGTAGAAGGCGCGGTCGGAGTCGGAGGCACCGGCGTCGAGGGCCTCGATGGCGACCGCGGCGTGCCGCTGCAGCAGCCAGCCGATGACCAGGTCGCCGACGCTCATCAGGAAGCGCACCGAACCCAGGCCCACCTTGTAGATGCTGGCGGTGTCCTCCTGGGCCGACATCAGGTAACCCGTCAGCGCAGCGGCCATGCCCTGCACGTCTTCGAGGCCCTTGGCCAGCAGTTCGCGCTCGGTCTTCATGCGGCCGTTGCCCGACTCGTTCTTGATGAACTCCTCGATCTGGCCGGCCACGTGCCCGAGCGCCACACCCTTGTCGCGGATGATCTTCCGGAAGAAGAAGTCCTGCGCCTGGATGGCCGTGGTGCCCTCGTAGAGCGAGTCGATCTTGGCGTCACGGATGTACTGCTCGATCGGGTAGTCCTGCAGGAAGCCGGAGCCGCCGTAGGTCTGCAGGCTCTCGGTGAGCTTGGCGTAGGCCTGCTCGGAGCCGACACCCTTGACGATCGGCAGCAGCAGGTCGTTGACCTTGACCGCGAGTTCGGCATCCACGCCGTGCAGCGCGTTGGCGACCGACGCATCCTGGTAGGTCGCGGTGAAGAGGTACAGCGCCCGCAGACCCTCGGCGTAGGCCTTCTGGGTCATCAGCGCGCGGCGCACGTCCGGGTGATGCGTGATGGTCACGCGGGGCGCGGTCTTGTCGGTCATCTGGGTCAGGTCAGCGCCCTGCACGCGGTTCTTCGCGTAGTCGAGCGCGTTCAGGTAACCGGTCGACAGCGTCGCGATTGCCTTGGTGCCCACCAGCATTCGGGCCATCTCGATGACGTCGAACATCTGGGCGATGCCGTCGTGCACCTCGCCGACCAACCAGCCCTTGGCGGGAACACCGTGCTGGCCGAAGGTCAGCTCGCAGGTCGTGGAGACCTTCAGACCCATCTTGTGTTCGACGTTGGTGACGAAGGCGCCGTTGCGTTCGCCGGGTTCACCGGTCTCCGGATCGAAGTGGAACTTCGGGACGAAGAACAGCGACAGCCCCTTGGTGCCCGGACCCGCGCCCTCGGGGCGCGCCAGCACCAGGTGGAAGATGTTCTCGAACATGTCGTCGGAGTCGGCGGAGGTGATGAACCGCTTGACGCCGTCGATGTGCCAGGACCCGTCGGCCTGCTGCACGGCCTTGGTGCGACCGGCGCCGACATCCGAGCCGGCGTCCGGCTCGGTGAGCACCATCGTTGCGCCCCAACCGCGCTCGGCGGCGTGGACGGCCCACTTCTTCTGCTCTTCGGTGCCGAGCTTGTAGAAGATGCTGGCGAAGCCGGCGCCACCGGCGTACATCCAGACCGCGGGGTTGGCGCCGAGCACGTGCTCAGCAAGGGCCCAGACGAGTGCTCGCGGTACCGGGGTGCCGCCGAGTTCCTCTTCGATGCCCACTTTGTCCCAGCCGGCCTCGACGACCGCGGCGACGGACTTCTTGAACGACTCGGGCAACTTCACGGAGTGGGTCTCGGGGTCGAACACCGGGGGATTGCGGTCCCCATCGGTGAAGGACGCGGCAACCGGGCCCTCGGCCAGTCGGCTCATCTCGTGCAGCATCTCGCGAACGGTGTCGGGGTCGATGTCGCTGAACTGTCCCTGACCGAGTGCTTTGTCGAAGCCCAGCACCTCGAAAAGGTTGAACTCCTGGTCGCGGACGTTGCTCTTATAGTGGCTCACGGTTCCTCCTCGATGAGAACGCCACCTGTGGTTGGGTACTCTGGTCTAAGTTACCCACCAGTAACGTAGTCAACTATACCGCTCGGTAACTTCAGCGCAAGCCAGTGTGACGTAAATTTCATCACCTAACTAACTCAGCGGTTGGTCGGGACCGCCGGTGACCACCGCGATCACCCGATCACCGGGATTCGCACTGGTGACAGTGGCCGTGGCCGCCGGTAGGGTTTCCGGTATTCCGCACCTGAGCGAAAGCCGGAGATGAGCACCACGAACCTCAGCCCCACCTCCCTGCGCGAGGCGTTCGGCCACTTCCCGTCCGGCGTCATCGCCATCGCCGCTGAAGTGCAGGGAACCCGGGTCGGACTGGCCGCGAGCACCTTCGTTCCGGTCTCGCTCGACCCGCCACTGGTGTCGTTCTGTGTGCAGAACACCTCGGAGACCTGGCCGAAACTGCAGGGCGTCCCGGTGCTCGGCATCAGCGTGCTCGGCGAGGCCCACGACACCGCGGCGCGCACACTGGCCGCCAAGACCGGCGACCGGTTCGCCGGAATGGAGACCGAGTCGTCGGAGGCCGGCGCCGTGTTCGTCAAGGGCACCAGCGTGTGGCTGGAGAGCGCGATCGAGCAGACGGTCGTCGCCGGCGACCACACCATCGTGATCCTGCGGATCAGCAACATCACCGTGCACGACGACGTGGCGCCGATCGTGTTTCACCGCAGCACATTTCGCAGGCTGGGCAGCTAGCTCAGCCTGCGAAATGTGCGGTGTCAGGGCCGCTCGGCGAGTTCTTCGCGATAGCCGTCGATGCGCCGCTCGATCTCGGCGGCGTCATCGGCCCGGCCTTCCTTGCGCGCGAGTTCCGCGCGCACGGACAGTTCACGGATAGCGGTGCGAATCTCGTTGACGCTGTGGGGGCTTCCCATGGTTCGCAGGCTACCCGGATGCCGGCGAACCTGAACGTCGTTACTTCTTATTGCGGCTCGACCTGATGGTTCCGCTCACTTCGTTCGCCGGAACAGTTTGTTGCCGAGCCACACCACCGGGTCGTACTTGCGATCGGCCACGCGCTCCTTCATCGGGATCAGCGCGTTGTCGGTGATCTTGATGTGCTCGGGGCACACCTCGGTGCAGCACTTGGTGATGTTGCAGTACCCCAGGCCGAAGTCCTCCTGGGCCATCTCCTGGCGGTCCACGGTGTCCAGCGGGTGCATGTCCAACTCGGCGACCCGCATCAGGAAGCGCGGCCCGGAGAACGCCTTCTTGTTCTCCTCGTGGTCACGCACCACGTGGCAGACGTTCTGGCACAGGAAACACTCGATGCACTTGCGGAACTCCTGCGAGCGCTCCACGTCGACCTGGGCCATCCGGTACTCGCCGGGCTGCAGATCCTTCGGGGGGGTGAACGACGGGATCTCCCGCGCCTTCTCGTAGTTGAACGAGACGTCCGTGACGAGGTCACGAATCACCGGGAACGTCCGCAGCGGGGTCACGGTGACGGTCTCGGACTCGTCGAACGTCGACATCCGCGTCATGCACAGCAGCCGCGGGCGGCCGTTGATCTCCGCCGAGCACGACCCGCACTTGCCGGCCTTGCAGTTCCATCGGACCGCGAGGTCCGGGGTCTGCTGGGCCTGCAGCCGGTGGATGACGTCGAGCACGACCTCGCCCTCGTTGACGTCGACCTCGTAGTCCTGCAGTCCGCCGCCCTCGTCGTCGCCGCGCCAGACTCTGAGCTTCGCTTGGTAGGCCATCTAGGTCCTCCGTCCCGGGTGCTGCGCGAGCTCCTCGTCGGTGAAGTACTTGTTGAGTTCCTCGGCCTCGAAGAGCTCCAACAGGTCCGCGCGCACCGGCGTCTGGACCTCCTTGGTGACGCTGACGTCGGGGATGACGTCGTCGTTCTCGGCACGGCACACCAGCAGCGTCCGGCGCCACTCGGCGTCCATGGCGGGATGGTCGTCGCGGGTGTGGCCGCCGCGGCTCTCGGTGCGGGCCAGCGCGGCCTTGGCCACGCACTCGCTGACCAGCAGCATGTTGCGCATGTCGATGGCCAGGTGCCAGCCGGGGTTGAACGGGCGCTTGCCGTCGGCCTCGATGTTGGCGTAGCGGGCCTTGAACTCGTCGATCCTGTCCAGCGCCTGCTGGATCTCGGGCGCGGTGCGGATGATGCCCACCAGGTCGTTCATGGTCTGCTGGAGTTCGGCGTGCAGGGTGTAGGCGTTCTCCGGCTTGGCCTTGCCCTGCGGTCCCTTGAACGGGGCCAGGGCCAGTTCGGCCGCCGAGTCGACGGCCTCCTGGGTCACCGCCGGACGGCTGGCCAGGGCCCGCACGTAGTCCGCGGCGCCAAGTCCGGCGCGACGGCCGAACACCAGCAGGTCCGACAACGAGTTGCCGCCGAGCCGGTTGGAGCCGTGCATGCCGCCGGAGCACTCGCCCGCGGCGAACAGCCCCGGCGTCCGGGCTGAGCCGGTGTCCGGATCGACCTCGATGCCGCCCATCACGTAGTGACAGGTCGGCCCGACCTCCATCTCGTCCTTGGTGATGTCGACCTCGGCCAGCTCGATGAACTGGTGGTACATCGAAGGCAGCCGGCGCTTGATCTCCTCCGGCGTCATCCGGGTGGCGATGTCGAGGTAGACGCCGCCGTGTGGGCTGCCGCGGCCGGCCTTCACCTCGGTGTTGATGGCCCGGGCCACCTCGTCGCGGGGCAGCAGGTCAGGCGTGCGGCGGGCGGAGTCGTTGTCCTTGAGCCACTGGTCGGCCTCCTCCTCGGTTTCGGCGTACTGCCCTTTGAACACCGAGGGGATGTAGTCGAACATGAAGCGCTTGCCTTCGGAGTTCTTCAGAACGCCGCCGTCGCCGCGGACACCCTCGGTCACGAGAATGCCCTTGACGGACAACGGCCAGACCATCCCGGTGGGGTGGAACTGGATGAACTCCATGTTGATCAGTGACGACCCGGCGCGCAGCGCGAGGGCGTGACCGTCACCGGTGTACTCCCAGGAGTTGGACGACACCTTGAACGACTTGCCGATGCCGCCGGTTGCCAGCACCACCGCGGGTGCCTCGAAGAGGATGAAGTTGCCGGTCTCGCGCCAGTAGCCGAACGCGCCGGCGATGCGCGCTTGGTCCCCCGAGCCGTCCTTGATCAGCTCGGTGATCGAACACTCGTGGAAGACCTTGATCCGCGCCTCGTAGTCGCCCAGCTCGGCCTTGTCCTCCTGCTGCAGCGAGACGATCTTCTGCTGAAGGGTGCGGATGATCTCGAGGCCGGTGCGGTCGCCCACGTGCGCCAGCCGCGGATAGGTGTGCCCGCCGAAGTTGCGCTGGCTGATCCGCCCGTCCTTGGTGCGGTCGAACAGCGCGCCGTAGGTCTCGAGCTCCCACACCCGGTCCGGGGCCTCCTGCGCGTGCAGCTCGGCCATCCGCCAGTTGTTCAGGAACTTGCCGCCGCGCATGGTGTCGGCGAAGTGCACCTGCCAGCTGTCCTTGGAGTTCGCGTTGCCCATGGCGGCCGCGCAGCCGCCCTCTGCCATCACGGTGTGGGCCTTGCCGAACAGCGACTTGGTCACGACCGCCACCCGCAGACCGCGTTCCCGGGCCTCGATGACCGCACGCAGCCCCGAGCCGCCGGCGCCGATCACGACGACGTCGTAGGAGTGCCGTTCGATCTGGGGAGCCTCAGATCCTGTCATGAAACCTCGCTAGAACTCTGTAGTGGAACTGCTTGTCAGCCAATGAATCTGAGGTCAGAGATGGTGCCACTGGCCACGAGCATCACGTAGAAGTCGGTGAACATCAGGGTGCCCAGCGTGATCCAGGCGTACATCTTGTGCCGGGTGTTGAGCCGGCTGATCTGGGTCCAGATCCAGTACCGCACAGGATGGTTGGAGAAGTGCTTCAGGCGGCCGCCGGTCACGTGCCGGCACGAGTGGCAGGACAGCGTGTAGATCCACAGCATGACCACGTTGACCACCAGGATCACGTTGCCCAGGCCGAATCCGAAGCCGCCCGGTCCCTTGTCGGAGTGGAAGGCGACGATCGCGTCGTAGGTGTTGATCACCGAGATGATGCCGGCGATGTAGAAGAAGTACCGGTGGGTGTTCTGGATGATCAGCGGAAAGCGGGTCTCGCCGGTGTATTTCGCGTGCGGTTCGGCGACCGCACAGGCGGTCGGCGCCTGCCACACGGTGCGGTAGTAGGCGCCGCGGTAGTAGTAGCAGGTCAGCCGGAACAGCAACAGGAACGGCAGCGACAGAAAGGCGAACGGCACCAGGGACAGCAGCCCCGACGTCGGCAGGATCTGCGGCCAGAAGTCACTGGCCTCGCCGCACGCCTTGCTCAGGCACGGTGAGTAGAACGGCGTGAGGTAGTGGTACTGCGGCACGAAGAAGTGGTCGCGCTGGAACGCCCGGACCGTTGCGTAGATGACGAAGGCGGCGAAGCCCAGGTCGATCAGGATCGGCGACTTCAGCCAGTTGTCGGTGCGAAGGGTCCGCTGTGGAATCTCGGCACGGCCGGCCGAGAAGACACCGGTGCCAGGGCGGTTCGCCGCAGGTGCGCTCATCTAAAGTGATCCCCTTCGCAGAAACTCATCGGAGGGTACCCAGATCACGGCACCCCGGTGTAGGCGGGTCAGCCTCGGTCCGGCCCGCCGAGGGGGTCATCGTCGGTTGTGGCCGCCGACGCCCTCGTCGTCGACGTCACGCCAGAAGGCCGAGTCGTAGGGAGTGTCCGGGATTCCGATCTTCTCTCCCGAAACCACCACGGTGTGCTGGCCCAGGTCGAGTTCACCGGCGTCGATCTCGAGAAGTTCCACGTCATTGAGGATTCGCGCGGTGTCGTTGACGATGCGGCGGGTGTGCGGGGAGTCCCCGTACTTCGACTGCAACGACGCCACACACCGCCTCAGGCTGCCGATCAGGTGGTGAAGTTCGGCGAGTTCAGCGGTGGTGGACATCGGACCTCCTCGGGGCTGAAGGTGTCATAAATCACAGTACGACAACCGATGCTAGCCAGATCAAGAAGTCGGCGTGAGGAAGCTCACGTCAGGAATCGGTGACGGACACTGGAGATTGCACATCCCAGCCGAGACGAAGGGTCACAACGGTGTCAGATCAGACAGTCCTCTCCGAGCGGGCGCAGACGCTGCTCGCGCTTCATCAGCCCGGCAATCCGGTGATCCTGCCGACGGTGTGGGACGCCTGGTCGGCCCGGCTGGCCGTCGACGCCGGCTTCGCGGCGCTGACTGTCGGCAGCCATCCGGTCGCCGACTCCGTCGGCAAGCCGGACGGCGAGGGCATGTCGTTCGACGACCTGTTGGACCGCGTCGCTCAGATCACCGCCGCGGTCGACGTCCCGATCTCGGTGGACGTGGAGTCCGGCTACGGCCAGTCCGGCGACCGGATCATCGACGGACTGATCGGCGTCGGCGCGGTCGGACTCAACATCGAGGACACCGTGCACAGCGAGGGCAAGCGGCTGCGGTCCTCGGCCGAGCACGCCGAACTGGTGGGTGCTCTGCGCCGGGCCGCCGACGAGGCCGGGGTACATGTGGTCGTCAACGCCCGCACCGACCTCTTCCTGCGCCGGGACGGCGACGAGTCGGACCGGGTCGACCGGGCGATCGCGCGGCTGACCGAGGCGGCCGGGGCCGGCGCCGACGTGCTGTACCCGGTGGGTCGCCACGACCCCGACACGTTGCGCCGCCTCGCCGCCGACCTGCCGCTGCCGATCAACGCGATCGCGATACCCGAATCCGACGACCCGGCGTCCTTCGGCCCGCTGGGGGTGGGACGGATCAGCTTCGGGCCGTTCTGGCAGGCCGCGCTGGCGGTGCGGGCCCGCGAGATCCTGGGCCGCTGGCGCTGAGGGCGCTATTGCGGGTGGGTGGCCAGGTACTCGCCGATCGGGATCGGTGACGTCGCGTCGTAGCCGATGGGGAGCAGTACGTCACCGGCGGTCGTGACGTAGTAGACGTCCCAGTTGTAGTAGCCCGCGAACGCGGCGGGATCGGCCGCGAGCACCGCGGCGTACTGGCTGACCGCTCGCACGTACTCGTCGGCGTGGTTGTAGCGGTAGATGGCGTGGCCCGGATCGGCGGCGAAGCCGTTGGCGGCAAGGTAGCGCCCGGCGGCCATGATGCTGTCGCGGGGCGAGCGGATGTCGCCGCCTTCGCCGTATCCGGCGAACGTCGCGGGCAGGAACTGCATCGGGCCCTGCGCACCGGCGGTGCTGTCGCCGGCGATGCTGCCGAACCGGGTCTCGATCAGGTTGATGGCGGCCAGGTAGTTCCAGCCGACGCCGGAGGCCGCCTCCGCCTCGTGGTAGTAGCCCAGCAGCTCCTCGGCCGGGGCCGGCGGCTGGATGCGCCAGGGCGGCACGGTGTCTTTGGCCGGTGTCATCGCGGCGAGCTGCCGGCGGGCGTCGATGTTGCGGCTGTAGGCGTCGGTCAACGGCGGCGGGATCCGCGGCGCGACGATCGCGTCCCAGTCCGGGTGGCGAGCGATGGCGCGGTAGGCCGCCTGCTGGCGGTGTGCGGCGGCAACCAGCGCCGGCTGCGGTGTCGACGGGTCGCGGATCGCCAACTCGTCGGCGACGAGGTCGTCGGCGAGCTGAGCGGGGTCGGCTGCGAGTCGTGGTTGCGCGCCGGTGGGGGTGGCCGTCGTCGCCTCATCCAGCATGGTCGCCGGGACAGGCGCGGCGGCGACCACCGTCGGCGCGGCGGCCGGCGGTTCGGCCTTCGCACAGCCGACGAGGGCGGCCATGACCATGGCGGCGACAAGCGGCGCGGCGGCAGCCGGCGGGGTGCGACTCACCGGGGAAGTCTCCCGCACCTCACCGATGTTGGGATGGTCCTGCGCGAATTCGGCTCCGATCCGTCGACTCCCGCGGAGAGCTGGTCGTCGGACGTCAAAGTGCCGTCCAAGTCCAGCGCCGCCACCTGAAAGAACGCCACGACTTACCGATGCTCGACGTTGTGCAGGTCGGCGCAGAGCAGGACCACGGAATGGGCCCCGGCCCGGTAGGTCAGCCCATGCAACGCCTTCGCGCTTTCGAGACTGGCCACGTCCTCGGGGGGATCGAGCGCCGTGTCGACGACGCGCCGCCACGGCAACGCCGGGTCGGCGACGGGCGGCAGTTCGAAGTCGAGGGGATGTTCCCAACTGTTGAGGATGGCGTGCACCATCCGCGTTCCGATCACACTCCGCACGGTGAGCGCCAGTGAATGGGAGTCCTCCGACCAGTCGGGCTGGTGCAGCCGCACGCCGTGGAACTCCACCAGCGAGCGGGTCAGGAACTCCCGCAGGGGAAGCCCGTGCATCACCTGCGTCATGTCGAGCTCGAGCCGGACGTCGATCAGGCGCCGGACGAAGCGGTGGATGTCCCGATATTTTTCCGTCAATGACCAGTCGAACCAACTGATCTCGTTGTCGTGGCAGTAGGCGTTGTTGTTGCCCAGCTGGGTGCGCCGGACCTCGTCTCCCATCACGATCATCGGCACACCCATGGCGATCAGGGTGATGCCGAGCAGGTTCTTCACCAATCGAGTGCGGATGTGCTCGACGACCGGATCATCGGTGGGCCCCTCGACACCGCAGTTGGTGGAGTAGTTGTCGTCCGCGCCGTCCTTGTTGCCTTCGAGGTTGGCGTCATTGTGTTTGCGCGCATAGGACACCAGGTCGTTGAGGGTGAACCCGTCATGACAGGCCACGAAGTTGATGCTGTGCTCGACCTCGGCGGGGCGGTCGCCGAACAGGTCGGGGCTGGCGAGCAATCGGTTCGGGAGTCGCGCGACGGTGTCGGAGTCGCCCCGGACGAACCGCCGGATGTCGTCGCGAAACTTCCCGTTCCATTCGCGCCATCGATCACCGACGAACGTCCCGAGCTGGTAGAGGCCCGCGACGTCCCAGGCCTCCGCGATGAGCTTGGTGTTGGCCAGCACCGGGTCGCTTTCGATCTCCCAGAGGATCGGCGGATTGGCCATGGGCGTCCCCGCGGTGTCGCGCGCCATGGCCGAGGCGAGGTCGAAGCGGAAGCCGTCCACGTGCATCTGGCCGACCCAGTGATGCAGGGCGTCAATTGCCATGCGGCGCACCACGGAATGGTTGGCGTTGATGGTGTTACCGCAGCCGGTGTAGTCCAGGTATCTCGCCGGGTCAGCCGGGTCGAGCAGATAGTAGGCCCGATTGTCGAGTCCGCGCCAGCAGAACGTGGGTCCCCCGGCGTCGCCTTCGGCGGTGTGGTTGAACACCACATCGAGGATCACCTCGATGCCGGCCCGGTGCAGTTCCTTGACCATGGTGCGGAATTCATCCAGGGCGCCGAGGGGATCGGAGGTCGATGCATAGGCCGGGTGCGGGGCGAAGAACGACACCGGGCTGTAGCCCCAGTAGTTGACCAGCGGCGGCGGGGCGGCCTGCGGGTCGAACGCCTGCACCGGCATGAGTTCCACCGCGGTGATCCCCAGTGAGCGCAGGTACGGGATCTTGGCCACCAGGCCCGCATAGGTGCCGGCGAGGGGGGCCGCCACCCCGCTGTTCGGATTGGCAGTGAAGCCCCGGACGTGGACCTCGTAGATGACCGTGGTCGCAAACGGCCGCCCGAGAGGTACGTCGCCCTCCCAGTCGTATGCCGCAAGATCGGCGACCACGCTCTTCATCGCGGTACGCGGGTCGCTGTCCGGCCGCGCGCCGGCCATCCGGTCGTAACCGCGTGGCACCGCCACCGCGACGCCGTACGGATCCAGCAGCAGCGCGGTCGCGTCGTGTCGCAGCCCCGCCGGCGGGTCGAATGCGCCATGCACACGCCAGGCGTAGACCTGCCCCGGCGGGGCGTCCGGCAGGAGCACGTGCCAGAAATACGATGTCCGGTTCCGGATCGGGTCCAGGGGAATCGTGCGGGACGGCACCGCATCGTCGACATCGTCGAACAGGAGCAGATCGACCTGCTCGGCGGTGCGCGACCACACCGAGAAGTTCGTGCCACCGTCGACGAGGTGAGCGCCCAGCGGATCGGCGCGACCCGCACCCGCGCCCCGACCGAGCTCCATGTCGTTCATTGTGAGTGCCGGCGCCAGCCCGCGGGTCGACTCTGCGGGGAGAGCGTCGATTCCGCGGAAATCACGCCCTCAGCGCAGAGTCGACATCGGAACCCGGGCCCGCGCGGAGTGTGGTACTACCAGACGTCCCCGTCTCGCCAGTCGCACACCAGGTCGACGCTGGGGTCGAGATCGACCTCCACAGGCAGCACGAAAATCGAGCCGTCGTCGCCCGGGGTCCGGATCACGCCGTCCGGGGCGAGCACCGAGGTGGGTCCGCGCCATTGCAGCCAGCCGCGGGGCCGGTAGAGCTTCTCGCCGACACCCGTCGCGCTCAGAGCGCCCACTTGGTAAGCCCCGCGGATCACCTGTTCGATGGCGTCCATGACCGCGTTGCCGAGTCCCTGGCCGCGCCAGTCCTCCCGTACCGCGACGCCTTCGACGTAGCCGCACCGCAGCGCCGCGCCGTGGTACAGCAGCCGTCGCGCCACCACCGCGGCATGCGCGATCAACGCCCCGCGCGACACGATGACGGCGTGCATGCCGCCCAGGGTGTGCTCCCAGTCGGCGTCGGTGAACTCGCCGGCGAACGCGTCGGTCACCAGCTGGTGGGCGTTCTGCCGCATCTCGGTGTCCAGGTCGCTGGTGTGGATCAGCCGGGCGGTGTGGACCTGTCTCTGCACGTTGTCAGCTCTACCAGTCGGCGGCTCTGGCCGCGGGAATTCGTGGCCGGGTCCAGCGCAGCCGCACCGTCTGGCCCGGCCTGATCTGGGCGACGGCGTCGGCATCGGCGTCGGTGACCACACCGATCACCGGGTATCCGCCGGTGAGCGGATGGTCGGGGCCGAGGATCACCGGCTGGCCGTTGGGTGGCACCTGGATCGCACCGCGGGTAGCCCCCTCGCTGGGCAGCTGGCGGTCGGGGTCGCGGTGCACCAGCGGCGGCCCGGTGAGTCGCATACCGACCCGGTCGCTGCGGTCGGAGGCTGTCCAGTCGGTGTGCACCAGCGCGTCGGCGTCGGTGAACCGGTCGTCACGCGGGCCGGGCACCACCCGCAGTTCCCACAGCTCGCCGGTGATCGCGGCGACCGGAGCCTGGTCGAGCTCGGGGTAGGCGCCCGATTGTGCGCCGATCGGCAGCACGTCGCCCGGGCGCAACGGGCGCGGTCCGATCGCCGACATCACGTCGTAGCTGCGTGAGCCCAGCACCGGCTCGACGGCGATGCCGCCGCGCACCGCGAGGTAACTGCGCAGCCCGTACCGCGGCGCCCTCAGGGCGATCACTTCACCCTCGCGGACATGGTGAATGCTGTTGATGCCGAACGGAAGTCCTTCGACGGCGGGATCGGCATCCGCACCGGTGACGGCGATGTCGACGTCGCCGCCGTGGACGCGGGCGGTGAATCCACCCAGCGTGATCTCGAGCGTGGCGCGGTCATCGGGGTTGGCGACCAGCCGATTGGCCAGCCGGTGTGAGCGCCGGTCGGCCGCCCCGGACCGGGTCACCCCGACATGAGCCAGCCCGGCCCGGCCCAGGTCCTCGACCACCGCCAACGGCCCGGTCGTCAGGACTTCCAGAGTGATCACGGGGTCACCGCCCGGAACTGAACCCACATGCCGGGCTCCAGCAGGGCCGGCTGTGGGCGGTCGACGTCCCACAGCACCGCGTCGGTGTGGCCGATGAGTTGCCAGCCGCCCGGCGACTCGCGGGGATACACGCCGCTGAACTCACCGGCCAGACCGACCGACCCGGCCGGCACCCTGGTGCGCGGTTCGGCGCGGCGCGGCGCCCTCAGACGCGGATCGCCGTCGATGAGATACGCGAAACCCGGTGCGAAGCCGCCGAATCCGACCCGCCACGCCGTCGCGGTGTGTGCCTCGACGACGGCCGCGACGGTCAACCCGGTGTGCTGTGCCACGTCGTTCAGATCGGCACCGTCGTAGACCACGTCGATCACCACCTCGACACGCCGGTCACGGGCGGTGCCGCCCGTCGACGACTCGAGGTTCAGCCGGCCCAACCGCTGCCGGATCGGGCCCTGTCGGGCCGACTCGGCCAGCGTGACCAGCACGGTTCGCGATGCGGGAACCACATCCAGCACGCCGGGTAGTCCGGCCTCGCGGATGGCGGCGGTCATCGCCAGCACCTCGTCGGTGGAGGCGCACTCCAGCAGCAGGGCCAGATCGCCGTAGTCCCGGATCGTGGTGGACATCAACGCATCTGCTACACCAGCGCGGTGTAGGTGGGCTCGTGCCGTTTGATGTAGGCGATCACCCGATAGGTCACGGGCAGCATGACGACCTCGACGCCGGTCTTGTATACCCAGCCCAGCGCGGTGTAGGTGGCGAAGTCAGCGAAGGTGGTGATGCCGATCGCGCCGGCGGCGATGCTGCAGAACACCAGGGTGTCGCCGAGCTGGCCGGCGAAGGTGGAGCCGACGAGACGGGCCCACAGATGCTTCTCCTTGGTGTGTTCCTTGATCTTGACCACGGTCCAGGCGTTGATCGTCTGGCCGACGATGAAGCCGGCCAGCCCGGCCACGATCAGCTGCGTGTAGGCCCCGACGATGTTCTCGAAGTGCTGCTGGTTGTTGTAGAAGTCGGCGGCCGGGAGGTAGATCGTCACCCAGAAGGCAAGGGCGGCAAGGATGTTCATTGCGAAGCCCAGGATGATCGCCTTGCGTGCCGCCTTGAACCCGTACACCTCGGAGAGCACGTCGCCGATCACGTAGGTCAGCGGGAAGACGATGAACCCACCGTCGGTGATGATCGGCCCGAAGGCGACGCCCTTGGTGGCCGTGACGTTGGAGATGATCACCAGGGCGGTGAACACGGCGACGAGGACCGGATAGTAGGCAGAACCGACCTGGGCGAAACCGGGAGTGGCGGTGTTCGGCTGCGCAGTGTCGGTGTTGCTGCCTGTCACGGTGTCATCCAAGCACGGGCGATCAGCCCAGCGCGCGGGACAGCAGCGGGGGCAGTCGGTCGGCCACCAGCGGGTAGGACAGCGGCGAGGCGAACGCGATGGCGCCGGCGAGATCCTTGGTGGTGAAGACGTTGCGGTTCTGCTTGGTGGCGCGAAGATCGGCGACAGCCGGGTCCGCTAGGAGTGCGGCCTGTTCGGCGTCGCTCTCGGTGGACCAGATCAGGACGTCGGCGGCATCGAGAGCCGAGGCGAGCTGTGCCCGCGGGATCATCGCGCGGTGGTCGTCGGCGGCGAAGGAGGTGATGCTGTCGGGGATGGCAAACCCCATCTGGCTGAGGAACTCGGTGCGCCAGCCGGGCAGCGTCGCAGTCAGGGTGTCGCCGAAGAAGCTGCCCGACAACAGCACGGCCTTCTTGTCCTTGAAGCCCGGATTGTTCGTGCCGGCGGTGCTGAACTCCTCGTCCACGGCGCTGAGCAGTTGCGTCATCTCCTCGGCGTGGAACACCGCCTGCGCAATGGTTCTGGCCTGGTCCTTCCACGGCTCGAAGAAGGCGTCGCCGTCGGACTGGGCGATCGTGGGTGCGATGGCCGACAGCTTCTTGTAGGTGTCGGCGTCCAGCCCGGCGTTGACGGCAGCGATCAGGTCGGGTTTGAGTGCGGCGATTCGATCGATCTGAATCCCGTTGTCCAGGTTCAGTACAACGGGCTGGGCCGCTCCCAGCTTGGGTTGGGCCCAGGGCCACACCCCGAACGGTTGATCACCGAACCAGGTGGTGACCGCGATCGGGACCACGCCCAGGGCGAGCAGGTCGTCCTGCTCGGTGAAGCCGGCGCTGACGACCCGCTTGGGCGGCGCGGGCACGGTGGTCTCGCCGAAGATGTGTGTGACGGTTACCGATTTGGGGGCGGCGTCGCCGTCGGAGCCCTTCGACGAACACGCGGCCAGCACGAGCCCGGCCGCTCCGGCCAACGCCAGGAACTCACGCCTGCCCAGGTGCGTGCCCACGGCGCGAGAGTAGCGAGCGTCAGTCAAGCTGCAAACCCGATTCCAGGAACTTCATTGCCTTGTCGACGTTCTCGAGGGAGAACGGGCCGCTGGAGCCGAGCGCCATGACCGCGCCGATCACCGCGCCCGCGAACGCCCGGATCTCGATCTCGTGTGGTCCGCGGCCGAGGCGCCGGGCCATGGCCTCGGTGACGCCGTCGACGAGCGAGGTGTACTCGTCACGAAGGGCAGGTTGCAGTTCGGGCAGGGAGTAAATGAGTCGTTGGCGGGTGTTCTCGTCCTGCCATTCCTCGGCCGTCATCTGCTCGTAGGCGGCGTGGACGGCGGCCCGGAAGGCGGCGATGTGCGCCATCTCGACCGGCTGCGCGGCCAGGGTCTCGAGCATGACGACTCTGAGGTCATCGGCCAGCAGCACCGACTCCTTGCTGGGGAAATACCGGAAGAAGGTGCTGGGGGAGATGTCGGCCGCGTCGGCGATCTGCTCGATCGTGGTGTCGGCGAAGCCGCGTTCGTCGAACAACCGGAAAGCTTCCCGCCGGATCGCCTCGCGCGTCCGTACCTTCTTGCGCTCCCGCAGGCCGGCGGGACGCGGCGGCTCCGACATGGATTGATTGTGGCGTATCGGTCCGGGTTCTTCAGCGTCGACCGGTGGTTAATTGCTGGACAGCGCGAGTGAGAGCCCGAGGCCGATCATCGTCGCGGCGATCAGGCCGTCCAGAATCCGCCAGGTCAGTGCGGTGGCGAACAGCCCGGCCAGCCGGCGTGCGCCGAATCCCAGGCTGACGAACCACACCACGCTGGCCGTCACGGCGCCGACGCCGAACAGCCAGCGACCGTCGGCGTGCTGGTTGGCGAGCGTGCCGAGCAGCACGACGGTGTCGAGATAGACGTGCGGGTTCAGGAAGGTCAGTGCCAGGCAGGTCAGCAGCACCGGTGCCAGCCGGGCCGGACCGTCACCGGTCGCGGCCATCGTCGACGGGCGCAGCGCACGGCGTGCGGCCAGCATGCCGTAGCCGATCAGGAAGACCGCTCCGCCGATCTTGGCGATCGTCACGGTCTGCGGATGGGCGGTGATCACGGCGCCGATCCCGGCGATCCCGGCGACGATCAACAGCAGGTCCGACACCGCGCAGACGCTGACGACGGCCATCACGTGCTCGCGCCGGATGCCCTGGCGCAGGACGAATGCATTCTGGGCCCCGATCGCCGCGATCAGCGTCAGTGAGGTCAGGAATCCGATGAGAAGCGGCGAGGCCATGCTCCGACGGTAGGCACGTACGGCGAATCAGTACAGCTAATGATTCTTCAGTTGCATTAGCATCGTTAATGTGACAATCGACGGCGAACAGTTGTCGGCACTTGCTTCCTGTAGGTTCTCAATCTTCGTGGCGGATTCTCATCTGGGTTGGCGGGCGATGGCGGATTCGCCAGTAAGTTGAGAACGCCGCCCGGCGGTGTAACTACCTGGGCTTCATTGGGACTGACGGACTGACGAGATCAGCCCGGCTTCGGTCAGCTAGCAGGTGAGGCGGGAACTCCGCCGGCGTCCTCTTCAGGCCGTCGCTGCAGATAGGCGAGGCTTAGCCGAGTCTGTCCGGTGGGCGACGCCCAAGGAGACCGGGGAAATCAGCGCACCAGCCTGTCCCTCTCGGCATCACGCGACTCTCGCCATAGCTCCCTTCGGCTGCCTTTCCGGCACACCCCAGCTGGCTCTGCGTTGAACGCCGTTCTGCTCCTCGCAGCGTTCCTCGTCGACATGATCTCCAGCGTCGTCGCGCGCGAACGAACACAATCCCCGCTCGAGTGGTCGGCATCGGCGCGATCGAGACGACATCGTTCAGACATGTACCGAGCGACATCCTGGTCACACGTTGAACGACACCCCGGAGGTGGAACATGGAAACGATTCGATCGGCGTCACCAGTTGGAGAGGCGGAACATCCGCAAGCGGTGCTGCCACAGATGCTGAGCCATGCGGCATTCATCTCGAGCGACACTGCAGCGACCGTCGAGTTCTTCACGAAGGTCCTCGGCATGGAGTTCGTCGCTGCAGTCCTCAACGACGAGATCCCGTCGACCGGCGAGGTCGTTCCGTACTTCCACTCCTTCTTCCGCATGGCGGACGGGTCCACGCTGGCGTACTTCGAGGCCCCGGACCTGCCGCCCTTACCCGATGCGCCCCACCCCGCCTACGACACGTTCCGGCACCTCGCCATGCAGGTCTCCTCGACCGAGGAGGTTGACGCGTGGCACGCGCGGCTACTGGCCTTCGACATCGACGTGATCGGTCCGGTCGACCACGGCATCATGTACAGCATCTACTTCCGTGATCCGGACGGCAACCGGCTCGAGATCGCGACGCCGACCGACGACCGCTGGAACGACGATGCACCGGTGGCCTACTCCGCCCTCGCCGACTGGAATGAGATGAAGGCGACCGCAAAGAACACCGGCACGAGCTTGTCGTCGGCGCTCGCTGCGCTGAGCCTTCGCCGCCACGGACACGAGCCGGTACTCTGAGCCTCCCGCTCGGTAAGCCGCGTGGTCAGTCCGGGGCCGGCGCGACGTTGGCGACGCTCTGGAGCAGCATCGAACATCGACACTGCCTCCGATGAGCGCCGACGCACTCCGCGCCCTGTGGGAACAGGCGCTCCAGGATTCGACGGCCGACCAGGTCCGATGGCGAGCTCTCGATTGCTTGCGGGTCGGTGTGATGGAGATGGTCCGTTCGGCTCGTGACCCGCGCTGGCGAAACGTCGCACGGGCGCTGAGCGCCGGTGACGGCGACGCGAAGGTCAGCGGGCTCGAGCGGAGCACCGACACCACCTCGGCGATCGTTGCCAACTCCCTGCTCATGCACGCCTTCAACCGGGAGGACTCCTACCGAGTCGCGGCCCACCCGGGGCTCGTGGTGGTCCCGACAGCACTCGCACTGCAACGCGCCGACGACGCCGCGCAGTTGCTGGAGGCGGTGGCCGTCGGCTATGCGATCGCCGGAAGCCTCACTGACGGCCTGACGCCACGAGCGTCGGAAGCCGGTTGGCGTCTGGCGGCACTCACTGCACCCGTCACAGCCGCATCTGTGGCCGCGGTGGTCCTCGACCTCGACGACGACGACGCCGTCTCCGCGTTGCGCACCGCTGCCGCATGTATGGGTGGAGACATCCGATCTCTCGCCGGAGACGACTGGCGGCTCCAGCCTGGACTGTTCGCTCTTGCCGGCGTCTATGCCGCCCGCGCCGCCAGCGGAGGCGGCGTGCGTGGCTCCGTGGGTGCATTCGAATCCATGGCGGCGAAGGTGCTCGGGGAGCCATGGGAGCCGCCCCACCACGACCCGATACCGGCCATCATGCGCGTGACGTTCAAGCAGTACGCGGCGCCGATGTTCGCCCAGGCCATCATCGCAGCGCTCGAGGGGGCCGGGGATATCGACGAGCCGGTGAACAAGGTCGTCGTCCACGTGGCGCCGTTCGCAGCGGGATACGCAACAGACGGCGCGGGGCGCCAGCTCGGGGTAGCCAGCATTCCCGACCTCGTCAGCGCCGCCATCGCGGAGCCTCCCACGCGTCGGCGGGTCCCCCCTGAAGCCGTGGTCGTGCATCCGGCCGCTGAACTCACTGCACTTCAGGCCCGGCTCGAACTGCACATGGCGGATGGGCGCGTACTGCAACTCGAGGGCAACGGCGACTCGAGCGGCTGGTCGAGCGACGATATCGCCAAACGGTGCCGCTCCTGGGCACGGGCCGAGTGCCCGTCGCTGGCCGAGGCGTTCGACTCGACGTCGTCGCCGGCGGCGGCCGTCGCCCTCCTGCTCGACGCCTGGAAAGCGACCGTCGTCGGCACGGCGGCAGGTTGACACCGAATGCTAGATCTCCACGTTGACTCGCCGACCCGTCAGTCAACGCACCGCCGCTGACTGACGAACGGCGTTGGATCAACCGCTAGGTGACGCGGGCGTAGCTGTCGGCGCGGCCGGTGCCCGCTGTTGGCCGGGCGACGCCTGAATAGACCTCCACTCGTTGGTGGGTCGTCTGAGGCGACGCCAGCAGATTCCGCTCGATTTCCATCAGACGCCAAGGTGCAGGAATGCCGCTGCGCCTGAACGGTTGACGAACCGGCGGCAGTGAACCGAAATCAACCTCTCCCGAAGGCGCTGACGGCGGGCCGACCTTTGTCGGTCAGCGCCCGCTGTGCTCGGCGGCCGCCTCGCCGGCGATACGGCCGAATACCGACCCGGCGGTGAGACCCGTACCGCCCGGATAGTTGTGGTAGAACAGCCCGCCCACGATCTCACCCGCGGCGTAGAGTCCGCGGATCGGTACGCCCTCGTTGGACATCACTGCCGCCTCGTCAGGCGTGATGCGCAGGCCGCCGAAGGTGAAGGTGATGCCGCACGTCACCTGGAAGGCGACGAATGGCGCTTCGTCGAGACGATTGGCCCAGTTCGACTTCTTCACTGCCAGACCACGGGTCCCTCTCCCGTCCTTCACAGAGGGGTCGAACGGCACCTCGGTCATCACCGCCTCGTTGTACTCCGCGATGTGGGCGAGGAACGCCTCAGCATCGACGCCCTCCAGCTTGGCGGCCAACTCCTCGAGCGTGTCAGCCTGCACCTTGGTCACCTGCTTGATCCTGTACTCATCTCGCAGCAGGTGCGCAACCTTGGCGTCGAAGATCTGCCACGCGAACTGATCCGGCTGGGCCAGGATGCGGCTGCCGTACTTGGCGTAGGTGTAGTTGCGGAAATCCTCGCCCTCGTCGACGAAACGGCGGCCGTCGGCATTGACCATGATCCCGAGCGGATAGCTGTGCTTCTGGAAACCGTCCCCGACCGCGAGGTCGCCGAACTCGGGGGCGTTGCGGTCCCAGCCCACGGCGTGGCAGCCGGACCAGTGGCCGGCAGGCGACGCCCCGACCTCGAAGGCCATGCGGTGCCCCTCGCCGGTGTTGAACCGCGTGCCCCGCACCCTGGCCAGGTCCCATCCGGGCCCGAGGTAGCGCGTGCGCCACTCGACGTTCGCCTGGAAGCCGCCGCAGGCCAGTACCACGGCGCCGGCCGGCACATCGACGATTTGCCCGTCGATCATTGCCGACACACCGTGGACTCCGTCACCGTCGGCGAGGAGATGCCGCACCGGCGCACCGTAGCGGATCTCGATGCCTGCCTTGGCCGCCAGGGTGTGCTCCGCCTCGACGAGCCCCGGCCCGCCGCCCGAGGCGTCGATCGTGAGTCCGCCCCAAAATCGCATGATGTCGCCCACCTTGAATGCCTGGCGGCCGTAGGCGGGGACGAACCGGATGCCGAGGTCGGCCATCCAGCGGAGGGTGGCGTGGCTTTGTTCCACCAGCATTGCGACGAGGTCGGGGTCGGCCCGGTACTTGGTGACCCGCGCCATGTCGTCGTAGAACGCCGACGCGGAGTAGACGCCGAAGTCTGTGGTGGCCAGCTCGTCCTCGCTCAGGTCGCGCACCAGTTCCCGCAGCTGATCGACGGACTCGTAGACGACGCGCATGGCGCCGGCGGTGAACCCCGTGTTCCCACCCCGCTCGTTTTCGGGCGCCCGCTCCAACACGAGCACTTTGGCGCCGCGCTCGCGGGCGGCCAGGGCGGCACACATCGCGGCGTTGCCGCCGCCGACGACAACGACGTCGGCAGCCAGGTCGTCGGACCACGACGTCATCTGCGGATCGCCCGTCACGCGACCACTCCCATCAGATTCCCACGTCCGTCGAGATGGTCCATCTCAGCATGCCTCCTACGCTCGAGCGTCACCCTGACGAGTCCTATGTCCTGCGACCGTACCTACGGATTCTATGTCCGCAGGATTTCGTTTTTGGGGTCACGTTCGCCCCTGTCGGTTTCTGCCGGGCCGCCCGGAATTACTAGGGCACCACCACGTCGCGCACCGACTGGCCGGCCGCCAGCCGAGTGAAGCCGGCATTGATCTCGTCGAGTGGCAATGTGGCGGAGCGCAACCGGTCTACCGGCAGACGGCCTTGCCGGTAGAGCTCGACGAAGCGAGGGATGTCACGACGCGGCACGCAGCTCCCCATGTAGCTGCCGCGCAGCACCTTTTCGTCTGCGACCATCGCGGACAACTGGACCGGGAGCCGCGCACTCGGCTTCGCCAGGCCCGCGACGACCGTCGTGCCACCTCGTCTCGTGACCGCGCACGCCAGTTCGACGGCGGCCGCCGCGCCCGCCATCTCGAACGCGAACTCAACACCGCCGTCCAACGCATCAACGATCGCCTCCGCACACGACGGGTCGGTGGCGTCGAAGACGTCGGTGGCCCCCAGCGTGCGGGCCAGCTCGAGCTTCGCCGCGTTGGTGTCGACTGCGACGATGCGTCCTGCGCCGACGGCGACCGATCCCAACAGCGCGCTCAGGCCGACGCCCCCGAGGCCCACCACCGCCACGGACGCACCGGCCGGCACGCGCGCTGTGTTGGCCACTGCACCGACGCCGGTGATCACCGCGCAGCCGAAGATCGCGGCCACCTCCGGCGGCACGTCCGGATCGATCCGCACGACCGAACTCGGCACCACCACCGCCCGCTCGGCGAAGGCGGAGATCCCGCTGTAGTGATGCAGCGACCGGCCGTCGATCGAAAGACGCCGGCTCCCGGTCTGGAGCGTCCCGGCGGTGCGCGCCGACCACGATGACTGACACAGGTTCGGCCGGCCGGAGCCGCAGAACTCGCACTGGCCGCAGCTGGCGACGAAGACCATCACCACCTGGTCACCGACGGCCAACCCATCGACGCCCGCTCCCACTTCCTCCACCACGCCGGCCGCCTCGTGGCCGATGACGGCCGGCATGGTGCGCGGCCGGTCTCCGGTGATGGCCGACAAGTCCGAGTGGCACAGTCCCGCAGCCGTGATTCGCACCAGCAACTCGCCGGGGCCGGGACCGTCGAGGTCGACCTCCTCTACGGCGAGTGGGCCGTGCTGGTTGGGTTGGTGCCCCTGCTCCCACAGGATCGCTGCCCTGACCTTCATGCTGGGACCGCTTCCGTAGGCATAGTCGGGTCGACGTCGAGGCGGGCGACCACGCCAGCCAGCTCAGGCCGAGCCGGCGGATAGCTCGCGAGAACCAACGGGTCGTGCCCCGGCACCAGGTGGTCGGGGCCTTCGGCCAGATCCCGCAAGCGGTGCAACGTCTCGACGTAGTCGATGGTGCTCACCAGCACCGGGAACGGGTTCTCGGCATCGAGGTTCTCGTAGAAGTGGGTCGCGTCGGACGTCAGCACGACCTGGCCTCGCCGGGTGTTGACCCGCACCACCTGCATGCCGGGCGTATGGCCGCCTGCCGCGTGGATGGACAGCCCCGGCGCGATCTCGTCGGCGCCGTCGTGGAAGGTGACGCGCCCGGCGTAGGCGCGTCGGAGGTAGGTGGCGACCTGTTCCGGATCGTAGGGGCGTCGCAGGAACGGCCGGGCCATGCACGGGCCGGACGCGTGCGCCAGCTCATTGCGCTGCACGTGCAGCTGCGCCTTCGGAAACGAGGCCAGGTTGCCGGCGTGATCCCAGTGGAGGTGTGTCGTCACCACCTGCTGGACCTCGGTGGCGTCGATGCCGATGAGGCCGAGGCCCTCCGTCGGGCAACGGAGGAATTGGTGCCCGCGGGCTACACAGGTGCGCTCGTCGGCGCCGGTGTCGATGACGACCACGCGTGATGACGAGACGGCCGCCCAGACGAAGAAGTCCATCGGCATCGGTGTGTCGTGGGGATCGTCAGGCGCGACCCACATGAAATTCTCGACTCGCCGCCGACGCGGGCTCGTGCCGTACCGGATGGCGTACAACTCATACACATCGTCACTCATCGCTGGTCGCCTCTGGTTCCCCGGTGTCGCCGAGGTCGATCCATACGCTCTTGGTCTGCAGGTACTCGCCGATGGCATCGACACCGCTCTCCCGGCCGAGGCCCGAGGCCTTGTAGCCGCCGAACGGCGACTGCGGCGTGGTGTAGCGGTAGCCGTTCACCCATACCGTCCCTGCTTGCAACCGGCGGCTGACCCGGTGGGCCCGGCTGAGGTCGCGCGTCCAGACGCCGGCGGCGAGACCGTAGGCGACTCCATTGGCGAGCGCCACCGCCTCCGCTTCGGTGTCGAACGCGGTCACGGCCAGGACCGGACCGAACACTTCCTCCTGGAACAGCTCGCTGGCGGGGTCGACGTCGGTGAACACCGTCGGTGCGACGAAGCGCGGGCACCCGGCCGCCTCGACCGCGCGCCCGCCGGTGACGAGCGTGGACCCCGAGGCGCGGGCCCGGTCGATGAAGCCGATGATGTGTTCGAACTGCTTCTCGGTCGCCACCGGCCCGACGTCGGTGGCGGCGTCGGAAGGATTGCCGAAGCGGACCTTCTCGCCGATGGCGACCACCCGTTCGACGAGCTCGTCGTGCACCGACCGCGCGACGATGAGTCGTGATCCTGCGAGGCACGTCTGGCCGCCGGAGGAGAACACGCCCGCGGCGACACCGGCAGCCGCCCGCTGCCGATTGGCGTCGGCGAAGACGAGATGCGGAGACTTCCCGCCGAGCTCGAGCGTGACCGGCTTGCCAGCGCGAGCGGCGAGCTCGGCGACGACGGTGCCGGCGACCGCCCCGCCGGTGAACGAAACCTTGCGGACGAGCGGATGCTCTACGAGCGGCGGCACCACGTCGGGACCGAAGCCGCTCACAACGTTCACGACGCCGTCCGGCAAGCCCGCCTCGGCGAGCAGGCCCATCATCCTGACGATCGACGTCGAGGTGTGCTCCGAGGGCTTTACGACGACCGTGTTGCCGGCGGCCAGGGCCGGCGCCAGCTTCCACGACGCCAGCCGCAGCGGCGAGTTCCACGGGAGGATGGCGACCACCACTCCGTACGGCTCGTGCAGCGTGTAGTTCAGCACGTCAGCCCGGTCGACCGGGATGACGTCGCCTTGGATCTTGTCGGCCAGGCCGCCGTAGTAGTGGTACCAGCCAGCCATCGTCCGCAGCGCCGCTTGCAGTTCGGCATACGACTTTCCGTTGTCGCGGCTCTCGGCCGCCACCAGCTCGTCGAGGTGGTCCAGCACGAGGTCGCCGACTCGATGCAGGATCCTGCCCCGGGCGGTCGCGGTCATCTCGGACCATGGGCCGTCGACGAAGGCGGCGTGCGCGGCCGCGACGGCCCGCTCGACGTCGCGGGCGTCGCCCCGAGCGACCTCGGCCCACGCCTGGCCGGTGAATGGGTCGATGCTGTCGAACCACCCGCCGCCTACGGCCGACACCTCCTCGCCGCCAATGTGCATCCCGACGCGCAGCCGGGCTCCGGCGCTAACAGTCATCGCGTCCCACCGGAGACGAGGCTGAAGAAACGGCGGAGGGCGTCGTCCAGCCGGCGCTGGTCCTCGTGCCGGTTCCCCCGGTCGTGACGATCGAGCGGTCGCGTCATGGAGCCATCGTGGCAGAGGGAACATTTCGTGTGCCTTTCGATCGTGCGTGGCGATTGACCCACGTCCGAGCCGCTGCTCAGCGCTACGATCGCCGCCAGGCCGAGTCGATCCCACCTGCGCCACAGCGTCCTCGCCAGGTCCACCGCGGCGGTCGGGCTGCCCTGCGAACGTGCACGGAAACGCCGGCGAAATGGTGCGTCCCGTAGGTATTAGGTATCGACGCCGAGAAAGAGGAGAGCTGTGGATCTGCAACTCAAGAACGAAGCCGCTCTGGTCACGGGCGGCGGTCGTGGCATAGGCCAGGCGATCGCGGTGGCGTTGGCGCGTGAGGGCGTTCACGTGGCGGTGTGCGGACGGACGCGCGAGCCGCTGGAGGCGACCGCCGAACTCGTCGAGGCCGAGGGAGTCAAGAGTGCGGTGATCGTCATGGATCTGCTGAACGCCGACGACTGCCGGCGTGCGGTTGACGAGTGCGCGACGGCGTTCGGTGGATTGGACATCCTCGTCAGCAACGCATCGACCAACGTCGACTCTCATCCGGCCGACCTCGAAGCGGTCACCGACGACCAGCTCATGGAGAGGGTGAACGGTAAGGGCTTGACTTCTGTGCGTGTGACTCGCGCGGCATTGCCGTACCTGCGAGCGTCCGGTCATGGCAGGGTGATCTTGCTCGGCGGTACGTCAGCCCGCGCAGTGGCCGGGCCAGGAGGCGGGTTTGCGAGTGGCCTGGGCAATGCGTTCGTCGCCAATTTCGCCAAGCGCCTGAGCGCCGAGGTTGCATCGGATGGCATCACCGTGAATGTGGTCCATCCCGGGGTGACCAACACGGATCGCCACCCACCGCGAATCGCCGAGCTCGCAGCGCGTTTGGGCGTGAGCTTCAGCGAGGCCGAGGCCATACGAGCCAAGGAGGTTCCGGTGGGACGGATGGTCGAGCCGGCCGACGTGGCCGCAATGGCGGTCTTCCTCGCGTCTCCACTGAGTGGAGCTGTGACGGGACAGACCATTGCCGTCGACGGCGGGGCGACGCACTGCGTCGTCTATTGATCGCGGTCCCTGACATCCGGGTCCTCTCTGAAGACCATGGCCTGACCTCCTTTCGAACTCATCGCTGCAGACCAAGTTCATGGACAACGACTACTATCCCACCTGCGAGGCACGAATTCCTTTGCTGCGGAGCAGGTTTAGTCTGCAGTCGTTCGAACAGAGCGAATACTCCATCGCTGAGGTCTGTTGCGACAGCGACAGCCCCGGGGCGGGTGGAGTGCGGGCATGAATTCCTGCGCTGGGATGACTACAACGACCTCAAGGCCTCCTTCGAAGCCGGTCCGTTCGCTGCGACGCTGGAGGCAATCCTGCGCCGGATCCGCGATGGCTGGGGACGCTGGATACGCCACGACTCTGGCTGGTACCGATTGTGGTCGCAATCGACCGCTAGCCCAGCCCGTAGTCCTGTGGCCGAGACTACGTGTCGACCGCATGTCGGCAGCGTATTTCGTCTTGAAGTACGCACTTTGAAGCTAGTACCGTGCCGGTAGCCGCTTGAAATCCGACTGCCCGCCAGCACCGCAGGGGACCATCCTGCCACCCGTCTCCGACGTTCAATCCGACCCTGCCACAGGCAAATACATCGTTCCCCGGGGGCAAGTTATACACCGAATACGACCGTGCACAGAGTGCGCCGAAGGAGCCGACATGGCAGTCGATGCCGACCCTGCCAACCGGGAACTGATGCAGTCGACGACACCCGGCCATCGGGAACTGCGATCTCAACCAACGCGGGGGAGGACATCGCGAACGACTGGGCAGGTGTCGTGGAAGGTGTTGTGCCACAGAGTGGTCAGTGTCAGTGGAGAGATGCCAGCGGTTGAGCACGCCCAGGGATTAGATTGCCGCCAGAGTGTTCCGCCGTATCGCCCGGAAACTCAACTCGGCAACAGCAACGGATAAGGGAGAACTTCTGGTGGTAAATCAATTTGAAGGCGCGTCGGCGATCGTCAGCGGCGGCGCAGGCGGCCTCGGCGAGGCGACGGTGCGACGTCTCCACGCCGACGGCCTGGGAGTGGTCATCGCCGATTTGGACGCCGACAAGGGCAAGGCACTGGCTGACGAGTTGGGCAGCGGGGCGGTCTTCGTCAGCACCGACGTCACCAGCGAAGACAGCATCCTGGGTGCCATCGATGAGGCGAATCAGCTCGGACGGCTGCGCTATGCAGTAGTCGCCCACGGCGGCTTCGGTGTCGGACAACGGATCGTGCAACGCGACGGCACACCAGCCGATCTCGGCATCTTCACCAAGACCATCGATCTTTACCTGGTCGGCACCTACAACTTGGCGCGGCTCGTGGCCGCGTCGGTCGCCGCCGCCGAACCCTTGGCCAACGCGGAGCGTGGCGCGATCGTACTGACGGCCTCGATCGCCGGCTACGAAGGTCAGATCGGCCAGACCGCTTATGCCGCAGCGAAAGCCGGCGTCATCGGGCTGACAATTGCGGCCGCGCGCGATCTCAGTTCGGTGGGGATCAGGGTGAACACGATCGCGCCAGGAACGATGAAGACGCCGATCATGGAGGCGGTCGGCGAAGACGCCATCGCCAAGTTTGCCGCCAACATTCCGTTTCCGAAGCGGCTCGGCACTCCGGTCGAATTCGCCGATGCTGCTGCGTTCCTGCTCACCAACGGCTACGTCAACGGTGAAGTTCTGCGCCTCGACGGTGCGCAGCGCTTCGGCCCGAAGTAGCACTGAAATGCCTTCATCGCGCACTGGCGATCAGGCCGGGACCGTGGCCGTGCTATGCGTGGAATGTCAAAACGGCATGCTCGGACCGGATGCCGTGCTGCCGGGGTTGGCCGCCGATACCGGTAAACTGGTGCAGAACCTGAGCCGGTTGCTGTCCGCGGCCCGCGGCCGCGGTATACGCGTGGTTCATGCGACGTACGAGGGAACATTGGGTGGCAGGCCGACGGGGACAGCTCGTCTTTGGCGCGTGCTGGGGCCGGCCATCGCCGACTGGGAACCTGGCGCGACGGCGACCAAGGTGATCGACGAACTACTCGCACCCGGCGATCTCGTTCTCGGGCGACGCCACGGCCTGTTCCCCACCCTCGACACCGAATTGTTGCCGGTGCTGCGGGACCTCGGCGTCCAGACCATCGTATTAGCGGGGGTGTCATTGAACCTGGCTTTGCCGCACACGGCAGGGCACGCCTCCCAGTCGGGATTCGAGGTCGTCGTACCGCGAGACGCGGTGGGCGGTATCCCTACCGAGTACGGCGAACAAGTTTTGAACAACACCATCGCGGTGCTGGCCCGCCTCACCACCGTTGACGATCTCATTGCCGAATGGTCGGACTCAGGCGCCTCCGGTGCTAGCGCGTGACCACCTTCCCGTCGCGCTGCTTCACGAATGCGGTTGCATGCCAAGCTCATCACCTACCTGATCGATCCAAGCTGCAACAGCGACCGAAAATGGCGGAGATCCTCAGCGGAATCCGTGTGGTCGAACTTGCAGCATGGAAGTTTGTCTCCGCAGCGGGTGTGGTGCTGGCCGGGCCAGGGCTTGAGTCCGTCACAGGGCGGGGCCCGCGACCGTGCAACGACTAAGTGAGGCTGAGGTCAGTTGAGCATTTCGTTCATTCTGGAAATGGCGATGTCGGGTGATTCCGACCGGGTTGCGTTGGTGGACGGCGATATTCGGCTGACGACCGCGGAGCTGAGTGCGCTCGCCGACGGTGGTTCGGGTGTGGTGGCCGCGTCGGCGGCGTCGCACGTCGTCTATGTGGGCACGGGTGGAGCGATGCTACCGCTGCTGATGTTCTCGTCAGCTCGGGCGAACCTGGCGTTCACGCCGCTGAACTATCGTTTGAGCGCTGACGGTCTGCGTGAGCTCGTCGAGCGACTGCCCGACCCGTTGATCGTGGCGGACAGCGCCTACCGCGACATAGTGGACGGCTGGGCCGAGCGGGTGATGGACTCAGATGACTTCGTCGATGCTGCGCGATCAGCCGAGGCTGCCAGCGCGTTCGCCGATCCAGACGATGTCGCCATCGTGCTGTTCACCTCCGGCACCACGTCGCGGCCGAAAGCCGTTGAGCTGACGCACAACAATCTCACCAGCTATGTCACCGGGACCGTCGAATTCGGTTCTGCCGATCCCACCGATGCCGCGTTGGTATGCGTGCCGCCCTACCACATCGCCGGCGTGGGCGCAGTGCTGTCGAACGTCTACGCGGGAAGGTCGATCGTGTACCAGCGCCGGTTCGATCCGCGGGAATGGGTGCGCCTGGTCCGTACCGAAGGCGTGACCACTGCAACGGTGGTACCGACGATGTTGGACCGTATCGTTGCTGTGCTCGAGGAGGAATCTGCCGAGCTGCCGACGCTGCGCAATTTGGCTTACGGTGGATCCAAGGTCGCCCAGCCGTTGGTGCGAAAGGCGCTCGAACTGCTGCCGGAGGTGGGCTTTGTCAATGCCTACGGACTGACCGAAACCAGCTCGACGCTCGCGGTGCTCACACCCGAGGACCACCGCCTGGCTCTCGGTAGCACGGACCAAGCCGTAGCGCGTCGGCTGAGTTCCGTGGGTCGCCCGGTTCCAGACATCGAGGTGCAGATCCGCGCTGACGACGGCAGCGTGCTCGCTCCAGGTCAGACCGGTGAGCTGTTCGTGCGCGGCCCACAGGTCTCCGGGCGGTACGCCGAGACCGGGTCTGCGCTCGACGCGCAAGGCTGGTTCCCGACCAAAGATGTTGCCTCCGTTGATGAAGATGGCTATCTGTTCATCGGTGGCCGGTCCGACGACACCATAATCCGCGGCGGTGAGAACATCGCGCCGTCGGAAGTCGAGGACGTGCTTGTCGAGCACCCGGACGTGCGTGAGGTCGTCGTCGTCGGCGTCGATGACGACCAGTGGGGTCAAGTGATCGTCGCTGTGGTCGTCCCCGAGTCTGGCGCCGAGCCGAAAGCCGACGAGCTGCAGGCATTCGCGCGAAGAACGCTGCGCGGGTCGCGCACGCCCGACCGAATCGTCTTCCGTGAAGCAGTACCGACCACGCCGACCGGCAAGGTGCTGCGTCGGGAGATCCTCGAAGACTTGCTGGCCGAGGCTGCCAAGCAGTGAACTCGCTCATCGAGATAACAAGGAGCACAGCATGATCAAGACCGGTACTCGACTGCAAAGCCAAGTCTGTGACACTCAGGTGATCGTCGTCAAAGCCGCTGACAGCCTCGACGACCTGCGCTGCGGTGGCCACCCCATGGTGGCGCTAGGCGCGGAGCGGTCGAACGCCGCCCAGCCCGATCCCGCTTTCGCCAACGGCAGTTCCATGGGCAAGCGCTATGTCGATGAGGGTGGCGCCGAGGTACTCGTCACCAAGGCTGGTGCGGGCTCGCTCAGCGTGGGCGCGACGGCGTTGACCCTGAAAGAAGCCAAGCCATTGCCGGCCAGCGACTGATCGGCGCCGGTTCTTGCACTGGCCGTTTGCGTTTCGACTATTGCGTGCAGCGCGGTGCGGTCATCTCAGACCACCTCGATGACCATCGCGGCGCCCATGCCACCTCCCGCGCACATCGACAGCACGCCGATGCCGCCGCCACGGCGGCGCAGTTCATAGATCGCCGAGGTGACCATTCTCGCTCCCGTCGCGGCGATCGGGTGGCCCAGGCTGATGCCCGAACCGTAGGCGTTGACGATTTCCTCGTCGAGTCCGAGTTCACGCGTGCATGCCACCGCTTGGGCGGCGAACGCCTCGTTGATCTCGAACAGCGCCACGTCCTGAAGCTTGAGGCCGGCGAGTCCGAGCGCCTTGGGAATCGCGGTGATCGGTCCACTACCGGTGCGGTTGGGGGGCACCCCAACCACGCTCCACGAAAGAACCTGTGCCAGAGCCTCTTTCGTGGTATTGGGGGCGGTCAGCGCCACCACCGCGGCCGCGTCGTTGACGCCCGACGAGTTGCCTGCGGTTACCGTGAAACCGTCGATCTCGGGATGCATCAGCTTGAGCCCTGCGAACGTCTCGAGGGCAGCGCTACGGCGCGGATGCTCGTCCTCGGCGAAAGTGATCGTGCTTCCGTCGGCCTGCGGAACCCGGATCGGCACGATCTCCTCGACAAACGAGCCTGCGTCAATCGCCTTGACCGCGCGCTGATGGCTTCGCAGTGCCCACTCGTCCTGGGCCTGACGGGAGATGCCGTACTGCACGGCGCAGTTGTGGCCGACGGTGATCGTCATGTCGAGGGCAGGGGCGTCCTCGGTCGATGGATGCGACAGTGGGAACCACGGGTCTTCGTAATCCTCGGCAGTTTTGCCGGTGCTGAATGGCTTTCGCTTCCTCAATAGTGGTGCGGTTGAGTAGGATTCCATGCCGCCTGCGAGGACGGCCCGACTCATGCCTGCCGCGATCTGTCCTGCGCCGATGGCGATCGCCGAGAGGCTCGACGCACACTGCCTGTTGACGGCCAGACCGGGCACGTTGGTCAGCCCGAGGTCGACTGCGATGTAGCGAGCACTGTCACCGCCGCCCTGCATACTCTCCGCCAGCACCAGGTCGTCGAATTCGGCTGCGCTGAGACCGGACCGTTGCACCACGGCGGCGACCACCGGCTTGGCCAGCTCCGTCGCAGGCATATTCGCCAGCGTGCCCTTGCGTGCCGTTCCGATCGCTGTCCGGGCAGCGGCGACGATCGATGCGCGGGACGTGGTAGTGGCCATGTGGCTCCCTGGTCGTCTTAGTAGAAGGTGGTTTGATCGGCGAGCGTGAACCGTGAGCGGCCAGCAGCGCACCGAAACCACATGGCGATGCTACGAGTCACCGGATGTCGAGCACGTGTCATTCCTCTCGCCGCGTCCGATCACCGGCCTACCGTCGCCATCGGGCGGTGGACCCGCGTTCTTCGAATTCGGCTGCGGCCGACCCGATCTGGCCCGGACTGCCATACCGAGGTACGCGGCTTGCGATCCGGGCGTCGTCGGCCAGGCGTCTGACGACGCACCAGGGATACACCTATAGTGTTGAGCCGTGAGCGAAGACATCAACGGCAGCGATCCGGTGCTCGTCGAACAACGGGACCGAATGCTGATCGTCACCATCAACCGGCCACGTGCGAAGAACGCCATCGACGCCGCCGTGAGTCAGGGCCTCGCCGATGCCATGGACCGGCTCGACGGGGACCCCTCCCTCTCGGTTGGCATCGTCACCGGCGCAGGCGGAACCTTTTGTGCTGGAATGGATCTCAAGGCGTTTGCGCGTGGGGAGAACGTCGTCGTCGAAGGACGCGGACTGGGCTTCACCGAGCGTCCTCCGTCGAAGCCTCTGATCGCCGCGGTCGAGGGGTACGCGCTCGCGGGGGGCACCGAGGTCGCCCTGGCCACCGACCTCATCGTCGCCGCAGAGGATTCTGCGTTTGGCATTCCGGAGGTCAAGCGCGGGTTGGTCGCGGGTGGTGGAGGATTGTTTCGTCTCCCGTTGCGGATTCCCTCCGCGATCGCGATGCAGCTCGCACTGACGGGGGAGAACCTGCCCGCTCCTCGTGCGCACGAGCTGGGCATGGTCAACGTGCTGACCCAGCCCGGTGGCGCACTCGAAGGCGCTATCGCGTTGGCGGAGCAGATCACCGCCAACGGACCCCTTGCCGTTGCGGCCACCAAGCGAGTCATGATCGAGTCGCGCGAATGGTCGGCCGAGGAACTGTGGGCTCGTCAGTTCGAGATCATCGGACCGGTGTTTGCGTCGAAGGACGCCAAGGAGGGGGCCATCGCCTTCGCCGAGAAGCGAGCACCCGTGTGGACGAACAGCTAGTGGCTGGGCCACTCGAAGGTTTGCGCGTCGTCGAGTTGGCGGACATCGGCCCGGGACCGCACGCCGCGCGATGATGCTCGGGGGTGGTTGCCGAGCTTAGAGCGACGAGGGCCGCGAGTTGGTGCGGTCCGTGTTCACCCTCAGTCGTCGCGAATTACCGCAGAACGCTTGGCTGCAATTACCGGGTGCTCAGCAACATCGACCCCGCCACGGGTCCTCCACCCACCCCGACGGCGACGACCTCGGGAGATTTCGGAGCCTGCCGGTGGCCGCCTTCGCCCCACATTTGGACGCACGCCTCGTGCAAAAAGCCCATCCCGTGCAAGCGGCCCCCGGACAGTTGCCCACCGCTGGTGTTTATTGGAAGCGGGCCGTCGAGTGCAATGCGCGATCCGTCGTCGAGGAACTGACCGACCTTGCCGTGGTCGCAGAAACCCAAGGCTTCCAACCACATAACGGTCAGGAAAGTGAAGCCGTCATACAGCTGAGCCATGTCGACGTCCGCGGGAGTCAGGGTCGTGGACTCCCACAGCATGGCGGCCGAATCGTGGGCGGCCATCGTGGTGATGTCGAAGCGCTGATCCCAAGTAAAGCGTTCGAACATTCCCGGTCCCACCGACTCCACCGTCAAAGGGTGCCGCGGCAAGCCGTTCGCGGCGTCGCGGCGTGACACGATCACGGCAGTCGCACCGTCACAGGGCACGTCACAGTCGTAGAGGCACAGGGGTTCGGATATCATCCGGGCGCCGAGGTAGTCGTCCATGCTCATCGGCTCGCGATAGATCGCGTCGGGGTTCAGCCCGGCGTTGTTGCGGGCGTTGATCGCGATGTGGCCCAAATGCTCCCGGGTCAAACCGAAGTCGTTCATGTAGCGCTGGGTGGGCATTGCCAACCAATTCGCCGCCGACAACGCACCGAAGGGCGCCACCCACTCCAGGTGCGGTGGGAGTTCGCCTCCGTTGAACAGTACTGACGCGCGGCTGCCGGCATGCTGCGCCGCGGTCGACTCCCACACCGATCGGTACACCACGACGTGGTTGGCCAATCCCAGGGTGACGGCCATGCACGCCTCGATCACCGGGCCGATCTGGCCTGCGGTCTCGGTCGACGAGAAAAACCAGCGGGAACGCAGCCCCAGCGCATTGCGCACCTCCTGGACGGCCGCGCCGGAGAAACCCCGGTCGGGGACGCCTGGCCCGGGGTAGCTCGCTATTCCGTCGATATCGTCGACGTGGAGGCCAGCGTCCTCGATCGCTCGCAACACTGCCTCGAGCGTGAGATCCAGTCCCGTTCGACCGAGCCTGCGACCGACCTGCGACTTGCCCGCTCCGGTCAAAACAGCTTTCCCGCTGAACGGACCGCCGCTCATGTAATCGCCTTCCGAAACGCTGAAGTACTGGTCTTGACGCTGCTGTTGATCTCTGTGTCCGCACGACACGAGGAGCTTTGAGGCTACGGGTCCGGTGATGTCACTTGCGTGTATGTCTGCAATGGTCCCGGCCGTCGCGCACACCTGGGAGTCGACGTTCACGTGGCGCCGGGTCTGCCGGGTCGCGCTCTCCGCTTCACCCGGGACGCAATCATCGCGGCCGTGGCATCTCACATGAAGCACGCAATGTGGTGCAGAACACAACTGACATGGCGCCGACACGAAACTGGTCCGACACTCATTCGCAGGCAACAACCCAGCTTGGAGGTCTGAAGATGTCGTTGGTGGCGTTGCCAACTGCTGGACGGCTAGGTGGACGTGCCGCCCAGCTTCAGTACTGGGAGCAGTGAATGGCTGTTCGAGTGATTCGGCGTGCTGCGCGGATAGAGGAGTAGCGCGTGGACATGGGTAACAGGAGGCGCTCCGCCTCGACGGACGAGTTCATTCTGCAAGCCAATGACTGAGTTGACCAAAGGTGGTCCTTCGTCATCTGCTCGCCGAGGCGGCCGGTCCGGCCAGCTCGTCTCGCGTGTAGCCGCCGCAGCGACGACGGCTGCGGTGACAGCGATAGTGCTGGCGCCTACTTCATCGGCTGACCCCATCGGTGAACTGAAGTCTGCGGTTGAAGCGAAACGCGGCGGCTGCCCTGCGCTGCAGTCCGATCCAGTGCTTGATGTCGTGGCTCAGCGTGCGAATCTCGAAACGCAGTCCTACGCCGGCTTTGCCGCCCGGTACCAACCGATGGAGGATCCGATGCCTACGCTGCGCGAGTTGTCGTATCCCGCCGGCAAGTCGAAGCTGCTCTCCGGTTTCGGTGACGCTCAGCAGTTCGCCGATCCTCAGCAGAAGGCTGCATACGGGGTCACCCTCTTCGGTTGGGACACCATTCCGGACTGTAGCTACACCCGGTACGGTGCCAACGCGTCGACTGATACCAAGAGTGGTAACGCCTTCGCCACCGTTGTATTGGTAGGCGACTAGATGGCGTTGCGGGGAGCCGAGAGTGCGGTTGGCATCGGTGATGGTGGGCCGACGCCGAATAGCCCTGGTGTAAAACGTCATATCGACGAGCCGGCGTCGTCAGATGGTGGGTTGCCGGGGGTCGCCGTTACCAGGCGGCTTCGCAGGCGGCCAATGCCGAGTCCGGTCCGCGCGTTCCAGCGGACGGCGTCGGCGAGGTTGATTGAGGCGCCCCTCGCAAGCGTCGACACGATCGGCCGTGCCGTGATGATGACAATTGCGGTCTTTCGCTACACCGTCCAAGACGGAATCTCGCTGCGGTTGCCGGTGGCCGAAATCTTCCATCAGGCTTGGTCGCTGTACAAGGTGACCGCTTTGCCGGCGCTCTTGATGGCGGTTCCACTTGGTGGAATGGTGGCGGTTCAGTCATCGGGTTTGTTGAATCAGGTTGGGGCGGCGTCGATCGTCGGTGCGGCCAGCGGAGTCGGCGTCGTCCGTCAGGGTGCGCCACTGACGGCGGGCTTGCTGATGGGCGGTGCCGCGGCGTCCGCGATTGCCTCAGACCTCGGTGCACGGGCCATCCGCGAAGAACTCGACGCGCTACGTGTGATGGGGATCGATCCCGTTCGGAATCTGGTTGTCCCGCGCTTCGTCGCCTTGATCATCCTCGCCCCAGTACTGATGGCCGTCATCATCGCCTCGGCGGTGGGCGCTTCGTTCATCCTGGCCATCACGGTCAGCGGGGTGACGAGCGGAAGTTTTTGGGCGTCGTTCGGCGCCTTTGCGAAGATCGTCGACGTCTGGTTCGCCATCGGCAAGGCGGTCGTGTTTGCTGGGATTGTCGGAATCGTTTCCTCGCTGAAAGGTATTGAGGCCAAGGGCGGACCGCGCGGCGTGGCCGATGCCGTGAATGCGTCCGTCGTCGTGAATGTTGTCGGCATCGTCATTGCGAATCTGATCATCACGCAGGTCCAGTCGATGTTCTTCCCGATGGCGGTGGCATAGTGACGAACGGCACGATTGCGGCGCCGTCGCGGTATCTCAGCCAGTTTCGGCTGACCACCCGATTCGTGGAGGCGGTACGGGCGCCACTGCACATAATGGGTGGCGCCCTGCTCTTCATCGGTCAAGTCCTGTACTACGTCCCGGTAACCATCAAGCACTACCGCAAAGAGATCCTGGCCCGCATGGTCAGCCTGTCCTTCGGTCGGGGCTCCCTGGTCGTCGACGGCGGCGTGATAAGCGTTCTGACGATCCTGGCCGTCGCGATCGGCGCGTCGATTGCCATCGAAGTGTGGGCGTCGTTGAACCTCTTGGGATTCGGTGCCCTTTCCGGAATTGTGGGTGGTCTTGCCAACGTTCGGGAGATGGCGCCGCTGGTTGCCGGGATAGCGTTCGCCGCGCAGGCTGGCTGCCGGATGACCGCCGAAATCGGCTCGATGCGCATCGCCGAGGAGATCGATGCCATCGAGGCCATGGGCTTGCGGGCGCTTCCGTACGTGGTGGGGACGCGCTTTCTCGGCGCCTTGCTGATCGTGGTTCCGGGGTTCGCCCTCACGCTGTTGGTGAGTTTCTATATGTCCAACCTCATGATTTCGGAGCTGTACGGCTCGCCGAAGGGCACCTACCAGCACTATTTCGTTCAGTTCCTGTCACCGACCGACTTGGTGTACTCCACGCTGAAAGCAGCGGTGTTCTGCGCCGTAGTGACGATAATCCACTGCTACTACGGCTATTTCGCGTCCGGAGGCCCGGTTGGCGTGGGTGTGGCGTCTGGACGCGCTGTCCGGGCCAGCCTGGTGGCCATGATGGTCATCGACTTCGCGCTCACCGTGGCGTTGTGGGGCCTCAAACCGACCTTTCTTTTCACGGGTTAGGGATCGACGATGACGACGCTGCTTCGAGTGAGCGACAAACGACAGGAAAACATTCTCACCGCAATAGGTGGGGGCTTTGTCATGCTTTGCGCGGTAGGCATTCTGGTGTACTTCACCGTGATCAGTCCTTCTGGGCGCCCGGCTGAGAACGCGATTTCGGTGGCCGTCGAAACGCCCTACGTCGGTCAGGGCGTCGCGGACGGCACCGCGGTGATCTTGCACGGGGTCGAGGTGGGCAAGGTCAAGGGAGTATCCAAACTCGGTGCCAATCGCATCCGGCTGGACCTCGAGTTGCAGAAGGGCCCGACCGAAGCGTTGACGGACGCAGTCGGCATCGACTTCCGGCCGGCCAATTACTTCGGTGTGACGGGCATCAATCTGACGCCCTCCGATCACGGCCAGATCCTCCGCAACGGCTCGATGATCAGCGTCACGCCGACCGGCAACTTCACCCTGCAAACTCTGCTCTACCGCCTGGGTGGGGTGACGCGGCAAGTGATTACACCCAAGCTGATAAGCGTCGTGGAAAAGGCCACCAGGTACACCGATGCACTGAACCCGTTGTTCGAGACCATGATTCAGGTCTCGACGACAGTCACCAATGTCCAGAACGTGAGCACCGAGCAGCTGGTGAGGAACGCGGCCGCAATCACTGTCGGACTGCCGCCGTTCCTGGACGGAACCTTCACCACCATTGACTACTTTTTGCAGAACGATTACGGAACCGGTTTCGATCCGGTCAAGACTCGCGCCGAGAATCAGTCCCTCCCTTACTACGACAAACTGATGTTGGACAACTACGACCAGGGAGTTCACGAACTATCAACCAATCCGGACAAATTCGTGTTCGGTCGGGAGGCGGAATGGCTCACCGGCGCCCGGTTTGACCTTTTCAGCAAGCTCGGAACCCTGCTGTCGTCGCACACCTATGACCTGTTCCCGCTGCTGGACCAAGTGCGCGTCATGGCCGATGTCGTGCCTCGGCTCGTGAGCCCGACTGACCTCAGCGACAAACTGGGTGAACTCCGATCGCGATTGGAACGCATGTACGCGGGTTCCGGGGAGCAGCGTGCGTTGCAGGTTCGGATAGTGCTGGATCAACTCCCCGGTGTCGCGGCGCCGATGGGCTTGATGCTCGGAGCGGGCGGATGATCAAGAAGTTTGGCGCCTTCTGGAAGTTCGGCATCGCCCTCGTCGTCAGCAGCTTGTTGTTGGTCGTGATAACCAATGAGATCACCCAGCCGGTCGACGGCCAAACCCAAGACATCAGTGCTGAATTCACCGACGTCTCGGGTTTGCACGAGGGTGCCGACGTGCGCATCCGTGGGGTGCGGGTCGGCAAGGTGAAGTCCCTTGCGCTCACGAGGTCCCAGGGACAAACCGTATCGAAGGTCGCATTTACCTTGGAGCGCAAGTACAGCATCGTCCCCGACAGTCGCTTGGCCGTGAAGTTTCAGGCGTTGACCGGGCTGCGCTACATCGACGTGACGGGCGCCGCTCAGGGAGGCGAGGCCCATTCGATGACTGACGTTCCGACCGCGATGACACAACCCTCCTTCGACATCACCGTGTTGTTCAACGGATTGCAGCCGGTATTGGCGACCCTGGATCCCAACGAGATCAACACCTTCACCGACAACGTGGCCAGCTTCATGACCGGTGACGGTAGTGGCCTGGGTCCGATGCTCGACAGCATCAAGACACTTACCGCGCTGGTGTCGGACCGCGAAGCGGTGATCGCGACGATCCTACGCAATCTGCAGCGACTCGCCGAGGGTATTCATGGGAAGTCGGACGCGCTGACCAAGATCCTGGAGCAGGCCAAGGAAACCATTGATGCAGCGATGACGGTTCTTGATGAGTTCCGGAAGTCTCAGATCTACGGTCCTCAGTTCACGGATGAGACGAATCGACTGCTTGCCGCCGCGGGACTCAACCCTGGCTGGGATCCCGAAAAAGCGATCGATAAGGCGATCACCAACCTCTACAACGAAATGGACGGCGTCAAGCGGATACCGGTGGTGTGGGAGAACATTCCGGAACCACCCGACGCCGGGACGCCCGCACCGTGTTCCAAGGGTCCTGCGGTGTTGCCGTTTCCGATGGACGTGCTCCTGAACGGCCGAAAGGTGGTCATATGCAATCAGTGACGACGTCGTTGCGCAGTCCCAAGTTGTGGGGGGTGGTGACGGTCGCGTTGACCATGGTTGCCACACTGGTCGTCGGCTGGCTGTACATCTCGCCGCCCCACCGGCAGCTGGTGACGTTCTATACCGACGACGCGGCCTCGATCAGGGGCGGAGACTCCGTTCGGGTCGCGGGAATCGATGTCGGGACGGTCAAGAACGTCTCGATCGAGCCGAACCAGGTTCGGGTGCAGCTCAGTGTGAAGGACGACGTGTTCGTCGGGGACCAGACACAGGTCGAGGTCCGCATGTTGACCGTTGTTGGCGGCTATTTCGTCACCCTGGTGCCGCTTGGGGACCGCGCTTTGGGGCGGGACACCATCCCGATGGACCGGGTCACGCTGCCGTACAGCTTGATTCGGACCCTGTCAGACGCGACAAGGGTCACCGACCAGGTTGCCCCCCGCCCGATCAACGAGTCGCTCAATCAACTGCAGCAGGGGCTGACCGGCGGTAACACAGAAGTCCTCGCCAAGCTTCTGCAGGCGGGCAATGCGGTCAGCGAGGTCATGGAGCGTCAGCGAGGTCAGCTGACCAGCATCCTCAACGTGTCCAACGAATACATCGGACAGCTGAACGGCAACCGCGAATTGCTCGAATACATGATTTCGCGCATCGCGATCCTCGAGGAAACACTGGTGCTGTACGGCAACGGGTTCGGCGCGACGACCGAGGGCTTGGGTCAGATCATGCAACGGCTCGCCCCGGTCGGGCCCTGGTACATGAGTCACCGGCAGGACTTCCTGGATAGGGTGCGTGGAATCCTCGGTGAATTCCAGACGATCGCGGACCGCAACGGTGTCCTCGTGCGTTTCCTGCGCAGAGTACGACAACGTATGCAAACGACTCTCGACGCCCAGGATGCCAGTACGCCACCACAATTGCTCGCGACCGACCTCTGCTTTCCGACCGAGGGGAGTCGTTGCTAATGCCTCGTCGAGTTACGGCCAACCGGCGATTCGCGGCGATGGCGTTGGCGATCGCCACCGCGGCCGGCGCCACCTCGTGTGCGACGTTGTCGGCTTCGCCGCAGAACGATTCTTCTGCGGCGAATGAATACTGTGCGATCATGTCCGACAGCGTGGGGCTGTACGTCGGTAACCACGTGACCCAGATGGGGTATCCGATCGGCGAGGTTCGCAAGATCGAGCCAAGCAATACCGATGTCAGGGTCCTGTTCACCCTTGACGAGACGCGCCCACTTCCGGAACTGGTGCGGGCGGTCACGAGGTCTCCGTCGATCTTGGCCGATCGGTCGCTCGAATTGGTCGGAAATTACGATGGTGGTCCGAAACTCGAACCAGCGGAATGTATTCCGTTGAACCGGAGCTCCACTCCGCTCAGCATCGCGAAGACCATCGGCTCGGCCACCGATTTCGTGAACGCGATCAACCCCGATGGCTCGACGAATGTCGCCGATGCCATGCGGGGCTTGGACGAAGCGATGTCCGGCCAGGGGCCGAACGCCAACCAGCTACTGACAAGGGCCTCTGGACTGCTGGACGACCCGGACCAGACGATTTCAGAGATGGGCCAGATCACTCGCAACGTCGCCCAGCTGACCTCGATGCTGCGCGACAACCGAGAGCCACTCAAACAGATCCTCACCGACCTGCCGGTGACGGGCCCAGCCGTGGTGCGGGTGGCGAACGGTGCCGATGACCTCATGAGGCCTCTACCCGAGGTAATTCAACTCGTCAACGACCTGGAGTTGGAACTAGGTCCCGAGCTTCAAACCGCGCTCTATTCGGCCGGCGAACTGGCCCGAATCAGCAGTCCGCATTACAAGGCCATCGCCAACGTGCTGAATCCGTTGCCGCGGTTCATCAGCGGCATCAACGGCGAGCCGCCGGGAGCCAGCGAGGGGGCACTCGCCAAGCATCTCAACAACCACCTGTTCAATCTGCTGCCGTGGCGTCCGCCACTGTTTCGGATACCGACGCCGGATGGGCTGTTCGCATGCGGGGCCATGAATGCCTCGGCTCCGGGCAGCTGTGCCGACGTGGCAGGTCAGCCCTACGCGGTGGATGTTGCGCTCTTGCAGTACGTGCTGACGGAGGCACAGCGGTGACGAAGATGTGGGCGCGTTGGCTGATATGCGCCGTGGTGTGCGGTCTGAGTACCACCGGTTGCTCAACGCTTTCATCGTTGTCTGTCAACGCGATACCAATTCCGGGCCGGAGTTATTCGGACGGCTACGACATCATCGCCGAGTTGGGCAACGTGCTCAACCTGCCCGACAAGGCGAACGTGGTCATGGACGGAACGACGGTGGGCGTGGTGAACAAGGTGACCGAAGTCGGTGACCACGTCGATGTGACGGCTCGTATCCAACGGGATGTCGAGGTGCCGGCCAACACATTCGTGGTGCTGCAGCAGGCCACCGTGCTCGGTGACATCTACCTGGCGCTGGAACCGCCGCGCGACGGCGCACCACCCACCCCGCCGCTGACCGAGGGGGGCCGAATCCCATTGCAGCAGACGCAATCTCCGCCGCAGTTGGAAGACACCATCGCTACCATGGCGAACTTCATCGGCAGCGGGTCAATACAGCGCGCACAGAACACGCTCGTCCGGCTCAACCGGATCACTCCTCCGAAGGACGAAGTACGCCGGGTGGTGTCACAGATCACGACTGACCTCGCCGACCTGTCCAACAACGTCGACACCGTCGACACGATGATCCACGGCGTGGAGCAAACGTCGAACGCCCTGGGCCAGTGGGCACCAAACGTGAGTTTCTGGCTCACACCGGAGGCAGTGAAGGGTTTCGAACGATCCACGGTTGCCGCGAAGGCCGTCGGCACGTTGCTGCCGTCCTTGGGCACCGTCTACAACGGCGGATACTGGATGGTTCCGGCCTTCAGTTCACTCGCAGACGCATTCGGAGCGGTACAAGGCTCCAAACAGGTTGTGGAGGGCGAGTACCCACGGTGGCGGGCGCTGCTCAACGAGTACTTCCTTCCGCAGGACAAACATCCGGCGATCAACATCACGTCCATCGTCGGCCCGGACGGACGGGAATTGTCGGGGAACGTGGAACAGGTACTGCGGATGCTGGGAGCCGTCCCGTGATGCTCAAAGCGACGGCGGTGTTCGTGGCCTTTGCCGCCATGATCGCCGGGTTCGTGCTCTACATCGCGAACCTGGGGGTGCACGTCCGTCCCCCGCAGGACCGGACGAGCCTTGCCATGCAAGTGGCGGACGTCAACAACCTGGTGGTGGGCTCCAATGTGCTACTTCGTGGGGTCCCAGTGGGCAAGGTCGAGCGCATCGACACGTCACTATCGAACGCGACCATCCACTTCTTCATCGACAACCAGTTCAAGGTGTCCGCCGACAGCACGGTCCGGCTCGAAAACCTGTCGGCGCTCGGCGAGTCCTATATCGAGTTGGAACCGCAGAAATCCGGTGGCCCGACTTTCCAAAACGGCCAGCTCATTGGCAGCGAATCGGTCATCGCGCCGAGGTCGATCTCGCAACTGGGGGCGAGTGTTGTCCGGGTGCTGAACCAGCTCGATCCCAGCCAACTCGAAAACGTCGTCAACGAGGCAGATGCAGCACTGCCCGACCCGTACACGGTGCTGCCGAACTTGGAGCGCGCGAGCCAGGTCCTCGCCAACACGACGGCGGGACTCAACGGCCAAGGCAAACAGGCGCTGGAGAACCTGCAAAGCCTCTTGGAGCATGCGGGTTTCGTCGGATCGTTGTTGGTCGACGCTGCTCCGACGGTGAAAGCCCTCGGCCCGCCCATCAAGGGCATATGGCATAGCGGCACCAATATCAATCTCGTCACCAATTCTCCGGGATCGGTCTACATCTTCGGCAAGCTCATCCAGCGCCTCCAGACCTTGCTCGACGATCGGGGGTCTGACATCCGGGTGCTCACTGAACCGCTCACGCCGAATGTTCAGGGGATTGCGAGTGCGCTCGGCAATATCGACAGCAGCCAGATCCTGTCCAACCTGTTGGCTGCGGTGCCCCCGGATGGCGCGATCAACCTACATGTCAGTCTCCCGCAGGCCGGTGGCTGATGAGCGCGGACGCGAAAGAGTTTGTTCACAACGATACGAAAGTTGGTGCGGTCATGAACATCGCCGAGTCGATCGCTGCGGAGGTGGAGGCTGATGAGTCGACTACCGCTGAGGCGGAGGATCTGGAGAAGGACATCCCGCAGGAGAAGGGTGCCGGTAGCCCGGGACGGAGCATCTCGATTTCCGTCCGCGCCTTGGCCTTGGGGACGCTCATCACGGCCCTGGTAGCGGGACTGGCCGTCATGACCTGGTTGTACGTCAATGCGAACGGCAAGCTAGATGCGGAGGGACAACAGGCCCTCGACAACCAGCATGCCGAACAGGTGGCGCTCGACTACGCGGTCAGGGCCGCTGTCATGGACTACAAGGACCTGGCACCGTGGAAGCGCGCGCTCGTTGAGGGTACGACGCCCGAACTGGCCAAGAAACTGACGGATGCCGCCACTGCGATGGAGCAGATCGTCCTTCCGCTGCAGTGGTCCTCCACGGCCAAACCCATTGCCGCAAAGGTCCGGTCACACGACAATGGTGTCTACGTGGTCGATTCCTTCGTCGGCGTCATGACCAAAACGGTTCAGGCCGCGGATAGTCTGCAATCCACCGCGACGTACAGCGTGACCATCGACCCCGCGAACGGCTGGAAGATATCCGACGTCGGTGGCATTGGCCAAGTGGTGGGGGGAAAGTAGTGTGGCACAACAAGAATAGGTCGTTGCTGATCGGCATCGCGTCCGGGGTCGGGCTGAGTATGTTCGCCGGTACGGTCGGTACCGCCGAAGCCAGCGCCGACATCGGCTCGTATATCGGGAAGGTGCACGATGCCGGGATCAACACGCCCCGAGGCGACTACGAGCTGAAGGAGTGGGGCTTCGAAGTGTGCCAGCTCAGGGCGAGGGGCAAGCCCCCACGGCAGTGGGTGGAGCAGACCGTGTACAACTCGTCCCTCAAGCCGCTGTACGGGCTGACCGAAGAGCAGGCCAACTTCATCGTCGACACCGCGGTAACCGAACTGTGTGACGACGAAGACCGCGATGGCCCAGGACCTTACGGTGTCTACTAGATCAAGCCCGTCGCAAGGAGTGTCGCCCGGAGATGGATTCTTGACACGCCTCGGGGCAGAGCTACGCGTGACCGCAGTGCTGGCGTTCATGACTGTCATGACGGTGGTCAGCGTCGCTCTGGGCGGCGGCGCGAGTGCCGATCCGTCTGACCCGCCGCCCGCGTTGTTGCCGGAGTTCGTTCCCAGACCGAGCAATTGGGGACCGCAGTTTCCGTATCCCTACGACCAGTCACGCAAGGACGTCACCGACGCAGACATCACCGCGGAACGGGAAATGTGCCAGTGGTTCAATGCTCAATACCTCGAGCTAAAACGTCAGATGGACAAATTCGGGTTCAACATGCTTCAGGCGAACAACGACTGGACCGTCGGCACGATTCAGGCGCAAGCCGACAACGTGGCCACGAATATCGAAAACACCCTCGCATTCCTGACGCCGCGAACCCAAGCGCTCACGATAAGCAAGAACTTCGCTGGTGACATGTACTTCGCGATCTACCAAGGCGAACCGTTCTATCGGCTGTGGCAAGAACTGTCCAACGTGGGGGTGGGCATCCGGGCACGCAATACGGCGTGGGTGTACGGCCCGGTGCAGCAGCGGTTCAAGCGTTGGGGGAGTCAGATCGAGCGATCACGCGTTTGCGACGGAGCGGGTTAGAACGGTGTCCGAGCAAGGCTCTTGGGGACGTAATCTCAGAGGAGGAGTTGTGGCAGGAGTGCTTCACCTGGGGTGGACGGTGTTCCGCTCTGCCTGTCGGCTTGCGGTCGTCGTGGTCTTTCTCGCCACCTGCCTCGCCACCGAAATGGGCGTCGGTGCGGGTGTGTCCCATGCCGACGTCGGTGAATTAGGGCCGCCCCCTTCCGAATCGGAGATAAGACAAACACTGAGCGATCTCTACAACGCGGGCCACCCGCCCGATTGGGTGATCGACGTCCAATCCGTCGGCCCGATCCTGGTGGGGCAGCCGAGAATGCGCCCGAACCCGCCACCAGGTCCGTGGTGTGTCCCACGCCCGCAACCGATCCAGCGGGGCGTGCGCTGCGGCTACCCCGACCAGGGTTCGAGTCTGATGTATCCGGTGATGGCGCTCGTATCGGTGACGACGACGCAGGGACTGGTGTCAAGTGCATTGCCGCCGAACAGCTTTGTGCACACCACCACTCTGCAATACAACGGCACGGCCTGCCCCGGTGAGACCAACGCACAATACTGTCCGGTCTACTACTTCTACCGAGATGGCCAGGGAGGCTGGCACACTGCTTGATTGTGGGGCCGTACGCGGTGGCGCCAGTTGGCCCGGTCGTCGGCGTGCCGCTGCTAGCATCCGGCTGGCGCCTCCAGAGGTCGTGGTCATCAGCGGCCACTCGGTTGACACACAACGATCGAATTCTGCTCCTGCTCAGTCGGTTTCGACACCCTGCGATGCTTGATGGGCCCGTAGAGGACTGTTACGCGGAAGACAGTTTGATGGGACGAGTACAGGACAAAGTAGTTCTGATCACCGGGGCGCCCGTAGCCAGGGCCGCAACCATGCGGTCAATTTGATCAAGGAGGGGAAATGAAGAGGCTTGAAGGAAGAGTGGCGATCGTCACCGGCGGCGCGGGAGGCCTCGGCGCGGCGGCGACTGCCAGGTTCGTTTCCGAAGGTGCACGCGTCGTCGTCGCGGACATCGACGAGGCGCGCGCCAACGAGGTCGCGGCCGAGCATGGTGACAAGGCGTTCGCCTTTGCTTTCGACGCGGCCGATAGCGAGTCGGTGCGGACGATGATCGATGGCGTCGCCAGTCGCTTCGAAAAGATAGACATCCTCTACAACAACCTCGCGCTGCTCAGCGAGGTGGCCATGACCCAGGACACCAACGTCGTGGACACGCCCATTGACGTGTGGAACGAACTGATGGCGGTTAATGCAGGAAGCTATTTCGCCGCGTGCAAGTTTGCCATCCCGCACATGCTGGCTAGAGGTGGCGGCGTAATCATCAATACGGCGTCCGGCGCTGCCCTCGCGGGCGAGGCCGTACGGACCACCTACGGCGTGTCAAAGGCAGCGGTGGTGGCGCTCACGAAATATGTTGCGACGCAATACGGGAAGAAGGGCGTTCGTTGCAACACGATCGCTCCTGGCCTGATCCTAACCGACACGCTAAAACGCAACGCCCCGGAGCTTGTCGGCATCATGAGTCGGCATATTTTGACTCCGAGCCTTGGCGAACCGGAGGACATAGCGGCGCTGGCCGCTTTTCTGGCCTCCGATGACTCCCGCTACATCAATGGTCAAACCATATGTTGCGACGGTGGCCTTCTCGCGCACCATCCCCACGTGGCTGAGATTGAAGATTTTGTCAACGCACAGGTCGGACGCTGATCGGTGCGTTAGCGCAACGAGACATCGGCAGCTCGGCTGAGAGGCTTCAGAGCCGGCATTCGTCGCGATCGTGTGCGGCGGCGGCGCTTTACTGCGACCCTTCGCAGACGGGCTCGACGTGGGCCGCGGCGTCAGTCCGCCGTCCGGTCGAGAAGCGCTGGGTCGGGTTTGCGGAATTCACATCGATCACGGGTCGTCGCTGCAGGAAACGGGCATCGACTCGTCGGTGCGTTCCGTTCTTGCGAGGGTGAAGTGACATGGACATGCCTCGGAAACGTTGAGCGGTATAGAAGATAGGAATGCGCCCTAGAGGGAGAGTTTCACCGGCGAGCGAGCCGACGCGATGCCGAGCCTGAAGGTCGTCGAGCCGACCGCGCCGCGGATCGCCGTCGAGCGCCACCCCATGGCGGATCGTCCCTTCTCCATCGACGGCATGATCGTCGGTTTCCGCGAATTCTGGGCCAAGTTCGACGTGTTCACGCGGGCCTTCGAGGAGCTCATCTCCGCCAAGTGCGACGTGCGCGGCTCAGAGCGGGTCGACGGTACCCACCCGCGCTCTGGGGCAGCGCTCGAGCGGTGGCACGAATTCGGGCGCACCGTCGACTGGGCGATCTCTGGCCTCGGCGGGTGCGGCGGTTGCACACCGTGGGCCGTCATGGACGCGTGCGAGTTGGAGGCCCGAGGCGTGCCGACCGTGACGCTGATCACGCCCGACCTCGTCGGCCTCGCTCGACGTACCGCGGGAGCGCGTGGCTGGCCCGATCTGCGCATCGTCACGCTGCCGCAGTTCCTCGATGACCTCACCGACGACGAGGTTCGCATGCTCGCCGAGAAGAAGTACGAGGAGATCATGGCAGCACTGACCACGCCGATCGGTCCCTAGTTCCGTGCCGGCGGCGATGAACACGGTCGACCTCACGGTGAACGGCGACGGCTTCGAGGCTGCCTGGGAGGCGCTCCTCGAGAAGGGCTGGTCCGACGGCCTGCCTGTCGTGCCGCCGACACCAGAACGCGTCGAGGCCATGCTCGGTGGGCGCGATCCGAGCCAGGTGCACGTGATCCTTGGGGGTGACGATCCCGGCGCGATGTACAGCTTCGGGAACGTCGGGACTCCCGCGACCAACGTTCAGATCGCTGCCAACGCAGTGATGGCCGGCTGCAAGCCGGAGTACTTCTCCGCGGTGCTCGCCTCGCTGCGGGCCATCACGGCGTCGGGTAACGGGAGCGACTACCTCGCAAGCTCGGCACCGCTGCTCGTGTTCAACGGTCCCGTCCGCCACGAACTGGGCATCAGCTCCAGTCACGAGATGTTGAGCATGGTCGACAGGGCCAACGCCACGATCGGCCGGGCGGTACGTCTGGTGCTACGCAACGTCGGCGGCGCCACCCCTGACCGCCTGTTCGACGTTCAGTTCGGGATGCCCGGCCGCACGGCGATGGTGATGGGCGAGCACGAGGAAGAGAGCCCATGGCAGCCGTTCGTCGGGGGCGGTAGTGCTGTCACTGTGTTCGCGGCGTCCGGCACCATGCCGGTCAACTACCACCAGGTACCGCAACGAGTCGAAGAGCTGTTGCTCATACTCAGCAGGTGCCTTGACTACGTCCGGGGTAACCGGCTAGGTCCGTGGCCGGATACCAGCGCGCTCCTCGTGCTCTCGCCGAAGCACGCGCGGGCCTTCTCCGCCGAAGGGTGGACGAAGTCGCGCGTGGAAGACGAGCTGACCGCGGTCATGAACGACCATTACGACGTCGAGCTGCCGTCGATCGCGGAAAAGCTCCAGCTCATCAACCGCGGCCGCGACCCGCAGGAGCCGCCGATGACGATCCCCATGCCCGAGGACCGCGTGCACATCCTGGTGGCCGGGGGCGTCGCGGGGTGGCACTCACTGATCGTCCCGACGCGCGCGTTCACGGTGCCGCAGACGGTTTCCATCGTTTGATCAAACCGATCGCCATCAATCACGCGAGTCTTGGATGAAGGCAACCTCGCACCACTGATTCCACTGCCTGAGGGCGCGCGTCGGGATTGGCTACCAGGTTGTAGCGCACGGTACTTCTGCCTCGCGTGGCTTCAGGCTGACGAACTCCAGTGCGTGACAAATGAATTGAAGTCGCCGCCGAGCTTGGCGAGCATCCATGGTGGTAGGTGTTTGGGCATGGGAAGCGAAATCGTTTGGGGCCCTCGGGCTTTGAGTAGCGCCTCGTAGGCGGTGGTGTCACCGCTGAACGGCTGGCCCTCGCCGGCGATGAACCCGTACAGCTCACAGCCATGTGGCCCGGCTTCCCAGGGTCCGAACACGTCACCCCATTCGAGCATGATGTGTGTGCCGGCGCGCGCGGCGACGTCACCGCAGCGCAGCTCGCCGGCCAGTATGAAATTGCCGTGATCGCCGAGGTGGCCATCGCGGGGCCCGAGAGACCTTGCGGGCACCGTGTTGATCGACGGCAGAAGTGCCAACGTATCCGGGTGTCGCGATTCGGGTTGCTCCAATTTCAGACACGCCACACCGGGCGGGAGCTCACCGGATCATGTCGACCGGCGACTATCGCAAGACGTCGGATGCCGGAGACTGGGCGTGCCCTCGCATAGCGCAGGCTTAGCGACTCACCGTGGCGCAGGACCCAGCCTGGGTCGATGACATGGCGAGGCAATACGCACTGTCAGATTCCATCGCTGGACGGCCCTGGCAGATTGCGCTTGGCCGTGCCGGGATAGCCGAAGAACTTCTCGAAGTTGGCATCGTTGATCGGCTGAGCGCGGTTGCGTCCTGCTGCCGCACGTAGCGCATCGAGACGCGCAACGGCCTTCTGGAGTTCGCTCGCCGAGCACTCGTGCTCCTCGAGTCGCTTGACCAACGCGGCGGCGTCGTCGATCTCGAGTCGTAGCCGTTCGGCCACTTCGCCGAAAGTCAACAAATCGTGGTCGTCTTCATCCATCTTTTCGCGCGGGGTGCCGGTGGGGATGTCCTTGGCGGTCATGTGATGCCTTTCAGCCCGTAGACGACTGTAACCTGCGTCATATAGTGTGTGAGACGGACCGTCAGAAAACAAGACGGAAGTTGAAATTTCGCAGTTAGTCAAACACAAAGGAGCATCATGCCGCTTCTGGATGAGCACCAGATCGTATCCGTGGACGACCACTTGGTAGAGCACCCACGCGTGTGGCACGACCGGCTACCGGCCGCGATGCGCGAGGCTGGCCCGCGCATCGTCGAGACAGACGGCAAGCACATTTGGAGCTACGACGGTGAGATGTTCCCGACCATCGGACTCAACGCCGTCGCAGGCAAGCCACCCGAGGAATGGGGCATGGATCCCGTCCGCTACGAGGACATGATCCCCGGCTGTTATGACCCGACCGCCCGGGTCGCCGACATGGACCTCGATGGGGTGCAGGCGGCGCTGTGTTTCCCGTCTTTCCCCGGCTTCGGCGGTGGCACTTTCCAGCGGGCCAAGGACAAGGACCTGGCGCTGACGTGCCTCAAGGCATGGAACGACTTCTCCATTGACGAGTGGTGCGCCACCGCACCCGATCGGTTCATCCCGTTGGCGATTCTGCCGACGTGGGACATCGACGCGGCCGTCGAGGAGGCCAAACGGGTGGCGGACAAAGGTGCGCGGACCATCTCCTTCCCGGATAGCCCAGTTCCACTGGGGCTGCCGTCGTTTCACTCTGATCACTGGGATCCGTTGTGGGACGTCTGTTCGGACGCGAACATCCCGGTGTCGCTGCACTTCGGGTCGGGATCCTACGTCCCAGGTTTTTCGTTTTCGATGACCAAGGCGATTCCGGGTCAGATGGTCACGCCTGACGCACCGTTCGCGGTGGCGACCACACTGTTCTCCACCAATCTGATGTGGAGCACGGTGGACTTGCTGTTCTCCGGCAAGCTCCAGAAGTTCCCGAACCTTCAGTTCTCGTTGGCCGAAGGCGGTATTGGCTGGGTGCCCTACATCCTGGAGCGCACCGACTACGTATGGGAGCGGCACCGCTACTACCAGGACATCGACTTCGACACCCGGCCGTCGGACCTGTTCCACAAGCACTTCTGGGGCTGCTTCATCGACGACGAGCATGGGCTGAAGAACCGGCACGAGGTCGGAATCGACCGAATAATGCTCGAAATCGACTTTCCGCACAGCGACTCGAACTGGCCGAACTCGCGTAAGCGTGCCGCCGAGATGCTTGCTGACGTACCCGACGAGGAGTGCGCGCTGATGGTCGAGGACAACGCTCGCCGGATGCTCAACTTCCCGCGGACGTAGGGCGCGGACCGGCGGCCAGCCGGCGTCTAGCGCTACGCGGCTCCCTCGGCGCGAAAGTCCCTGCATCGCAGTGCGTCGGGGGAGTGTTGCGTCCAGGTTCGCTCTTACCCGGCGCCCGTATAGAGCAAAGCAGCATCGCACGCGGATGCGTCGCGTCCACCACGAATGGAAGGCAGATCGATGGGACGAGTTCAGGACAAAGTGGTCTTGGTTACCGGCGGCGCCCGCGGCCAGGGCCGCAGCCACGCGGTCAAGTTGGCCGAGGAGGGTGCGGATGTCATCCTGTTCGACATCTGTGACGACATCGAGATGAACGAATATCCGCTGGCGACGTCGCGCGATCTCGAAGAGGCCGGTCTCGAGGTGGAGAAGACTGGGCGGAAGGCCTACACCGCCGAGGTCGATGTTCGGGACCGCGGCGCGCTGTCCCGCGAGATCGCAAATGCCGTAGCAGAATTCGGCAAACTGGACGTGGTGGTCGCGAATGCGGGCATCTGTCCACTTGGCGCGAATCTCCCGATTCAGGCCTTCGTCGACGCGTTCGACGTCGACTTCATCGGCGTCGTCAACACGGTGCACGCCGCGTTGCCCTACCTGAAATCCGGCGCGTCGATCATCACCACCGGGTCGGTCGTCGGGCTCATTGCGGAGTCCATGCCCCCCGGGGTGGCCGGCCCCACAGGACCGGGCGGAGCCGGTTACAGCTACGCCAAACAGCTGGTGGATTCCTACACTCGTCAACTCGCTGGCCAGCTGGCCCCGCAGTCCATTCGTGTCAACGTCGTTCACCCCACCAACTGCAACACCGCGATGCTCAACAGCGAGCCCATGTACCGGCAGTTCCGCCCAGACTTGCCCGCCCCCACACGCGAGGATGCGCTGCCGGCGTTCCCCTCCATGCAGGCGATGCCCACGCCGTACGTCGAACCATCGGACATCTCGAACGCCGTGTGCTTTTTGGCCTCCGACGAGTCTCGCTTCGTGACCGGCTCGCAGTTGAAGGTTGACGCCGGGGCAATGCTGAAGTTCTGAGTGACATGGGCAGCGACCAGGACCGAGACGGCCTACGGCGCCGTCCTGCCAGCTCGGTGACGTACCGCGAGCCGTTCGGCACCCCCTGATGACGGTCCCAACGAGAATGGAGTACTGCCAATGCCTTTGGCGATAACCGAGGACCACCGCGAGCTCGCTGACGTCGCGAAGGCGATGGTCGCCGGACGTTCCGGCACGGTGGGCGCACGCCGCATCCTGCTCGACCCAAAGACGCAGGGCCGCTGGTGGCTAGACGACGGCTTGTGGAAGGAGATCGTCTCCACAGGATGGCTCGGCCTGCACGTCGACGCGCAGTTCGGTGGCGAGGGCTACGGACTGCCCGAGGTGACGATCGTGCTCGAACAGCTGGGCCGCGCCGCCATTGCCGGCCCCTTTCTGCCGACTGTCGCCGCGTCGGCGGTGATCGCCGAGGTCGGTACAGACGAGCAGCGTCGGCGATGGCTGCCAGGGCTGACGGCCGGTGACATCGTCGCCGGCATCGGCACAACCAGCGATGCGACTCGGTCGGAGTCGGTCGTAACCGCGAATGCCGTTGCCGCTCTGGCTGAATCGGCCGCCGACATCTTCTTGATACCCGTCGGCGAAGATCTGGTGCTGGTCGAGTCGGGAGCCGGCATCGTGACGCGAAGCATCGAGGCCGCCGACCAGGTGATGCGCCCGATCACGGTGCTGGGCTTATCGTCGGCTCCCGTCGCCGACGTCTTTCCCGGTGCCGCTTCCATCGCGGCCCGGCTCGTCCAGCTACTCGCGGCCGCCGAGGCAGTGGGTGGTCTCGCCGCCTGCACCGAGATGGCGACGGCCTATGCGGCCACCCGCGAACAGTTCGGACGTCCGATTGGCTCTTTTCAGGCCGTCAAGCACCATTGCGCGGACATGCTGGTCGACACCGAACTCTCGGTGGCCGTCACCTGGGATGCTGCGCGCGCCAACGGTTCCGAGGCCGAATTGGCCGCGACGATGGCTGCGGGGCAGGTGCTGCCCGCCTATCAGCGGGTCGCGTTGCAGAACGTGCAGGTGCACGGCGGCATCGGCTACTCGTGGGAACACGATGCCCACCTGTACCTCCGGCGGGCAACGGTGCTTCTCATGTTCGCGGGCGGGCAGGACACGCTGCAGGAGAACGTCGCCGAGCGGCAGAGGGAGGGCCAACGTCGCCGCCATTCAGTCGATCTGCCACCAGAGGCAGAGAAGTATCGCAGGGCTGCTGAAGAGTTTCGGGCGGAGCTGATGCGCACCGACGTCGTCGGACAGCAGAAACTCTGGGCTCGCAGCGGATATCTCCAGCCGCATTGGCCGAAGCCCTATGGCAGAGCGGCCGACTCCGCCGGACAGTTGATCATCGAGGAAGTGCTCGACGGACTCGAGAGGCCCAGTATCGGACTGGGGATGTGGGTGTTGCCCACGCTGCTGCAGCACGGCAGCGACGAGCAGATCGAGCGCTTGATGTGGCCGAGTCTGGAGGGCGACCTGCGGTGGTGCCAGCTCTTCAGTGAGCCGGGCGCGGGTTCGGATGCGGCGGCGGTGGCCACCAAGGCCAAGAAGGTCGACGGCGGCTGGTCAGTTACCGGACAGAAGTTGTGGACCAGCGAAGCGATGAACTGCCAGCGGGGCCTGGCCACCGTGCGCACCGATCCGAACGCGCCCAAGCACAAGGGCATCACCGCAATGATCATCGACCTCACCGACCCCGGTGTCAGAATCCAGCCGCTGACCGAAATCACCGGCGAGACATTGTTCAACGAAGTGTTCTTCGACGACGTCTTCGTGCCCGACCGCGACGTCGTCGGTGCGGTGAACGCCGGCTGGAAAGTCGCAATGGCGACGCTCGGCAATGAGCGGGTGTCGATCAGCGGCGGGTCGGTGACCATGGCCGCAGAGGCGCTGCTCGACTTGCTCGCACGTCACCGGCCCACCGACGGCGGGCTGGCACGCGACGTCGGCGCACTGCTCATCGAGTCGTATGCCGCAGGTGCACTGAACCTTCGGCAGGCTGCCCGCGCGGTGTTCGACACCGGGCCCGGGATCGAGGGCAACATCGCCAAACTGTTCGGCGCCGAGCATGCCCAGCGAGTCGCCGAACTGGCGCTCCGTATTGCGGGGGATTCGGTGCTTACCGGAGGTGACGGCGAAGTCCTCTACGACTACCTGTTCAGCCGGTGCCTGACCATCGCGGGCGGGACGTCCGAAGTCCTGAGAAATCTCATCGCCGAACGCATTCTCGGGCTGCCTCGAGAGCCGGTGGCAAGTTAAGCGGAACTAGCTTCTGGGCCATCTCGTAGAGTCTGTATGCCCAAGTGCGCCGCGAGTTCTGGCCCAAGTTCGGCTCAAACTGGATGGCTTGCACGCAGGGCGACGCGAGGATCGAATAGGCCGTGTTGTCGACCCGCCCGCAGCGGGCTGCGCCCGTCGACGATCAAGCGAGCAGATTGCTCGGTTACCGGCAGCTCGCCCCTTGCGTCGTTCTGGGAGCGGCCTCTGGGGCGGCACCTCGTCGCGCCGTGTGTCGTGGTGATCGCCCATCTGTCGGAGGCGGGGTCCGATACGCACGTGGACAAGTTCCAAGAGCGAGGTCCAGCCCGGTGTCGGTTGAGATTGCCGAACGCTCATTTTCGTAGCCATCACGCCTTGACCATCGACATTCGAGTGACATCCTTACTCCCGTAGCGTCGCCTCATTAGCAGGGGTTACCCACGGGACCCAAAGCCGACGGAAGGAATCCGCGTCGTATGTGGCTCTTGGGCAACGTGTGCGCCTCACCAGCAACTGATACTCGGAGGCACGCGTGACCGCGATCTTGACCGGCGAGAGTCGGATGCTCATCGACGGCAGGCTAACCCCGGCCAGCTCGGGCCGACTTTACGACAACATCAATCCAGCCACCGAAGAAGTGCTTGGGCAGACCGCGGATGCCACCGCCGATGACATGGACCGCGCCATTGCCGCTGCACGGCGGGCCTTCGACGAATCGTCTTGGGCCACCGACCGGGAGTTGCGCAAGCGGTGCTTGATCCAGCTTCAGCAAGCCCTCGAGGACGAGAAGGAGGCGTTGCGCGCAGAACTCGTTGCCGAGGTGGGTTCCCCCGTCGCGGTCACATACACCGCCCAACTGGAATGGCCACTGGCGGAAGCGCTCAAGACTCCGATCGCGATGATGGACACCTTCGCGTGGGAGCGACCGCTTCCTGACACCAACTTCTTCGCGCCCAGCCGCCGGGTGGTGTGGCGCGAACCGGTGGGCGTGGTCGCCGCCATCGCTCCGTGGAACTTCCCGTTCGAGGTTACGCTGAACAAGCTCGGCCCGGCCCTCGCGACGGGGAACACGGTCGTGCTGAAGCCGGCGCCGGACACGCCGTGGAACGCCACCCGCTTAGGACGACTTGCCCTCGAACGCACCGACATGCCTCCCGGTGTGCTCAACGTGGTACCGACGTCGGACAACACGGTGGCCGAACGGCTGGTGACCGATCCGCGGGTGGATATGGTGTCCTTCACCGGCTCTACCGGGGTTGGGCAGCGGATTGCGCGGCTAGCGACCGACACGATGAAGCGAACGTTCCTCGAGCTGGGCGGAAAGTCGGCGTTGATCGTGCTCGACGACGCGGACCTGGAGACGGTGCTGCAGCAGGCCGCGCTCGTGGGAAACATGCACGCAGGGCAGGGCTGTGTGATCAACACCCGGATGCTGCTCCCGCGCTCCCGCTACAAGGAGGCGGTAGAGATCCTCGGTGCCGCGGTAGGGAACGTGCCATACGGCGATCCGACTGACCCGCAGACGATTTCGGGCCCGGTGGTCAATAGTCGCCAGTTGGATGTAGTGCTCCAGTACATCGAGAAGGCCAAGGCTGAGGGCGCCCGTGTGGTTACCGGTGGAGGCAGGCCGGAACACTTGGAGCGAGGCTACTACGTCGCGCCAACGCTTCTGGCCGACGTCGACAACGACATGACCGTCGCCCGCGAGGAGATCTTCGGACCGGTGCTCTGCGCCATCCCGTACGACGACGAGGATGACGCGGTGCGGATCGCGAACGACAGCAAGTATGGCCTAGCCGGTGGCGTGGCGTCCGCATCGCCGGAGCGAGCGATGAAGGTGGCTCGACGCATCCGATCCGGAATCATGTCTGTCAACGGTGGTGTGGCGTACGGCGCCGACGGGCCGTTCGGCGGCTGCAAGATGAGCGGCTGGGGCCGACAGGGCGGCACCGAGGGATTCGACGAATACCTGACCATCAGAAATATCGGCTACCCCGGCTGACGGCGGAAACCGACTCGTCTGCACCCTCGTGTTGGCGCCGACACGGCTTGGCAATTCGCCAGGTGTCACGATCATCCTGCCGCTCAGAGCAGGCACATAGATAGCGAGGTTCCGGTTATGCCGCCAAAGCCGATGGAGGGCGTCCGTGTTCTGGAGGTCGCTCAATTCACCTTCGTGCCGGCTGCCGGCGCCGTCCTGGCGGACTGGGGCGCGGACGTCATCAAGGTCGAGCACGCCGAAACCGGTGATGCGCAGCGCGGTTTGGTCAAGGTACTGGGCCTGGACACCGTCGTGAAGGGCTCGTCATTCGTGCCGATCATGGAAGGTCCAAACCGGGGCAAGCGCAGTATCGGATTGGCACTCGATAAGCCGGAGGCCATGTCGGTTCTGCATGAGTTGATCAAGGCCAGCGACGTGTTCCTGACGAACTTCTTGCCTCGGGCGCGGACGAAACTCGGCATCGACGTCGCAGACATTCGGGCGGTGAACCCAGACATTATCTACGTGCTAGGCAGTGGATTTGGCTACACCGGTCCAGAAGCCGACAAGGGAGGTTACGACAGCACGGCGTACTGGGCACGGGGCGGCAGCGGCGACGCGGTGACACCACCGGGCTCCGATGCGTTCATCGGCATGCCCACCGGCGCGTACGGCGATTCGATAGGTGGAATGACCATCGCTGGCGGTGTCGCCGCTGCGTTGTTCGCCCGCGGCCAGACCGGGCAACCCTCCGTCGTCGACGTGTCGCTGCTCGGAGTCGGCGCGTGGGCGACGCAGTTCAAGACGAACCTCTCGCTCATGGCGGGCGGACCGCTACCGAAAGTTGTTGCGCCCAAGCATGGTTCGGCCAGCAACCCGTTGACGGCGGCCTACCGTACCGCGGACGATCGGTGGCTGATGTTGACCATGCTGCAGCCCGGGCGATACTGGCCGGAGTTCTGTCGCGCCGTGGGGCGCGAGGAGTTGGCGACTGACGAGCGTTTCGACTCCGCCGAGAAGATCATGGCCAACGCGGTGGAGGCCAGCGGTATCGTCGCGCACATCATCGCCGGACGGACGAAGGACGATTGGGTGCAGGCCTTCACCGGAATGGAGGGTCAGTGGGCCGTTGTCCAGAACGACTGGGAGGTAGGCAACGATCCGACGCTGGAGGCGCTCGGTCAGATCTGCGAGGTTACCGACGCCGAGGGCGTGTCGCGTCGATTGGTGGCCAACCCGGTGCAATTCGACCGGACTCCGCCGCAGCTCACACGTGCACCACTGTTCGCCGAGAACACCGACGACATCCTGCGCGAAATGGGCCTCTCCGACGAACAGATCATCGAACTCAAGATCGCTGGAGCCGTCACCTAGCAGGTCAGACAACAATTGGTCGTGACCTGACCGCCCGCATCCTACAGACCTTCTCGAGAGGACCGAATGCGGACACCTGGTCACTCGGGCGACGTCGATTGCAGTGCCGGCTAAGGGTTGCCGAGCGAACGGGAATACTTGGGCTCGCCGAGGTCATGGACGGCCCGGCCTCGTTGGCCCGAAAGATGATGTCGAGGTGATCGCCGCCAAGTGCGATGAAATCCTCGCCATCGAACACGGCGTCCCGCCCAAAATGCGTTTATTACGACTCCCGGCTACGATTTGAACACAAACAGGCCGGACTTCGGCATGTTTTTTTTTTTTTAAAAAAAAAAAAAAAAAAAAAAAAAAAAAAAAAAAAAAATACTTACTGATCGCGAGTGCGGGCATCGAGTACGAGGGCCCGGCGCTAGGTCACTTGGTGGTGCTTGTGATGAATTCGCTTATAGCGCGGGCGGTTTCATCCGGACTATCCAGCATCACATAGGTTGAGCTGTCGTCGATGGTGTGGAGCACGGCATGCGGAAACGCATCGGCGAGCCGTTCGGCATGGCTGATCGGAAATAGCTTGTCGGAATTGCCCCAGGCGAGGAGTACGGGCTTCTCCCAGGCTTTGATCGCCGTGGTGGCAGCCATTGTGTAGCGGGGGTCCAGGTCGGCGGTGAGCCGTACCGCGTCTCGCCGGACCTCGGCCGAGCTGGCGAAGCCGCCGAATATTTCGTTCCGGCGAGTCTTGTCAATGCCGTGTCGAGTGACCTGCGATGCGAATTGGTCCAGGCCCCGCTTGGACGCCAAGAGCCGCAAGACCCCTGCGCCGAGTGTCGTGTTGAATCTGCACATCCGCGCGAGGGGCTCGAAGCCGGAGGGCGGGAAGTGCTCGAAACTGTCACAGTTGGTGAACACCAGCCGCGCAACCCTGTCGAAGTCGTGCGGGCTCTTGCCCAGCGCTGCCTGCACTATACCGCCGCCGGTGTCGTTAGCCACCAAAGTCACATCGGAAAGATCAAGCACTTCAAGCAGTTTGAGGATTCGTCGGCCGGCCGCCTCCACGCCAATATCCACGCCCGGACCAACTGGCTTGCGTTGCGCGCCGAATGGCCAGGTCGGCACAATGCAGCGGTGCGCTACCGACAGCCGCGCTGCCACGTCGTCCCACAACGCTCCGGTTACATAGACGCCATGGACGAAAACCAGCGGCGGCCCCGATCCCATGTCTTCGTACTCAATTTCGACGTTGTCGATTACGACGGTGTCAGCCACGGCGGGCCCTCTCGTTCGCTGTGATGATTTGTCTTGTAGAGGAATAACTGTCTAGTTGATCTAGGCAGCCTGCGCTGCCCTTTCTCCGTGACAAGGAAAGGGTCCGACTGGCCAACTTTCCACGGTGGGGCGTTCGGCAAGCCGAGTCGGCCAGCTCACCGGATGCGGCCATCGGCAACCCACTGCGTGACCGGTGTCGTGCTGCCGCCGAGCTTGGCGAGCATCCATGGTGGTAGGTGTTTGGGCATGGGAAGCGGAATCGACTTGGCCCCTCGGGCTTTGAGTAGCGCCTCGTAGGCGGCGGTGTCACCGCTGAACGGCTGTCCCTCGCCGGCGATGAACCCGTACAGCTCACATCCTTGTGGCCCGGCTTCCCAGGGGCCGAACACGTCACCCCATTCGAGCATGATGTGTGTGCCGGCGCGCGCGACGATGTCACCGCAGCGCAGCTCGCCAGCCAGGATGAAATTGCTGTGATCGCCGACGTGGCCATGGCGAGCAGAGATGGCGCCAGGATCCCATTTGTTCCAAAACGCAACGTATCTCGGTGAGAGTTCAATCCACTTCTCCCAGATCGATGCCGTACGGCCGTCAGCGAACTCATAACGCAGCATCTCCTCGGCCGGTACGTCGTCGAGGTGCTTGATCGACGGTCCACCCCTCATACGAGATCCCCCTTTCACTTCTCCTCGGTGCGCGGTCAATCGATCAGGTCGAGCGCAGCGGGCGACGGTATCCGGGTGACCGTCGAGGCTGGTCACCATCGGAGCCGCACGCTCAGTTGCGAAGGCCTGATGGAGAATCCAGGTAGCGGAGTCCCTACGGCCGCGGCGTCCCTGCATGGCATCGAAAAGTAACGCCGGGCTGTTGATTTGGATGATCGCTGCGGCAATCCCCATGTGGGCCAGCCGTTCCGCTGCCTCCAATACATCGCGTCTAGAGCAAGTTGTGCTCGACCAACCATTGGTGCATCTGCTTGGCCACCGTGTCGAACAGGTCGCGCTTGCCCTCGAAGTAGTGCGTCACCCCAGCCAACTCGTGGTATTCCCAGTCGTCGTGGGTGATGTTGTCGATGAAGTCCTGCACATGCACGGGAGGCACCGCTTCATCAGCCGTGCCGTGCATGATGAGGATCGGCACTGACACGCTTCGCAGATTGTGGGCACCTCCGTTCGTGTCAGCCAGGCTCCACTGGTTGAGCCAGGATCGCAGTGAGCTGAAATGTGCCAGCGACGTCGGCATGTAGTTCGAGACGTCCGGGCGCCCCCACAAGGTCTTCCCCAGCGGGCGGTCGCTCGGATCGATCGATCCGTCGAGCGAGCGCAAGTCGGCTGTCGTCCCGTGTACGACGAAGGGCAGGTCGTTGAGAGCTCCGTCGAAACGCTGATTGACTTCGGTCATCTTGGTTTTCACCCATGCGGTGATCTTTTCGGCGCGGCGTCGCTGCCCCGCTCGATAGGCGGTGACGAACTCGTCGGAGTACGGCGGACCGTTCTCCGGGTTGAACATGTCAAGGGCCGGATCCCGATCGAACGGTCGATCCTCGTCGAGGATCGAGGGATCTAGCCACAGGGTCCGGATCAACGCTCGACTGGGATGGGCATTGAGCAGGATCATGGCGTCGGCAGGCTCCAGTCCCGCCTTGGTGAGGTCTGGTCCGCCGCCGCCCGGGCTACCGGTGATCGTCGGGTTTTCGGCCTGCCCCTGAAACAGGGGGCTGAGTTCGCCGCCGCCGGAGTTGCCGAGCAGCACCACATGGTCGTAGTCACGTCGCAGATACTTGACAGCCGAGTCGACGTCGAGCACACAGTTCTCCAGCATCAGGGTGCTGTCATTGCCGACATAGCGTGTACACATGCCGACCGCCGCGACACCGGTCTTGGCGAGCGACTCGAGCAGGTAGTGCCCAAGGAAATTCGAGGTGGGGTGATTGATCAGCACCGCAGTACGGCAGCTCTTGTCCGCGGGGCGTACTTCGCGGGCCCATATCCGCCCAGAGAGTCTCGCGACTCCCGAATACACGTCGACGTCGCCACTGGAAGCCATCGGGATGCCAAGTAACCGTTCGTGCAGCAGGTCGTCCATGGCGCCAAGCATCGATGCCGCCGAATGTCGTTGGTGTGTCGAGATGAATGACACGCGTGCGACATCCTATGACTCTTGTCTTTGCCTTGGCAGCACCGCACACTTACGCCGCGGAGACCGCCAATGACTGCAGCGGATTGCTCAGAGTCGAGCAACCGTCACCATAGAAGTCAGCCATCGGTTCCAACCAAAGTCGACCACGGATATCGCTGACGAACAGCCCAGCTGCTCTTATCGTTCGTCGCGGTTCGGGGGCAGTACATCTCGGTGCTCACAGACGGGAATGTGAATGAGCAAGGTCATCGGGTTCATCGGAGCAGGGCAACTCGGAGAGCCGATGGTTTCGCGGCTGCTCGCAGCGTCCCATGACGTGCTGTTGTATGCCCGCCGAGGCGATGTGTGCGACCGGCTCGCGTCGCAGGGCGCGGTCATCGCCGATTCGGTCGCCGACCTGGCCCGGGACAGTGACATCCTGATCTCCTGCCTGTTCTCCGACGCGCAACTACGCGAAACTGGATTGGCCTCAGACGGTTTCATCGCCAATGCAAAGCCCGAGTCGGTGTTCGTCTCCCACACGACCGGCAACGTCGCCACCTTGAAAGCGCTAGCGGACAGCTCGGCTTCCGCCCCGATCATCCTTGACGCTCCGGTCAGCGGTACCGACGACGACATCGTCGCGGGCACGCTAACCGTGCTGCTCGGCGGACCGAGCGATGCAGTGCAGATGGTGACGCCTGTGCTGGCCGCCTATGCCGATCCCATCGTGCCGACCGGCGAGCTGGGCAGCGCAATGGCGCTCAAGCTCGTCAACAACCTACTGTTCGCTGCGAACGCGCAACTTCTGGCTGCAGCAACGCGATTGGGCGACCAACTGGGTGTGAACCCGGAAGCGCTGCTTGCGACGCTGCAGGTGTGCAGCGCAGGTAGCAATGTTGCGACTTATGCCCACCACCTCGGCGGTATGGACCGCTTCGCCGAGGTGACCGGACCGTTCTTGCGCAAGGACATTGCTGCCGCCTTGGAGGCGGCGCAGGAGGCGGGCGCTGACCCGGGTCTGCTAGGCCAAGTGGTCGACTCCGGACCTCTAGCACTGAGATGCGACTGATACATCATCGACGCGGTTGATCACGCCGGAGCAAACGCGGACGAACAAGACGGCTGTGTCTCGACGCGGTGCGCGCCGGTGGCCCCACCGACCTGCTCGCTTCTGCGGTCTGCAATCTCTCTGCCGAGCGACGTGACCGGGCTGTGGGCGCGGACACTTCGCGCCGACGCTCTTGGTCGTCACCGCTGACGTGCGGATCCTCCAGGTTGAGATTTTCTGTCCCGTCTTGGCGATCACGGGGGAGGCCACGACTAAGCCGTTGAACTGGCCAACAACTCGGTATGCGGCCTGGCCGGGCGATCGACGGCAACAAGATGAGCAGCATCTACCGAGGAAGGTCATCGGCTGCGTCCTGGATTGACCGAGACATGGAGTCAAGGCCGTGATCCGGGCCCGCGCGATCTCAGAAGGCGGATAACGGGCGCGGCGGGTCGCGTGCGGCAGTGATCACCTCAGATCCCGCAGGTCGCTGCCGACCACAATACGGCTTGCAGCCACAGGGTATGACGGATTCGACCGTCTTGCCCCCCGTTCGCGCAGCCTCGATGAATAAGGCCCTGCATAGTGGTGGACGATCCCCAATAACGGGGGTATATTCCGTCCGTACCGATACTCTGTGTCAGAAATACCGTTAGATCGAAAGATCGAAACAGGGAGTGGTGTGAGCGTGAGCGAAGTCTTTGGACATCGGAGTCCAGGGTTGGAACCCCGATGAGGCGCATTGAAGGCGCGGCGGACCAGCAGCAAGTAGGTGCGGCACCGCAGGGCGGCAACGCGCTAGTAGTCCTCGAGTCCGCAGCGCAATTCAGCGACACCCCTCGCCAGCTCGGCAGTGCCGGGTGGAATCCAATTGTCACCGGCGATGCTGAGCGTGCTCAATGGTTGGCTTCGATCCGAAATTTCGGCCTGATCGTGGTGTGTGGGCACAGTTTGCGGTGGCTGTCGCAGATGGTCACGGACCTGCGGCCGCTGACCATGGCCCCGATGCTGGCCCTGTCGCCTGAGCTGGAGCAGCGGCAAGCGACCATGTTGCGGCTGGGTGCAGACATGGTGTTGGCGTCCACATCGCGATCGGAACTGGTGCAGTCTGCTGCGCAAGCGCTGGTGCGACATGCCCGAATCAACGAACCAACGCTGCGGTTTCTCGAAGCCGAAGATCTGACGGTCGACCTGTGGGCGCGACGCACGTTCGTCGAGGGCCGGGAAGTCGATCTCACCCCGACCGAATTCGACATTCTCCGGCTGCTCATGACGCGACCCCAAGTCGCGGTCAAACATGACGAGATCCTGAAGTCGGTGTGGAATTGGAAGTACACCCACGAGCGGAATGCGCTGCGCTTGCAGATCAATCGGTTGCGCAACAAACTAGCTGACGATTGCGGACAAGTGCGCTTCATCAAATTGGTGCGCGGACTCGGATACTTGTTCGACAGGCCGGTGGTGGAGTTTGGTGACGACGGCGGTTCCGCGCGGGCTGGCACCGCGCAGGAAAGCACCACGTTGGTGTTAGCCAGGATGCTACGCAACCTGAACAAGTCGTTGATCGGGGCGCAAGACCGCCCCCACGCGTGCAGCTTGCTGGTGTCGGCCGTGGTCGACGCGGGCGTTTGCGACGGCGCCGCTGTCTTCACGAAAGGCGTAGGTGTCGATCAGCTTCGACTCGTGGTTCAACAGGGGATGCCTCCGGAGTGGGAACATGCCGTCGCCGCGGGCATTCCGTTGGCCGAATCATTCCTATCGGCCGAAACCGTCAACTCCCGGCAGATACATAGCTACGTCGAGACGTCGCAGTCCGCAACGCTTTACCGTCGTTCGTCGCGTTTGATGCGGATAGCCGAGTGTCGCTTCTACTTGTCGCTACCGCTGATCGACCACAACTCGGCGTGGGGACAGATTGGCTTCGCCCGCCGTAGCGGAAATGCCTTCACAACTCAGGAATCCATCGTGTTGGAATCTGCAGCGGCGGTGTTGGGAACCGTATTCAACGGCGCCGACGAACCGGCGGTCGCCGTCTGTTGATGCATTGGGTCGGTCAGAATCACTGACCGGTCAACCCTCAATGCAACGATAGGTCTTTGCGCAAGACCTGCATGCCGGCGATCTTGGTGTGCCCGGCCCGGCCGAACGGTGCGTCACCCCGCCGCTGCGGACCAGGTCGACGTCGTCGATGCAATCGGCTCCCGCACACATGCCCGCGATCACCGTGCTCAGTTTCGGCGACGGGTTGGCGGTCACGTCAACAATGACATCTTCATGACACGTCACGGCTCCTACCGTCGAGTCATTGCACATGTTCCTACGTCGAGAAGGATGCCCGATGACCCAAGTTGATTCATCCCCACGGAGCGCGGCGCTCTCACTTTTCAACACCCCGCCTCGTATGCTCAACCACTTCGCCCTCGTGACGCCCGACGCTGCGGCCACCGTGGACTTCTACACCCGCGTGTTGAACATGAAGTTCGTCCAGGCACTTGCGGGCGGAAAGGTTCCGTCGACCGGCGAGCCGATTCCCTACTTCCACATCTTCCTCCGGATGGCAGATGGGTCGACCGTGGCGTTCTTCGAAGCGCCGGGCCTGCCTGACCGCCCGCCACCTTCCCATTCCGCCTACGACACATTCGACCACTTGGCGTTGCACGCCGATTCGGTCGCCGAGGTAGACGAGTGGCACCAGCATCTGCTCGCGCACGGAATGGAGATCGTCGGTCCAACCCGCCATCCAATCGCCTACAGCATCTACTTCCGTGACCCGATCAACAACCTCCGGCTGGAGATAACCACTCCGCTCACACCGGATTGGAACGACCAAGAAGTCGAAGCCGCGGCTGCGTTGGCTGAATGGTCCGCCGCCAAACGCTCGGCTGCTCAACTGGCCGCGGAGAAGGGGACCGAGGTTGGTCTCGAGTTGTCGGCGATGATCATCCGGCAGCAGGAGTCGCCGCCTTCCCAAGACAGCTGACGCGGCGACTCCACCGGTTCCGACGTGTGCCAACTCTCCGCGGATCACGCGGCTACCGTATTCTGTACGTGATGTCAGAACGTCCGTTGTTGCGTCGCGAGGGGTACTGGCCCAGCAATCCAGTCGTGGGTAGCAAGGGCGTACGCACCCGGCAGCGCGTGCTGTCAGAGGCGCTCCGGCTGTTCGGTGAGCGCGGTTTCTATAGCACGCAGGTGGACGAAATCGCCGTTGCCGCCGGAACTTCGCGTGCCACGCTATACCAATACTTCGGTAGCAAGGAAGAGATCTTCACCGAGCTACTGGAGACTTGTGGCGCGGAGCTGATGGGGCTGGCTCGCCGGCTTGGACCGCTCGGGCCAACCCGTCAAGGCTTCGACACGCTGCACTGGTGGATCGGCGCGTGGGCATGGGTCTATGACCGCTACGCGACGATGTTCATCGAGGCGGCAAAGGTGGAGGCCTCCGACGCCGACGTTCGGGCGATGGTGGTGGGGTTCATTCGCTCCTATTGTGCGCGAGTGGCGGAACGTTTGGTGGCCAGCGGCTTGGAGGATTCGGAGGCTGATACGGCGGCGTTGCTGCTCACGGCTCTCGTGCACCACTTCAACTACCTGCGTTGTGAGGCACTCGTGCCGCTACCGAGTGCCGAGAACGCCATCGACGGGTTGGCGGTGTGCATGCAGCTGATGTTGTTTCCGCTGACCCCGGCCGCGGTGTTCGGTGAGGTCCACTCGGTCCCAACGACTTCACTCCAACCCGTGGTGGAGTTTGACGCCCAGGGAGAGGTCACAGCGGCCGAGTCCACGATGGGACCCCGGGCCAGTCAAACCGTCGAGCGGATTCTGACTGCAGCGACTCGGTTGTTTGCTGATCGTGGCTACAACGGCACGGGTATCGATGATCTGGCCGCGGCGGCAGGCGTCGGCCGCGCGACGTTCTACCGCTATTTCGGCGACAAACCCGCTCTATTACGCACACTGGCCCGCGAGTACAACGCGGCCGCCGTCGAACTCGTCGTACGACTCGCGGCTATCGAGCCGACCAGCGGACCCAATATCGAACTGGGAGAATGGCTGTCGGATTTCGTCGTGTTCAGCCGCCGCTACATCGGGGTGTTTCGCACCATCGCGCAGGGCGTCGTTGCCGATGAAGAGCAGCTGAAAACGCACCGTAACGGTATGGCGGTGACCCATGAGATCGCGCGGTCGCTGCTAGGGCGGGTGCCGCGACGATACCCCTTGGACGTCGACGTCGCCGCGGCCGTGTTCGTCGCCATGCTCGACCGACTGCCTGAGGCCCTGATGGAGATCGAGCCGGACGTTTCCGACGAGCGGATCGCATCGGTGATGCAGGAAGTCGTTCAACGCGCGCTGTTCAACGGCGGTTAGCCTCGATCTTTCTGGTGGCCGGTAAGTGGTGGCTCAGTTGGTTGTCGGTTGAGTGGATCGCGGTTGGGCAGCATGGGGTTCCGGCGTTGCGCGTCGCCGGTGCTCTGGGGCCTCGGTCGTGGTGATCTCGAGCCAGGTCTGGTTTTGGTCGAATGGCGAATCCGTGGAGGGGCAGGTTGTTCAGGCCGGCGTCCTTGAGGTTGCGGATGCGATCCTCGGCGCAACGAGCTCGAGGATCTCGGGTACGCGATGTCCTATCAGACGCCCCCAGATCCGCGACCACGAGCTGCGGCCGATATGCCAGGCGCACCTGTTCGTGGTCACCCTGGCGTGCTCGGGCAAAGTGGTGCGGGATGCTCCCCTCGGAGATGACCCAACCCCGGATCGTCGACGGGCTCGGCCGGATCGGCCGAAGCGTGGGTGGGGTGAGCCGGATCTGGCGTTTCGATCGGATGGCCACGCGGCGGGTAACCGCGAGCATCGCTGGGGTGGCCAAACACGCTACGGGGTGTCGGTCGCGATCTGCCCGCCGCGGCGCGGCAACCGCAAGGGCGTGGTGGCGAAGTCCAATCACACTGGCGCGCAACGGTGGTGGCGAACTCTGCCAGACGGCGAGACCGTCGAGGCGGCTCAGGACAGTCTTTCGACCGTCGGTGCGCCGTGTTTGCAGCTGCTAGACCGGCGGGCCGAAAGCGGGAGCCGGCCTAGCGGTGTATCCCGTAGGGGGCTGTCACAGCCTGAGCAGCCCGCCGTCGGCCATGATCGTCTGGCCGGTCACGAAGTAGGAGTCATGGCTGGTGAGGAAGAGGACGGTGCCGACGACGTCGTCGGGCTCGCCGACCTTCTTGATGGCCTGCATCGCAGCGACCTGTTCCAGTGCGGCCGACGTAGGCCCCGCCTCCACCCCGGGTGTGCGTGAGAGCGTCGCGCCCACGGCATTGGCGGTAATGCCATAGGAGGCCAGATCGTTGGCGAGGCCGCGGGTGAACCCGATGACACCCATTTTGCTGGCGAAGTAGGCGGTCATGCCGGGGGGCGTCATGCCGATCGAGTTGGAGGTGAGGTTGACGATGCGCCCCCAGCCAGCGTCCTTCATCAAGGGTAGGACGGCTTGAGTCATCAGGAACTGGGAGTCGAGGTTGATCGCGAGAACCTTGCGCCAAGCCTCGTAGGTCATGTCGTCGGTGTGGATGGAGGGATAGACGCCGACGTTGTTGACCAGGATGTCGCAGCGGCCATACCGGTCGCGCACCTCGTGCTCGACGTGCCGGGTCTGCTCCGGGTCGGAGACGTCGACGAGCAGGCCGGTGCCCTGCTGGCCGGCTCGTTCCATGAGGGCAAGGGTTTCTGTCGGTTCCGTGAGGTCGACGGCGACGACTTGCGCGCCGCGCTCGGCCAGGCCGCGGCAGATGGCCTGGCCGAATCCCTGAGCTGCGCCGGTGACTACTGCGACACGGCCTTCGTGCGTTGGGGTCATGGGTATCTCCGTTGATTAGTCTTGGGCCGGATATGTTGGTACCGCTGCACTTCCGTGCATTGACGGCCAGTGTCGTCGGCCATTCGATGAACCTTCGATGCTAACGGGCCCCATGCTCGGTTGACGTCGGCGCATCACCTGAGCCGACTATTTTCGCTACGTCGGCGGGCGAGTAGCCCAGCTCTGACAGCACTTGCGTGGTGTGCTCGCCGAGCTTGGGAGCGGGCGTGATCATGGCGGGCGGTGTTTTCGACCAATTGTTGGGTCCGCGGACGCTCAGCAGGGTCCCCTCGGTTGGGTGCTCCGTGCGCTGGAAGAACCCGGTGGCGTTGAGATGCGGATCGTCGAAGATCGTTTCCAGCGTGTGCAATGGTGTTGCCGGAATATCGGCCTCTTCGAACAGTTTCAGCCATTCCGCCGTCGTTCGTGACGGCATGATCTCGCGAACGAAGGAGTACGTGTCGTGGGCGTAGACGGTTCGTGACCGCAACGTCGCGAACCGCTCGTCCTCGTCGACCAGGTCGGGCCTGCCTACCAGCTTGCCGAAGGCCCGCCAATGATTGTCGTTATAGATGATCGCGCACACGTATCCGTCTGCGGTTTCGTACGGGCGACGCTCGGGTGTCAGCGTGCGGGCATAGCCCGGGGGGCCCAGCGGGGGTTCGAAGGAGCGGCCTCCCATGTGGTCCCCGAGCACGAACTGGGCCATGGACTCGAACATCGGCAGTTCGATGTGTTGGGCCTCGCCGGTGCGGAGCCGGTGAAAGAGGGCGGTGAGCATCGCCGCAACGGCGTACAACCCGACCGCGCGGTCGTTGAACGCCACGGGAACATACTGCGGCTGTGGCGAACCAGCCTGCATGAGCAGGGAAGGCACGGCCGTGAGCCCCTGGATCAGATCTTCGTACACCGGTCGGCCAGTGTATGGACCTCCTTCACCGAACCCGACTAAGCTGACCGTGATCAGTTGCGGGTTCAAGGATTCCACGTCCTGAGGGGACAGTCCCAGCCTCGCCATCGCGGCGGGGCGAACGCTGTAGATGAAGATGTCGGCGGTCTTGAGCAGTGCGCGCATCGCATCCCGATCGGCGTCGCGCTTGAGGTCGAGTACCACACTGCGCTTGTTGCGATTTAGCTGCAGATACGCCACGCCCATGTCAGAACTCTTGTGCGGAGGCACTTGTCTGGTGGTGTCACCCGCCGCTGACTCCACCTTGATTACGTCGGCGCCGTGGTCGCCGAGCATTTGCGTGGCCGAGGGCCCCATCACGGTCGAGGTCATGTCGATCACGCGGATTCCGCTCAGGGCCCGAGCCATGGCTGTTCCTCTCCGAGCACGCATGTTCCGATGGACTTCAAGGCTATGGGCGCGGTGATGTCGCTTGCGTGTAGACCCTCAGCGACCCCGGCATCGCGACGAAGGGTTGAAAACGCCTGGGACTGTTGATCTGTAGTGGATGAGCCGACCAAGTCATAGGTGGTGGGAGATCGGCACGTTGACGGAGATGCGTCCACGGGACGCCGCGGCGCTCCGTGGGGGCGGGCGACATCACGCCGGGAACTTCCGCGACGTCATGACGTCGATGCGGCACACGAATTGACTAGTTTTCCGGGCATGAGAACCTACGTGGCAGTTGAGGGCGTCGTCGTTGAAATCATCCGTCACGACCGCCGGATCAGCGCCGACCGCATCGGCGACGTATGAGGTCCCGGCGCGTCAAAGTCGGCGTTCGCTCCGGCTTGGGGCCGCTCGCCTGCACAGGTCACGGATTGCTTGACGGGCGGGGCCGTATGCACTCCGGTCACCCGACGACCACGCCGCGCAATACCGCCAACGGCTGAGTACCAGAAGCCAGCAGGGTCAGGGGATCTGGAGAACAGATCCAGCCCACTCACCTTGCTGCCAGAACGTCGTACATGGCCCGGCGACCGTTACACCCCGTCAGCTCGGCCAACTAAAACGATATCGGTGCATCGACATTAAACAGACATCCTTTGTTCTCTACGTTTGCATAGCAGTTGCTTTTGGAACGGGATCCCCCAGCCCGGGGCACGTCCACGCCACAGAAACGACTCCGACGAGTACAAGCGCAATGCGAGGGCCATTCAAAGCTAGAAGGCCGCAGCGCGAGGCGGACACACTTCCGGTGGCGGCTCCCGCTCAGACCACCATGCCGGGAAGCCGATCATTTTCGAAGGAGAAGTAATGCACATCGAGGTCGATCGCTCGAAGTGCCAGGGGCACGCGCTATGTGCGCTGATGTCTGATGACTACTTCACCCTCGACGACGTCGGTTACATCGCCGCGACATCGGGTGAGGTGCCATCAGAAGATGTCGACAGAGCGCGTCGGGGTGCCGAAGCCTGCCCAGAGCGCGTCTTCACGATCTCTTAACCCGACCAGGACACGAGAAGACTACGGAGTCAACCGATGACATCAACCGAGAGTTCGCCGCGGCGACAAGCCGGCGAGTTCGACACTGACCTGGACCATCACTCTGCGGAGTTTGCCAAAGATCCGCTGCGGGCGCTCTCGGAGTTGCGATCGAGGTGCCCTGTCGCCAAATCCAGCCACTGGGGTGGCTTTTGGTTGTTGACCGGCTATGACGAGGTGTTCGACGCTCTGCACACACCGGAGATCTTCAGCAGCAGGCCCAGCGAGCAGGGCGTGCGCGGGGTGCCAACGCAGCCCGGTGCGGGCAGTCTGGTGCCCATCGATTACGACGCGCCGGATGTGGGCATGTACCGTTCGTTCCTGCTGTCGGCGTTGTCGCCTGGTTCGGCTCGGGAGATGCAGCCGATGATCCGAGAGATGGCGAATGACTTCATCGATCAGTTCATCGAGCGTGGAACGGCCGACGTAACGCAGGAGTTGTTCACCCCGCTGCCGGCTCAGGTGATTCTGCGCCTCCTGGGGTTTGACGCCTCGCGATGGGCGGAGTGGATCACGTGGGTACACGGATTCGTCCACGACCCGGCCGTGGACCCCGAAGGCGCGGCGACCAAGGTCATGACGATGTTCGGCGAGATCTACCAAGCCATCGGCGCGGCGAGGGCACAACCCCAGCCGGGGCTGCTCGGCGAGCTGGTCGCCGCAGAACGCGACGGTCGAGCGCTCACCGACGACGAACTGGCCAACACGGTGTTCCTGCTGATCCTCGGCGGCATGGACACCACGGCCGGTCTGACCGGCAATTCGTTGCTGCTCATCGATGCGCAGCCCGAGTTGCGCCGGCAGATCATGGACGATCCATCAGTACTGGACCAGGGCACCGAGGAGTTCCTGCGCTATGCCACTCCGGTGATGGCACTGCCGCGCACGGTGACCGAAGACACCGAGTTTCACGGGAAGCAGCTCAAAAAGGGTGAACAGGTCCTCATGATGTGGGCCGCAGCCAACCGCGACCCGAGCCAGTTCGAGGATCCTGAGACAATCGACCTGTCTCGCAAAGCGACTCGTCACATGGCATTCGGACTGGGCGTGCACCGGTGTCTGGGGTCAAACCTGGCCAGAGTCATGTTCAAGACCATGATCGTCGAGCTCCTCAGGCGGGCACCGGATTTGGCCGTTCGCACGAGTGAAGTGGTTCGCTATGCCCAGGCCAGTCCGGTGTATGCGGCACGCCATCTTCCGATCACCTTCACCCCTGGACAGCGCGAGTCGTCAAAGGACTCATTAGCCGGTTGAGTGCAACGGCTAACGGAAGTGTCAGTGGAGTAGGAACTTTCGAATTATGCCGACGAAGGTGCGAGGGAGTTCGTTCAAGACCGCCGGGATGGTCTCAGTCATGCCGTAGAGCTGTCGCGGCCGGCACCGGAGAAGCGTGCTTAGCGACCGATACTGCTCGCTGGTGACGTTCTGGGCATACCAGACGTGGCGCAACTTGAGGTCGTCGCGATCGAAGGCGCCCCGTGCCAGGATCATGCGCATCGGCGCGGCGAACAGACTGGCATGGGTGGCGCCATGCCGTGCTGCCTGCGCGGTGAAACGCGATGCGGAAAACCCGCTCATCAGTGCGACGCTGGCGCCCGCTTCGATGGCGGCGGCGAAGGAGTAGTACTGGGCATTGGCATGGCAGAGTGGCATTCCCGGTGACGTCACTTGCGCGTGTAGCCCCTGCAGAGATCCCAGCCAACCCGATGATGACGGCCGCATCGACATTCAACTGACATCTCGTGTTTCCTAGATTTGTGTAGATCCCTAGTGAGGACGGTCACGTTTCGAAGGAGCTGTGATGCACATCGAGGTCGATCGCTCGAAGTGCCAGGGGCACGCGCTGTGTGCGCTGATGTCTGATGACTACTTCACCCTCGACGACATCGGCTACATCGCCGCGGCATCGGGTGAGGTGCTACCAGAAGGCGGCGACAGGGCGCGTCGGGGTGCAGAAGCCTGCCCGGAGCGCGTGTTCACGATCTCTTAGCTCGACCAGGACGCAAGACACCGACACAAGACGCTACGGAGTCAACACCGATGACAACAACCGAGAATTCGCCTCGGAGAAAAGCCGACGAGTTCGACACCGACCTAAACCATCACTCTGCGGAGTTTGCAAAGGATCCGTTTCCGATCCTCTCGGAGTTGCAATCTAGGTGCCCCGTCGCCAAATCCAGCCACTGGGATGGATTTTGGTTGTTGACCGGCTATGACGAGGTGTTCGACGCGCTGCACACCCCGGAGATCTTCAGCAGCAGGCCCGACGAGCAGGGCGTGCGCGGGGTACCGCCGCAGCCCGGTGCGGGCAGTCTGGTACCCATCGATTACGACGCGCCCGACGTGGGCTTTTTCCGCTCGTTCCTGCTGTCGGCGTTGTCGCCGGGCTCGGCTCGGGAGATGCAGCCGATGATCCGAGAGATGGCAAATGACTTCATCGACCAGTTCATCGAGCGTGGAACAGCTGACCTTTCCGAGGAGTTGTTCACCCCGCTGCCGGCTCAGTTGATTCTGCGCATCCTGGGGCTTGACGCCTCGCGATGGGCGGAGTGGGTCGTGTGGGTACACGGATTCGTTCACGACGTCGGCGTGGACCCCGAAGGCGCGGTGACGAAGGTGATGGCGATGTTCGCCGAGATCTACCAAGCCATCGGCTCGGCGAGGGCACAGCCACAGCCGGGGCTGCTCGGCGAGCTGGTCGTCGCTGAGCGCGACGGGCGCGCGCTCAGCGACGACGAACTGGCCAACATGGTGTTCCTGCTGATCCTCGGCGGCATGGACACCACGGCCGGTCTGAGCGGAAATTCGTTGCTGCTCATCGACGCGCAGCCCGAGTTGCGCAAGCAGATCCTGGACGATCCGTCGATGCTGGACCAGGGCACCGAGGAGTTTCTGCGCTATGCCACTCCGACGTTGTCACTGCCGCGCACGGTGACCGAAGACATCGAGTTTCACGGGCGACAGCTCAAAAAGGGTGAACAGGTCCTCATCATGTACGCCGCGGCCAACCGCGATCCGAGCCAATTCGAGGATCCTGAGACAATCGACCTGTCCCGTAAAGCGACTCGTCACATGGCATTCGGAGTGGGCGTGCACCGGTGTCTGGGATCAAACTTGGCCAGAGTGATGTTCAAGACCATGATCACCGAGCTATTCAGGCGGGCACCGGATTTGGCCGTTCGCACAAGTGAAGTGGTTCGCTATGACGATGCCGCTTCGGTGTACGGAGTACGCCATCTTCCGATCACCTTCACCCCTGGACAGCGCGAGTCGTCAAAGGACTCATTGCCCGGCTAAGCGCAACGCCGCGCAGGTTAGTGACATGACTGGTGTCGCATTTGTGACACGCCGTGTGAGGTGCGGGTAGGGCAGCGGAACTCCCGGTACGCCCTGGTCTGGTCGATGCCGTCCGGCCACCGCGGCCACACGGGGTTCTTCGGCGCTGTTGCGGGCCCCGCGGCGCGGCGTTCGGACGCCAAACCGGTCGTCCCGGCGGCGAGTCGGAATCCGATGCTGCGCCTGCTCACCGCCGTGGCCTGCGGCACCCCGCACCGCCATCGACGCCGTGTTCGGCCCCCACCGGATCGGTGAAATCAGCTACGCCCCGAAGTTGTTGCCGCATAACGACCAAAGGCTGTCGAAGTGGTCGTGGCCGACGAAAGCATCAGCGCAGCAGGAACTTGCGGATCTTGCCGACAGACGTGCGTGGGAGTTCGTCGACGAAGATGTAGTCGCGTGGGCGTTTGAGTGGGCTCAGCCGGGCGGCGCACCACTGCGCCAGCTCGTCACCCGTCGGGCGGGCCACGGCGTCTCGGGTGACCACGTAGGCCACTGGTACTTCGTCGCGGATCGGGTCTGGACGTCCGACGACCGCCGCCTCGAAGACCGATGGATGCTCGGCAAGCACCGCTTCCACTTCGGGCAGCGACACGTTTTCACCGGCGACCTTCAACACATCGTTGCGTCTGCCGGCGAAGTAGTACTGACCAGCCTCACATCGGACCAGATCTCCGGTGCGAAACCAGCCGTCCTCAGTGAACGACTGTGCTGTGGTGGCGGGGTCGTCCAGGTACTCACGGAACAACTCCAGTCCCGGCCTGCCTCCCACCAGCAGTTCCCCGACGCCATCGCCGTCGACGTCTGTCAGCGTGACAGTGCACCCGGGTGTGGGCCGACCCATCGAGCCGTCCCCATCAGCGTCCTGGACCGATGCAGTCAAGACCGCCGGGATGGTCTCAGTCATGCCGTAGAGCTGTCGCGGCCGGCACCGGAGAAGCGTGCTTAGCGACCGATACTGCTCGCTGGTGACGTTCTGGGCATACCAGACGTGGCGCAACTTGAGGTCGTCGCGATCGAAGGCGCCCCGTGCCAGGATCATGCGCATCGGCGCGGCGAACAGACTGGCATGGGTGGCGCCATGCCGTGCTGCCTGCGCGGTGAAACGCGATGCGGAAAACCCGCTCATCAGTGCGACGCTGGCGCCCGCTTCGATGGCGGCGGCGAAGGAGTAGTACTGGGCATTGGCATGGAAGAGTGGCAGTACCACCAACTGGCGGTCTTCGGCGCCCAGATCTGCGGCAGCAGCCATGATTTCGCCCGCGAAGGCGTAGTTCGCCTGCGTGATGACCACACCCTTGGGGGTACTTGTCGTCCCCGAGGTGAACATGATTGCGGCGGTGTCCAGCAGTGCGGGATCGTCGAGCCCGGTAGGCGCAGAAACGTCGAACATCTCGAGCGCGACGTCGTCCTCATCCAGGCTGAACATCTTGATCTTCGCCGCCGCCGCCTGCTGGTAGGCCTCCAGGCGTCGCACGGAGGCGACACCGACGGCCGGTTTCGTGCGTTGGAGTTGTTGCGCGATCTCCGGAGCCGCGGCATGGGGATCACAGGGAATCACGAACGACCCGAGGCGTACCGCGGCCAGCCATATCGCCACGAAGGCCGGCGAGTTGGTCAAAGCCAGATGGACGCCTGCTTGCGGCCCGGCCCCGGCCGCGTGCAGTGTTCCCGCGACCCGGTCGACGAGGCGGTCGAAGGCCGCATAACTCCACTGCGTGACGTGACCAGACGACGACTCCCACACCAAGAAGGGCCGGTCTGGCCACATCAGCACCGCTCGAGACCATTTGGAGGCAAACGTCTGCTCAAGCGGCACGGGGCGGGCTCCCAACGGTCGTGCGTCACGCGGTCTTGTCGAACGCTATCGAGGCCAGCATTTCGAGACCATGTCCTAGACGCCGTTGGGCGGGGCTACTGGACGCTCGGGGCATTAACCTGTATGCGGTGTCAGAAACATCGGACTGGGCTCGATTCCGAGCCGCTGGCCGGTCGACAGTTCGAGGAGACACAACGTGGACTTGCAGTACCCGCCCGACTTGCGACAGTTTCGGGACGAGGTTCGTACCTGGCTAGGGGAAAACGCACCTCGCGACGAGCGTCCGCGCGAAGCCAAGGCGATCCGCGAATACGATCTGGCGTGGCAGCACACGCAGTGGGTCGGCGGCTGGGCTGGCATCGATTGGCCCCAGGAATACGGCGGTCGGGGCCTTACGCTGCTGCAACAGCTCATCTGGCACGAGGAGTACGCCCGCTGCGGGCTGGCAGTGATGGACTCCTGCTTCGTCGGCTTGCGTCATGCCGCCCCCACCCTTATCGCCATGGCCAGCGAAGAGCAGAAGACCTTCCATCTCCCCAAGATCCTTCGTGGCGAATCACTTTGGTGCCAGGGCTTCTCCGAGCCGGGTGCGGGGTCGGACCTCGCGTCGTTGTCTTGCCGCGCCACCATCGACGGTGACTTTTTGATCGTCAACGGTCAGAAGATCTGGACCAGCTACGCCAACACCGCCGACTACCAGGAGCTGCTGGTACGCACCGGGAAGCCTGACAGCAAGCACCGCGGCATCACCTGGGTGATTTGCGATATGCGCAGCCCCGGCGTGGAGGTCCGTCCGATCGAAACGATCGATGGCGCGGAAGATTTCTGCGAGGTGTTCTACGACGACGTCCGCATTCCATTGAGCAATGTGGTCGGTGAGATCAACTCGGGATGGGCCGTGGCGATGTCGACGTTGTCGTTCGAACGGGGCACGGCCTTCACTGCCAACCAGGTGACATTGGCGGTCATGGTGGAAGAGCTGATCGCACTGTCCCGTGGTTCGCTCAGTGGTGAATTTCCTGCCGTGATCGAAGACCGCTATGTCGCAAGGCGATTGGCTACGGTGCGCGCCGAGGTGGCATCGCTGCGGGCTATGACCTACGCGGGAATCTGTCGCAATTTGCGGGCGGACACACCGGGGCCTGAAGGGTCAATGCTCAAGCTGTACTACGCCGATCTGGTGAAAGAAGTCACCCGTTTGGCCTTGGATATTCTTGGGCCCGAGATGCTGCAGTACCCGTCGAACACTACGGCGGGGACCTGGACGGGGCGTTACCTGTGGGCGTTCGCCCAGGGGATCGGTGGCGGCACCTCCGAGATCCAACGCAACATCATCGGTGACCGTGTACTCGGACTGCCACGCTGAAGCTGTCGACATGCTGCCGCCAGCCGCAGACCTAGGTCCCGAGCACTAGACGTTTCCGCAAGAGATAGGTGTGCCGTGCGCTACAACATGCTTTTTCCGATGCGGGCCGTCAAACACTGGAGCCGGTGGTGTGAGGGTGCAAGTTTCGGGGAAGTTGCAAAACTGGTGGAAGACGCTGGCTTTCACGCATTCTCGATGTCCGAACACCCGTATCCGGACAAGGACTGGCTGTCCAAGGGCGGCCACCACGCGTTCGATCCGTTCGTGTCGCTGAGCTTCGCCGCGGCGGCGACGACCCGGATCCGACTGATGACGTGTCTCCTAGTGTCGGGTTACCGCAGCCCGTACCTGACCGCCAAAGGGGCCGCGAGCCTCGACCTGCTGTCAGGCGGGCGCTTCACGCTGGGAACCGGAGTCGGCTACCTGAAATCCGAATTCGAGGCGCTCGGCGCGGATTTCGGCCGCCGCGGTCCCCTACTCGACGAGGCGATCACGGCATGGAAGGCGACTTGGGCCGGCGTCGACCACACTGGTCCGGCGTTTGGGGTAAGCGGTCACATCGCCCTGCCACCACCAATGACCACCGATGGCCCCCCGATCTGGATCGGCGGCAATGGTGCAGCGGCGCAGCGCCGCGTCGTCGAGGTGGCCGACGGCTGGATGCCGATGGCCGCGTCGGGCGAACTAGTCGCGATCACCGGCATGCGCCCCCTGGCGGACGTCGAGACACTCGGCGATTGGACTGCGGCGGTGAACAAGCGACGGGCAGACGCGGGCCGAGTACCTGCCGACGTCGCGTTCGTCCCGTTCGAGGCCGACCTGCTCGTCAGCGGTGACTGCGCCGCGTTCTGTGCGGCCATCAAGCCCCAGCTGGCGGGCTATGCCGAAGCCGGCGTTACCTGGCTAACCGTCGAACCAGCAAGTCGGAGCTTCACGGACTTCCGCGTCGACATCGACGTGCTGGCCTCACGACTGATTCACCACTGAGCGGCTCGTGACCGGCAACGAAACCCGCGATCTTGGCGTCGTACGCTACGAGCGGGACGGTGCGGTCGCTCGCATCGTGTTGGACTGGCCGGAACGCGCGAACGCTCAGTCCTCGGAAATGGTGCACCAGGTCGATTCGTGCCTCGATGAAGCCCGCCGGGACTACGGGGTCAAAGTGGTGATCGTCAAGGGCAGCGGCAAGGGATTCTGCGCCGGACATGTCATCGCCCCCGACGCCTATCCCGAATTCGCGGAATCGAAGGCCAATATGGGCAACAACTTCCAGGGCAGCAAGGAACTCTTCCTCTGGCCCACCCTACGGTTCTGGGAGTTTCCGAAGCCGATGATCTCCCAGGTGCACGGATATGCGATCGGCGGCGGCACATACTGGGCACTGCTGCCCGAGATCACGATCGCATCCGATGACGCGTACTTCCAGATGCCGCTGGTCCCCGGCCTCGGCTTTCCCGGTGGGGAGACGATGATCGAACCGTGGGTGTTCATGAATTACAAGCGGGCCGCGGAGTACCTCTACACAGCGCAAACCTTGTCCGCCGATGACGCCCTGCGGATGGGGTTGGTGAACCGAGTCGTGGCCCGCGAAGATCTCGAGGATGTGACTGAGGCAGTGGCGGCCAAGATCACCCGCGCACCGCTGTCCACTTTGATGGCGACCAAGACGATGCTGGTGCGAGCCTGGGAACAAATGGGTATGCGTCAGCACCTCCAGCTGTCGGCCGACCTCATGTCGGTGCTGGAACACACCTCTGACGCCCAGGCGCTTCGAGCCGACTTGCAGGCCCGTGGCCGACTTCCCCGGGAGTACGCCGGCGAGGACTAGAGGTCGGCGCCCCGCAGGAAGCGGGCTGCCGCGCTGAGGCTTCGACACTTTCCCGACAGCCCCCGAGTGGCACGGTCGGGAGAAGTTCGCCGCCGCAATCAACCGGCTGAAGGGAAAGTACGTGGACTGTCCCGTCGTAGCTGGCTTCGATCCATTGTCCGACGGGTTCGCGCGGGACAACCCGTACCCGCTTCTGCGGCAACTGAGCGACGAGCACCCCGTCTTCCATTCGCCCGAGATGCAGATGTACTTCGTCACTCGCCATGCCGACGTCGTTGAGGTGCTGTCCGCCAGCGACGGCAAGCGGTTCTCGGCCGGCAACGCATCTGCGCCGGTGTGTCCGATCACCGAGGCGGCGCAGGCCGTGCTGGCCGAGGGTGGCTACCGTCGCCTGCCTGCCCTCACCAACGCAGATCCGCCGCGGCACAGCATGATCGCCGCTGGGGTTCGCAAATGCATGTCGGTGCGCCGCCTGAAACTGCTCGAACCGATGGTGGGCGCCAAGGGCGAGGAACTCGTTCACGCGATGGTCGCCAAGCCCGTGGCCGACCTCGTGGCCGAACTGGCGTTTCCACTGCCTGCCTACGCCGGGTTGGGCCTGTTGGGATTTCCTGAGGAGGATTTCGAACAGATCAAGGCGTGGGCGGGCAACCGTGCGCAACTGACCTACGGTCGCCTGACTGCCGAGGAACAGGTTCAGGCCGCGAAGGATGTCGTCGACTTTTGGCGGTTCTGCGACCAATTCGTGGCTCGCCGCGCCGAAGATCTGCGCGACGATTTCACCAGCGACATGATCCGACTGCACCAGGACGATCCCGACACTCCCGACCTGACGGATCTCGTCAGCATCGTGTACTCGATGGCGCTGGCCGGGCACGAAACCACGACGAACTTCATCGCCAACGGCGTGCTGACCCTGTTGCGTCGACCGGATTGTTGGCAGCGACTCGTCGATGATCCTGTCGTGATCCCGCGTGCGGTCGAAGAACTCCTTCGATACGACCCGCCGGTAACCACATGGCGGCGACAAGCCGTCGTGGACACCACGATTGGAGATGTCGCCATTCCCGCCGGAGCCCAGGTGGCATTGCTGTTCGCTGCGGCCAACCGGGACGGCAGCCAGTTTGCGAACCCCGACGCACTGGACCTGGATCGACCCAACGCCACCGAACACCTGACATTCGGCAAGGGGCCGCACTACTGCAAGGGTGCTCCTTTGGCACGGCTTGAGATGAAGGTGTGCCTGGAGGCGCTGACCCGGCACGCGCCGCGCCTGCGACTGGAGGGCGACGTCAGCGCGGACGATTACCCGCCGAATCTGTCGCTGCGCGGGCCCAGGCGTCTGCTCGTGCGCACCGCGTGATCGGCAACATCGTGTGCAGTGTGAGTCAGTGCGCTTTGGCCACCACGGTGACCGCGGTGCTCCGCAGTGAAATCCACAGAACGGGACGCACATTGGCAAGAGAAGGCCGACAATGATGGCCGGTACGAACGGCGGTGTCCTCGAGGGCCTGCGAGTGCTGGAACTAGGACAACTCCTTGCCGGCCCCTTCGCCGGTCACCTGGTAGCCGACATGGGCGCCGAAGTGATCAAAATCGAACCGCCTGGGCGCGGCGACCCGATGCGCGACTGGGGACATCATGACGCAAATGGCCACGGGTTGTGGTGGCCTTCGCTTGCTCGCAACAAGAAGTCCGTCAGCTTGAATCTGGCTCACCCAGAAGGTCAACGGCTGCTGGGTGAACTCGTGAAGCGCAGCGACGCTTTGATCGAGAACTTCCGCCCAGGAACGTTGGAAAAGTGGAATCTCGGGCCGGACAAGCTACGTGAGCTCAACCCTCGGCTGGTGGTGGTGCGAGTATCGGGGTACGGCCAGACAGGTCCGTACGCCGACCGCGTCGGTTTCGCCAGTGCGGGAGAGGCGATGGGCGGCCTGCGCTACATCAACGGCTATCCCGATCAGCCACCGCCGCGCACAGGAATCTCCATGGGGGACATGCTCGCCGGAATGTTCGCCGTACAAGGGCTGCTGGCTGCTCTCTACCGCCGTGACGGCCTGAAGGCGGGAACCGGCCAGGTAGTCGATGCCTCGATCCTCGAGTCATGCATCGCGATGTTGGAAGGTGCGATCACCGAATACGACAAACTCGGGATCGTTCGACAGCCGAGCGGAACAGGGCTGCGCAACATCGCGCCGTCGAACATATACAAGTCGCTGGACGGCAAGTGGGTCGTGATCGCCGCCAACGCCGACACGCTGTTCGCCAGACTGTGTGCGGCCATGGACAAGCCCGGCCTGGCCGCGGATGAACGGTTCGCCACCCACCTGGCGCGCGGCGCGAACGCCGAAGAGCTCGACGACATCATCGCTGCGTGGGCCGCGAGGTTCGAGGCGCAGGAGCTCGACAAAGTCCTGACCGCACACGGAGTGGTGACCAGTCCCATCTACACCGTCGCCGACATCGTCGTTGACGAACACATCCAAGCCCGCGAGATGGTCATGCGCGTGCAGGATGACCAGATCGGCGAGCTCGCCATGCCCGGATTCGTGCCGAAATTCAGCGATACCCCCGGCGCGCACCGCTGGACGGGCCCCGGGCAGGTGGGACAGCACAACGGTGCCGTATTGACTTCACTGGCAGGACTGGCCGATCAAGAACTCGCGACGCTGCGAGAGCAGGGGGTGATCTAGTGGCACCGGTACTGGTCTGCGAGGTAGGTCCTCGCGACGGACTGCAGAACGAAGACCGGGTGTTGTCCGTGGCGGCTCGCGTCGAGTTCGTCAACCGGCTGTCGGATTGCGGCTTTGCCCGAATCGAGGTGGGCAGCTTTGTCAGCGCTCGACGGGTACCGCAAATGGCCGACGCCGAACAGGTTTTCGACCAAATCGTCCGTCGGCCCGGCGTCGAATACAGCGGCCTCGTGCTCAACCTCAAGGGCGCCCAGCGTGCGCTGGCTTGCGGTGCGGACCGACTCAACTGTGTGGTGGTGGCTACCGAGACCTTCAACATGCGAAACCAGGGCAAAGCGGTGGCCGACACGGTCGCTGAATTGGACGCGGTCATTGCCCTGGCCGCGCGGACGTCGGTGCCGGTCACGGTGACGATCGGCGCCGCCTTCGGCTGTCCGTTCGAAGGGCCGGTGGCCCCGTCGGCCGTCGCTACTCTTGCCGCCCATTTCGCGTCAGCCGGAGTCGAGGAGATCTTGTTGGCCGACACGATCGGCGTCGGCGTCCCGACCCAGGTGCAGAATCTGTTCGCGCTGGTGTCCGATCAGATGAGCGGTACCCCGATTTCGATCGGATTTCACTTCCACAACACCCGAAACACTGGTATTGCCAATGCCTTCGCGGCGCTGCA
>CAVWBC010000005.1:0-411125 GCA_963753095.1 uncultured Actinomycetota bacterium
GAAGTAATCCAGCGTCGCAAACGGCATGTCGTAATGCTCGGCGACATTCGCCGCGACCCCCTGAAAAAACAGGCCTGCGCATAACAAGTCGGCCCCCCCGGCCATCGGCGTCAACGTCTCGCCCATATCCGCCCAGTAGCGCAGGACGGGATCCCAAAGTTCTTGGATAATCTTGATCGGCTCGCGGATCGTCCAGAATTTGCGCAGAAAGTTTTTCGAGAAGTTACGGAAGAAGTCGGCGGTCCACAAGTCTTCCGCGTTCGGACCGTATGCAACCGCGTCGAGGCCGACCGACTGTGCAAATTCAACAAGGTCGGGGGGATTGCGATACGCACGTCGTGCCCTCTGCGCTGCAGCTCGCGACCGACTGCCACCGACGGTTCACAGTCGCCCCGGGTTCCACTACACACCAGCGCAAATTCCACCAGTCATCCCCCGCTCTCCTCGGCGTGTACCGTAAGCCAAGATCACTCAGTTAGCTGCGCCGACAAACAATATGCCAGACCTCAGAGCAAAAATACCCCATCGGGAGGATAGCCAGAACTGTTCATGGCGACCCTGACGTCTCCCGGACCAAGGCAGAGCCAAGTTCGCCTATCGTCCCAGCCGGACGCTCACAAACGGTCCGTGTAACGTTGTGGGGACACTGGCAGATATAGCTAGGACATCTCGGTGCGACGTTTCGCTGATGGTTGGCGGTGGTTCGCGCCGGTGTCGGCAAAATCCAGGCCCGAGTTCGAACTGGATAAATAGAGTTGACGTAATCAGTTCCAGGAGGGACACATGAGCAAACTGTGGATGACCAGGCTCGCCGTCGCCGTTGGCGCTCCGGTGATGGTGTTGACCGCTGGAGCCGGCTTAGCGACCGCCGAGCCCGACATCGGCCCGATGGTCAACACGACCTGCACGTACGGCCAGGCGATGAAGGCGGTGCACGCAGAGAATCCGATGGCTGCCGCCTACCTCGACGCCTCGCCGCCCAACCTGCAGTTCTTCAGGTCTTCATGTCGTCGTCGCCGGATCAGCGGGTGAGTCTACTCAACCGGATCAAGAACAACCCCGGAGCAGCTCAAGCGTTGCCAGTTTTCAAGCAGATGATGACCACCTGCGTCAACTACTGAGTCCACGCTAAGGACAGCGAAGCGTCGCGACGACAAAGTCTGACTCGGTGTCCAGCACCGGTCCTGGGATGTATGATACCAGGGCCGGTGTCTGGTCCGGGGTGTCTGGGCCACGGGGTTGGCCACCTCAAAAACCGGGCTCGGCCCAGTATGACGACTTGAGCAGGCAGAGCGGCCTGGTTTGGCGACCGACGCTGCGGGAAGCCTGCCCTCCCCCCCTGCGGATCGGACGTCCCTAAACCGGCCTGGACAGCTCCGGTGTCGAAGCGGCTTCGTCGGCGGGGAGCGCGGGCACCTTCCAGCAGCTCGCGTACCTGTAGGCGCGTCCCATAGGGCCGCAGAAGGAAACTGGCGGGGCGCGGGCGCACCCGCTGCGGCCACCAGAACCAACGACCCAGCACTGCCGCGATCGACGGCGTCATGAACGAGCGCACGATCATGGTGTCGAACAGCAGGCCCAAGCCGATGGTGGTACCGATCTGACCGATGATCCGCAGGTCGCTGACCACCATCGACGCCATCGTCGCGGCGAACACCAGTCCGGCCGTCGTGACGACCTTGCCGGTGCCACCCATCGCGCGGATAGATGCCGGTGTTGATACCGGCGCCGACTTCTTCTTTCATCCGCGATACCAGCAACAGGTTGTAGTCGGACCCCACTGCCAAGAGGATGATCACCGACATCGCGAGCACCATCCAGTGCAGCTGGATTCCCAGAATGTACTGCCAGAGCAGTACCGACAGCCCGAACGATGCGCCCAGCGACAGTGCCACCGTACCCACGATCACCAACGCCGCGATCAAGCTTCGCGTGATGATGAGCATGATGATGAAAACCAGGCACAGCGCCGCAACGCCCGCGATCCACAGGTCATACGTAGAGCCGTCGTGCCAGTCCTTGGCGGTCGACGCGGCGCCAGCCAGATAGACCTTGGCGTTCACCAGGGGCGTCCCCTTAAGTGCCTCCTCGGCCGCCGTCCTTATCTGCTCGATCCGCGCAATGCCTTCGGTTGTCGCGGGGTCGCCCTGATGGGAAATGATGAATCGAGCCGATTTCCCGTCCGGTGACAGGAAGGAATCCATCGCGCGCTTGAAGTCTGCGTTGTCGAAGACTTCCGGTGGCAGATAGAACGAATCGTCGTTCTTGGCAGCGTCGAAAGCCTGTGCCCATCGAGCGAGGCATTTTCGCTCGTCTCGTCCTCCTGATCGCAGCATGCCCGACATGGTGCTGTGCATGGTGAACATCATCTGCGCATGCTTCTGCAGGATCGCGATCTGCTGCGGGATACTGTGCGGCCATCTGCGGCAAAAGCACATCCAGCTGATCGAGGTAGTCGATGAGACTGCCATTTTGTCGCTGACGGTCGACACCGTCCAGCGCATCGAAAACCGACCTAAACGCACAGCAGATCGGAATGTTGAAGCAGTGCGGCTCCCAGTAGAAATAATTGCGGATCGGCCGAAAGAAGTCGTCGAAAATCGGCGAGCCAATTCCGCAAGTCGTTCGTGATGTCATACATCTCGTGAGTTTTGACAGTCATGCTGTGAGTCGATCTCGCCATTTGCTCCATGAGCTCGTACATGCTGCTGCATGACTCTTGATCATCGTCGCCATGTCGTCGGCCTGCTTCAGCAGGTCGTCCGATGCGGTCTTCTGGAAATCGTCATGATCTGCTCTTGACCGGCGCTTTGCAGGCTGATCAGGAACGGAATGGACGTATGCGCAATCGGAGTTCCCTCGGGCCGGGTTATGCTCTGTACCCGGGAAACTCCCGGGACCTTGAAGACCGCCTTGGCCAGCTTGTTCAACACCAGGAAGTCTGCCGGATTGCGCATGATCGTGATCGGACTCGATCATGAGGATGTCGGGCATCAACCGCGACTGGGAGAAATGACGTTCGGCTGCCGCGAATCCCACGTTGGCGGGAATATTTCCGGAAATGTACAGCGCGGTCGTTGTAGCTCGTCTTATAGCCCGGCAGCGCCAGCAGACCGACAAGTGCCACCGCGAGCGAAGCGACCAGGATGGGCCCGGGCCAACGGACGATCGCCGTGCCGATCCCCCGCCACCGGCCGGCGCTCAAATTGCGCTTGGGTTCCAACAGTCCAAACCGGCTGCCACCGCGACCCCGGCCGGAACCAGCGTCACCGCGACGGCGACCGCCGCGAGCATGCCGATCGCAGCGGGGACGCCCATGGTGTGGAAGTACGGCAGACGGGTGAAATGCAGGCAGAAGATCGCGCCGGCGATCGTCAGACCAGAGGCCAGCACCACCGGCGTGACCCCGCGATACATGGTGTAGTAGGCCGTTTCCGGTCCTCGCCGGCCTGACGCGCCTCTTGATAGCGACCGAAGAAGAAGATGCCGTAGTCGGTTCCGGCCGCGATGGCAAGGAATACCAGCATGTTCACGGCGAACGTCGACAGCACGAGAACGTCGTTGTGCGCCGAGAAACGCGACGATTCCGCGGGCCGCCGCCAATTCGACGCCCGACCATGATCAGCAGCAGGATCACCGTGACGACCGAGCGGTAGACCAACAGCAGCATCGTGAAGATGATCACGACGGTGACCGCGGTGATCTTCAGAATGGATTTGTTCCCGCTGCGTTGCATGTCCGACGCCAGCGGTGCCGCACCGGTCACATAGGCCTTGCACCCCGGGCGGCGGCGGTGTCCGTTCCACGATCTTGCGGACCGCGGCCACCGATTGCGTCGCCCAGGGGCGTGCCCTGGTTGCCGGCCAGATTCAGCTGCACATATGCGGCCTTGCCGTCGGGGCTCTGCACGCTCGAGGACGTCAGGCGGTCGCCCCAGAGATCCTGCACATGCTCGACATGCTTGCGGATCGTTTCTGAGCTCCCGAATCAGTCCGGCGTAGTACTCGCCGCGCATCGTCGCCGAGCGGCTGCTGCCCCTCCAGCACGATCATCGCCGAACTGTCCGAATCGGATTCTCTGAACACCTTGCCCATCCGCTGCATGGCGATGCCGAGTCGGCGCGTCCTTGGGGATCAGCGAGACCGAGTTCTTCTCCGCGACGCTGCTCCAGCGACGGGATCGCCGACCGTCCAGTCCCAGTCGACGGAGGCCAGCGTCGTAAACACGATCACTGCCAGCCAAGCCACAATGATCAGCGAGCGAAAGCCTGCGTACCGTCCGCGCTATGAAGGGGGGCCGACGGGTGTCTCAGTGCTCATGCGGCCGTCGCTAGTCCCTCAGCAGCAAGGAACGGACCAGCGGACGGGGCCCTAGGGGCCGGAGCATGCGTACTGGCGGGGCGGGGGCGCACCTGTTGCGGCCACCAGAACCAGCGACCCAGCATCGCGGCGATCGACGGGGTCATGAACGCACGCACGACCAACGTGTCGAACAGCAGACCGAGCGCGATCGTCGTGCCCAACTGACCGATGGTGAGGAGGTCGCTGACGAGCATCGACCCCATCGTGGCGGCGAACACCAGGCCCGCGGCTGTCACGATCTTGCCGGTACCGCCCATCGCCCGGATGATGCCGGTGTTGATGCCGGCGCCGAGTTCCTCCTTCATCCGCGAGACCAGCAGCAGGTTGTAGTCGGACCCGACCGCCAGAAGGAGGATGACGCGACATGGCCAGCACCACCCAGTTCAACTGGATGCCGAGAAGGTATTGCCAGACCAGCACGGACAATCCGAAGGACGCGCCCAGCGAAAGCGCCACCGTGCCGACGATGACCAGTGCGGCGATCAGACTGCGCGTCATGATCAGCATGATGATGAAGATGAGACAGAGTGCCGCGACTCCCGCGATCAGGAGATCGTATCTTCGATCCGTCAACCGAGTTCTTTGGTCGGCGCCGCGGTACCAGCGAGATAGATCTTGGCGGTTTCCAGCGGCGTGCCCTTGAGCGCCTCTTCGGCCGCACTTTGTATCGGATCGACCCGCGAGATGCCCTCAGGCGTCGCAGGATCGACGTTCTGCGTGATGAGACATGCGCGCCGCCTTGCCGTCCGGCGACATGAAAATCTTCATGATCTGCTTGAAGTCCGCGTTGTTGTCGAATGATGTCCGGCGGCCAGATAGAACGAGTCTTCGTTGTTGGACGTCGTCGAACGCATTTCCCATGGCCATCGGGTTGTCGCTCGACTCGTCCATGCGTGTCGACGATGCCGCCCATGGTGCTGTGCATGGTCAGCATCATCGTGCGGGTGTTCTGCATGGTCGCGATCATCTGCGGGAACTGCAGGAGCATCTGCGGCATAAGCACGTCCAATTGATCCAGGTCCTTGACGAGATCCTCCATCTTGTCGGTGACCAGGTCGATGCCGTCGAGCGCATCGAAGATGGATCTGATCGACCAGCACAGCGGAATGTCGAAGCAGTGCGGCTCCCAGTAGAAGTAGTTGCGGATCGGCCGGAAGAAATCGTCGAAATCCGCGAGGTGGTCTCGTACCTCGTCGATGGAGTCCTGTGAGCTCGTGGGTGCTGTCGCACCATACGGTGAGTCGTGGCGACCATCTGCCGTCATCAAATCCTGCATGCGCTGCATGATCGCGATCGTCTTCGACATATCGTCGGCCTGCTGCGAGCATGTCCGTCCATGCGTGCCTTCTGAAACGGAAGGACCAATTGTTGACTGGCGCCTGCGTCCAGCTCATCATGAACGGTATCGACGTGTGCTCGATCGCCTTGCCCTCGGGCCGCGTGACCGACTGCACATTGGCAATCCCGGGAACAGCAAAAACCGCCTTGGCGAGTTTGTTCAGTACCAGGAAGTCTGCCGGATTGCGCATATCGTGATCGGATTCGACCATCAGGAGGTCGGGCGCGGTCAATTTCGATTCGGGAAAATGTCGTGCCGCGGCCGCGTATCCCCGACTGGCCGGGGATGTCCTGGGGAATGAACTTCTGGTCGTTGTAGCTGGGCCGGTATCCCGGCAGCGTCAACAGTCCGATGAGCATGATCGCTGCGGAGGCGACAAAAATGGGGGCCGGCCACCGGACGATCGCCGTACCTATCCGCCGCCATCGACGGGTGGTGACCGTCCGCTTCGGATCGAACCAGCCGAAACGGCTGCCCAGCAGCAATGGCCGCCGGAATCAGCGTGAGCGCGACCGCCACCGCAACCAAGACGCCGACCGCACCGGGGATGCCCAGAGGTTGGAAGATAGGGCAACCGGGTGAAGCGGAGGCAGGCGATCGCCCCGGCGATCGTCAGGCCGGACGCCAGGACCACTTTCGCGACCGACCGGTATGAGGTGTAGTAGGCCGACTCACGATCCTCGCCGGCTTGACGTGCCTCTTGATATCGCCCGACGAAGAAGATCCCGTAATCCGTTCCAGCCGCGATACCGACGGTCACCAGCAGATTGACGACGTAGGTGGTCAGGCCGACAAAGCCGTGCAGGCCCAGAAACGCGACCAGTCCTCGGGCCACCTGCAGTTCCATGCCGACTGTCAGCAACAAGATGATGGTCGTGATGAACGAACGGTAGAGCAGCAGCAGCATCAGGAAGATCACGCCGACGCTGACCGCCGTGATGAGAAGAACGGTTTTGTTTCCGCTTGCGCTCATGTCGGCGATGATCGCCGCAGGGCCGGTGAGATACGCCTTAACCCCCGGCGGCGCGGGGGTGTCTGTTCAGGATCGTCCTGAACGGCTTTCACCGACTGGTTGGCCTCGGCCTGGCCCATGACGCCCACCAGGTCCAACTGGACGTAGACGGCTTTGCCATCGACGCTTTGCGCCGCACCAGCGGTCAGCGGATCTCCCCAGAAATCCTGGATGTGCTGGACGTGCTTGCGGATCGGCTTTGAGCTGCCGAATGATCTCGTCGTAGAACTTGTGCGCGTCCGCGCCGAGGGGCTTGTCGCCCTCCAGGACGATTACCGCCACACTCCCGGAACTGTTGGATTCCTGGAAAGCCTTTCCCATGCGGTCCGCCGCTTTGACGGACGGCGCACCGGCCGGAGTCAGCGATACCGAGTGAGTTGCCTCCACCACTTCCAGGGGCGGCACAAAGAGCGGTGAGCACGACGGTGATCGCCACCCAACCCAGGATGATCAGCGGCGCAAACCGACGGATGAACGATGCCAGACGGTGTCGATGTGCCGATGTGCCTGGTGCGTACCGGCGTTTGTGTCGGTCATGCGGCCTGCAACACGCAGGAGGTGAAAGCGTTCACTTCGTTCGAGATCTTCTCTACTTTGACTTCATCGTTCACCAGGATGCGGCAACCGATGCTGTCGCTATCGCCTTGCGCCATCAGGTTTCCAAATGCGGTCGCCTTGCTGACATCGTTCTGCAACGACCATGGCAGGCTGACATTCTTGACGAACTTGGGCGTCCCGTTCGACGTCGAAATAGCTGATATCGGCCACTGTTCCCGGGGGTCCGAAGACTTCATAGGTCAATTTCTTGGGGTTGTAAGCCTTCGTCGTGGCCTCGGTGCCTTGTGTGTCGCCATACGTACGGACGTTTGTCGCTACCGAAAATCGTGTGCAGTCGCGACACGGTGAAGGCACCGACAGCGACCACCACCAGCACGAGCAGCGGAATCCACAGCCGCCTCAAGAGCGCAAAGATCGTAGACCTCCTCGGGTATCCACACGCTCATACTGCGGCATGAGCGGGCCGGTCGCAAACCCACAGCACCTCGTCGGGCGAAGCTGGGCATTGATCAGAGTAAAGCATGCCGCAGACCAGTAGGAGCCACTTTGTTGTGGGTTTGTAATGACTGAACGCGAACGCGAAAAGTGCGCAGACGCTTCCTGGAAAGATGCATGACGGTTGTCTCCGCAAACTTTCGTCGTAATGGCTAGCAACGCGGCCGACCTCGCGCCGACGGGTGCATGATCCAGCGACGAGGCCCAAGGCGGAATTGGCTCGGCGACAAGGATGACGAGAGCCGAGCCGGCTGGTTGAATCTGCCGGGTGGTTATGACCGGCGAAATACGCCTATCCGCTACCCCGATGTGCCGCAACTGGTTCCCCGTCCACGATGCTTGCCGATTGGTGTCAATACCTTTTGCACATTTCTGTGTGAATTTGTGTCGACACCAGGAAATTCGTTTCACGCCAGGCCCCGCATCTCGAGCGCTGCCTCGCGATGCTGCTTATCGATTGACGGGCCAGTCCCACACCGACATGTCGCCGGCGGGATAGTTCATGCAGACGTCGGTGGCCTTGGCGACGACGCCCTTGTTATTGAAGAAGATCTTCGCCCAGTTGCCCCAGCGGGTCGCCATCTGCTCGTAGTAGACGTTGGTCGCGGTGTCCTCGGAGTACTGGCGACGGGCGACCGGATCAAGCGAGAAGAACCAGTGGATCCGGTCCACGGCGCCCTGCTGCACGTCGGCGGGGCGGTTGCTCTTGTCGATCATGTACCGCTCGAAGTACACCGGGCTGGTGTCGCGCACGGCCTGCAGGTACTGCTCGGTGTCACACGTGGTGATGATGATGCGGTGCGGGATCGGATAATCGTCGGTGGCGTCGGCGCTCGCCGGGCCGGCCGTTCCCAGAAATGCCATCGTCGCTGCGATTGCCGCGACACCTATCCGCGTCGCCCGACTTGTCAGTCCAGTCATCGTTCTCCTGCCTCATCCGTCCACCGGGTCCGCTGTGGCCCAGCAACGCGCTTGCCGATCGAGGTACGCCCCACAGTGAGACCGCAACTCCCCTGAACCCCTACCCGCGACGACTATAGTACGCGGCTGGATACGTCGAAGAAGTGTCACAGATGTGACATTTGATGACGGTGGTATCTGGCAGCGCTGACAGCGCCGGGGATGCAGGTCATCCGCCGTTGGTGACCGGATTCGACGACAGCGTGATGAACTGGTCGTTGATCCACACGCCCCAGCGACCACCCCAACCCGAGAACCACACGACCGGCTGCCCCGCCCAGAACTCGGCAGGCTTCGCGGGCGCCCAGTTCGGCGGCTGTTCGGCCTGGACCGGGAGTCGGTGGCGGAGGCGGTTCGGCGCTCGCCGGTGCAGTGCCTAGTCCGAGCTATTCCCGCGGCGAGCCCGGCCGCGACCAGGACGGCAGGAAGCGTGGTGTTGATCATGGTCATGAGCATGCCTCCGGCGTTGAAACTGCGATCCGGATATCTAGCAAACATAGCCCGGCCGTGTCCGGCAGTCAAACCCCGGGCGCTGGTGATCGAGGATTGCGTACGCTCAGCCCATCTAACATCATTTACACTGCAAATAGCTGGACGTGCGACTTGGCGCGCATGACGAGCCCCCGGCTACATTGACTGGCACGTAGATAAAACTGCTGCTCAGCGATACATCGGAACCACGAGGAGCAACGTTGCGCAAGGCAAAACGGACTATCAGCGGCCGGACCGCGGTAATTAGCGGTGCCGCGTCGGGGATGGGTCGTAGCCTGGCCCAACGACTCGCCGCCCACGGCAGTCCGGTGGCGATCACCGACATCGACGAGCAGGGCTTGAAGGAAACCGAGGCGAGCATCTCGGGGCCGGTGTTGTCGCGGGTCCTCGACGTCCGCGATGCGGACGCGCAATTGTCCTTCGCGGACGAAGTCCGGAATTGGACGCCAACCGTCATCGGCTCAGTCTTCAACAATGCCGGGGTCGCCCTGGCGTGCACGGTGGTCGACGCCGATCCCAAAGACGACGACTGGGTGTGGGACATCAACTTCCACGGGGTGGTCAACGGAACCCGGGCGTTTCTGCCGATACTCGTCGAGCAGAACGAGGGAGCGATCGTCAACACCTCCAGCGTCTTCGGTCTTGCCGCAGTCGGGAACCAAAGTGCTTATTGCGCAGCCAAGTTCGCGGTGCGCGGGTTCACCGAGTCGCTGCGCCAGGAGCTGCGCGGGAACCGGGGTGACCGCGGTTACCGTCCATCCCGGCGGGGTCAACACCAACATCGTGCGGAACGCGCGGTTCCGGGAGGACCCGGACGCAGGTGGCCCCTCCCGCGAGGAGATGGCGGCGGAGTTCGCCGCGGTCACGGTGACGACGTCGGACAAGGCCGCCGAGATCATTCACCGCGGTGTCGAAGCGGGGAAATCCCGGATCCTCGTCGGGATGGACGCCCGTCTCTTCGACCTGCTCTCTCGGATCACCCCGAGCCACTACATGGACGTGATGAATGCGTTCCAGGCCCCGATCAACAAGGCACGTCGCGCCGGCGCCGCAGCCTCCTGAGCAGGCCGGCTAAAGGGCGACCACACCGGAGGGCTGCAGTCCAAACGGCGGCGCACCGAACTCGGTGACGGGTTCGAACCCGTGCTTCCGGGCGGCCGCGGCGCCGCGGCGGATCAGCGCGGCGGTGGCGACGAAGCCGGCCTGGTCGGTCAGCACGAACGGGGTCAGCAGCCGGTTGTGCACGAACCCGAAGGACAGCCCCGTCTCCGGCACGGCCCAGCCCAGCGATCCCCCGAGTCCGACATGGCCGAATCCCGGTAGAACGCCGGGGATGCCCAGGCCGTGATAGCCGAGGTGGAACGTCATCGGCAGCATCAGGTTGCGGTCCGGGCGCAGGTTTCGCCGGCCGGTCAGATTCGCCACCAGCTCTGCCGACAGATAGCGCTGGCCGTCGATCTCGCCACCGTTGGCGATCGCTCCGTACATTCGGGCCAGGGCGCGCGCGGTAGCGACTCCATTGGCCGACGGCAACTCGCTGTCCAGCAGCGGGATATCGCCCTGCACAGCGGCTTTCATCCCGGGGAAATACATCGACCCGAAGATCGCCGACACCTCGAGCGCGGCGATCTTCGGTGCGAGGGCGTTGAAGACCGGATTCGGGATGTTCAGCTGCGGGCCGATGATCTGGGCGACGGTGGTCGGCGCGCCGGCCGGTGGCCGGCCCAGATGCAAACCATCGGTGTTCAGCGGCTCGGCCACCTCGATGCGGATGAGCTCGCGCATTCCCTTACCGGTGACCGCGCGGGCCAGGCCGGACAGCAGCCAACCGTAGGTGATCGCGTGGTAGGCGGACTTTCCGAAATGCCTGCCGACGGGTGCGGCGGCGATCCGTTCCTCCATGTGCTGGTGATCCAGCAACTCCCGCTTCCGCACGCCGCGCAGGTGCGACAGCCCGGCGCGGTGGCGCATCACTTCCCGGACGGTGATCTCGGCCTTGCCGTTGGCGCCGAACTCCGGCCAGTAATCGGCCACCGGTGCGTCGTAGTCGATCAGACCCCGGTCGGCCAGCCGGTGGATCACCGTCGACGAAACCCCCTTGGTCGCCGAGAACACCATCGTGCCGGTGTCGGCCGACCAGTGCTTCCGGCCCCGCCGGTCCGACCAGCCGGTCCACACGTCGACGACGGGTTGCCCGTCGAGGTACACCGCCAGTGCGCCCCCGCCGAATCGCGGGTGGGGGAAGAGATTGGCGAAACTGCGCAGCGCGCACGCAAAGTTCGGGTCAGCGGCGCCCTGCACCCCGTGGGGCAGTTCCGAGCCGCGGCCACCGATAGTCGCCTGGGTCACAACTCGAATTTACTCGGGTCGTGAGCAAACGTTCACAATGTTGCCAATCTGTTAACTTCGCTGCTCGGCGGCGTCGAGGATCTGCTGTGCGGCCAGGGCCGGCGTCAACTCTCCGTCGCGCACCTGCCGTTCGACCTCGGTGCGGATCTGCCTGACCGCCGGATGGGTCAACACCCGATCCAGCACCGCGTCCCGCACCATCGCCCAGGTCCAGTCCACCTGCTGGGCGCGCCGTCGGGCCTCGAACTGCCCGGCTTCGACGAGGACCTGGCGATGCTTGAGCACCGTGTCCCACAGTTCCTCCAGACCCCTGCCGTGCAGCGCACTCATCGTCAGAACCGGTGGGCGCCAGAGGGTCTCGCGGGGGTAGATCAGCCGGATCGCTGCGGACAGCTCTCGGGCCGCGGCCTTGGCCTCGATCGCGTGCTCACCGTCGGCCTTGTTCACCACGACGATGTCGGCGAGTTCGAGCACACCCTTCTTGATGCCCTGCAACTGGTCGCCGGTGCGCGCCAGGGTGAGGAACACGAAAGTGTCGACCATGTTGGCGACGGCCACCTCGGACTGGCCCACCCCCACGGTTTCGACCAGCACCACGTCGAACCCGGCCGCCTCCAGCAACACGATGGTCTCGCGGGTGGCCCTGGCGACCCCGCCGAGGGTTCCCGACGTCGGCGACGGCCTGATGTAGGCCTGCGGGTGCACGGCCAGCCGGGCCATCCTGGTCTTGTCCCCCAGTATCGAGCCGCCGGTGCGGGTGGACGACGGGTCGACGGCCAGGACCGCCACCCGGTGGCCCCGCTCGATCAGGTACATCCCGAGCGCCTCGATGGCGGTGGACTTACCGACGCCGGGCACCCCGGTGATACCGACGTGCATCGCCGAACCCGCCTGCGGCATCAGCTCCAACAGCAGTTGCTGGGCCTGAGCGCGGTGGTCGGCGCGGGTCGACTCCACCAGCGTGATCGCCCTCGGCAGGGCGGCGCGGTCACCGCTGCGGATGGCCTCGGCCAGTGCTGCGACGTCCGGATCGTCGGGCATCAGGAGAGGTCCATCAGGAGAGGGTGTAGCCGAGCCGCTCGGCCAGCTTGTGCAGCAGGTCGACGGCGGCGTCGGCGATCACCGTGCCGGGCGGGAAGATGGCGGTGGCACCGGCGGAGTACAACTCGGCGAAATCACCGGGCGGGATGACCCCGCCGACGACGACCATGATGTCCGGGCGGCCGACCTCGGCCAGCGCGTCCCGCAACGCGGGGACCAGAGTCAGATGGCCGGCGGCCAGCGACGACACTCCCACCACGTGGACGTCGTTGTCGGCGGCCTGGCGCGCCACCTCGTCGGGAGTGGAGAACAGCGACCCGACGTCGACGTCGAACCCGATGTCCGCGAACGCCGTTGCGATCACCTTCTGGCCACGGTCGTGGCCGTCCTGACCCATCTTGGCGACCAGGATGCGGGGCCGGCGGCCGTCGGCCTCGGCGAACTTCTCCACCAGTCGGGTGGCCTCGGATAGACCGGTAATGGTGCCCCCTGCCCCCACTTCGTCGCGGTACACCCCCGAGATGGTGCGGATCTCGGCCTGGTGCCGGCCGTACACCTTCTCCAGGGCATCGGAAATCTCGCCCACCGTCGCCTTGGCCCGCGCGGCGTCGATCGCCAGTGCCAGCAGGTTGTTGCCCATCCCACCGTCGGATGCGGCGGCCGCCCGGCTGAGTTCCTCCAGCGCCGCCTGGGTGACCGATTCGTCCCGATCGGCACGCAACTGCTGCAGCTTGGCGATCTGCTCGGCCCGGACCCGGCTGTTCTCGACCTTGAGGACCTCGATCTCCTGGTCCTCGTCGACCTGGTACTTGTTCACCCCGATCACGGGCTGCTGGCCGGAGTCGATGCGCGCCTGGGTGCGGGCGGCGGCCTCCTCGATGCGCAGCTTCGGAATTCCGTCACTGATGGCCTGCGCCATCCCGCCGTGCGCCGCCACCTCGTCGATGTGAGCACGGGCGCGCACCGCCAGTTGGTGCGTCAGCCACTCCACGTAGTACGAGCCCGCCCACGGGTCGATCGGCCGGGTGGTCCCCGATTCCTGCGCCAGCAGCAGCTGGGTGTTGCGGGCGATGCGGGCCGAGAAGTCGGTCGGCAGCGCCAACGCCTCGTCGAGGGCGTTGGTATGCAGCGACTGGGTGTGGCCCTGCGTTGCGGCCATCGCCTCGATACAGGTGCGGGCCACATTGTTGAACGCATCCTGAGCCGTCAGTGACCAGCCGGAGGTCTGCGAATGGGTGCGCAGCGACCTGGATTTTGGGTTTTCGGGTTCAAATTCCGCGACCAGCTCGCTCCACAGCAGCCGGCCGGCGCGCAGTTTGGCGACCTCCATGAAGAAGTTCATGCCGATACCCCAGAAGAACGACAGCCGGGGGGCGAACGTGTCGATGTCCAGACCGGCGTCCAGGCCCGCCTTGAGGTAGTCGACTCCGTCGGCCAACGTGTACGCCAGCTCGAGATCGGCTGTGGCACCGGCCTCCTGGATGTGGTAGCCCGATATCGAGATCGAGTTGAACTTCGGCATCTTGGCGCTGGTGTAGGCGAAGATGTCGGAGATGATCCGCATCGACGGCTTGGGCGGATAGATGTAGGTGTTGCGGACCATGAACTCTTTGAGGATGTCGTTCTGGATGGTTCCGGCCAGCTTGTCCGGCGACACCCCCTGCTCCTCGGCGGCCACCACGTACAGCGCCAGGATCGGCAGTACCGCGCCGTTCATGGTCATCGACACCGACACCGCCGACAGGTCGATGCCGTCGAACAGCTGACGCATGTCCAGGATCGAGTCGATGGCCACACCGGCCATGCCCACGTCGCCCTGAACCCGGGGATGGTCGGAGTCGTAGCCGCGGTGGGTGGCCAGGTCGAAGGCCACCGACAGGCCCTTCTGACCGGCCGCCAGGTTGCGCCGGTAAAACGCGTTCGAGTCGGCGGCCGTGGAAAACCCCGCGTACTGGCGGATGGTCCAGGGCTGGTTGACGTACATGGTGGGGTACGGCCCGCGGATGAACGGCGGCTCACCCGGGAAGCTGTCCAGCGGGTAGCCCTCGGCCGCCACCGCATCCCGGTCGGCGCCGACGAAGAGCGGCTTGACAGCGATGCCTTCCGGGGTCTGCCAGTCGAGCTGCTCGGGGGTGTACCCGTTGGCCGATGCGGCGGCCGAGATGTGCTGTGCCACATCCGTTTGCGTCGGGGTTGCCGCAGCGTGGTCGCCGCGCAGCGGGACGTCGGCGAAGCTCGGTACCGTCCCGGTGGTACTAGCGGTCACGTCAGGCCCCCAATCGGGTGAGCAGAGCTGACAGGGCTTCGACCGCATCGATCGTGGCGGTCAGATAGCCATCGGGTCTGGCGTCCGCGGGCACATCGGCCACCGCCTTCTCCGGACCGGCCAGATAGATCTGTTCCACCCCCGCCGCCCGCGCCGCCTCGACGGCCCCGGCGACATCGCTGCCGTAACGCGCGTCGGTGCCGCAGATCACCGCGATCTTCGCGGCGGCCTCGCGGAGAGCGCCGGCGATGTCCGGACCACCGACGGTACCCGGATTCACGGCTTCGATGCCGCCGGATGCCAGCAGGTTCGCGGCGAAGGTGGCGCGAATATTGTGCTCGGCCAGCGGGCCCAACGGCAGCAACGCCACCCGGGGCCGGGCACCGCGGCGTTCGAGGAAGGCATCGGACCGATCGCGCAACTCCTCGAAGCCGGCAGCGTAGCGCTGCACCGCCGCCGACGAAGGACTCGGCGGCAGTGGGGGTTCGGTGAGATTGGGGAATTCGCTGACCCCGGTGATCGCCGTGCGGCGGTGTGCGATGTCGGCTGCCCGGTTCACCCGCACCTGCTCGATCTGGGCTGCGACATGGTCGCGCGCCTCGACGAAGCCGCCGCGGGACTCGATGTCCTGGAAGTGCTTCCACGCCTGCGCGGCGAGGTTCTCGGTGAGATCCTCGACGTACCACGACCCGCCCGCCGGGTCGAGCACCCGGCCGATGTGCGACTCCTCGAGAAGCAGCAGTTGGGTGTTGCGCGCGATGCGCCGCGAGAAGGCCGGCTTGATACCGGGAAAGCCGTCCGGGATCGCCACATCGAACGGCAGCACCTGGACGGTGTCGGCCCCGCCGACCCCCGCGCCGAACGCGGCGAGCGTGGTGCGCAGCATGTTCACCCACGGGTCGCGCTGAGCCATCATCGGCAGCGAGGTGACCGCGTGCAGCCGTGTCGCACCGCGTCCGGCTGACCCAACACGTCGGCGATCCGGGCCCAAAGCTGGCGCGCCGCACGGAATTTCGCGATCGTCATGAACTGGTCGTCGTCGGCGACAAGCCGGAAACCAATCTGGCGCAGCGCGTCCGGTACGTCCAGTCCGCCGTCGACCAGCACCCGGACGTACTGAACCGCCGCACCGAGGACACCCGCGAGCTCCCAGGCCGCGCTCGCGCCCCGGTTGTGGAGGGCCGGCCCGTCGACGGTGATGACCCGAACACCCGGTTTGCCCGCCAACTCCGATGCCACCGTGACGACGTCGCGCAGCGGCGGTGCGCCGCGACCGCTCAGCGGCGCCGTCAGCGGGTCGGCACCCAGATCGATGGACATCGCCGCACGCTTGGTGTCATCGGCCCCGGCGACCAGCGCCAGCACCGCGTCGGCGGCGGCCCGGAAGTCCTCGCCGGCGTCGATGAGCACCGGCGCGAGTTCCAGGTACACGCCCTCGAGGAGCCGGTCGAGGTCGGCGACGGCCACACCGTCGCCACCGACGCGCAGCACCAGGGCGCTCACCCCGTCGCTCAACGCCGCGAGGACGGCTGCGTTGCCGTCGGCGACCTCGCCGTTCCAGTCGGCGGCCGGAAACCCCTCGGCGACCTTCCATCCCGCAATGACGTCGTGATGGGCGTCCGCGCCACGCACGAACGGCCAGCTGCCGGGCAGCGGCGGTTCGGGTAGCGCGTCGAGCGCGGTGTAGAGCGGCCGGATCGGAAATCCCTCGTAGGTGGGTGAGTCGAGAAGCCGCTCGGGTTCGGCGGGCAGATCGGCGGGATCGCGCCGACTCCCCTTCGCCAGCACACCGGCCACCGCGGCGCGCCAGCGGGCGCGGCTTGCCTCGATTTCACCCGACACCTCTACCGACACCGGCAACTCCTGTTGTCGCAGCATGTGGCAGCCCTGGGAGCGGACCAGCCATTAGTCAATCAGGCTAAATGATGGCTCGCGCCGAGTCGTCGGCGACCATGCGCCGGAGAAGGGATTCACGTCTCGTCCGCGAGTCCGTCACCGAGTGCACGTAACCTTGGTAAACGTGACGTCGACGGCCTTGCGCACCCTGCGCAGTGTGCGTTCGGCGGTCAGCGCCGCGGCTCGCCAGGTGCCTCGACGGCGGATCATCGTCGCCGCCGTCGCGAGTGTGATCCTCGTCGCAGTCGCGGTGTGGGTGCCGTTGCCCACCGCGATCCAGTTGCGCGATTGGGCTACCTCGATGGGCCCCTGGTTTCCCTTGGCGTTTCTCGGCACGCACATCGTCGTCACGGTGTTCCCGTTCCCCCGCACCGCGTTCACCCTGGCGGCCGGCCTGCTGTTCGGCAACCTGATGGGCGTCGGCATCGCGGTGGTGGCCAGCACGCTCAGCGCGGTCATCGCCCTGGTGTTGGTGCGGGCGCTCGGTCTGCAGCTCAGCGGGCTGGTGAGCCATCCCCGGGTGGAGTCGCTGGACGCGTGGCTGCGCACCCGCGGTTGGCCGGCCGTCCTGTCGCTGCGCCTGATCCCCGTTGTGCCGTTCTCGGTCCTCAACTACGCCGCAGGCGCTTCCGCCGTACGTATCGTGCCGTACCTGCTGGCCACCCTGGGCGGACTGCTGCCGGGCACCACCGCGGTCGTGATACTCGGCGACGCCTTGACCGGCAACATCAATCCGCTGCTGGTGCTGGTCTCGGTGTGCACTGCAGCCCTGGGCGTTGCGGGGCTGATCTACGAGTCGCGCCACTTCCGGCGGCGGCACGCCGGCGCGGTCCCGGATCCCGATCCGGACACTGCGCCGGCGATCACCGGCTGATCAGCCCTCGTCAGACCCGTGCCGTGGTGCGGGCTGAGCCGGCGGCTGCTGAAGGTAGTTAGTCGCCATCGGCTGTTGTTCCTGCTGTGACAGCGGCGGATACTGCGGTGTCGAGTACACGGGTGCGAGGGCGTCGGGCACCGGAGTGCGCGCCGCCGCCTCGGCCTTGGCGACCGCCTGGGCGATGGCCGGGTCGCTCTGGGTGGTGAACCAGTCCGCGACCTCCTTGGTGTCGTCCTCGGGTTTGGGCAGGTTCTCCTCGACCGGTGAGGGCTGGTAGCGGAACACCCCGTCGTCGCCGGGAGCGCCGAGCAGTTTGGTGAACCCCTGCAGCGCGGAACCGAAATCGCTGGGCACCACCCAGACCTTGTTCGCCTCGCCCTTGGCCATCAGCGGCAGCGTCTGCAGATACTGGTAGGCCAGCAGCTCCGGCGTGGGTCGACCGGCCTTGATCGCGGCGAAGGTCTTCTCGATCGCCTTGGCCTGGCCCTGCGCCTGCAGGTACTGGGCGGCCCGTTCACCCTGGGCTCGCAGGATCCGCGACTGCCGGTCGGCCTCGGCGGCCAGAATCGCCGCCTGCTTGGCGCCCTCGGCGGACAGGATCTGGGCCTGCTTCTGGCCCTCGGCCTGCTTGATGGACGCCTCCCGGTTGCCCTCGGCGGTCAGGATCATCGCGCGCTTCTCACGGTCGGCCCGCATCTGCTTCTCCATCGAGTCCTGGATGGAGGGCGGTGGGTCGATGCTGCGCAGTTCCACGCGCGCGACCCGAAGGCCCCAGCGGCCGGTGGCCTCGTCGAGCACCCCGCGCAGCTGACCATTGATCTGGTCGCGGGACGTCAGCGTCTGCTCGAGCGTCATCCCGCCGACCACGTTCCGCAGTGTGGTGGTGGTCAACTGCTCGACGCCGACGATGTAGTTGCTGATCTGGTACACCGCCGCCTGCGGGTTCGTCACCTGGAAGTAGACGACGGTGTCGATGTTGACCGTCAGGTTGTCCTCGGTGATCACGGGTTGCGGCGGGAACGACACCACCCGCTCCCGCAGATCGACGCGGGCCCGGATCCGGTCGACGAACGGAAGCAGGAGCGTGAGCTGTCCCGACACGGTCTTGCTGTACCGGCCCAGCCGCTCGATCACGGCCGCCTCCGCCTGAGGGATCAGCGCGACCGACTTGGCCACCACGATGATGGCGAAGATTACGAGTACTGCCAGTAGTACGAGTCCTGCGACCGCACCGTCCATCAGGATTCCTTCCGTTGTTCGCCCGGGTGTCCCTAGACGTCTCTCCAGACGACCGCGGTGGCACCGTCGATGTGCATCACGGTGACGTGGTCGCCGGGTTCGTAGATATCGTCGTCGTTCAGCGGGCGCGCCGTCCACACTTCGCCGTCCAACTTCACCTGGCCCTCGTGGCGGCCGACGCGGTCGAGTACCAACGCGCTCTTTCCCTCGAGTGCCTTGACCGGATCGAGCATTCCTTTTCCGGAGGTCAGCCTGCGCTTGAGCGCCGGTCGGACCAGGACCAGCAGCAGGATCGACACCACCAGGAACACCGCGCCGTCGGCCCAGATCGGCCAGTCCAACAGCCAGCTGGAACCCGCCGCCGCCAGCGCGCCGCCGCTGAGCATCAGCAGGAACATGTCGCCGGTCAGCGCTTCGGCACCGGCAAGAGCCAGGGCGAAGACGAGCCAGATCAGCGCCGCAGGCATGCCGCCAGGATAACGCGGGATTCGGCACAGCGGTGGCAGACGGCCTGTCGCGGGAAGAACTACTACACTGCGAGCATCATGTGGTGCCCCAGTGTTTCGCTGTCGATGTGGGCCAACGCCTGGCTTGCAGGCCTGGCGGCGCCCGACGATGTCCTCGACGCGCTATCAGTTTGGGCCCCAACACATTCGGTGACCGCGTACGATGCCGTCGCCGGCGGGCGCACCGGACTGCCATGGCCCGATGTCGACAAGGCGGGCGCGGTGTCGCTGTTGCAGACGGTGCGCAACGGTGCGGGGCGGCGCGGTGATGCCAGCTGGCCGGCCCGACCGGCGATCGGGGTGGTGTTGCCGGTGCCCGGCGACGTGCGTGGCCTGGCGGCGGGCACCGGGTTCCAGCGCGATGCGCTGAACGCAGGTGAGGCCGTCATCGTCAGCGGCCCCAGCCGGCGAAGCCATCGGCCTGGTGCCGGAGTTCGAGTACGACGACGGCGATGACGAAATGCCCGACGAGGCGACCCGCCAGAACTGTGCTCGCTGTCCTGGACCGTCTACTCGTTGCCCTCCGCCCCGGCGGTCGACCAGCTCGACCTCGGTGAAGCCGAATATGCACTGCGGTCGGCGGTCCGGTCAGCCGCCGAAGCACTGGGCGCGATGCAGTTGGGCGCGGCCGGCGGCGTCGACGACCCGCGCGGGCTGGTCGAGCAGGTGCTCGAGTCCAGCGGACACCACCTCGCCCCGGAGCACGCTCCGCTGCGGGCGCTTCGGGTGCTCGAGAACGCCGCCCACGTCGACGCGATCATCACGGTCAGCGCCGGCTTGATGCCGATCGGCACGCAGAGCGCCTCGGAGGCTCAGATCGCGACCGATGCACTGCGGCCGCTCGCCTCGGTGGTGCGATCGGCGCGGATCGCCGCCGTCACGGCCGTGCTGCAGTCGGCCTGGCAGCATTAGCACTGGCCACGCAGCCGGCGGTGCAGAACTGACCGTTGACGCTCGATCCGTAGCCCGGAACCGGTTCCGCGCCAGGCACTCTGGCCGGGTCGCGAGCCGTCGCGTAGTTCATCGACCAGGTCGAGGACGAGCCGGGCGAAACGGCGCTGGGCGTTGGGCGTGGACGCCCTGGCGAGCGCGACACCGAGGTCTGCGGCTTGTTCGGCGAGTTCGTTGTCCAGATCCCAGACCACCTCGATGTGATCGGCGACGAAACCGACCGGGCACACGATGACGGCCTTGGTGCCCGCCGCGGCGAGGGTCGAAAGCTGTTCGGCGACATCGGGTTCCAGCCACGGCACCTGCGGCGGACCCGACCGGGACTGCCACACCTGATCGAAGTCGGAGTAGCCGGCCGCCGCCGCGATCAGTCCGGCCGCGTAGCGCACCTGCCGGGCGTACAGGTCGGGGCCGCAGCGGTCGGCCGCCCGCATCGGGATCGAGTGCGCGGTGAACACCAGGCGGGCGTCCTCGCGCAGCGGTTCGGGCAGCGTGGCGGCGGCCTCGCCGATGGCGTCGGCGAACATCTCCACCAACAGCGGGTGGTCGAAGAACTGCCGCAGCTTGACCAGTTCCGGCGCGCCGTCGCCCGCCGAGTCCCGCGGCGCGGGCGATGTCCTCCTGGTACTGGGTGCACCCGGAATATCCGCCCCACGCCGACGTGGTGAACACCGCCGCGCGCCGGATCCCGTCGGATTCCATTGCGGCGACGGTGTCTTCGACGAACGGATCCCAGTTGCGGTTGCCGAAGTACACCGGCAGCGTCTCGCCGCGTTCGGCGAGTTCGGCCCGGATCTCGTCGATCAGCGCGCGGTTGATCCCGTTGATCGGCGACACGCCACCGAAGTGCAGGTAATGCTGCGCCACCGACTCCAGCCGCTCGCGCGGGATGCCCCGCCCGCGGGTGACGTTCTCCAGGAACGGCATCGACCTGTTCGGGGCCCTCGGGGCCGCCGAACGACAGCAGCAGCAGCGCGTCGAACGTCTTCGCGAGCCCATGCTACAGCAGCTGCGTGCTGGCGCCGCCGTCGGCGAAGATGATCGTTCCGGTGGTGGCGGGCAGCCAATCGGACAGCAGCGCACACACCGTCTTGGCCACCGGCGTCGGATCCTTCATGTTCCAGCCCAGCGGCGCGCGCTGGTCCCAGCCCTCTTCGAGCAGCTGCATCTGGGCGCCGGCCTCGTCACCGAGCGCACCGCCGACGATGGCGCTCATCGCCAGCGTCCGGATCGGTCCGGCGGCAACGAGATTCGACCGGACGCCCACCTTGCCGGCCTCCCGCGCGACGAACCGGTTGACCGACTCCAGCGCGCTCTTGGCCACCGTCATCCAGTTGTAGGCCGGCATGGCGCGGGTCGGGTCGAAGTCCATGCCAACGATGCCGCCACCGGGATTCATGATCGGCAGCACCGCCTTGGCCAGCGACGCATACGAATACGCCGAGATGTGAATGCCTTTGGCGACGTCCTCGTAGGGCGCGTCGAAGAACGGGTTGATCCCCATGCCGCTCTGCGGCATGAAGCCGATCGAGTGCACGACACCGTCGAGCTTGTTGCCTTCACCGATGACCTCGGCGACCCGGTCGGCCAATGAGCCGAGGTGCTCCTCGTTCTGCACGTCGAGTTCCAGCAGCGGCGCCGGGTTCGGCAGCCGGTCGGCGATGCGCTGGATCAGCTTCATCCGGTCGAACCCGGTGAGCACCAGCTCGGCGCCGGCCTCCTGGGCGACCTTGGCGATGTGGAACGCGATCGAGGAGTCGGTGATGATCCCCGTGACGAGGATGCGCTTGCCTTCAGAAGCTGTCATGTGAAGTCTCTCTTCTGTCTTTCCTAGTGGCCCATGCCCATGCCGCCGTCGACCGGGATCACCGCGCCGGCGATGTAGCTCGCGTCCTCCGACGCCAGGAAGCTGACCGCGCCGGCGACCTCCTCGGCGGTGCCGACCCGCTTGGCCGGGATGAAGTCCAGGGCCCCCGCCTGAATCCGCTCGTCGAGCGCGCGGGTCATCTCGGTGTCGATGTAGCCGGGGGCCACCACGTTCGCGGTGACGCCGGCCTTGGACAGCTCCCGGGAGATCGAGCGGGCCATGCCGATCAGGCCGGCCTTGGAGGCCGCGTAGTTGGCCTGGTTGCCGATGCCCCAGGTGCCGGAAACCGAACCCGATGAAGATGATCCGGCCGAACCGGTTGCGCTGCATGCTGCGCGATGCCCGCTGGGCGACCCGGAACGCCCCGGTGAGGTTGGCGTCGATGACCTTCTCGAACCTCTCCTCGGTCATCCGCATGAGGAACGCGTCCGCGGAGATGCCGGCGTTGGACACCAGCACCTCGACCGGGCCCTGGTGCTCCTCGACCTCTTTGAAGGCGCGGTCGACGGCCTCGTTGTCGGTGACGTCGCACTCGACGCCGAACAGCCCCTCGGGCGCCCCGGATCCGCGGTGGGTGACGGCCACCTTGTGCCCGTCGGCGGCCAGCCGCTGCGCGATCGCCAGGCCGATGCCCCGGTTTCCACCGGTGACCAGCACGATCGGGATACGAATGGCGGCTTGCCATGCCGGTGCCCTGGCGTCGCCGCGAGCGGCTCCGGTGTCGGTCATGCCCGTCAACTTAATGCCTGCGGGCTCGGCCGCTCCGAAATCGCGCGGCGACCATCAGCCGGGCAGGCGCCGGTTGACCAGCAGCGCCGCCAACGCGGCCAGCGCCAGCACCAGCGCACCCAGGCGCAGCCAGCCGGTGCTGGCGTCGCCCTTGATGGTCTCGTAGCCGATCTGCTCCTGCAGCGAGGTGAACACCTCTTTGAGCTGCTCCAGGCTGGACGCGGTGTAGGAGTTGCCGCCGGACAGCTCGGCGATCTTCTTCAGCATCTCGTCGTCGACGGGGACCGGCTGGCGCTGGTCGTTGATCTCGACATAGCCGTACGGCGTGCCGAAGGACACCGTCGAGATGGGCACACCCTGATCCTTGGCGGTGCGCGCCGCGGTGTAGGCGCCCTTGGGGTTGTCCGGGTTGGACGGCACCGTCTCCTTGCCGTCGGACATCAGCACGATGCGCGCCGGCGGTGGGGTGTCACCGCCGCCGATGACGGCGCCGACCGTCGCGATGGCCTGCAGCGCGGTGAAGATGCCCTCTCCGGTGGCGGTGCGGTCGGCGAGCTGCAGCTTGTCGATCGCGATCTTGGTCGCCTCGCGGTTGGTGGTCGGCGACACCAGCACCGTCGCGGTGCCGGCGTAGGCGATCAGGCCCAGGTTGATACCCGGGGTGAGTTGGTCGGCGAACTGCTTGGCGGCCTCCTGCGCGGCGGCCAGCCGGCTCGGCTCGACGTCGGTGGCACGCATCGACTGCGAGACGTCGATCGCCAGCATCACCACCGCGCGGTTGCGCGGGAATGCGCACATCGTGGGTGGGCCCGGCCATCGCGATGGTCAGCAGGACCAGGGACGCGATCAGCAGGATCGCCGGACAGATGCCGCCAGCGGTTCGGGCGTTTGGGCGCAACGCTTTCCAGCAGCTCCATGTTCGCGAAGCGCAGCACCCGGCGTCTGCCGGGCGAACTGCACGACGACGTAGAGCCCGACCAGTCCGGCGATGATCAGCAGGAACAGGAAGAACCACGGGTGTGCGAAGCCGGACAGCGTCATCGGTCCGAGCAACGGCAATGTCATAGGTGACCTGTCATTCTGGTTCTGACTTACTGGCTGCCCGCCAGCGCACCGCGCCGGCGGGAGGCGACGAACCGCACGATGTCGGAGATCCAGTCGCGGTCGGTCCGCAGCGTCATCAGCGGCGCGCCGCATCTGCGCAGGGTGCGCGCCACCTCTTCGCGGTGTGCCGTGGCGGCCCGCCCGAAGTCGTCGCGCAGCTGCTCGTCGATGGTGAACTCGCGGGTGACGCCGGACTCGGTGTCCTGAAGGACGACGTCGCCGACGTCGGGAAGCTCCACGTCGCGCGGGTCGAGGACCTCGACGCCGAGCACCTCGTGGCGGGCCGCGATCGCCCGCAGCGGACGCATCCAGTTGATCGGGCCCAGGAAGTCGCTGATCACCACCGCCATGCCGCGGCGCCGCTCGGGCCTGCGCAGGGCGTCGATGGCCGCGGCCAGGTCGCCGCGTACTCCCAGCGGCGCCCGCGGCGAGGTCGCGATGGCCCGCAGCAGCGTCTGCTCGTGCTGCCGGCCGGACAGGGCCGGCACCCGAACGATCTGGTCGCCGTTGGCGATGATCGCACCGATCCGGTTGCCGCCGCCACTGTTGAGGTAGGTGATCGCGGCGGCGGCGGCGACCGCCAGATCGCGCTTCTCACAGCCGGTGGTGCCGAAGTCCAGGCTGGCCGACATGTCGACCACCAGCCAGGTCTCCAGCTCGCGGTCGGCGATCATCTGACGCACGTGCGGGTGGGTGGTGCGGGCGGTGACCGACCAGTCCATCCGCCGGACGTCGTCGCCCGGCTGGTACATCCGCGACTCCCCCGGCTCGGAGCCCGGTCCCGGGATCAGGCCGAGATGGTTGCCCTGCAGCACCCCGTCGAGCTTGCGCTTGACGGTGAGCTCCAGCGTGCGCAACGCAGCCGACAACTTTGCGTCACCGATCTCACCGCGCTGGAACGACGGCGGGTGGACGGTCTCCGATTCGCTCACCGACCGTTGGCGCCTGCCGCGGCGGGAACCACCGGCGGCACCGAATGTCCTTGCTGCGGAACGGCGTTCACCTGGGGCAGCGCAACGGTCTGCAGGATGCGGTTGATCACCGTCTCGGCCTTGACGTCGTCGGCGAGGGCGTCGTAGGTGAGCACCAGCCGGTGCCGCAGCACGTCGGGGATCACCTCGATGACGTCCTGCGGGATGACGTAGTCGCGGCCGCGCACCAGGGCCAGCGCGCGCGCCGCAGCGATGATGCCCAGCGAGGCGCGTGGTGAGGCGCCGAAGGCGATCCACGACTTGACGTCGTTCATGCCGAACTGCTCGGGACGCCGGGTGGCGGTGACGACGCGCACCACGTAGTCGACGAGGGCGTGGTGGACGAAGTTGTTGGCCGCCACGTCCTGCAGCCGGAGCAGATCGCCGGTGTCGAGGATCTGCTTGGGCTCGGGCGGGTTGACACCCATCCGGTAGATGATCTCGCGCTCCTCCTCCGGCGTCGGGTAGTCGACGTTGATCTTGAAGAGGAAGCGGTCGCGCTGGGCTTCGGGCAGCGGGTAGACGCCTTCGTTCTCGATGGGGTTCTGGGTCGCCATCACCAGGAACGGTTTGGGCAGCGGGTAGGTCTTGCCGCCGATGGAGATCTTGCGCTCGGCCATGACCTCCAGCAGCGCCGACTGAACCTTTGCCGGGGCACGGTTGATCTCGTCGGCGAGCAGGAAGTTGACCACCACGGGCCCGAGTTCGATGTCGAACTCCTCGCGGCCCTGCCGGTAGATGCGGGTGCCGACGATGTCGGTGGGGACCAGGTCGGGCGTGAACTGGATGCGGGCGAACGTGCCGCCGACGACCTTGGCGAAGGTCTCCACCGCCAGCGTCTTGGCCACGCCCGGGACGCCCTCGAGCAGCACGTGCCCCTTGGCGAGCAGGCCGACCAGGATGCGCTCGACGAGCTGGTCCTGACCGACGATGATGCGCTTGACCTCGAAGATCGCCCGCTCCAGGGTGTGCACCTCGCTGGCCAGGCCATTACTCCCGGGGGGCGGGGGCGCAGGGTTTCCGCTCGGGCCGGCAAAACCTCCGGGACCCGACCGGGCGACCCACCAGGTGACGTCATCGACTTCCTCCACAGCAATTGGTGACACGACTGCGCGCACTTCGTAGGACCCCCAGATTCGGGGGACTGCTCCGTGCACTGACACAACTATTCCAGGCGTTGTGAAATCCGTCGACGTGCACCGTTCGCTGGCGCGTCGATGAGGCCTACCTGTCAGGACGCTGTCAGGTCTCGATGACGCGTGTCAGATAGGGCGCCATGCCCGCGGTTCGCACCGGACTGACGGTCACCTGACCGGCCGCCGAGGACGCCTCCAGCATCTGGCCGTTGCCCAGGTACAGCGTCACGTGCTGCGTTCCGCCGGGGCCGTAGAAGATCAGGTCGCCGCGCTTGGCCTGTGACGGCGCGACGTGCCGGCCCGCGTTGTACTGGTCCCCGGAGTACTTCGGTATCTGCACGCCGACGCCGGCGAAGGCGTACCGGGTGAACCCGGAGCAGTCGTAGCCGATCTTCCCGGCGTCCTGCTCGACACCCGCGCTGGGCCCGTTGATGGCGCCGCCGCCCCAGGAGTACGGCACCCCGCGCTGGGAGGCGCCGCGGGCGATCACGTACTCGATCGCCTGGGGGCCGCTGACCCGACCGCCCGCCAGTGCGGTCGTCGGACTGCCGCCGATGCCGAGGCTGGACAGGAACTTGCGTCCCAGGTCCATGGTCGCCTGGGTGGCCTGCGCGGTGACCTGCAGCGATGCGTTGGCCATGGCGACCGGATCACCGGGAGCGCCCGCGCTCAGCAGCTTGGGCAGCGTGGGGTCCCACTCGCCGGGATCGGCGTTGGCGGGCGCGGCGACGCCGACTGCCAGCCCCAGCGCGATCAGGACGGTCCCGACCGCGCGAAGCCGCCGAGAAACATTGCGAGACATGGAAACAACTCCCAGTAATTCGATGTAGCGCACAACGAAGGGGGTCATGCCACTGGTGCGCACCGGCGAAATCTTGACCGTCGAACCGGTGTAGGGGGCTTCGAGCATCTGGCCCTGGCCGAGGTAGAGCGTGACGTGCTGGCTGCCGCCGGGACCGTAGAAGATCACGTCGCCGCGACGCATCTCGGCGGACGGGATCTTGCGTGCCCATGTTGTATTGCGAACCGGAGTAGTGCGGCAGTTTGATGCCGACGCCGGCGAACGAATACAGGATCAGGCCCGAGCAGTCGAAGCCGACCGTGCCCGCTCCGTCGTCGATGCCGTTGGTGGGGCCGTTCGCGTTGCCGCCGCCCCAGGAATAAGGCGTGCCGATCACTCCCATACCCCGCTTGATGACGTACTCGACCGCCGTCGACCCGTACACCATCGGAATCTGCCCGTTGGTGATGCCGGTGGAGTCCGGCTTGAGGATGCCGAGTTTCTGCAGGAAGCTCTTGCCCAGCTGCTGGGTGGTCTGCATCGAGGTGGACGCGATCTGCAGCACCGCGTTGATGATCTGGATGGGGTCACCCGAGACGAACGCACTGGGCACCGCCGGCAACGTCAGGTCCCACTCAGAGGCCTTGCCGAACGGCACGCTCCTGGCCGCCCCCGGTGCCGAAGCGGAGCCCGGCGCGGCCGGGTCCCAACGGTCCCCCGAATTGGCGGCACCGGGAGCGGCAGCCTGAGGAGCGGCGCCGGGGCCGGCCGCGGAGGCCGACCAGTTGCGGGCGGCGTCGAGCTTCTGCTGCGCAGTCCTGCGCTCTGCGGCGAGCCGGTCGATCTCGGTCTGCTGATCGCGGAAGGTCTGCTGAGCCTGCGTGAGCGCATCCACCGCCGCGTTCTGGCTGGTCTCCGCGTCGATGACGGCCTGATCGGCCTTCTGCTTGGCCAGCCGGGCCGCCGACTCCTTGTTGACCTGCTCGGTGCGAGCCTGCTGCAGATCGGCGATGACCTTCTGCGAGCTCAGGGCCAGCGTCTGCCCGGCGGTCGCGCTGGAGATGATCTCTTGCGGGTTGCCGGCCATGACGAGCGACGCCGACGGGCCGTTGACATAGGTGGCCGCGGCGAAGGTGTCGAAGCGCTGCTGTGCCTCGGTGATCGCCGCACCGGCGTCCTTGACGGCCTGGGCGCTGACATCGACCTGTTGCTGGGCGGTGACGGCGGCGTCACGTGCCGACTGGACGTCCTCGATCGCCTTGTTGACGCTCTCCTGTTCAGCCTGCACCTTGGCGCCGATGTCCTGCAGCCTCTGGTTGGCCTCGGCCACGTCGGCGATCAGTGCGGCCAGGGTGTTGGGCGCCGGCTCGGCGTGCGCCAGTCCCGGAATGGTCAGCGACAGGGCGACGGTCAGCACCAGCGGGCACATCGGCCTGGCGAGGCGGGCTGCCGGGCGAGAAAGAGAGCCGCGATAGGAACTTCTCATTCGACTCTGGTCTCCTATGCTCAACGTTCGGTAACGCCAGTCACAGCAGTAACGATAACCACTCCTGTAACAATGGTGACAGTTGCACCGTACGTCACATTTGTCGCATGGGAAACTTGGGTCAAGAATTACATGTCTGTAATTCGCCCGATGTGATCGAATAGTAATCTTATTGAATTGCCAAACAAAACTATGTCGGCAGATCAGCCGGGGTTTTGGTGTTGTCCCGACGTTTCGCCCGATTCTGCAGTAGGCGCGTCAAAACTCCCGCCGCGGCAACGCCGATCACAAGCACGATCGTGAATGCAGTCCAGGGAAAGTCTGGTGTTCGTAATTGGTCGACGAATGCCTGCGCGCCCACCACTGGATTCGGGCTGGTCTTGGCGACGTCCTGGCCGGCTTCGAGGGTCACCCGGTCGTAGGTGGTGCTGTACGTCCCGGCCCAGCCCGGACTGAGGACGAGCACCGTGGCATCCGGATGCGCCTCCCCTATTTCGGTGGCGACATCGCGCAGTGGGGTGTCGATCACGGGGCTCTTGTCCATCACGACGATCTTGAGGTCGATACCGCTCGCCTTCGCATCGGCGACGACCTTCTCCAGTCCCGCGGTATCGGCGGCCGGCGCGGCCACGCCGTCCTTGGCGACGTCGGCCTTCACCTGGGCCATGCATTGGTCGAGGGGCGTCGACGGGTCGAGCCCGACGCTGCTGCACACCTCCACCGGGATATAGATCGGTACGGGTGGGATCGTCACGAATTCAGACCGTACCGCGAGTGCCGATCGGGGGTGGCAGCACGCGCCGACGACGACCAGACTGGGGTTGGGCCGACGCCTGTCCGCGCCGACCCCGCCTCTTTGCAGGACAACCGTACTGTTAGTATTAGCCGGTCGTCGACACAGCCCGTCGACGCCGATCACCAACGCCGGGAGTTGATGTGAGCAGCAATGATTCACTGAATTCGTTTGGAGCGCGCGACACCCTGGAGGTCGGCGGCAACAGCTACGAGATCTATCGTCTCGACGCCGTGCCGGGCGCCGACAAACTCCCGTACAGCCTCAAGGTGCTTGCCGAGAACCTGCTGCGCACCGAGGACGGCGCCAACATCACCAAGGACCACATCGAGGCCATCGCCAACTGGGATCCCTCGGCCGAGCCGAGCATCGAGATCCAGTTCACCCCGGCCCGGGTCATCATGCAGGACTTCACCGGGGTGCCCTGCATCGTCGACCTGGCCACCATGCGTGAAGCCGTCGGCGAGCTCGGCGGGGACCCGCAGAAGGTCAACCCGCTGGCGCCGGCCGACCTGGTGATCGACCACTCGGTGATCGCCGACCTGTTCGGCACCGCCAACGCCTTCGAGCGCAACGTCGAGATCGAGTACGAGCGCAACGGCGAGCGCTATCAGTTCCTGCGCTGGGGACAGGGTGCCTTCGACGACTTCAAGGTGGTGCCGCCGGGCACCGGCATCGTGCACCAGGTCAACATCGAGTACCTGGCGAGCGTCGTGATGGTGCGCGGTCGGGCGGGCGAAGCTGGGCGGGATGAGATCCGCGTGGCATATCCCGACACCTGCGTGGGCACCGACAGCCACACCACGATGGAGAACGGCCTGGGCGTGCTGGGCTGGGGCGTGGGTGGCATCGAGGCCGAGGCCGCCATGCTCGGCCAGCCGGTGTCGATGCTGATCCCCCGGGTCGTCGGCTTCAAGCTGTCCGGCGAGCGCCGGCCGGGTGTGACCGCCACCGACGTGGTGCTCACCGTCACCGAGATGTTGCGCAAGCACGGTGTGGTCGGCAAGTTCGTCGAGTTCTACGGCGAGGGCGTATCCGAGGTGCCGCTGGCCAACCGCGCGACGCTGGGCAACATGAGCCCCGAATTCGGTTCCACCGCAGCCATCTTCCCCATCGACGAGGTGACGATCGACTACCTGCGGATGACCGGTCGCAGCGACGAAGCAGCTGGCGCTGGTCGAGGCCTACGCCAAGACGCAGGGCATGTGGCACGACCCGAGCCGCGAGCCGAAGTTCTCCGAGTACCTCGAACTGGACCTGTCCACCGTGGTGCCCTCGATCGCCGGGCCGAAGCGCCCGCAGGACCGCATCGCCCTCGACGACGCGAAGTCGGCCTTCCGCAAGGACATTCACAACTACGTCGAAGGAGAACCACCCGGCGCCGGAAACCAAGCTGGACGAGGCCATCGAAGAGTCGTTCCCGGCCAGCGACCCGGCGGTGCTGACCTTCGCCGACAACGGTTCCGCGCCGCTGCATTCGGCGGCCGTCGGTGCCGAGGGTCGGCCCACCAAGCCGGTGAAGGTGCGGTCCGACGACCGCGGCGAGTTCGTGCTGGATCACGGCGCCGTCGCGATCGCCGCGATCACCTCCTGCACCAACACCTCCAACCCCGAGGTGATGCTGGGGGCCGCACTGCTGGCCCGCAATGCCGTCGAGAAGGGCCTGACCTCGAAGCCGTGGGTGAAGACCACCATGGCACCGGGCTCGCAGGTGGTCACCGACTACTACGACAAGGCGGGCCTGTGGCCGTACCTGGAGAAGCTGGGCTTCTACCTGGTCGGTTACGGCTGCACGACGTGCATCGGCAACAGCGGTCCACTGTCCGACGAGATCTCGGCCGCGATCAACGAGAACGACCTGTCGGTGACGGCGGTGCTGTCCGGCAATCGCAACTTCGAAGGCCGTATCAACCCCGACGTCAAGATGAACTACCTGGCGTCCCCGCCACTGGTCATCGCCTACGCACTGGCCGGCACCATGGACTTCGACTTCGAGACCGATCCGCTCGGTAAGGACAACGACGGCAACGAGGTGTTCCTCAAGGACATCTGGCCGACGCAGCAGGACATCTCCGACACCATCGCCTCGTCGATCAACCAGGAGATGTTCCGGAAGAACTACGCCGACGTGTTCAAGGGCGACGAGCGGTGGCGCAACCTGCCCACCCCGAGCGGTGACACCTTCGAGTGGGATCCGAAGTCGACCTACGTGCGCAAGCCGCCGTACTTCGACGGCATGCCCGCCGAGCCGCAGCCCGTCACAGACATCACCGGCGCCAGAGTGCTTGCGCTGCTGGGTGATTCGGTGACCACCGACCACATCTCGCCGGCCGGCAACATCAAGGCCGGCACCCCCGCCGCGCAGTACCTCGACGGGCATGGTGTCGACAAGAAGGATTACAACTCCTACGGATCGCGCCGAGGCAATCATGAGGTGATGATCCGCGGCACCTTCGCCAACATCCGGCTGCGCAACCAGTTGCTCGACGACGTCTCCGGTGGCTACACCCGCGACTTCACCCAAGCCCGCGATGGAGGGGAAGCGCCGCAGGCTTTCATCTACGATGCGGCGCAAAACTATGCGGCGCAAGGCATTCCGCTGGTCGTCCTGGGCGGCAAGGAGTATGGTTCGGGCTCGTCGCGGGACTGGGCTGCCAAGGGCACCAGCCTGCTGGGCGTCCGCGCGGTGATCACCGAGTCCTTCGAGCGCATTCACCGGTCCAACCTGATCGGCATGGGCGTGATTCCGCTGCAGTTCCCGGCGGGAGAGTCGGCGGCGTCGCTGAAGCTCGACGGCACCGAGACCTACGACATCACCGGCATCGAGGCACTCAACAACGGCAAGGTTCCGAAGACGGTGCACGTCAAGGCGACCAAGACCGACGGGAACGCGGTCGAGTTCGACGCGGTGGTGCGCATCGACACCCCCGGCGAGGCGGACTACTACCGCAACGGCGGCATCCTGCAGTACGTCTTGCGCAACATGCTGCGGGCCGGCTAGCCGCGCGGCGCGGTCGCCGGACATGCCCAGGGTCAGCGAGGAGCATCTGGCGGCGCGCCGCCGCCAGATCCTCGACGGCGCGCGCCGTTGCTTCGCCGAGTACGGCTACGACAAGGCGACGGTACGCCGGCTGGAGACGACGATCGGTCTGTCACGCGGCGCGATCTTCCACCATTTCCGCGACAAGGACACCCTGTTCTTCGAGCTGGCCCGGGAAGATGCCGAGCGGATGGCCGAGGTCGCCTCGCGCGAGGGACTGATCCAGGTCATGCGGGACATGCTCGCCGCGCCGGACCAATTCGACTGGCTGGCCACCAGGTTGGAGATCGCACGCAAGCTGCGTAACGACCCGGAGTTTCACCGCGGTTGGGCCGAGCGCTCGGCGGAGCTGTCGGCGGCCACCAGTGACCGGCTGCGGCGGCAGAAGCAGGCCGGTCGGCTTCGAGACGACGTGCCCGGGGATGTGCTGCAGTGCTATCTGGATCTGGTGCTCGACGGCCTGGTCGCCCGGCTGGCCGCGGGCGAAGACCCGGACCGGCTCTCAGCGGTGCTGGATCTGGTCGAGGACTCGGTGCGGGCGCGCTGAGTGCTTGCACTCGCGCGAGCAGGCGCAGAATCGCACGTTGCGTGCCCCGCGCATGCGAGTGTGCGTCTGCTCGCGGGTTGGACTCAGCCGGCGAAGACGCGCCTGCGATGGTTGGGTCCGCCGCGGCTTCGCATCGGGGTGCCCGACTCGCGCAGCATGGCATGGATCGAGCCGTAGGACCGGCCCGTCGTGGCCACCAGGGTGCGGATACTCGCGCCACCCTCGTAGGCGTTCCGCAGCTCGTCCACCAGTTGGTCGCGAGCCTTGTTGGGCTTCCTCATCGACACCCTCCCCGGTCAGTTTCCCCCATGAGGACACAGAGTAGGAGTGCTGGTCGGCGGCGTGGCCGGAATGGACGAAATGGACTGTCGCAGTTGTCAGGCGAGTTCGATGAGGCTCGAATACTCCTCGGACCAGTGGTCCTCGGTCCCGTCCGGCAGCAGAACCACCCGCTGCGGTTCCAGCGCTTCGGCGGCCCCCGGGTCGTGCGTCACCAGCACCACCGCACCGAGGTAGCTGCGCAGCGCGTCGAGCACCTGCTCACGCGATGCCGGGTCGAGGTTGTTGGTGGGCTCGTCGAGCAGCAAGTACGTTGGCGGTCGACGCGACCAGTCCGGCCAGCGCCAGACGCGTCTTCTCGCCGCCGGACAGCGTGCCGGCCGGCTGGTCGAGCTGCGGGCCGCTGAACATGAACGCGCCGAGCAGGCCGCGCAACTCCTGCTCGCCGGTGTCGGGTGCGGCGTGGCGGATGTTCTCCCACACCGACGCGTTGTTGTCGAGGGTGTCGTGTTCCTGCGCGAAATAACCGATCTTGAGCCCGTGCCCGGGCTCCAGGCCGCCCGCGTCCGGGAGTCTCCGTGCCGGCCAGCAATCGCAGCAGCGTGGTCTTGCCTGCGCCGTTGAGGCCGAGCACCACCACCCGGGAGCCGCGGTCGATCGCCAGGTCGACCCCGGTGAACACCTCCAGGGAGCCGTAGGTCTTGGTCAGGCCCTTGGCCACCAGCGGGGTGCGGCCGCACGGCGCCGGGGTGGGGAACTTGATCCGCGCGACCTTGTCGGCCGTGCGCTCATCGTCGAGGGCGGCCATCATCCGGTCCGCGCGGCGCAACATGTTCTGTGCTGCAACAGCTTTGGTGGCCTTGGCGCCCATCTTGGCGGCCTGGGTGCGCAGCGCCGACGCCTTGCGTTCGGCGTTGGCGCGTTCGCGTCGCCGGCGCTGTTCGTCGGTCGCCCGCGCGTCGAGGTACTTCTGCCAGCTCATGTTGTAGACGTCGGCCTCGCCGCGCACCGCGTCGAGGAACCACACCCGGTTGACGACGTCGGCGAGCAGTTCGACGTTGTGGCTGATGATCACCAGTCCGCCGGTGTGCGACTTCAGGAAGTCGCGCAACCAGCCGATCGAATCGGCATCGAGGTGGTTGGTGGGCTCGTCGAGCAGCAGCGTGGTCGACGAGCTCGACCCGGCAGCGCCTTCCGCGGCGCCGAAGAGAATCCGGGCCAGCTCGACCCGGCGGCGTTGACCTCCGGACAGCGTGCGCAACTGTTGGGTGAGTACGCGTTCCGGCAGACCCAGGCTCGAACAGATTCGCCCGGCCTCGCTTTCGGCGGCATAGCCGCCGAGGGCGGCGAAGCGCTCCTCGAGATGACCGTAGCGACGGATGGCCTTGTCGCGCGCGGCCTCGTCCACCACCTCGGCCATCAGCGCCTGCTGCTTCTCCAGATCGGCCAGCAGCGTGTCCAGCCCGCGCGCCGACAGCACCCGGTCCCGGGCCAGGATGTCGAGGTCGCCTTCGCGGGGATCCTGCGGTAGGTAACCGACTTCGCCCGTCCGCATGATGGTGCCGGCATAGGGCTCGCTCTCCCCCGCCAGAATGCGCATCGTCGTGGTCTTGCCGGCGCCGTTGCGGCCGACCAGACCGATACGGTCGCCTGGCTGGATGCGCAGCGCCGGGCCGTCCGCGAGCAGCAGCGTGCGCGCCCCGGCGCGGACCTCGAGGTCCGTTGCGGTGATCACGACGCTGTTCTCCTCTTACTTCTCGTCAGGGAATACCGGTGTGCGCTTCTCGGCCCGCGCAGCGACCGCCTCTTCGAAATTGGCGGTGAGCAGGCGCACATAGAGCTGTCCGAGGCCCTCGGCCTGCATATGCCCTTCCAGGGTACTGGCGTCCAGTCCAGTCCACAGCGTCCGTTTGGTCAACTCGGTACCCGGCCGGGAGAACGCGGCGATGCGCTCGGCGATCCCGTAACAGGTGGGCAGCAGGTCCTCGTTGGGCACCTGCCGGGACACCAGCCCGATCCGCTCCGCCTCCTCGGCATCGACGTCGCGACCGGTGAGCATGATCTCGAAAGCCCTCGACGAGCCGATCGCCCGCGGCAGAAGGTAACTCAGGCCCAGCTCACTGGCGGTCAGCCCGTTGTTGATGCCGGCGGCACGGAAATAGGCGTCACTGGCGGCCACCCGGATGTCGGCGGCCAGCGCCAGGCACAGACCACCCCCGATCGCCGCCCCATTGACGGCGGCGATGACCGGCTGGTGCAACTTCCGGATGGCGAGGATCACATCGTCGAGCAGCTCCATCGACCGCAGGCCGTACGTCGGCCGGGTCAATCCGGCCACATGCGGCACTGAACCCGACGACTTGTGGTCGGCTCCCGAGGAGAAGCCGCGGCCGGCGCCGGTGAGCACGACGACGCGCACCGAATTGTCGTAGGTGAGCTCGTCGAGAACCTCCTTGAGCGGCACCATGACGTCGAACGCCATGGAGTTCATCCGCTCGGGCCGGTTCAGGGTCACCAGCGCGACATGCGGCTGGGGGTGGTCGACGAGGACGAAGCCAGAGTCACGGTGCACGGTTGCACGCTATCGCGCAACCGGCGGGCTACAGGAGTTCTCGGACTGGGTCTCGGCGATCGCAGCGTCGACGTCGAAATCCTTCACCTGGCGGATCAGGTCCTCCAGTGCGGCGGGCGGCAGCGCTCCGGCCTGGTTGAAGACGAGTTTGCCCTTCTTGAATGCCATCAGCGTCGGGATGGAGCGGATCTCGGCGGCCGCAGCCAGTTCCTGCTCGGCCTCGGTGTCGACCTTGCCGTAGACGACGTCGGGGTGCTTGTCCGACGACGCGGTGAAGGTCGGTGCGAAAGCGCGGCACGGCCCACACCACGATGCCCAGAAGTCCACCAGCACGATGTCGTTGCCGGTGATGGTGTCGTTGAAATTCTGCGCGGTGAGGTCTTGGGTAGCCACGAGACTCCTAACATCGGAGGCCGACGTCCGTATTCCCGGCCTGCGTAAATCCAACCGGTCCGGCCGGACTATCGCAACCATCGACTTGGCGTCACGCCGCCGCCAGAGTGGTGGACCGCAGCGCAGCGACCAATTGCCCGACGGTGACGGCGAACATCTGGGCCTCGCCGCTGGCCCCGTAGGAGTACGCCTGATGTAGGTCGATCGGTGTGCCGGCGCCGCAGATCGTGACGTGAATCGCCCGACCATCGTCGGACTCGGTCTGCTCGACACTGACGCTGAGACCGTTCAGTGGGATGCGCCGTGCGGCCTTACGGTAGCCGACGATCAGTTGGTCGGCGCTGACCCGAAGACCCATGAACGTCGCCAGTACCTCATCGGTGTGTTCGGTCCGGGCGGTGGTCGCATCGAAGAACACGCGCAGGCAAGGACAGCCAGAGCAAGCGGCAGTCCGAGAATCAGCAATCCGCATAACGCCGGATTCAGATGTGATGCCATCGGATCTGCCCCTTATTGCCGTGTAGCCGTGTGGGTTGACTACAGACAACCGCGGCAGAGCACCCCGCTGGCAGGGGCGGAAGTACTGCGGAAGGCGCCGTAGGTCGTTGGTCGCGAACGCAGGTTGGTCACTTCCCGCGCAAGCAGTTCGGCACTCGCGGCGATGCCTTAAGTCACTTAGCGGTGACTAAAGCTGCGATTGAGCCCGTCGAAAGAAGTCGATGACGTCGGCACTGATCGCGTCGACATCGGCTGCGGCGTCGAGGGCGTGCAACGCCCCGAAAGGCGCGTTCCAGATCGACCCGGCGCGCCCTGCGGTGCCGTGGTCCCAGGGGCCGACGTAGGCATACGGCAAGGCGTGGAAGTCGTCACCCGCCGAGACCCCGTAGTTCACCTCGTTGTCGGTGACCGCGACGTCGAGGTGCTCGGGCCAGAGCACCGGATGCCCTTCGGGCACAACCGCTTTGATGGCGAAGCCGCCGGCGTACAAGCTGCGGTACAGCAACTCGGCCGAGCCGGGGTCGATGTCCAGACTCGAAGTGGGATCCAGTGGGGCGGTCGCGTGGTAGACCTCGGCCGGCGGCGGGCCGACATCCAGTCCGGACGCCTGCACCACCGCGCTGACCGGCCCGGCCAGCGGGACGCTGCCCTGCGGCCAGACCAGCGACGAGCCGTGCACCGCGACGGGCAGCGCCGTTCCGGTGAACCCGTCGGGGCGTACCGCGAGGCGGATGGTGCCGGCCGCCCGGTACTGCGGCCCGGCGATGAAGTTCTCGGCGATCCCGTGCAGTTGGCGCCGGGTCGCCACAAAGGTCGGGAGTTCGGGGGTCACGACAACAAACAGTATGCTGCGCCCCGATGGTTGCGGCCTGACTCAAGCGAACGGCGGTCTCCCGATGAACCTTCTCGACATGCCGATCTGGCTGGTGGGCATCACCGTCGTCGGCGTGTCCGCCGTCGTTGGTGTCATCCTGGTTTACGGCTTGGACCTGTTTGTCAAGAACCACCGCGGTGAGGAGTACAACTCGGTGGTCAGCGACGGCTTCTCCGCGGTGGGAACCATGTACGCCATCGTTGCCGGTCTACTCGTCTTCGGCGTATTCACGTCGTTCGAAGACGCCCATCACCAGTCCGCCGACGAGGCGTCGACCTTAGTGCTGATGTACCGCAGCGCGCAGGCATTTCCGCAGCCGGAGAAGGCTCAGGCGCAGCAGGCTGTGGTCGGCTATATCCACTCGGTCATGGACGACGAGTGGCCGGCACTGGCCGACGGCGTGGGCAGTCCGAAGACCAGCAGAGCCGTGGACCACTTGTTCGACGTGTACGGCCCGATGGCGCCCGATGCCCGTTGGAGCGACCAGTACGGCAGTTCCGTGGACGATCTCGGCGACGTCGTCAAACTCCGCAACCAGCGGATCGACTTCGCCAAGGACTCCCTGCCGCCGATCTACTGGTTCCTGCTGTTCGCCGGCGGCTTCGTCACCCTGCTCTACCTCGCGCTCGCCTACGTGGAGAAGAAGGCGATGCATGCGCTGGCGGTCGGCCTCATGGCCGTGATGCTCGGTCTGGTGATCTTCCTGCTGCTGGAAGTGAACCATCCGTTCCGTGGCGAGATCGCTGTGTCGAAGGACAACTTCCAGAACGCCCTGACCTCGATATCCCGGGTGGGTCGGTAGCCGAGAACGCCGGCACGCCAGACGAACGGCGGGACGGTGAGCACACACTCACGCTAGAGGTTCGGTAGCCCTAGACGGTGAAGCCGAGGGCGCGGAGCTGCTCGCGGCCGTCCTCGGTGATCTTGTCCGGACCCCACGGCGGATTCCACACCCAGTTGATCTTGATCTCGTTGACCAGTCCGGCGCCGACCAGTGCGGTGCGCGACTGGTCCTCGATGACGTCGGTCAACGGGCAGGCCGCCGACGTCAGTGTCATGTCGATGAGCGCCACCGTGCCGGTATCGCCCTTCTCCACGTTGATCCCGTAGACCAGGCCGAGGTCGACGACGTTGATGCCGAGTTCGGGGTCGACCACATCGCGCATGGCCTCCTCGAGGTCGGCGAGCATTTCCTCGCTGACGGCTGTGTCGCTCATCGCTTCTCCTCCAAGTCCTGGCGGTGGCGATGCCCGGCCAACCGCATCTTTGAACGCCATCCAGCCCAGCAGCGCGCACTTCACCCGCGCCGGGTACTTCGACACCCCGGCGAACGCGACGCCGTCGCCGAGCACGTCTTCGTCGCCCTCGATCGTCCCGCGCGACGACACCATCTCGGTGAACGCGGCCACCGTCTTCAGCGCATCCCCGACGCGTCATGCCGATCACCTGGTCGGTCAGCACCGATGTCGCGGCCTGGCTGATCGAGCAGCCCTGTCCGTCGTAGGAGATGTCGGTGACGCGTTCTCCGTCTTCGGACAGCGCCACCCGCAGCGTGACCTCGTCCCCACAGGTCGGGTTGACGTGGTGACACCTCGGCGCCGAACGGCTCCCGCAGCCCGCGGTGGTGCGGGTGCTTGTAGTGGTCCAGGATCACTTCCTGGTACATCTGTTCCATTCGCACGCCGTCAGTCCCTGCCGAAGAACTCGATGGCCCGGCGCACACCGGCGATCAGCCGGTCGACCTCGTCCAGGGTGTTGTACACCGCGAACGACGCACGCACGGTGGCGGCGACCCCGAACCGGCGGTGCAGCGGCCAGGCGCAGTGATGCCCGACGCGCACGGCCACACCGTCGTCGTCGAGCACCTGGCCGACATCGTGGGCGTGCACACCGTCGACGACGAACGCCACCGGCGACTCGCGCTCGGATGCGGTCGGTCGGCCCGATGATCCGCACACCGCGGGATCTCGGCGAGACCGTCCAGGGCGGCCGCGACCAGTCGGCGCTCGTGCGCCTCGACCGCATCCATGCCGATGTCGCTGAGATACCTTGCCGCAGCGGCCAATCCGACCACCTGCGAGATCATCTGGCGTGCCGGCCTCGAACCGCTGCGGCGGCGGCTGCGTAGGTGGTGGCCTCCATGGTGACGGTCTCGATCATCGAGCCACCGGTGAGGAACGGCGGCAGCGCCGCAAGCAGCTCGCGCACGCCCGTACAGCGCGCCGATGCCGGTGGGGCCCAGCATCTTGTGCCCGGAGAACGCGCGCGAAGTCGACGTCGAGCGCGTGGAAGTCGACCGGCTGGTGCGGCACCGACTGGCAGGCATCGAGCACCGTCAGCGCGCCGACGGCCTTGGCTCGCGCGCACCAGCTCGGCACCGGCGCGCCCGCGCCGGTGACATTCGAGTGATGGGTGAAGGCGACGACTTTCACCCGCTCGTCGAGCTCGCAGCGAGTCCAGGTCGATGCGGCCGTCGTCGGTGACCCCGTACCAGCGCAGCGTCGCGCCGGTGCGCCGCGCCAGTTCCTGCCAGGGGATCAGGTTGGCGTGGTGCTCGAGTTCGGTGGTGACGATGACGTCGCCGGGGCCGACGGCGCGCTCGAATCGGCTGTCGCCGAGCACATAGGACACCAGGTTGAGCGCCTCGGTGGCGTTCTTGGTGAACACCAGCTCGTCAGGTGTCGGCGCCGACGAACGCGGCGATGTCGGCGCGGCCCTGCTCGTAGGCGTCGGTGGACTCCTCCATCAGCTGATGCGCGCCGCGGTGCACCGCACCGTTGGAGGTGGTCAGGAAGTCGCGCTCGGCGTCGAGCACCTGCAGCGGCTTCTGCGACGTCGCGCCGGAATCCAGGTAGGCCAACCGGCTTCCGCCGCGCATCACCCGGTCCAGGATCGGGAAGTCGGCGCGGATCCTGACCAGATCAGCGACGTCCAGGCCGCACCGAGGTGGTCATGTCAGGGTCGGCGTGGCCGCAGCCTGCTGGGTGAACCGCACGTAGCCGTTCTCCTCGAGCTCGTCGGCGAGCTCGGGACCGCCGGACTGCGACGATCCGGCCGTCGACGAAGACGTGCACGAACTGCGGCTGGATGTAGCGCAGGATGCGGGTGTAGTGGGTGATCAGCAGGACGCCGGCGTGCTCGGCCTCGGCGTAGCGGTTGACGCCCTCGCTGACGACGCGCAGCGCGTCGACGTCCAGCCCGGAGTCGGTCTCGTCGAGGATCGCGATCTTCGGCTTGAGCAGGCCCAGCTGCAGGATCTCGTGGCGCTTCTTCTCGCCGCCGGAGAAGCCCTCGTTGACGCTGCGCTCGGCGAACTGCGGGTCGATGTCGAGGTCGGTCATCGCGGCCTTGACCTCTTTGACCCAGTGCCGCAGCTTCGGCGCCTCGCCGCGCACCGCGGTGGCCGCGGTGCGCAGGAAGTTCGACATCGAGACGCCCGGCACCTCGATCGGGTACTGCATGGCCAGGAAGAGGCCGGCACGCGCACGTTCGTCGACGCTCATCGCCAGCACGTCCTGCGCCGTCGAGGGTGATCGAGCCGGAGGTGACGTGGTACTTGGGGTGTCCGGCGATCGCGTAGGACAGCGTGGACTTGCCGGATCCGTTGGGCCCCATCACCGCATGGGTCTCCCCCGACTTCACCGTCAGGTTGACGCCCTTGAGGATCTCGATGTCGGTGTCGCCGTCGGCCGCGTTGGGGCTGTCGACGCTGACGTGCAGGTCCTTGATTTCCAGAGTGGTCATGCTGTGTTCTCGATTCGGTGATGGCTAGTTCGTGTTCGATGGCGTCGGTGAGGCGTTCGCGGAGGCTCGGCACCGCGATCTTGGCGATGATCTCGCCGAAGAACCCCCGCACCACCAGGCGGCGGGCCTGCTCCTCGGGGATGCCGCGGGCCCGCAGGTAGAACAGCTGCTCGTCGTCGAAACGCCCGGTGGCACTGGCGTGTCCGGCGCCGAGGATCTCGCCGGTCTCGATCTCGAGGTTGGGCACCGAGTCGGCGCGGGCGCCGTCGGTGAGCACCAGGTTGCGGTTCACCTCGAAGGTGTCGGTGCCGCTGGCCTCGGCGCGGATCAGCACGTCGCCGACCCAGACCGTGTGGGCGTCGGGACGAGTCGAGTCCGGATCGCCTTGCAGCGCACCCTTGTACAGCACGTCGGACTTGCAGTTCGGCTGCGCATGGTCGACCAGCAGGCGCGACTCGAAGTGCTGGCCGTCATCGGCGAAGTACAGGCCGAGCAGTTCGGCGTCGCCGCCGGGTGCGTCGAAGCGCACTGTCGCCGCCATCCGCACCACGTCGCCGCCGAGCGTCACCGCGACGTGCCGCAACACGGCGTCCTTGCCCAGCCGGGCGTGCTGTGCGCTGACCTGCACGGTGTCGTCGGCCCAGTCGGCGATCCAGACGACGGTCGAGCCGGGCGGCGTCACCGACGACGAATTCGACGTTGTCGGCGTAGGTTCCGCTGCCACGCTGGTCGATGACGACGACCGCCTCGGCGAGTTCGCTCGGTCCGGATCTGCAGGTGGCCGTAGGCGGTCGCGCCGGCACCCGGTCCGGTGATGCGGATCTCGATCGGCTCGGCGACCTTGGTGTCGCGCGCCACGGTGACGATCGTCGCCTCGTTGAACGACGAGAAGGCCTGGGCCGCAACGCGATCAGCGGGTACCCCGCCCTGCCCAAGCCGCTCGTCGCCGCGCCGGACGGTCTCGACGATGACTCCGGACTGTCCGGAGACGGTGATGTCGGCGGTGCCGGTGGCGGGCGCGGAGCCGTCGTGCAGCCCGCGCAGCCGCTTGAGCGGGGTGAACCGCCAGAGTCTCGTCGCGGCCCCCGGGCACCTCGAAGGCGTCGACGTCGAAGGAGGCGAACTGCTCACCCTTGTTGGCGGCGATGAGGGCTGAACCCTCCGACCGCCTCGTGCAGATTCGACATCAGCCGACCGCGCCTTCCATCTGCAGCTCGATCAGCCGGTTCAGCTCGAGCGCGTACTCCATCGGCAGTTCCTTGGCGATCGGCTCGACGAAGCCGCGCACCACCATGGCCATCGCCTCGTCCTCGGTCATGCCGCGGCTCATCAGGTAGAACAGCTGATCGGCGCTGACCTTCGACACGGTGGCCTCATGGCCCATCGTGACGTCGTCCTCGCGGATGTCGACGTAGGGGTAGGTGTCGCTGCGGCTGATCGTGTCGACTAGCAGCGCATCGCATTTCACGCTGGAACGCGATCCGTGCGCGCCCTTGTTGACCTGAACCAGGCCGCGGTAGGACGCGCGGCCACCGCCGCGGGCGACCGACTTCGACACGATGTTGCTCGACGTGTTCGGCGCCAGGTGCAGCATCTTGGCCCCGGTGTCCTGGTGCTGGCCCTCGCCGGCGAACGCCACCGAGAGCACCTCGCCCTTGGCGTGCTCGCCGGTCATCCACACCGCCGGGTACTTCATCGTGACCTTGGAGCCGATGTTGCCGTCGACCCACTCCATGGTGGCGCCGGCCTCGGCACGGGCCCGCTTGGTGACCAGGTTGTAGACGTTGTTCGACCAGTTCTGGATGGTCGTGTAGCGGCACCGGCCGCCCGGCTTGACGATGATCTCCACCACCGCCGAGTGCAGCGAGTCGCGACTTGTAGATCGGCGCGGTGCAGCCCTCGACGTAGTGCACGTAGGCATCCTCGTCGACGATGATCAGGGTCCGCTCGAACTGGCCCATGTTCTCGGTGTTGATGCGGAAGTAGGCCTGCAGCGGGATGTCGACGTGCACGCCCTTCGGCACATAGATGAACGAGCCGCCCGACCACACCGCCGTGTTCAGCGCGGAGAACTTGTTGTCCCCGGCCGGGATGACCGTGCCGAAGTACTGCTTGAAGAGCTCCGGGTGCTCCTTCAGCGCGGTGTCGGTGTCGAGGAAGATCACGCCCTGCGCCTCCAGATCCTCACGGATCGAGTGGTAGACGACCTCGGACTCGTACTGCGCGGCGACACCGGAGACCAGGCGTTGCTTCTCCGCCTCGGGGATGCCGAGCCGGTCATAGGTGTTCTTGATGTCCGCGGGCAGGTCATCCCACGTCGCGGCCTGCTTCTCGCTGGAGCGCACGAAGTACTTGATGTTGTCGAAGTCGATGCCCTCGAGGTTGGACCCCCAGTTCGGCATCGGCTTCTTGCCGAAGGTGCGCAGCGCCTTGAGGCGGACGTCGAGCATCCACTCCGGCTCGCTCTTCTTCGCCGAGATGTCGCGCACCACGGCCTCGGACAGGCCGCGCTGCGCGCTGGCGCCCGCGACGTCGGAGTCCGACCAGCCATAGCCGTAATTGCCCAGCGAGGCGATGGCCTCCTCTTGGCTGAGCGGCTCGGCGCTTGGTATCCGGTGTGAGTCGTCATGCGACGCTCCTTAGTCGATCGTGGTGGCTTCGGCGCGGGCTGTGCGCCGAAGGTGTGGTGGTCAGGGGTGTGCCGGTGTGACCGGCACGTGGGTGGTGCAGGCGCAGTCGCCGTTGACGATGGTGGCCAGCCGCTGCACGTGGGTGCCGAGCACTTCGCGACATGGCCTGCTGTTCGGCCTCGCACAGCTCCGGGAACTCCTCGGCCACATGCGAAACCGGGCAGTGGTGCTGACAGATCTGGATGCCCTGCATCGGCCCGCGCACCTTCGTCGTGGTGGTCGCGTAACCGGCCCTGCGTCAACGCATCGGCCAACCGGTCTGCCGTGGACTCGACGTCGTCGGGACCGTCGGCCACTCCCGCCAGGATGCTGTCGATGCGCCGCCGCGCGAAGGTCCGCACCGCCTCTTCGCCGCCGATCTCACGCAGCTGGCGCATGGCGGCCGAGGCCAGGTCGTCATAGGTGTGCTCGAGTTTGGCGCGCCCGGCCGGCGTCAGCCGGTAGCGCTTGGCGGGCCGGCCCCGGCCGGACTGCTGCCACGCCGCCGCGGCGTTGGCCTCGGCGTCGCCCGCGTCGATCAGCGCATCGAGGTGACGCCGGACGCCGGCGGCCGAGATGCCGAGCCGGTGCCCGATCTCCGCCGCCGTGATCGATCCCGATTCCAGCAGCAGCCGCACGATCGCGCTCCGCGTCCGGCCGTCATGCGCGGCAGCACCGGTGGCAGGCACCGGGGTACACCTCGGACGGGATTTTCACAACACCAGTGTGACGCAATTAGGGAGAGCAGGTAAAGCAAGGGGACCCTCAGCTGGGGCGGTGCGGGCGGGCCCGGCGGTTAGAGTGCTGTGGTGGCAGCTCGCCAACACATCGCTGAGTTCGTCGATCGCCCGCCTGCACGGCGACGAACGCACCGTGGGCTCGCCCCTCAACGCCATCGAATACCGCGCGATGCGGCGCACCCGGCTGTTCGGCGCGACCGGCACGGTATTGATGGGCATCGGCGCCCTGGGCGCCGGCGCCCGGCCCGTCGTGCAGGACCCCACCTTCGGGGTCCGACTGCTCAACCTGCCGTCCCGGATCCAGACCGTTTCACTGACGATGACCACCACCGGCGCGGTGATGATGGCGCTGGCCTGGTTGATGCTGGGCCGCTTCGCGCTGGGAAGCCGGCGGATGTCGCGCAGCCAACTGGACCGCACCCTGCTGCTGTGGATGGTGCCGCTGCTGATCGCGCCCCCGATGTACAGCAAGGACGTCTACTCCTACCTCGCGCAGAGCCAGATCGCCCGGATCGGGCTGAACCCGTACCAGGTGGGCCCGGCGCCCGGACTGGGCCTGGATCACGTGTTCACCCTGTCCGTGCCGAGCCTGTGGCGGGAGACGCCGGCACCGTACGGCCCGCTGTTCCTGTGGATCGGCCGCGGCATCTCGGCGCTGACCGGGGAGAACATCGTCGCTGCGGTGTTGTGCCACCGGGTGGTCGTGCTGATCGGGGTGGGGCTGATCGTCTGGGCCACGCCGCGGCTGGCCCGGCGCTGCGGGGTAGCCGAGGTGAGCGCGCTGTGGCTGGGCGCGGCCAACCCGCTGCTGCTGATGCACCTGGTGGCCGGCATCCACAACGAGGCGCTGATGCTCGGGTTGATGCTGACGGGCACCGAGTTCGCCCTGCGCGGGATCAACCTGGCCTCCAGGTCGGCGCACTGGCCGCGCGGGCGCGAGGACTGGACTTCGGCAGCCCTGCTGCTGGCCGGAGTGGTCCTGATCTCGATGTCGTCGCAGGTCAAGCTGCCGGGGCTGCTGGCGTTGGGCTTCGTGGCGATGGCACTCGCGTGTCGCTGGGGCGGCACGATCAAGGCTTTTCTGCTGGCGAGCACGCTGCTGGTGTCGCTGTCGGTGGCGGTGATGGCGATCATCGGCTGGATCAGCGGGCTGGGCTTCGGCTGGTTGTTCACCCTGGGTACCGCGAACGTGGTGCGCAGCTGGATGTCGCCGCCGACGCTGCTCGCGCTGGGCACCGGTCAGGTCGGGATCCTGCTCGGGCTGGGTGACCACACCACCGCGGTGCTGTCGCTGACCCGCGCGATGGGTGTGTTGATCATCACCATCACGGTGACGTGGCTGCTGCTGGCGGTGCTGCGCGGCCGGCTGCACCCGGTCGGTGGCCTCGGTGTGGCGCTGGGCGCCACGGTGCTGCTCTTCCCCGTGGTCCAGCCCTGGTACCTGCTCTGGGCGATCATCCCGCTGGCGGCGTGGGCCACCCGGCCCGGGTTCCGCATCGCCACGATCGCCGTCACCCTGATCGTCGGAATCTTCGGCCCCACCGCGAATGGGGACCGCTTCGCGCTGTTCCAGATCATCGACGCAACGCTGGCCAGCGCGGTGATCGTGCTGCTTCTCATCGCCCTGACGTTCAACCGGCTGCCCTGGCGCCGCGTGCCCGGCACCCACGAGATATTCAGCGGTCAGGAACCCGAGACCACACCCGTCAGCGAACCGTCACCACAGCCGCCCGAGCCGCGCCCGGCTCCGGACGCCTACGCTGAGTCCCCGTGAGTTCCGGCCCCTCCATCCCCGTGCGGCTGCGCGGGGTGTCCAAGCGCTACGGGTCGACGGTGGCGGTGTCCGACCTCGACCTCGAGGTGAACGCTGCCGAGGTGCTGGCCCTGCTCGGACCCAACGGCGCGGGCAAGACCACCACCGTGGAGATGTGCGAGGGCTTCGTCAAGCCCGATGGCGGCACCATCGAGGTGCTCGGCCTGGATCCGATCGCCGACAACGCCCAGGTCCGCGAGCGCATCGGTGTCATGCTGCAGGGTGGTGGCGGCTACCCCGCGGCCCGCGCCGGGGAGATGCTGAAGCTTGTGGCGTCCTACAGCGCCAACCCGCTGGATCCTGCCTGGCTGCTGGACACCCTCGGGCTCACCGAAGCCGCCCGCACCACCTACCGCCGCCTGTCCGGCGGCCAGCAGCAACGACTCGCGCTGGCCTGCGCCCTGGTGGGCCGGCCCGAACTGGTGTTCCTCGACGAGCCCACCGCGGGCATGGACGCGCACGCGCGGCTCGTGGTGTGGGAGTTGATCGACGCGCTGCGGCGCGACGGCGTGACGGTGGTGCTCACCACCCATCAGCTCAAGGAAGCCGAGGAGCTCGCCGACCGGATCGTCATCATCGATCGCGGCTCGGCCGTCGCCGCCGGCACTCCCGCGGAGTTGATGCACAGCGGCGCCGAGGACCAGTTGCGGTTCAGCGCGCCCCGGCGCCTGGACCTGTCGCTGCTGATCGCCGCACTGCCGGAGGACTATTCGGCCAGGGAGATCGCACCCGGGGAGTACCTCGTCGAGGGCAAGATCGACCCGCAGGTGCTGGCGACCGTCACCGCCTGGTGCGCACGGCTCAATGTGTTGGCCACCGACGTCCGCGTCGAGCAGCGCAGCCTCGAAGACGTGTTCCTCGACATCACCGGCAAGGAGTTGCGCTCATGACCGAGCTCTTTCCGGCCGGCACGTTCAGCGCCGATCCCCGCCCGAACACGGTGCCGCGGATGCTGGCCGCCCAGTACGGCCTGGAACTCAAGCTGCTGCTGCGCAACGGTGAACAACTGCTGCTGACGATGTTCATACCGATCACCCTGCTGGTGGGGCTGACCCTGTTGCCGTTCGGCTCCTTCGGCCCGCACCGGGTGGGAGTCTTCGTCCCCGCGATCATGGCCCTGGCGGTGATCTCCACCGCGTTCACCGGGCAGGCGATCGCCGTGGCGTTCGACCGCCGCTACGGCGCGCTCAAACGGCTGGGAGCCACCGCGCTGCCGGTGTGGGGCATCATCGCCGGCAAGGCGCTCGCGGTGGTGACCGTGGTGTTCCTGCAGGCGATCCTGCTCGGCGGGATCGGCCTGGCGCTGGGCTGGCGCCCGCATCCCGCCGGACTGCTGCTGGGCGCGGTGATCATCGCGCTGGGCACCGCCGGATTCGTGGCGATGGGCCTGCTGCTGGGCGGGACGTTGCGGGCCGAGATCGTGCTCGCCGTCGCGAACCTGCTGTGGTTCGTCTTCGCGGGGCTGGGCGCTCTGACCCTGGAGACCGGCACGATCCCGCGGGCCGTGACCTGGGTGGCCCGGCTGACGCCGTCGGGGGCGCTGACCGAAGCGCTGTCTCAGGCGATGTCGCTGTCGGTCGACTGGCTCGGCGTGGCCGTGCTCGCGGTGTGGGGTGGGGTATCGGCGCTGGCCGCGCTGCGCTGGTTCCGGTTCACCTGACCGCAACTCCGGCCGGCGCATGGAGGCCTGGCAGCAGGTACTCGAGTTGACCGACTTCCTCGATGTTGTGGCGCACCCACGCCCTGACCATGTTGTCGGGAAGTCGGCGGGTGAGGACGTAGTTCACCGGCGCCATAGGCGCTGAGCGCGCCCCAAGGTCCAATACGGTGACGTAGTGAGCGCCGTCGGGGCCTGCCGACCACGTGTGCTCCAGTTGGAAGACGATCACACCACCGATGCGCTGTACCAGCCTGATTCCGGTCTCGTCCAACTTCTCCACGCGGTCGACGACGTCGACGGCGAAATCGTCTCGGCCGGCGAACTTCTCCACGATGCGAAATTTCGCGCCCTCCGCCGCGCCGCCGCCGGGGGCAGGCCTGGCCAGTTCCCAGCGGATGTGGTCGATCGGATGCCAGGCCAGGTAGCGATCGACGACCTGACCGCCGTACACCATGGTCTCGCCGAGGTGACTGAACCAGTCCAGCAGCATGGCCGGCGTCACCCCCGGCAGCGGTCGGTGATCGATGGTCACCCGACGCCTTCGGTGTGACCCGGTGGCGTAACGCACCACGGCAGAGTCGACGGAACGCAGGGGAAAGAGCAGGGGCAAGGACATCGCGACCTCCGATCGTCAATTTAAGATACGGTATCGTCTCTTAGTATTGAAGGTTACGATGACCCGGGAAGAAACGCAAACGTTTCCTAAATTTTCGACCGGGAGGTTTCCATGCGACGCCGCCGCGGCGCCGAGTTGGACGAGGCCATCCGCTCGGCGGTCCTCGTCGTCCTGGCCGAGCGTGGGGCCGCGGGCGTGACGATGGAGGCCGTGGCGGCCGCCGCCGGCACCAGCAAGGCGGTGCTCTACCGACGCTGGCCCGACGGGGCGACGATGTTGCGCGACACTCTGCTTCGCACCGCGACCGCGGCGATCCCCAGCGCCGACACCGGCAGCTATCGCGGCGACATGCTCGCCGTCCTGCAGGGCTGGGTCACACTGTTCACCGGCCCGGAAGGACCGGCGCTGAAGGCCGTCATCGCCGCGGCGACGCAGGACCCCGCTCTGGCCGAGGCATTCCGCACGGACGTCATCGGCTGGCGAAAAGACCAGATGGCGGCGCTCCTGAAACGCGGGATCGCCCGGGGTGAGGTCCGGGCGGACGTTCCGATCGACATCGCCCGCGAGCTCGGTCAGAGCGTGCTCTGGCACCGTCTGCTGATCACCGGCGACCCGATCTCCGACGAACTGGCGATCCGGCTCGTCGACGAGGTCCTGGTCCCCTTCGCCGCGTGTCGATGACCTGTCCCCTCCCTACTACGTTCCGTAGTTAGGCGTCCTCTACGATCGGGCCGTGCCCGTCGGTCGGTTGTTCCTGCGGGCGGTGGACCTGTTGCCACTGCCCAGCCTGCGCACCCAGCGCCTCATCGCGGCCGCCGTCATCCTGACCCAGGGCGGTATCTCCGTCACCGGCGCGATCGTGCGCGTCACGGCGTCCGGGCTGGGCTGCCCCACCTGGCCGCAGTGTTTTCCTGGCAGCTTCGTCCCGGAACCGCACGCGGAAGTCCCCGGTATCCATCAGGCGGTCGAGTTCGGTAATCGAATGATCACCTTCGCGGTCGTCATCACCGCGATCCTCGCCGTGCTGGCGGTCACCAGGGCCCGGCGCAGGCGCGAGGTGCTGATCTACGCCTGGCTGATGCCGGCCTCGACCGTGCTGCAGGCGGTGATCGGCGGCATCACGGTGCTCACCGGCCTGCTGTGGTGGACCGTCGCGATCCACCTGCTGGCGTCGATGACGATGGTCTGGCTGGCCACTCTGCTCTACGTCAAGATCGGCCAGCCCGATGACGGCATTCCGACGGATGTGGCACCGAAACCGTTGCGGCAGCTGACATTTCTCAGCGGGCTCGCACTGTCGGTCGTCCTGGTGACCGGCACGATGGTGACCGGAGCCGGACCTCACGCCGGCGACAAGAGCGTGACCGCGCCGGTGCCGCGGCTGGGATTGGACATCGTCACGTTGGTGTACCGGCACTCGTCGCTGGTGACCGCCTACCTCGCGCTGCTCGTCGGACTCGGTTTCGGGTTGCTGGCCGTGCGGGCGCCGCGTCCGGTGACCATCCGGCTAGTGGTCCTGGTGGTCCTGGTCTGCCTACAGGGCATGGTCGGTGCGGTGCAGTTCTTCACCGGCGTTCCCGCCGCCCTGGTCGCCGTCCACGTGGCCGGTGCGGCCGCCTGCACCGCGGCCACCGCCGCGCTATGGGCGTCGATGCGACAGCGGACCGAGCCCGAGCCGATCCAGAGCTGACTCCACGCACACCGCGAACTGGCGCTGCTGCAGCGACCGGCTCTGCTCGTCGAGTTGGCGCCAGCCGAGCGAGGGTTCGACGAGTTCGAGTTCGAGCACGACCGCGTCGCCGGCATCGCCGATGAGGTCCACCCGCGCGTAGAGCAGCTCCGCCTTTCCGATCCCGAGCCGAGCGCAGGCCGCGTCCAGGGCCGCGTGGCCGACGTCCCACAGCGCGAAGTCCGGATCAGCCGGCCACAGCTGCTCCTCGGCGAAGGTGCCCGAGCCGTCCAATCTGGGCAGCCGGCCCTGCGGCGGGAGCATCGGGCCCTTGATGAAGCCGTGCGACTGCTCGCCGCCGAGGAACACCAGCGCCGTCTCGCCGTCCTCCACCCGAGCGTCGTAGGGCTGGACCAGGACGGTGCGACCGTCGGCGTGCAGCGCCGCCGCGTGCGCGCGGGCGTCGGCAGGCGCGCTGAAACGCCCGGCGCCCACCGAACCGGCGCCGATGGCGGGTTTGACCACCACTTCGCCCCGCGGCACGCGGACCTTCTCACCGGGGGCGAAGAACGACGACGGCACCGTGGGCACCCCGGCCCGGGCCAGGTCCGCCAGGTAGCGCTTGTCGCTGTTCCACGCCACCACGGCGGGAGCATTGATCAGGTTGCGCACCCGGAGGGACCAGGCCAGGAACTCGTCGCGACGCTCGGCGTAGTCCCACGTGGCCCGCAGGATCACCAGATCGGCGTCCTCGGTCTGCGGGTCGTCCCAGGACAGCCAGCGCGCGTGCAGACCGCGGCGGCGCAGCGCCTCGACCAGGCCCGCGTCGTCGCCGTCACCGTCGACCAGCTGCGGACATCCGGCCAGCACGATCCGGGGATGGAACACATCGGGGCGGGCCAGCTTCATGCGGACTTCACACCGGGGATGATAGTGACATGCACGCAATCGAAGTCGCCGAGACGGGCGGTCCTGAGGTCCTGACCTACGTCGAGAAACCGACGCCCTCCCCTCGCCCCGACGAGGTGCTCATCGCGGCCGACGCCATCGGCGTCAACTACATCGACACGTACTTCCGGTCCGGCCAGTACCCGCGTGAGCTGCCTTTCGTCCTCGGCTCCGAGGTGTGTGGGACGGTCGCGGCGGTGGGTGACGAGGTGGCCGCCATCAACGTCGGCGACCGGGTGGTCACCGCCAACGCGGCCGGCGCCTACGCCGACTATTGCACGGCGCCAAGCGATTTCGTGGCCTACGTACCCGAGACTGTGCAGTCCGACGCGATCGCTTCGGCGCTGCTGAAGGGTATGACGGCGCACTATCTGATCAAGTCGGTGTACCAGGTGCAGCCACGCGACTACGTCCTGCTGCACGCCGGGGCCGGCGGCGTCGGCCTGATCCTGACTCAGTGGGCGACCAGCCTGGGCGCGCGCGTCATCACCACCGCCTCCACCCCCGCCAAGGCCGAGTTGTCCCGGCAGGCCGGGGCGGTCGAGGTGCTGGACTATCCGGAGGATGCCGGCGAGTTCGCCGCCACGATCCGTGAACTGACCAACGGCCACGGGGTCGCCGCCGTCTACGACGGGGTGGGCAAGTCGACCTTCGAAGCCAGCCTGGCCAGCCTGGCGATCCGCGGCACGCTGGCCCTGTTCGGTGCGGCCAGTGGCCCGGTCCCCCCGGTCGACCCGCAGCGGCTCAACGCCGCCGGATCGGTCTTCCTGACCCGGCCCAATCTCGCGCACTACACCCGGACGGCCGACGAGTTCGCCTGGCGCGCCGGTGAACTGCTCGACGCGATTGCCGACGGCTCCATCACGATCACGGTCGGCGGGCACTATCCGCTGGCCGAGGCCGCCCGGGCGCACACCGACCTGCAGGGCCGCAAGACCACGGGCTCGATCGTGCTGCTGCCGTAGAGCTCAGCCGAAGATCGTCGGCAACCCGATCGCCGAGTCGACCGCCAGCGCGAGGAACAGCACGGCCAGGTAGTTGTTCGACTGCAGGAACAGCCGCAGCGGTTTGACCGGGTCGCCGCGCCGTACCCCGGCATGCAGCTGGTGGGCCATGGTCAGGAACCAGGCGCCGGCCAGCACCGCCACCGCGGTGTAGAGCCAGCCGGCGGCCGGGGCCAGCGCCAGCGTGGCGAGCACGGTCAGCCAGGTGTAGATCAGGATCTGCTTGGTCACCTGCTGTTCGGTGGCCACCGCCGGAAGCATCGGCACGCCGGCGGCCCGATAGTCCTCCTTGTAGCGCATGGCCAGCGCCCAGGTATGCGGCGGTGTCCAGAAGAAGATGATCAGGAACATCACCACGGCCGGCCAGGCGATGGTGTCGGTGACCGCCGACCAGCCGATCATCACCGGCATACAGCCGGCGGCACCACCCCACACCACGTTCTGCGAGGTGCGCCGCTTCAGCAGCAGCGTGTAGACCAGCACGTAGAACGCGATGGTGGCACCGGCCAGGTGGGCCGAGAGCATGTTGGTCGTCCACCAGAGCCAGAAGAACGAACCGACCGACAGCGCCAGGCCGAAGATCAGCGCATGGCCCCGGGGCACGGTGGCCCGGGCCAGCGGCCGGCGCTCGGTGCGCTTCATCAGCTTGTCGATGTCGGCGTCGGCGACACAGTTCAGCGTGTTGGCGCCCGCCGCCGCGAGCAGTGCCACCGAACAGGGTGTTCAGGATCAGCAACGGGTCGACGGTGCCGCGGTTGGCCAGCAGCATGGCCGGGATGGTGGTGACGAGCAGCAGCTCGATCACGCGCGGTTTGGTCAGGGACAGATAGCCGAGGAGCGTGGTCCGGATCCGGTGCGGCGCCCCATCGACGAGGTGGCCGTCACGAATGCTCACGCAGTTAACTCCTCACGAACAGCAACGCTCCGCGTCTACTACGCACGATGGTAGACCGGGGCACCCCCAGGCCGGTACCGAAGGGGCGATTCGCGGCGATTCCGCCGCCGCGACGGGGTTCGCGGAGTAATCCTTCACCTGCGGGTAACCCTGCGGCAAGGTTGCCGGCGTGGGGCGAGAACAGACTCTGCGAGCGCTCTGCGGCCACCGGCCGTCCAGCACTAGGGTTAGGGAGGACTAGCTTGCCAGTCGATCCGAGGACGCCAGGAGTGCGCTTGTGACCACACTCGAAGAAATTTCCGCGCTGACCCAGCCGCATCATCCCGACGACTGGACCGAGCTCGACTCCCTGGCCGTCGACACGGTGCGGGTGCTGGCCGCCGACGCGGTGCAGAAGGTCGGCAACGGGCACCCCGGCACGGCGATGAGCCTGGCGCCGCTGGCCTACTCGCTGTTCCAGCGGGTCATGCGGCACGACCCGAGCGACACCCACTGGCTCGGCCGCGACCGGTTCATCCTGTCCTGCGGGCACAGCAGCCTCACCCTCTATCTGCAGCTGTACCTCGGCGGGTTCGGGCTGGAGCTCTCCGACATCGAGTCGCTGCGCACCTGGGGCTCCAAGACCCCGGGCCACCCGGAGTTCCGGCACACCCTCGGCGTGGAGATCACCACCGGCCCGCTCGGTCAGGGCCTGGCCTCGGCGGTCGGGATGGCGATGGCCGCCCGCTACGAGCGCGGCCTGTTCGACCCGGACGCCCCGGCGGGCACCAGCCCGTTCGACCACTACATCTACTGCATCGCCTCCGACGGCGACATCGAGGAGGGCGTGACCAGCGAGGCCTCGTCGCTGGCCGGCACCCAGCAGCTCGGGAACCTGATCGTGTTCTACGACCGCAACCAGATCTCGATCGAGCACGACACCAACATCGCGCTCTCGGAGGACACCCCGGAGCGCTACCGGGCCTACGGCTGGCATGTGCAGGAGGTCGAGGGCGGCGAGAACGTGGCCGGGATCGAAGCGGCGATCGCGGAGGCCAAGAAGGTCATCGACAAGCCGTCATTCATCGCGGTGCGCACCATCATCGGCTATCCCGCGCCGACCAAGATGAACACCGGCGGGGTGCACGGCTCGGCGCTGGGCGACGAGGAGGTGGCCGCCACCAAGCAGGTGCTGGGCTTCGACCCGGACAAGACCTTCGAGGTGCGCGACGAGGTCATCGAACACACCCGCAAGCTGGTGGAACGGGGCCGCGAGGCCCACGAGAAGTGGCAGTCCGACTTCGACGCCTGGGCGCAGCGCGAACCCGAGCGCAAGGCGCTGCTGGACCGGCTGCTGGCCCAGGAACTGCCCGACGGCTGGGACGCCGACATCACCTATTGGGAGCCGGGCTCCAAGGCGGTGGCCACCCGCGCCGCCTTCGGCCAGGTGCTCAACGACGTGGCGCCGAAGCTGCCCGAATTGTGGGGCGGCTCAGCCGATCTGGCCGGCAGTAACAACACGACCATCAAGGGCGTGAAGTCGTTCGGGCCGCCGTCGATCTCCACCGCGGACTTCACCGCCGACTGGTACGGCCGGGTGCTGCACTTCGGCATCCGCGAGCACGCGATGGGCTCGATCCTGTCCGGCATCGTGCTGCACGGCCCGACCCGCGCCTTCGGCGGCACGTTCCTGCAGTTCTCCGACTACATGCGTCCCGCGGTGCGGCTGGCGTCGCTGATGGACATCGACACCATCTACATCTGGACCCACGACTCGATCGGCCTCGGCGAGGACGGGCCCACCCACCAGCCGATCGAGCATCTCGCGGCGTTGCGGGCCATCCCGAAGCTGTCGGTGGTGCGTCCCGGGGACCCGAACGAGACCGCCTACGCGTGGCGCACCATCATCGCGCGCGGCAACGGCAGCGGGCCGGTCGGTTTCATCCTGACCCGACAGGGCATCCCGGTACTCGAGGGCACCAGCGCCGAAGGCGTCGCACGCGGCGGCTACGTACTGGGCGGCGGCAATCCCGCCGATGATGCCGACGTCATCATCATCGGCACCGGCTCCGAGCTGCAACTCGCGGTGGAGGCACAGAAACTGTTGGCGGAGAAGGATATTCAGGCCTACGTGGTGTCCATGCCGTGCGTCGAGTGGTTCGAGTCGCAGCCGCAGGAATATCGCGACAGTGTGCTGCCGCCGGACGTCTCGGCCCGGGTCGCCGTGGAGGCGGGGATAGCCCAGTCCTGGTACAAGATCGTCGGAGACACCGGTGAGATCGTCTCGATCGAGCACTACGGCGAGTCGGCCGACGACAAGACGCTCTTCCGCGAGTTCGGCTTCACTCCCCAGGCCGTCGCCGCCGCCGCGGAACGGACGATCGACAACTAACTCCCACACCGACACTAACTCCCACACCTAGGAGAACCTCCCATGGCACAGAATCCCAACCTCGCGGCGCTTTCCGCGGCGGGGGTTTCCGTCTGGCTCGACGACCTGTCCCGCACCCGGCTGCGGACGGGCAACCTGAAGGAGCTCATCGACACCCGCAGCGTCGTGGGCGTCACCACCAACCCGTCGATCTTCCAGGCGGCGCTGTCGGCGGGCACCGCCTATGACGACCAGGTGGCCGAGCTCGCCGAGCGGGGCGCCGACGTCGACGCCACCATCCGCACGGTCACCACCGACGACGTCCGCGAGGCCTGCGACGTGCTGCGCCCGCAGTGGGAAGCCTCCGACGGCATCGATGGCCGGGTGTCGATCGAGGTGGACCCGCGGCTGGCCCACGAGACCGACAAGACCACCCAGCAGGCGATCGAGCTGTGGAAGATCGTCGATCGGCCGAACCTGTTGATCAAGATTCCCGCCACCGAGGCGGGCCTGCCGGCGATCACCGCGGTACTGGCCGAGGGCATCTCGGTCAACGTCACGCTGATCTTCTCCGTCGAGCGGCATCGCGCGGTGATGGACGCCTACCTTGGCGGCCTCGAGGCCGCCAAGAAGGCCGGCCACGACTTGAACACCATCCACTCGGTCGCATCGTTCTTCGTGTCCCGGGTGGACACCGAAATCGACAAGCGGTTGGAGAAGATCGGCACCAAGGAAGCGTTGGCCCTGCGCGGGCAGGCCGGAGTCGCCAACGCCCGGCTGGCGTATGCGGCCTACGAAGAAGTCTTCGTCGGCGGAAAGCGGTACGCCCCGCTCGCCGAGGCCGGCGCGTGGGTGCAGCGTCCGTTGTGGGCCTCGACCGGCGTGAAGAACCCGGACTACTCCGACACCCTCTACGTCACCGAGTTGGTGGGGCCCAACACCGTCAACACCATGCCGGAGAAGACGCTGGACGCGGTGGCCGATCACGGCGTGGTCACCGGTGACACCATCACCGGCACCGGCGCGCAGGCCCAGGAGGTGTTCGACAAGCTCGAGGCCATCGGCATCGACCTGCGCGACGTGTTCCTGGTTCTCGAGAACGAGGGCGTCGAGAAGTTCGAGAAGTCCTGGCAGGAACTGCTGGACGCGACCCAGGGTCAGCTCGACGACAAGTCGAAATGACTGGTTCCGACCAACCCGTCCCCGGTGTGAGCGCACCGGCACCCTCCGACTGGCACAATCCGCTGCGCGACAAACGCGACAAGCGCATGCCGCGGATCGCCGGCCCGTGTGGCGTGGTGATCTTCGGTGTCACCGGCGACCTGGCCCGCAAGAAGCTGATGCCGGCGATCTACGACCTGGCCAACCGGGGTCTGCTGCCGGCGTCGTTCTCGCTGGTCGGATTCGCCCGACGGGATTGGGCCGATGAGGATTTCGGCGCGATCGTCCACGACGCGGTCTGTCAGCACGCGCGCACACCGTTCCGCCAGGAGGTGTGGGACCGGCTGGCCGAAGGGTTCCGCTTCGTGCAGGGCACCTTCGACGACGAGAAGGCGTTCGGCCGACTGGCCGAGACGTTGGAGAAGCTCGATGTCGAGCGCGGCACCGGCGGCAACCACGCCTTCTACCTTTCGATTCCCCCCAAGGCCTTCCCGCAGGTCTGCGAACAGCTGCGGAAGTCGGGCCTGGCCCGGCCGCAGGAGGGCCGCTGGAGCCGGGTGGTGATCGAGAAGCCGTTCGGCCACGACCTGCAGAGCGCCATCGAACTCAACAAGGTGGTCAACAGCGTCTTCCCGGAGCAGTCGGTCTTTCGCATCGACCACTACCTCGGCAAGGAGACGGTGCAGAACATTCTGGCGCTGCGCTTCGCCAACGAGCTGTTCGAACCGATCTGGAACAGCCACTACGTCGACAGTGTCCAGATCACGATGGCCGAGGACATCGGCCTGGGCGGGCGCGGCGGCTACTACGACGGTATCGGCGCCGCCCGCGACGTCATCCAGAACCATCTGCTGCAACTGCTGGCGCTGACCGCGATGGAAGAGCCGGTGAGCTTCCACCCCGACGAGGTCAAGGCCGAGAAGATCAAGGTGCTCTCGGCAGTGCGGCTGGCCCAGCCGCTGGACCTGACCACGTCCCGGGGGCAGTACACGGCCGGCTGGCAGGGCGGCGAGAAGGTCGTCGGCCTGCTCGACGAGGAAGGGTTCTCCAAGGACTCCACCACCGAGACCTACGCCGCGATCACCCTCGATGTCGACACCCGTAGGTGGGCCGGGGTGCCGTTCTATCTGCGGACCGGAAAGCGGTTGGGCCGCAGGGTCACCGAGATCGCATTGGTGTTCAAGCGGGCGCCGCACCTGCCGTTCGATGCCACCATGACCGAGGAGCTCGGCAAGAACGCCCTCGTCATCCGGGTTCAGCCCGACGAGGGGATCACGCTGCGGTTCGGCTCCAAGGTGCCCGGCAGCACCATGGAGGTGCGCGACGTCAACATGGACTTCTCCTACGGCTCCGCCTTCGCCGAGGACTCTCCCGAGGCCTACGAGCGGCTGATCCTCGACGTGCTGCTCGGCGAGCCCTCGCTGTTCCCGGTCAACGCCGAAGTCGAATTATCCTGGGAGATACTCGATCCCGTGCTCGACTATTGGGCCAGCCACGGCAAGCCCAACCCATACGAGTCAGGCACCTGGGGTCCGGATTCGGCGTCGGAGATGCTGCAGCGCTCAGGCCGGGAATGGAGACGCCCATGATCCGCGCCGGCGACGATGCAGAGCGAGGCACGAGCGATGAGGAGGAGCGGCGCCGATGATCGTCGACCTGCCCGACACGACGACGAACGATCTCAACAAGAAGATCACCGCACTCCGCGAAGAAGGCGGCGCGATCACCCTGGGCCGGGTGCTGACCCTGGTCGTCGCACCGGACAGCGACGAACTCGTCGAGGACGCCATCGACGCTGCCGTCTCGGCCAGCCGGGAGCACCCCTGCCGGATCATCGTGGTGGTGCCCGGGGACCGCCTCGCCTCCGACGCGCGTCTCGACGGTCAGCTGCGGGTCGGTGGCGACGCCGGCGCCGGCGAAGTGGTGGTACTCCGCATCTCCGGTCCGCTGTCGGGCCATGCCAGCAGTGTCGTGCTGCCGTTCCTGTTGCCGGACACTCCGGTGGTGGCCTGGTGGCCCGGTTCCGCACCCGAAGTTCCGGCCCAGGATCCCTTGGGCCGCTTGGCGATTCGCAGGATCACCGACGCGACCGGATCCGATGATCCGCTGGCGTCGATCAAGGGCCGGCTAGGGGGCTACACCGCGGGTGACACCGATCTGGCCTGGAGCCGGATCACGTACTGGCGCGCGCTGCTGGCGTCATCACTGGACACCCCGCCGTATGAGCCGATCACCTCTGCGCTGGTGTCCGGACTGAAAAGCGAACCGGCGCTGGATATTCTGGCCGGCTGGCTGGCCAGCCGGATCGACGGCCCGGTCCAGCGCGCGGTCGGCGATCTCAAGGTCGAGTTGGTGCGACCCACCCAGACCATCACGCTGAGCCGGCCCCAGGACGGGGTGACAGCCACGATGAGCCGCACCGCCCGGCCGGATGCCCTGCTGCCGCTGCCGCGGCGCGAAACCCGCGAATGCCTGGCCGAGGACATGCGCCGCCTCGACGCCGACGAGATCTATCGCGAAGCGCTGGCCGGTATCGACAAGGTCGCCTACATCTGACCAAGGGAAGGGAGTGCACGTGAGCGTTGTTGTCGAGACATATCCCGATACCGCGGCCCTGGTCGCCGCCGCCGGTGACCGGTTGGTCGAGGCGATCACCGCTGCGATCGCATCGCGTGGTCAGGCACTGATCGTCTTGACCGGCGGCGGCACCGGCATCGGCCTGCTCAAGCACGTCGGTGCGCACGACGAGGGCATCGACTGGTCGAAGGTCCACCTGTTCTGGGGCGACGAGCGCTTCGTGCCGGCATCCGACGACGAGCGCAACGACAAGCAGGCCCGCGAGGCCCTGCTCGACCACATCGACATCCCGGCCGGCAACATCCACGCGATGGCCGCCAGCGACGGCGACTACGGCGACGACCTGGACGCCGCGGCGGCGGCCTACGCAGACACGCTGGCCGACATCGCCGAAAGCGGCCAGCCCGCACCGGACTTCGACGTCCACCTGCTCGGGATGGGCGCCGAGGGCCACATCAACTCGCTGTTTCCGCACTCCCCCGCCACGCTGGAGAACACGCGCCTGGTCGTCGGCGTGGAGGACTCCCCCAAGCCGCCGCCCAGGCGGATCACCCTGACCCTGCCGGCCGTGCGGCGCTCCCGCGAAGTCTGGCTGGTGGTGTCGGGCGAGGCGAAGGCCGAGGCGGTGGCGGCGGCGATTGGTGGGGCTGATCCCGCCGACGTCCCCGCGGCCGGCGCCGTCGGTCGCGACGCCACCGTGTGGCTGCTCGACGCCGACGCGGCGAGCAAGTTGCCGGACTGACCCCATGGTCGACAAGACGCCGACACCCCGCACGGGCCGCGACCGGATCAAGACGCTGGCGCAGGCCGCGCTGAACGCCGACGTGACCGTCGACCAACTGGACACCCTGCTGACCGGGATGAGTGACACCCTCACCGACCTCAACAAGACCATGTCCGGCATGGAGGGCACCCTCGAGTACTTCGAGCAGACCCTCCAGGGCTTCAACGAGACGCTGAGCCGCATCGACGAACTGGCCCCTCGGCTTAACGCGGTGGTCGACCGCCTCGAGGGCATCGTCGGGCGCGTGGAACGCATCGTCGGGCTCAGCGAGGCGGTGATGTCGCCGCTGGCGGCGACCGAGTCGGCCGTGCGCGGCGTCGTCAATGCGGTGCGGCGCGCGGGCCGCTGACCGGCGGCCCAACTGGGCTCAACGAGTCACCACCAGCCGCCATCCGGGTCGGTGACCGCCCAGTCGGCCAATACCGGCGGCGCCACAGGCGGCAGCGGACCGATCAGCGCCGCGGTGTTCTCCATGGTCACGTCATAATCTGGTTGCGTCACGACGATTTCGACGGCGCCGGCGAGCCGACGGTTCCAATGCCTCCGAGAGGGGGCCGCCTCAGCCGCTGTTGCGCAGCGCCGACGCCAGCCCGCTCATCGTCAACAGAATGCCCCGTTGCACCAGCTCGTCGTCATCGCCCGAGCGGTACCGGCGCAACAGCTCGACCTGCAAGTGGTTGAGCGGCTCCAGGTACGGAAACCGGTTGAACACCGACCGGGCCAGTGCCGGGTTGTCGGCGAGCAGGTCATCCTGGCCGGTGATGAGCTTGTGCATCCGAATGGTCCGGTCGTGCTCGGCGGCGATCTTGTCGAACACCCGACTTCGAAGCTCCTCGTCGTCCACCAGTTCGGAGTAGCGCGCGGCCAGGCCCATGTCGGATTTGGACAGCACCTGGGCCATGTTCGACAACACGGTCCGGAAGAACGGCCACTTCACATAGAGGTCCTGGAGGACTTCCAGTCGCCCGTCGGCTTCGGCGATCCACTGCTCGAAGGCGGTGCCCGTGCCGTACCAGCCGGGCAGCATCACCCGCGACTGGCTCCAGGCCAGCACCCACGGAATCGCACGCAGATCGGAGATCGACGTGGTGGGTTTGCGCGAGGTGGGCCGGCTCCCGATGTTGAGTGAGCCGATCTCGCTGACCGGTGTCGACGCCTTGAAATACTCGACGAATCCCGGTGTCTCGTGCACCAATTCGGCGTAGGCGCGATGGGCTCGCGCCGCCAGCTCGTCGAGCACCTCGTAGGCCGGGCCGGCGTCGTCGCCGAGGCCCTCGACGTCGAGCAGGGTGGCCTCGAGGGTGGCGGCGAGCAGGGTTTCGAGGTTGCGGTGGGCGATCCGAGGCTCGGCGTACTTGGCGGCGATCACCTCGCCTTGTTCGGTGAGGCGCAGCGAGCCGTGTACCGCCCCCGGAGGCTGCGCCAGGATCGCGTCATAACTCGGGCCGCCCCCGCGGCCCACGGTGCCGCCGCGCCCGTGGAAGAGTCGCAGCCGGATTCCGGTCTTGCGCGCCGACTCCACCAGGTCCAACTCGGCCCGGTACAACGCCCAGTTGGCGGCCAGGTAGCCACCGTCCTTGTTGGAATCGGAGTAGCCGAGCATGACCTCCTGGCTCTCGCCGCGCGCGTGCACCATCGCGCGGTAGAGCGGCAGATCCAGCACCGCCTCCAGGATCGACGAGCCGCGCTGCAGGTCGTCGATCGTCTCGAACAGCGGCACGATGCCGACCGGGGCGTACGACTCCCCCGAAACATCCAGCAAGCCGGCCTCTTTCAGCAGGATCGCCGCCTCGAGCATGTCGGACACCGACTGGCACATCGAGATGATGTAGTTCGGGACCGCCTCGGCGCCGAATACCCGCACCGCCCGCGCGGCGGCGAACACGATGTCGAGTTCCTTACGTGCCAGCTCGGATAGCGCGGCATCGTCGCGAATCAGCGGCCGCCGGGTGGCCAGTTCCGCGACGAGCACGTCGACCCGCTCCGGCTCCGACAGGGACGCGTAGTCGGGGTGCACCCCGGCCCAGGACAGCAGTTCGGCGATGACCTGCTCGTGCACGTCGGAGTTCTGCCGCATGTCCAACCCGGACAGGTGGAATCCGAACACGTCGACTGCTTCGCGCAGCCGGGCCAACCGGTCGTCGGCCACCAGCGCGCTGCCGTGCTCCCGCAGCGAGGCATCGATGACGTCGAGATCGGCCAGAAGTTCGTCGGCCGTCCGGTAAGGCTCCAGACCGAGATCGACGATGTGCTGGGGCCGACGGTCCAGAATTTCTCCGGCGGTGGCGCTGAGCCTGGCGTGCACCACCCGCAATGCCCTGCGGTAGGGCTCGTCGGCACGTGCCGGTTCGTCGCACGGACCGGCGAGTTCAGCCAGCTCGGCGCTGGTCTTCACCAGCCGCGCCGACATCGACAGCTCCCGCTCGAGCCTGGTCAGCTGCCCCAGGTAATGCGCCAGCGCGGCGTGCGCGGCGCTGCCGGTCGCCAGCCGGACGACATCGGCGGTGACATTGGGGTTGCCGTCGCGGTCTCCGCCGATCCAGGACCCCGGACGCAGAATCGGTTCGTCGAGCAGGCCGGCCCCGGGCCAGCGGGCACGCAGGGCGTTACGCACTTCGCCATTGACCTTCGGGATCACCTCGAACAGCGCTGCGGGATAGTAGCGCAGGCCAACCTCGATCTCATCCTGAATCTTCAACCGGGACAACCGGATCAGAGCCGTCTGCCACAGGGTGAGGATTTGCCGGCGCAGCTCGGTCTCGACCGATCGGCCGTCGTCGGTCTCGCTCTGGCCGTGCAGTCGCAGCCGCATCAGCTGGGTGATGCGGTGCTGGGTGTCGAACACGGTGCGACGGCGGGTCTCGGTCGGGTGTGCGGTGATCACCGGCGACACCAGGGCTCCCCGAAGAGCGTCGGCGACCGTATCGGCGGCCAGATCGGCGGCGTCCAGCTTGAGATAGGTCGCCGCCAGCGTGCTGTCGGGCTGCGGCTCACCGGCGGCGACGTGAACAGCGCGGCGCCGCTCGCGATGGATGTCCTCGGCGACGTTGGCCAACAACGCGAAGTGGCTGAAGGCGCGGATCACCGGGATGGCCTGGTGAATGTCGATACCGTCGAACAACCGGGCCAGCTGCGCCCGGTCGATCTCCGAGCGGCGTACCCGGAAGGACTCCACCCGGGCCCGCTCGACAAGCTCGAACACCTGCTCGCCGTTCTGCTCGCGCACCGTGTCACCGAGGATCGTGCCGAGCAGCCGGATGTCCTCACGCATCGGCTCGGTGGCCTCCCTGCCGACCTGCGTGCGGCGAACCGCCCCGATCGGTTCCAGCGCCACCTCGGAGACCTCAGCCATACCACCAGTATCGGTGCGCGCGGATGGCGCCGCAGAACGAGGCGACCACAGAGTTGTCCACAGTCGCCGATTCATCCACAGACTGGCTTCTCGTTCGGGTTATTCGAACGTGTGTTCGATACTCTGGATTGATGGGTATGGCCGCCGAACCACTCACCGCAGCAGCGGTGCACGAACAGGTGCGCGCGGAGCTCGCGGTCATCGACACGGCCCACGACCGCCTGCGGTCGGTGTGTACCGATCTGGCGGGCAATGCCTTTCGCATCGAGGTCGCCGAACACCTGGAAGCACAGCAACGCACCAACCGCGGCCTGTCCTACCGGATGTTCGGCGAGATCGCCGACCCGGTCGACGGGACGGACGACCCCCGGCTCCCAGCCGGCGTGAAGGTTCGGGATCTGCTCGCGTCGCGTCTGCGGCTGACGGCCGGGGAGGTCCGGCGCAGGTTCCGCGTAGCGTCGCGCATCCGACCCCGACGGTCACTGACCGGCCCGCCGCTGCCTGCGGAGCTGCCGGGGCTGGCTGCCGCTGTGGAGGCCGGTGAGGTGGGCGAAGACCACATCGCCGCGGTGTGCCGGGCGCTCGACGTGCTGCCGACGTCGGTATCCCCCGCGGACAGGGACAACGCCGAACGAACGCTGGTTCGCCACGCAAGGACGCAGGACGCCCAGTTCGTCACCGCGGTCGGCGCGACCATCGCCGACTGCCTCAACCCGGACGGCAACTTCACCGACGAAGACCGCGCTCGACGCCGGGGCCTCGCGCTGGGTCGGCAGGGGCCGGACGGGATGAGTCGGCTCTCCGGTTGGCTTGATCCTGAGACGCGCTCGTACCTCGAAGCGGTGACTGCCGCGGTTCGGCCCGGCCGACACCTGCCAGACGTCGAGGGCGCAACGGACGAGCGGGACACCCGCACTCCCGAGCAACGCTGCCACGACGGACTCAAGCTGGGCCTCAAAGAGGCCTTGGCATCAGGCGGACTGGGGCTGCACCGCGGAGTGCCCGTCACGGTGATCGCCACGACGACGCTCGCCGAACTGGAGCAAGCCGCCCGAGCTGTCGGCGACCCGGCCCTGCCGATGCCTGCGCCGGCACGAACCGGCGGCGGTGGCCGACTGCCGATGCGCGATCTGATCCGTTTGGCCGCCAACGCTATTCACTACCTCGTGGTATTCGATGACCACTCAGAACGCCCGTTGTACCTCGGCCGCAGCAAGCGCATAGCCTCCGCGGACCACCGGATAGTCTGCTACGCCCGCGACCGCGGATGCACCAGGCCGAACTGCTTCGAGCCGGGTTACCACAGCGAGGTCCACCACGCGCTTGACTGGAATGCCGGCGGCCCGACCGATGCCGACAACCTGTACTTCGCGTGCGCGCCCCACCACGCGGCGGTCACCCGCGGGCAACACACCACCACGGTGACCGACGGAAGCCGCATCGCCTGGTCGGACGACAGCGGGCCGCCGAAGGTCAATCGAGTGCATCGTCCGCAGGAATTGCTGGACGAAACCGACGATTCCGGTTGATTTGCCAGGGACGCTGGTGCCCGAGTGCGGGCTAGGCGGCGTACTTGATCTGCAGCGCCATGCCGATGATGGACACCACCCAGATGCCGGTGACGAACAGCGTCAGTCGGTCGAGGTTCTTCTCCACCACGGTCGAACCGGACAGGCTCGACTGCACACCGCCACCGAACAGGGTCGACAGGCCGCCACCCTTGGCACGGTGCAGCAGCACCAGCAGCACCACCAGGAGACTGGTGACCACCAGGATGATCTGCAGGGTCAAAACCATGACGACCAGACTACCGGCTGGGGCGCCGGATCACGGCAGCGGGCCGCCCGCGGCGATCGCCGACAGCGTGGCGAACTGCTCGGCGTCCAGCGATGCCCCGCCGACCAGTGCGCCGTCGACATCCTCCTGAGCGACGATCTCGCCCACGTTCTTGGCGTTGACGGACCCCCCGTAGAGCACCCGGACACCATCCGCGACCTGCGGAGACGCCAATTTCGCCAGCTCGGCCCGGATGGCACCGCAGACTTCCTGGGCGTCGGCCGCGCTGGCCACCCGCCCGGTGCCGATCGCCCATACGGGCTCGTAGGCGATCACCACGGTGGCCAGCTGCTCCTTGGTCAGCCCGGCCAGCGAGCCGCGTAACGAGTTCACGTTGAACTCGACGTGGTCACCGGCCTCGCGCACCTCGAGCTGCTCGCCGATGCACACAATGGGCACCAGGCCGTGCCGGAACGCCGCGGCGGCCTTCTCGGCGACCAGTGCGTCGTCCTCGTGGTGATAAGTGCGCCGCTCGGAGTGGCCCACCACCACATACGTGCAGCCCAGCTTGGCCAGGAAGCCCCCGCTGATGTCGCCGGTGTAGGCCCCCGAATCGTGCTGCGAGACGTCCTGGGCGCCGTAGGTCAGCCGGAGCTTGTCCCCGTCGACCAGGGTCTGCACGCTGCGCAGGTCGGTGAACGGCGGAATGACGGTGACGTCCACCTTGTCGAAGTACTTGTCTGGCAGCGAGAAGGCGATCTTCTGGACCAGGGCGATGGCCTCGAAGTGGTTGAGGTTCATCTTCCAGTTACCCGCGATCAGCGGTTTACGGGACACAGGACTCCTAGTTCAGTATGTCGATTCCGGGGAGCGTCTTGCCCTCAAGGTATTCCAGGGACGCCCCGCCACCGGTGGAAATGTGCGAGAAACCGTCGTCCGGCAGGCCGAGTTGACGCACCGCGGCGGCCGAGTCGCCACCACCGACGACGCTAAAGGCGCCCTTGGCGGTCGCGGCGACGATGGCTTCTGCCACCCCCTTGGTACCTGCGGCGAACGCCGGGAACTCGAACACACCCATGGGTCCGTTCCAGAAGACGGTCCGGGCGTTGGACAGCAGCGCGGTGAAGCGCTTCACCGACTCGGGCCCGATATCAAGGCCCATCTTGTCGTCCGGAATGCGTTCAGCCGCAACGGTTTCCGGAGGCGAATCCGCGGCGAACTTCTCGGCCACCACGATGTCGACCGGCAGATGGATGACGTCGCCGTGGGTTTCCAGCAGCTGGCGGCAGGTTTCCACCATCTCCTCCTGCAGCAGCGAGGTGCCCACCGGGAACCCTTGTGCGGCAAGGAAGGTGAAGCACATGCCGCCACCGATGATCACGCTGTCCGCTTTGCCGGCCAGGTTCTCGATAACGGCGAGCTTGTCCGAGACCTTGGATCCGCCGAGCACCACCGCATAGGGCCGGTTACCGGCGTTGGTCAGCTGCTCCAGCACCTTGACCTCCGCAGCCACCAGCGTTCCGGCGTAGTGCGGCAGCAGCGTCGCGACGTCGTACACCGAGGCCTGCTTGCGGTGCACCACCCCGAACCCGTCGGAAACGAAAGCGCCGTCCTCGCCGACCAATTCGACCAGGGCCTTGGCCAACGCCAGCCGTTCGCTGTCGTCCTTGCTGGTCTCGCGCGGGTCGAAGCGGATGTTCTCCAGCAGCAGGATGTCGCCGTCGGTCAGTCCCTCGGCGCGGGCCAGCGCGTCGGTGCCCACCACATCGCCGGCCAGCTGGACATGCCGGCCCAGCTGTTCGCCCAGCGCGGCCGCGACCGGCGCCAGTGAGAATTTCGGCTCCGGGCCGCCCTTGGGCCGGCCGAGGTGTGCGGTCACCACCACCTTGGCGCCGGCATCGGACAGCGCCTTCAGCGTCGGCACCGAGGCGATGATGCGGCCCGGATCAGAAATGGCGCCGCCGTCGAGCGGGACGTTGAGGTCGCAGCGCACCAATACGCCCCGGCCCTCGACACCCTCGGCGAGCAGGTCGGAGAGAGTCTTGACAGCCATCAGCTGTTACAGGGACTTGCCGACCAGGGCGACGAGGTCGACCAGGCGGTTGGAGTAGCCCCACTCGTTGTCGTACCAGGAGACGGCCTTGGCCTGGTTGCCGATCACCTTGGTCAGGCCCGCGTCGAAGATCGAGCTGTGCGGGTCGGTCACGATGTCGCTGGAGACGATGGGCGCGTCGTAGTACTTGAGGATGCCCTTGAGCTTCCCTTCGGCGGCGGCTTTCATCGCGGCGTTGATGTCGGCCGCGCTGGCTTCCTTGCTCAGTTCGACGGTGAGGTCGGTGACCGAACCGGTGGGGATCGGCACCCGCAGCGCGTAGCCGTCGAGCTTGCCCTTCAACTCGGGCAGCACCAGCCCGATGGCCTTGGCGGCGCCGGTCGAAGTAGGCACGATGTTCACCGCGGCGGCCCGCGCCCGGCGCAGGTCCTTGTGCGGACCGTCCTGCAGGTTCTGGTCGCCGGTGTAGGCGTGGATGGTCGTCATCAGTCCGCGAATGATGCCGAACTCGTCGTTGAGCACCTTGGCGAACGGGCCGAGGCAGTTCGTGGTGCACGATGCGTTGGAGATGACGTTCTGGCTGCCGTCGTACTTGTCGTCGTTGACGCCGATGACGATCGTGATGTCCTCGTCCTTAGCCGGCGCGGAGATGATCACCTTCTTGACGCCCGATTCCAGGTGTCCCCGGGCCCGGGCGTCGTTGAAGATGCCGGTCGACTCGACGACGACGTCGACGCCGAGGTCACCCCACGGGATCGCGGCCGGGCCGGCCTTGACCTCGAACGCCTTGATCTTGGTGCTGCCGATGACGATGGTGTCCTCGCCCTCGAGACTGACATCCTGGGGCAGACGGCCCAGGATCGTGTCGAACTTCAGCAGGTGCGCGAGAGTCGTATTGTCGGTGAGGTCGTTCACCGCCACGATCTCGATGTCTTTGGCCTTACCCTCGGCCTGCTGGGTGGCCAGGGCCCGGTAGAAGTTGCGTCCGATGCGGCCGAAGCCGTTAACGCCAACCCGGATCGTCACGGTGTCTCTCCTTAAAGTCACTTCGTGTTCTCGAGGTCAGCCTAGTGGCGAGATCAACGGCTTGCGCGACCGGTTGGTATCACGCGGCGCTTTGGTCCGCCCGCGGCGAGCCGGTCCAGCGCTCACGAATGGCGGGCAGCGTTCCGTCCTGCTCCAGCTGAGCCTGCGCGACGTTGATCCGGCCCAGCAGCGCCGCGTCGGTGGTGGGCACCGCGATAGCGATCCTCTCGACGGTGATGCCGCGCTGCACCACCTCCACCCCGGGCAGGTCGCGGGTCAGTTCGGTCAGCACCGGCGCCAGTTTCATGAACGCATCGCAACGGCCGTTGGACAAGTCCCGCAGCGCGGTGCGGATGCTGCCGTAGTCGTAGACGCGGACCCGCGCGGCTTTACCGCCGGCGACCAGACGGTTGGCGATCGGTTGGCTGGTGTTTCCCTGCTGCACGCCGATGGTCAGACCCTCCAGGTCGTCGATCGAGGTGACGTCGGGAAGGCGTTCGGTGTCGACGGCCAGCGACTGCCCGGAGATCAGGTAGGGATCGCAGAACGACGCCTTCAGCGCTCGCGAGCCGGTGACGGTGGTGCCCGAGGTGACGCAGTCGAACTCACCGGAGTCCAGGGCGTCGAAGATGCCGTTGAAGTCGCGGCCCGCGTAGCGGATGAACGTCACGTCACGGCCGAGGATCGCACCGATGGCGGCCATCAAATCGATGTCGAGGCCACCGGTTTCGGCTCCGGTGTTGAACGGCGGATCGGGAAACGCGGCACCGACGCGCAGGGGTCCCTGGGCCATGGTTCACCGTAGCGGGCCGTTGACCCCGAACCGCGTCGGGCGGCCCCAGCGCTGGGTGCCGCCGAGGAAGGCCAGCCAGCCCAGCACGGCGCCGGTGTGCAGCAGCAGCGCGAAGGTCAGGGGTTCCAGCAGCAGCGCGGCGACCGCGGCGGGCGTGCTGGCCCGTCCCGGATCACCCACCCAGCGCCGGTACTGCCGCAGCGCCCAGAGGTGGAACACGATGTCGACGGCGAGCTTGCCGACGATCACCAGGAGCACCGGGCCGAGCACGGCAGACCGGCCGGTGGCCAGGAAGTAACCCAGCAGCGCCACCGCGGTCAGCCCGTACAGGGGCGCGACGGTGTCGACGGCCTTCACCGGCAGCATCACCGTGCCCAACCGGCCCAGGCGCCGGTCGCCGACCATGCCGCGGTACCACCACTGGGTCTGCAGGAAACCACCGAACCACCGCCGCCGCTGCCGAAGGAACGCCGGGACCGATCCGGGCGCCTCAGTGCGGGCCTGCGCGGCGCCGAGCACGCGGAACCGCCAGTCCAGCCCCCGTTCGCCGGCGTAGCGGCGCATGCGCGCGACCAGCTCGTAATCCTCGACCAGGCAGGCGTTGTCGAAGCCGCCGACGTCCTCGACCGCCTGACGGCGGAACCCGGCGAAGGCGCCCGAGATCAACTGCAGGCAGTCGAGCTGCATCCAGGCGTAACGGGTGAGGAAGTTTCGGATGTATTCGTAGGTCTGGAACCACTGCATGACACGACCAACCGGGGTGGGCGCGCATTGCGGGGTGATGATCCCGGTGACCCCCGTCAGCTGTGGGTCAGCCGAGAATGCCTGCCGCACAACACCGATCGCGCGCGGGTCGACGATGGTGTCGGCGTCGATGGTGACGATGACGTCGGCATCCGTGCTCAGCAACCCGGTGTTCAGGGCGGCCGACTTGCCGCCCCGCGGCAGCCGCAACCATCTCAGCACGGTGCGGCCGATCAGCACCGACCCGTCGGGCCGGGAAGCATCGAATCCGTAATTGCGGCAGAGCATTTCGGCGGTGCCGTCATCCGAGCCGTCGTCGGCGATCAGGATCTCGTCCGGCGCGTCGGCCTGACTCAGCAGCGCCGCCAACGTGGCGGGCAGCACGATGATCTCGTTGTGCGCCGCGACGATGACCGCGAGGGAGGGCATGCCGATGTCCGCCGATGCCGGCACGCCCGTCTCGATACGCCGGATCTGCCAGCCGGTGAACACCTGAAGTGCGGCGTCGTACGCCAGGTACGCCAACCCCACCGACCAGGCGAACACCCCGCCCCGCCCGAAGGCCAGCAGAAAAAGCGACACCCACAGCGCGACGACCGCCACGTGAACGAGGGTGCTGACGATCGGCGTGGCCGGGCGCGCGAGGCGCGACGACGCCCGGGCCAGCGCGGGCGCAAGTGGGGCGGTCAAGTTCTCAATGATAGGAACACGAACCGGGCACCGGGACGGTTCGGCACCGACGTCACGATGCCGCGTACGGTCGGGTCATGACTCGGGACACGCCTCGGGATATGACTCGGGATACGACGATGCCGCTGGGTCTCGGCCCGGACTTGGACAAGGTGCGCCAACGCCTCGGGCAGGGTCTCTTCGCGATGGTCGCCGGGCCGGACGGGCCGGAGAATCGGACGAGGATCCACACCACGCCGGGCCCGCGGTGGTTCGGCGAGGACCGGCCGATCCGCCGCGTGCACGCCGACGCCTCGATGTTCGTCGGCGGCTTGCGTGCCCTGCTGCTGCAATCACTGCACCCCCTGGCGATGGCGGGGGTCGCCGAACACTCCGACTACCGGGGCGACCCTTGGGGGCGACTGCAGCGCACCAGCACTTTCCTGGCCGTCACGACCTTCGGGACGGCGGAGCGACGCCCAGCGGGCGGTGGACCGGGTGCGCGGCATCCACCGCCGGGTGCAGGGCGTCGCGCCCGATGGCAGGCCGTACCGCGCCGACGACCCGCATCTGCTGGAATGGGTGCACATCGCCGAGGTGGACAGCTTCCTGCTCGCCCATCAGCTCTACGGCGCGGCGCCGCTCGATCAGGACGGCCGCGACGCCTACGTCGCCGACACCGCACGGCACCGCCCTCGCGCTCGGGGTGCCGGACCCGCCACGCACCGAGGCCGAGCTCGCCGCCCGGATTGCGGCCTACCGCAGCGAGCTTCGCAGCACCGAGGCCGCCCGCGAGGCCGCCCGGTTCCTGCTGCTCACCCCGCCCCTGCCGCTGCTGGCCCGGGTGCCCTACGGCGTCCTGGCCGCCACCTCGGTGTCGATGCTGCCCGCGTGGGCCCGGTTGCCGTTGCGGCTGCCCTACCTACCGCCGGTGGAGGGCACCGCGATCCGGCTCGCGGGCCGGGTGCTGGTGGGCGCCATCCGCTGGGCGCTGTCCGCCAATCCCCCCGAAAGTGTTGCTGCCGAGGGTGATTCACTCACCGATGTCGACTAAGGTGGCGTTGCGCTTCTCAGGCGTCCTCGAGCAGGTCCGGAGTGACGGCGGACTCGGTGTCCGGCAGCCCGTCCTGTTTGGCCTTGCGGTCGGCCATCGACAGCAGCCGCCGAATCCGGCCCGCCACAGCATCTTTCGTCATCGGCGGATCGGCCAGCCGGCCCAGTTCCTCCAGCGACGCCTGACGGTGCTCGACGCGCAGCGTTCCCGCGGCGGCCAGGTGCTCGGGCACCGAGTCGCCGAGGATCTCCAGACGCGCGTTCCACCCGAGCCGCGGCGGCCACCGCGGCGCGCGCGGATCGGCGCAGGTTCGCGTCGTCGAAGTTCGCCAGCCGGTTCGCGGTGGCCCGCACCTCGCGGCGCATCCGCCGTTCCTCCCAGGTCAGCCGGGTGTCCTGGGCGCCCATCCGGGTCAGCAGCGCACCGATGGCTTCGCCGTCGCGCACCACCACACGGTCGGTGCCGCGCACCTCCCGCGCCTTGGCGCTCACGCCCAGCCGGCGCGCCGCGCCGACGAGGGCCAGCGCGGCTTCCGGTCCGGGACAACTGACCTCGAGCGCCGAGGAGCGTCCCGGCTCGGTCAGCGAGCCGTGGGCCAGGAAAGCGCCCCGCCACGCCGCCTCGGCGTCGCCGACGCTGCCGCCGACCACCTGAGCCGGCAGGCCGCGCACCGGGCGTCCCCGCATGTCCAGCAGGCCGGTCTGGCGAGCGAGGGCCTCGCCGTCCTTGGCCACCCGGACGAGATAGCGGGTGCTCTTGCGGATGCCACTGGCCGACAGCACGTGCACGACCGCGTTGTAGCCGTAGAGGTCGTAGATGTCCTTGCGCAGCCGCCGGGCGATGATGCCCAGGTCCACCTCGGCTTCGACGACCACGCGGCCGGCGACGATGTGCAGGCCCCCGGCGAAGCGCAGCAGCGAGGCGACCTCGGCCCGGCGGGCACTCACGGAGTTGACGATCAACCGGCTCAGTTCGTCCTTGACCTCGGCAGTCATCGCCACGGCTGGTCACCTCTCGGTACGTTGCCAGTCGGTCCCGTCACCCCGCCCCCCTGTCGCATGTCCTCGACCGGCACGGGTGCAGCAGTCGGAAGATCTGGTGGCGGGGGGACCGATCCCCGTACGCGCACACCTTCGAGCGCTGCGGCCAGTTTCGCCGGGTCATGTAAAGGTGTACCAGGTCTGGAGACGTCAGCAAATTGAACTGACGCTTCCAGTAGGCTCGCGGTCCGGCGAAGTTGGTCACGCTCACGGTCCGACGGCACCCGTGCGGCGTCGACGATGATGTCGTGGACCGTGAAGTCCGGAGCATGCTGGGCCAGAACGTGCAAATGCCGCTCGGCGGAGAACCCGGCGGTTTCGCCCGGCTCGGCGGCCAGGTTGAGCACCAGAGCCCGCCGGGCGGTGGTGGATTTGCAGTGCGGCCGCCAGTCCGGGCACCAGCACGTGCGGGATGACGCTGGTGAACCACGAGCCCGGCCCGAGCACCACCAGGTCGGCGGCCATGATGGCGTCGACGGCCTGCCGGGTGGCCGGCGGGTCGCCCGGCAGCAGCCGCACCCGCCGGACCTTTCCGGGCGTGGTGGCGACCGCCACCTGACCGCTGATCACCCGGCTCATCCGCGGGTCGGCCTCGAGGCCGGCCACATCGGCTTCGATCTGCAACGCGATCGGGCACATCGGCAGCACCCGTCCATGGACACCGAGGATGCGACCGAGTTCGTCGAGCGCGGCCACCGGATCGGCAAGCAACTCGCTCAGCCCGGCCAGCAGCAGGTTGCCGATGGGATGCCCGGCCAGTGCGCCGCTGCCGCCGAAGCGGTGCTGGATGATGGTGGCCCACAGCCGGCCGTGCGGGCTGTCGGATGCCAACGCGGCCAATGCCATTCGAAGATCGCCGGGAGGTACCACGCCGAGCTCGGAGCGCAACCGGCCCGAGGACCCGCCGTCGTCGGCGACGGTCACCACCGCCGTGACGTGCGTGCGTCAGTCGGCGCGCCGCCGACAGCGTCGCGTACAAGCCATGGCCGCCGCCCAGCGCGACGATGCGAGGGTTGCTCTCCCCGGCCGCCACGCTGTTCCCCACCCCCACCGGGCCGGTCATTCGCGACCCAGATCGCGGTGCAGCACCCGCACGGAAAGCTGTGGGTTCTTGTCCAGCATGGCCGCCAGTGCCTCGGCGATGGCAACGCTGCGGTGCTTGCCCCCCGTGCAGCCGATGGCCACGGTCATGTATCGCTTTCCCTCCCGGCTGTAGCCGTCGACGACAAGACCCAGCAGCTGATGGTAGGTCTGGAGGAACTCCATGGCGCCCGGTTGACTCAACACGTAGTCGCGCACCGCCGGATGCTGACCGGTCTGCGGCCGCAGCTCGTCCACCCAGTGCGGATTGGGCAGGAATCGCACGTCCATCACCATGTCGGCGTCCATCGGCAGTCCGTACTTGAAGCCGAACGACTCGACCGTCACGCTGGTCTGCGCCACGGCCTCACCGCCGAAGGCCCGCTCGATGCTCTCCCGCAGTGACCGCACCGACAGCGTCGAGGTGTCGATGATCAGGTCGGCGGAGGCCCGCACCGGCGCCAGCATCGCCCGCTCGGCGGCGATCCCCTCGGCGAGGGTCTGGTTGCCCTGCAGCGGGTGACTGCGCCGGTTGTTCTCGTAGCGGCGCACCAGGATGTCGTCGGAAGCCTCCATGAACAGGACCCGCGGGTGAATGTTGCGGGTGGCGAGATCCTTGCGCACCCAGTCCAAGTCGCCGGTGAACCCGCGCGATCGGACGTCCATCACCACGGCCAGTTGGGTGATCCGCGAGCCGGCCGCGAGGCCGAGGTCGACCATCCGGGCGATCAGTTCGGGGGGAATGTTGTCGGCGACGTACCAGCCGAGGTCTTCGAGCACCTTGGCCGCGGTGCCACGGCCGGCACCCGAGAGTCCGGTCACCAGAACCACGTCGATGCCTGATCCCGATTCGCCGGTGGGGCGGTCCCGCACGTCGTCGCCTGTGCTCTGCTCTGTCATCGCGTTGCCTGTTCAGCAGTCAGATCATTGCTCACCGGTTCGGCCGCTGCAGCCGAACCCGTCGAATCCGGCGGCACGCCCAGCGCTTCGAGCACCGCTGCCGCGGTGGCGACCCCGATTCCGGGCACCGCGGTGATCTCCTCGACGCTGGCCTGCCGCAGGCGGGCCACCGAGCCGAAGTGGGTCACCAGCGCTTTGCGCCGGGTCTCACCGAGCCCCCGCACGGCGTCGAGCGCCGAGGCCGTCATCCGCTTGGACCGCTTGCTGCGGTGATAGGAGATGGCGAACCGGTGCGCCTCGTCGCGCACCCGTTGCAGGAGATACAGCCCCTCGCTGTTGCGCGGCATGATCAGGGGGTCGGCCTCCGCGGGCACCCACACCTCCTCGAGCCGTTTCGCCAGCCCGATCACCGCGACATCGGTGACACCGAGGTCGTCGAGCACCGCCTGGGCGGCATTGACCTGAGGGGCGCCACCGTCGACGACGTAGAGGTTGGGCGGGTAGGCGAAGCGGCGCGACTTTCCTTCCGGAGCCGCAACGCCGGCGACATCGGGCAGCGCGGCGATCTCGCCCGGGTCGGCGATGTCGTGCACGTGGCGCAGGAATCGGCGGCGGGTGACCTCCGCGATGGAGGCGACGTCATCGGAGCGGCCCTCGCCGGCGGCGTCCCGGATGGCGAAGTGCCGATAGTCCGACTTGCGCGGCAACCCGTCCTCGAACACCACCAGGGACGCCACCACGTCGGTGCCCTGCACGTGGCTGATGTCGACGCATTCGATCCGCAACGGCGCGTCGGCAAGCCCGAGCGATTCCTGAATGTTCTGCAGCGCAGCCGATCTGGCGGCGAAGTCACCCGCACGTTTGAGCTTGTGCTGTTGCAGTGCCTCCTGGGCGTTGCGGTGCACGGTCTCGGCCAGGGCCCGTTTGTCGCCGCGGCGGGGCACCCGAAGCGCGACCCGCGACCCGCGCAGCCCGGACAACCAGCTGACCAGCTCATCGGCATTGGGCGGTAGGCACGGCACCAGCACCTCCCGGGGCACCGGGTTGGTGGATTCGTCTGCGGCCTGGTCGATTTGGGAGTCCAATTCGGCCTGCTCGCCGTAGAACTGGGTGATGAACTGCTCGACGAGTTGCGCCTCCCCGGAATCGCCCGGGTCGCCGGGCTTCTCGACGATCCAGCCGCGCTGGCCACGTACTCTGCCGCCGCGCACGTGGAACACCTGCACCGCGGCCTCCAGGTCGTCGTCGGCGAACGCGACGACGTCGGCGTCGGTGCCGTCGCCGAGCACCACGGCCTGCTTCTCGAGCGCGCGCTTGAGGGCCCCGAGATCGTCGCGCAGCCTCGCGGCGCGCTCGAAGTCGAGCTCGCCGGCGGCGGCGTTCATCTGCTGTTCGAGCTCGCGGGCGAACCGGTCGGTCTTGCCCGACAGGAAGTCGCAGAAGTCGAGCACGATTCTGCGATGCTCCTCGGCGGTGACCCGTCCCACGCACGGCGCCGAACACTTGTCGATGTAGCCCAGTAGGCACGGACGCTCGATTTGGCTGTGCCGCTTGAACACTCCGGCCGAGCAGGTCCGGGCCGGAAAGACCCGGGTCAGCAGGTCGAGGGTCTCCCGGATCGCCCACGCGTGCGAGTAAGGCCCGAAGTAGCGGACGCCCTTGCGGCGCGGGCCCCGGTAGACCATCAACCGCGGGTACTCCTCGTTGAGCGTGACCGCCAGCACCGGATAGGACTTGTCGTCGCGGTAACGGACGTTGAACCGCGGATCGAACTCCTTGATCCAGTTGTATTCCAGCTGCAGTGCCTCGACCTCGGTGTTGACCACCGTCCACTCGACCTTGGCGGCGGTCGTCACCATCTGCCGCGTCCGCGGGTGCAGGCCGCTGATGTCGGCGAAGTAGGACGTCAGGCGGCTGCGCAGACTCTTGGCCTTGCCCACGTAGATGACGCGTCCGTGGGGATCCCGGAACCGGTAGACGCCCGGCTCGACGGGAATCGATCCTGGCGCCGGGCGGTACGTGGCGGGATCAGGCACGCTCTCAGGTTAGTACCGTGGGCTGACGGACCGGACCGGCCGGATACCCGGCGGCACTGCGCTACCGTCAGGGAGGTGCCCATCTCCGGCGAGCCCCCGGCGCGGGTCACGCGCCTCACCGAGTCGGACTGGGAGCAGTTCGCGGATCTGCGGCTGCGCGCGCTCACCGATGCCCTGGGCGCCACCGACCATCAATACCTCAGCGAGGCGCGCTTCTCCGCGGCGCAATGGCGGTTGCGGCTGCGCGACCACGCCCAGTTCGCGGTCTTCGTCGCCGGAGCCGCCGGGCCGGCGACATCAGATTCCGACCGGCCGGTAGGCCTGATCGCGGCGTACGCGCAGAGTGCCGACACGGTGTACCTGTATTCGCTGTGGCTGGATCCCGCGGTGCGGGGTCACGGCCTGTCCCGCCAACTCGTCGGGGCCGTACTCGAGTGGGCACGGCGGCAGGGTGCGCGCCTGGTGACGCTGCGGATGGTCGCGGACAACCGGGCCGCACGGGCGGTCTACGAAAGCCACGGCTTCCGGGAGGCGTCGGGCGGCACTCCGGGTGCCGAAGTGGCGATGATGCTCAGGATCGGGTGACGTCCGGCCGGTAGCGGGCCATCAGTGCGCGCACGGTGTCCATCGCCGCCACGGCGCGCTCCCGGTCGACCGACTGGATGGCCAGGACCGGCACGTATTCGTAGTCGGCGATGTCGACGCGAGCCCAGCGGGCTCCGGTCGGGAACGACACGTCGACGACCTCGTCCCACGGGATCAGGCGATAGCCCAGCACGTTACGCACACCGATGCCGGACGGGACCGACCCGCAGCCGAGGCCGGGCCAGCAGCAGGATCGCGGCGGCCAGGATGAGGCCCAACACCGCCATCGAAACCTGGTCGGCAGTGCGGAAATACGCGCCGGTGGACTTGATCTTCAGCAGCAGCCCGACGGTGATGCCGGCCGCGGCGACCACGAACGCGGCGGCATAGGCGAAGTACGCCGTCAGTCGGGGCCGCAGCACGACATCCCACTGGTGGCCGGAATCCGTGCTCATACCTCACGCAGATGACGAAGCGTCAACGCCGTCGACAGTGCCGCCGCCGCGGCCTGCGCACCCTTGTCCTCCGCGGAATCGGGCAGTCCGGCGCGATCCAGCGCCTGTTCCTCGGTGTCGGTGGTCAGCACCCCGTTGGCAACCGGGGTCGCGGCGTCCAGTGACACCCGGGTCAGACCCTGCGTGACGGCGTCACACACATAATCGAAATGCGGTGTCTGCCCGCGGATCACGACCCCGAGAGCAACCACGGCGTCATGGTTGCGGGTCAATTCCTGCGCTACCACCGGTATTTCGATCGCGCCGAGCACGCGCACCACGGTCGGTTCGGCGATACCGGAAGCAACGGCCACCCTGCGGGCGCCGTCGAGAAGCGCATTGCAGATCTTGGCGTGCCAGGTGCTGGCCACGATCGCCAGGGACAGCTCCGAGGCGTCCATCTGCGGTAGTTCCGGGATACCCCCCAGGCGCCGCTCACGGGCGCTCGCCGTGCGGGTTCGTCACAGCCCTCCCCCGATGTCGCCCGGCAGCCGCACCGCCTCATTGTAATCGTCGAGGCCGGACAGGTCGTGACCCATTCGGTCACGCTTGGTCATCAGATACCGGATGTTCTCGGCATTCGCGCGCACCGGCAGGGGCACCCGCTCGATGATGTGCAACCCGTAACCGTCCAGGCCGACGCGTTTGGCCGGATTGTTGGTCAGCAGCCGCATCGACCGGATCCCCAGATCGACCAGAATCTGAGCGCCGATGCCGTAATCGCGAGCGTCGGCGGGCAGTCCCAGCTCGAGGTTGGCATCCACTGTGTCGGCACCGGCATCCTGCAGCTGGTAGGCCTGCAGCTTGTGCATCAGGCCGATGCCGCGACCCTCGTGCCCCCGCATGTAGAGCACCACGCCTCGGCCCTCGCGGGCGACCATCGCCATCGCGGCGTCCAGCTGGGGTCCGCAGTCACAGCGCCGGGACCCGAACACGTCGCCGGTGAGGCACTCCGAGTGCACCCGGACCAGCACGTCGTGGCCGTCGTTCTCGGGTCCGGCGATGTCGCCGCGAACCAGCGCGACATGCTCGACCTCGTCGTAGATGCTGGTGTAACCGACTGCGCGGAACTCGCCGTGCCGGGTGGGGATTCGGGCCTCGGCGACCCGCTCGATGTGCTTCTCGTGTTTGCGCCGCCACTCGATGAGGTCGGCGATGGAGATCAGGGCCAGACCGTGCTCGTCGGCGAAGACCCGCAACTCGTCGGTCTGCGCCATGGCGCCTTCGTCTTTCTGGCTCACGATCTCGCAGATCGTGCCGGCCGGCTGCAGGCCCGCCATCCGGGCCAGATCGACGGCGGCCTCGGTGTGGCCGGGCCGGCGCAGCACGCCGCCGTCCTTGGCGCGCAACGGAACGACGTGACCGGGCTTGGTGAAGTCGTCGGCGACGCTCACCGGATCGGCCAGCAGGCGCATGGTCGTCGCCCGGTCGGACGCCGAGATACCGGTTCCCACGCCATTTCTCGCATCCACCGTGACGGTGTAGGCGGTGCCGTGCTTGTCCTGGTTGACCGCGTACATCGGTAACAGGCCCAACCGGTCACAGATCTCGCCGGACAGCGGCACACACAGGTAGCCCGAGGTATAGCGGACCATGAATGCGACCAGTTCCGGCGTCGCCTTCTCGGCGGCGAAGATCAGGTCACCCTCGTTCTCGCGATCCTCGTCATCGACGACGACGACAGCCTTGCCCGCCGCGATATCGGCGACCGCCCGTTCGACGGTGTCCAGCCTCGTCATCGTTGCCTGCCCCTTGCCACGGGACCGCCTGCAAGGAGTCCCAAGTGATGCTGCTGCACACAGTATGAACCAACGCTCGCCGCAGGTTATTGCCACGTTCGTCGCGCGGGAGTATCTCAGCGATCGATGCCCCGGACCTGTGATGCGCGTCACGCCAGCAGCGCTCAGGCTCCGGTATGCGGTTCCGCCTCGCCGGCAGTGCCCGGGGTTCCCGACATCAGCCGCTCGACGTACTTGGCGATCACGTCCACCTCGAGGTTGACCGCGGTTCCCACCGGTGCACGACCGAGGGTCGTCAACGCCAATGTGGTGGGGATCAAGGACACTTCGAACCAATCGCGGCCCAACGCCGACACCGTCAGCGAGATTCCGTCGACCGTGATCGAGCCCTTCTCGACGACATAGCGGGACAACTCGGGGGGCAGGGCGATGCGCACCACCTCCCAGTTCTCCGAGGGTGTGCGCGAGAGGACCCGCCCCCGACCGTCGACATGACCCTGCACGATGTGGCCGCCGAGGCGGCTGTTGAGCGCCGCCGCGCGCTCCAGGTTCACCGGGCTGCCCACCGCGACCGCGGCCAGACTCGACCGGTTCAGCGTCTCGGCCATCACGTCGGCGCTGAACTGCCCGCCGGGCAGCACGTCCACCACGGTCAGGCAGACGCCGTTGACGGCGATGGAGTCGCCGTGACGGGCATCTGCGGTGACGACGGGCCCACGGATGACGAACCGGGCGGAATCGCCGAGTTCGTCCTTGCCGACCACTTCGCCCAGTTCTTCGACGATTCCGGTGAACACGCAGATCAATCTAGTCGCTGCGGGTGACGCCCCGGGGTCAGGTGTCGACCATCGCGGCCACCCGCGCGGCCCCGTCCCCGTCGTCCATGCGGACGGGGCGAAATTGCAGCTCATCGGGCATGCACACACTCATACCGAGCGGCCGTGCGCAGGGCAACCCCGGCCTCGCCGACGTGGGCGCGGCGGGGCGACCCTCTACGATGTACCCATGCCGACGTGCCGCCGAATGTTCGCCGTCCTAGCCGCCCTCTTCGCCGCCACCGCCCTGTTCCTCTCGGGCTGCTCGTCGTCGAAGCCCACCGAGCCACTCCCGGATGCGTCCGGATTGCTGCAGCAATCCATCCCCACCACCAAGGCCCTCAAGAGCGCCCATCTGGAGATCACCGTCACCGGCACCATCCCGGGCCTGCCCATCAAGAAGCTCTCCGGTGACCTGACCAACGTGCCCAGCGTCGCCATCTCCGGCAACTCCACCATCACTATGGGCGGTAGCGATATCGACATCCAGTTGGTGGTCCTCGAGGGCACGCTCTACGCCGCGCTGACCCCCAACAACTGGCTCGACATGGGGCCCGCGGCCGATATCTACGACCCGTCGGTGATCCTCAACCCCGACAACGGCCTGGCCAACATGCTGGCCAGCTTCTCCGATCCCAAGTCGGCCGCCAGCGAAACCATCAACGGCGTGGACACCGTCCGGGTCGACGGCAAGGTGACTGCCGAGGCGGTCAACAAGCTGATCCCGCAGCTCAAGGCCACCGGGCCGCTGCCGGCCTCGGTATGGATCCAGAAGGACGACCCGCACCACCTGGTGCAGGCCAAGATCGACCAGAGTGACAGCGACTACGTGCAGCTGACGCTGTCCGACTGGGACAAGCCGGTCACCGTCACTAAGCCCGCATTGTGATGGCGTCGGCTCCCCACGTGGCGGCCGACCGGGCGGAGACCACCAGCCGAAGCCGCCGCATCGCGATCAGCGCGGGCAGCCTGGCGGTGCTGCTCGGCGCGCTCGACACCTACGTCGTGATCACGATCATGACCGACATCATGAAAGACGTCGGCATCCCGATCAACAAGATCCAGCGCGTCACGCCCATCATCACCTGGTACCTGCTCGGCTACATCGCGGCGATGCCGCTGCTGGGCCGGTTGTCCGACCGGTTCGGACGCAAACTCGTGCTGCAGGTCAGCCTCGCCGGATTCGCGGTCGGCTCGGTGGTGACGGCGATGTCCAGCGACCTCACGATGCTGGTCATCGGCCGCGTCATCCAGGGCACCGCGAGCGGCGCGCTGCTGCCGGTCACGCTGGCCCTGGCCGCCGACCTGTGGGCGGCACGCAGCCGCGCCGCCGTCCTCGGCGGGATCGGCGCGGCGCAGGAGTTGGGCAGCGTGCTCGGCCCGCTGTACGGCATCGCCGTGGTGGTGGCGCTGACGCACTGGCAGTACGTGTTCTGGATCAACGTGCCGCTGACGATCCTGGCCATGGTCATGATCCAGTTCAGCCTGCCGGCCCGAGACCGCAGTTCGGCACCCGAGCGGATCGACGTGGTCGGCGGTGTGCTGCTGGCCATCGCCCTGGGCCTGGCCGTCATCGGCCTGTACAACCCGGCGCCCGACGGCCAGCAGGTGCTGCCCAGCTACGGCCTGCCGGTGGTGGGGGCCGCCGTCGTCGTGGCGATCGCGTTCGCGTTGTGGGAGAGGTTCGCGCGCACCCGGCTGATCGAACCCAGCGGTGTGCAGGGAATCCCCTTCCTGGCCGCCCTGGGCACCTCGATGTGCGCGGGGGCGGCGCTGATGGTGACGCTGGTCAACGTCGAACTGTTCGGCCAGGGCGTGCTCGGCAAGGATCAGATCGGTGCGGCGTACCTGTTGCTGCACTTCCTGATCGCGCTGCCGATCGCCGCGATCATCGGCGGCTGGATCGCCACCCGAATCGGCGACCGCGTAGTGGCCGTCGTCGGAATGCTGATCGCCGCCGGCGCCTACTGGCTGGTGTCGAAGTGGGGCATCGACGTGATGTCCGCCCGCCATGACCTGGGCCTGTTCAAGCTGCCGGCGTTCGACACCGACCTGGCCCTGGCCGGGGCCGGGCTGGGACTGGTGATCGGACCACTGACGTCGGCGGCGCTGCGGTCGGTGCCGGCGGCCCACCATGGCATCGCGTCCTCGCTCGTGGTGGTGGCGCGGATGACCGGCATGCTGATCGGCGTTGCGGCACTGTCGGCCTGGGGCCTGTACCGGTTCAACCAGATCCTCGCGACACTGCCCAGCACCGCCGGCAACACCCTGGCCGAAAAGCTGACCGGTGAAGCGGCGCGCTACCGCACCGCCTTCGCGATGCAGTACGGCTCCATCTTCTTCATCACCGTGATCGTGTGCCTGGTCGGCGCGGTCCTGGCGTTGTTCATCGGAGGCCGGCAGGTGCACGCCGTCGAGACCGACGCCGAAGAGGCCTCCCCGGCCCTGCGATAGCGGGTATTGAGTCGCCCATCGACGGGTATGCACCCGCCATGAGCAATGAACTGACGAACAGAAAGATCGCATTCCTCGCCGCCCCCGAGGGCACCGAACAGGTTGAGCTGACCGAGCCGTGGCAGGCCGTCGAAAATGCAGGTGGCACACCCGAACTGGTGTCTACCGAGGTGGGCAAGGTCCAGGCGTTCAACCATCTGACGCCGGCGGACACCTTCGAAGCCGACACGGCCGCCGAGTCCGTGTCGGCCTCTGACTACGACGCCCTGGTGCTGCCCGGAGGCGTCGCCAACCCCGACCTGTTGCGCACCAAGCCCGCCGCAGTCGCGTTCGCCAAGAGTTTCTTCGAGGCCGGCAAGCCGGTGGCGGTCATCTGTCACGGCCCGTGGACGCTGGTCGAGGCCGACGTGGTGCGCGGTCGCCGGATCACGTCGTGGCCGAGCCTGCAGACCGATCTGCGCAACGCCGGAGCGGACTGGGTCGACGACGAAGTGGTGGTGTGCACCGGCGGACCGAACACACTGGTGTCCAGCCGCAAGCCTGACGATCTGCCGGCGTTCTGCACGAAGATGGTGGAAGCCTTCGCCGGGTAGCACAACCCCTATGACTAGGGACGGACCAGGCTGAGCAGCAGGTCCGGCCCGATCCGCTGCACGCCGTCGTAGCGCCAGCGCAGCGCGCGGGCGATGCTCGGCACCCCGACATCGTCGACGGCGGTGACCGGGCCCCCCAACAGGATGGGGGCGACGTAGGCCAGGATGCGGTCGATCACGCCCGCCCGCAGAAACGCTCCCGCCAATGTGGGGCCGCCCTCGACCAGAACGTCGGTGCGATCCGACAGGGCGCGCAGCACCTCATGTGGATCGTGGGTGCTGATCACCATGGTGCGCGAATCATCGTTGAGCACATTGGCTTCCGGTGCGATCTCGCGCTGCCCGACAACCACCCGCAGCGGCTGGTGCTCGGCCAGAGCGCCGTCGGGAAGCCGGGCCGTCAGGGTCGGGTTGTCGGATAGCACCGTGCCGGTGCCGACCACGATCGCGTCGGCCGCCGCCCGGCGACGGTGCACGTCGGCGCGTGCGGCGTCGCTGGTGATCCACTGTGACGACCCGTCGGCGGCCGCGCTCCGGCCGTCGACGCTGGTCGCGAACTTCCAAGTCACGTAGGGCAATCCGGTCTGCTGCTTGTGCAGCCACTCGCGCAGGACGCCGGATGCCGCCTCGGCTCCGCAGATCCCGCCGGTGACCGTCACGCCAGCGGCCCGCAGGCGATCGGCCCCGCCGCCGGCGTCGGGGTTCGGGTCCTCGACGGCGAACACCACCGCCGCCACCCCGGCGTCGAGCAGCGCGTCGACGCAGGGCGGGGTGCGACCGTGATGGCTGCAGGGCTCGAGCGTCACGACGGCCGTCCCACCCGCGGCGCGTGGCCCGGCGGCGCGCAAGGCCATCACCTCGGCGTGCGGGCCGCCGACCGGCTCGGTGGCGCCGACACCGGCCACATCGCCATCGGCACCGAGGATGACCGCCCCCACCGGCGGATTCGGATACGTCGAACCCTTCACCCGCTGGGCCTGCTCGAGGGCCAGACGCATCGCGGCCTCGATGCCGAGCGGTCATAGCTGAAGGTGTCGCGAGGCGCGACCGGCCCGACGCCGCAATGCCTCCACGGCCGCGGCCGGGTCCTCGGCGCTGTAGACCGCCGAGCCGGCCACGAAACAGTCCACGCCGGCCTCGGCGGCCAGCTCGATGGTCTCGGCGTTGATGCCGCCGTCGATCTCCACCAGGATCGTCAACTCGCCGGCATCGATGAGTCGGCGGGCGGTGCCGACCTTGACCAGCACCTCCGGAATGAAACTCTGCCCGCCGAATCCCGGCTCGACCGACATGATCAGAAGCGTGTCGAAGTCGCGCAGAATCTCCAGGTACGGCTCGAGCGGGGTGCCCGGCTTGACCGACAGCCCGGCCTTGGCACCGGCGGCGCGGATGTCGCGGCCCACCGCGACGGGGTCGTCACACGCCTCGGCATGGATCGTCACGTTGTACGCACCGGCCTCGGCGTAACCGGGGGCCCAGCGGCCGGGGTCCTCGATCATCAGGTGGCAGTCCATCGGGATGTCGGTCGCCTTGAGCAGGCTCTCCACCACGGGCAGCCCAAGAGTGAGGTTGGGCACGAAGTGACCATCCATCACGTCGACGTGCAGCCAGTCGGCCCCCTCGACGGCCGCGGCCTCGTCGGCGAGCCGGGCGAAGTCGGCGGACAGAATCGAGGGTGCGATCAGCGGTCGGGACGGTGTCGCCATGGCTGTCACCTTAAAGCCAGCTACCCGGTCTTCTGCAGCGCGGCCGCGAACATCGCGTCGGTACCGTGCCTGTGCGGCCACAGCTGCACATACGGTCCCGGTCCCAGCCCCTGCACCGGACCGAACAGCGGCCGGGTGTCCAAGGCGGTCACCGGGTGCCGGCGCAATGCGTCGGACACCACGCCGACGGTCTCCGCCAGATGCGGTGAGCAGGTGGCGTAGAGGACGACCCCGCCCGGTCGGGTCAGCGCGATCGCGGCGGCGAGCAGTTCGCGTTGCAGCTTCGCCAGCACCGGGACGTCGGCCGGCGTGCGCCGCCAGCGCGCCTCGGGCCGTCGGCGCAGCGCACCGAGCCCCGTGCATGGAGCGTCGACCAGCACCCGATCGAAGCCCCCTGCCGGCAGTCCCGATTCGCGGCCGTCGACACGCAGCACCTCGACCGGCAGCCCGCGGGTGTTGTGCTCCACCATCTCGGCACGGCGCGGGGCGGGTTCGACGGCGATGACCCGGAAGCCCTGCTCGGCGGCGATGCCGGCGAGCAGGGCGGTCTTGCCGCCCGGACCCGAGCACAGATCCAGCCAGCGCCCGCCGTCCGGACCGACCAGCGGGGCCAGCGTCAGGGCGCGGGCCACCAGCTGACTGCCCTCGTCCTGCACGAGTGCCTGCCCGTCGCGGATCGGCGCCAGCCGGCCGGGATCGCCACCGCTGAGATACACCGCGTACGGCGAATACCGCCCCACCGTGCCGTCCACCGCGTCGGCCAACGCCTCGGCGGTCAGCAACCCGGGACGGGCGGCCAGATGAACGGCGGGCCGGCCGTCGTCGGCTTCCAGCGCGGCGTTCAGCTCGCCGGCCTCAGCGCCCAGCGCGTCGGCGAATGCCTGGGCGATCCAGCGCGGGTGCGCGTGGATGAAGGCGGTGTGACCCACCGGGTCGGTGGCGGCCGGCGGGGCGAGCTCGGCCAGCCAGGACTGCTCGTCCCGGCGGGCAATGGTGCGCAGCACACCATTGACGAAACCCGCTCGCGCCGTGTCGAATTCGATACCGGCCTGCTCCACGGTGGTCGAGACCGCGGCGTGCTGCTCGACCCGGGTACGCAGCAGCTGGTAGGAGCCCAGCCGCAGCAGGTCCAGCAGCACCGGGTCGATCTGGTCGACCGGACGGCCCGCCGCGGCGGCGATCACGGCGTCGAGTACGCCACGGGTACGGCAGGCGCCGTAGGCGAGTTCGGTGGCGAATGCCGCATCGCGCCCGGTGATCCCCCGCTCCGCGAGCATGGCGGGCAGCACCAGGTTGGCGTAGGCGTCCCGTTCGGACACCGCCCGCAGGACATCGAAGGCGGCGCGGCGAGCCGGGTCCAGCGGCACGCGGCGCGGCCGATGCGGCGGGCGTTGGGGTGGACGTGGCCGGCCGGGGCGATCACTCACGATGCCTGCACCCCGTCGCCGAGACGCGCGCCCCGGGCCCAGTCCGCGGCGTCCATCAGCTTCTTACCCGGTGGCTGGAGTTGTCCCAGGAGCACCGGGACGGATCCGGTGCCGATCCGCACGCCGGCGCGCTCGGCTCGAATCACGCCCGGGCGGCAGCGCTTCTGCGGCATCGTCCACGCTGACCGGCCCCAGCTTGACGCGCATGTCCCCGATCATCGTCCACGCGCCGGGACTGGGCGTCACCGCTCGGATGCGCCGTTCGATGACGTGGGCCGGCAGGTCCCAGCGCACTCGACCCTGCTCGACGCTGATCTTCGGGGCCAGGCTGACCCCGTCGGCGGGCTGGGGCACGGGAGTCAGCGCGCCGTCGGCGATGCCGTCCAGAGTGGTCGCCAGCAGCGCGGCACCCGATACGGCCAACCGGTCCAGCAGGTCCCCCGCGGTGTCGGTCGGACGGATGGTCTCGGTAACGACGCCGTACACCGGTCCCGAGTCGAGGCTCGGCTCGATCTGGAAAGTCGTTGCGCCCGTGACGTTGTCACCCGCGGCGATGGCGGCCTGCACCGGCGCCGCGCCACGCCAGGCCGGCAGGAGCGAGAAGTGCAGGTTGATCCAGCCGCGCGGCGGCACCGCCAGCAGGGCTTCCCCCAGCAGGGCTCCGTAGGCCACCACCGCGCAGCACTCCGGCGCCAGGTCGGTCAGCTCGGCGACGAATTCTGCAGAGTTCGGCCGCGCCGGGCGCAGGACCGGGATCCCGGCGTCGAGGGCAAGCTGTGCCACCGGTGACGGGGCGGGCCTGCCGCGTCGGCCTGCCGCGGCATCGGGCCGGGTGAGCACCGCGACGACGTCATGGCGGGGCGAGTCGATCAGCCGCCGCAGCGACGGCAATGCCGGTCCGGGTGTTCCGGCGAAAACGATTCGCATACCCCTACTTTGGCACCTGATAGAACTCGCGCTGCGACACCCCGGCCATTCCGGCGACGAACATCCACGGAATCGTGGTGGTCAGCCTGTTCACGGTGGCGACGGCGTCGTTGTAGTACTGCCGGGCGAACGCCAGCTTGTCCTCGGTATCGGCAAGGTTCTGCTGCAGGTTCAGGAAGTTGTTCGACGAGTTCAGCTGCGGATAGGTCTGGCCCAGTGCCAGCACCTGCCCTACCGCGGTGTCGAACTGCTTCTCGGCCGAACCGCGTTGCGCCACGGACTTTCCGGCCGTCGCCGCCGCCAGCGCGGTCTGGGCATCGGCGACGTGGTCCAGGATCGCCTTCTCGTGTGAGGCGAAGGTCTGCACGGTGCTGACCAGGCTGGGGATCAGCGACGCACGCCGGGTCAGCTGTACGTCGATACCACCGAGCGCCTCGTCGACGCGGACGTCGGCCCCTCGAACCTTGTTGTAGCCGAGTACGAAACCGATGAGCACGACGACCGCGATCACCAGCACCAGCACCAGCACGAAACTCACCATGAACCGCCTCCTCCTCCGCCACCACCACCGCCGCCACCCCCACCGCCGCCCCCACCGCCGCCGCCGCTGGACGACGACGACTGGGACGCGGTGTAGGCGCCGATGGACGACGACAACGCCGACTCGAAGCTGTCGAAACTAGAGCCACCGCCCGACGATGCGTTCCACCTGTTGCCCGACGACGAGTGGTACCAGTCGGGCTCGGGCGGGACCTGGCCGGTGGCGGCCTTGTACTTGGCCGCCCACAGGGCGGCGGCACCGCCGGCCACCGCGAACGGGATGTAGGCGGTGTAGAGATCCTTGCGGGCGGCGAAGTCGAACCGGGACTCGGCGGAGTCGGTGGCCAGCATCCGGTGGAAACCGCCCACCTGCGACCACAGTTCACGCCCGGCCGGGCTGCGCCGGCTGCCCACCCCCGGCGCCCACGCGCGGGTGGAGAACAGGAAGAACACCGCCGGCGCCAGCCCCCACAGGGTGATCGGGAATCCCCAGCCCACGAAGCCGAACACCGCGAGGACCAGCGCCACGAAGTTGGCCAGCCGCAGCCAGAGTTCCTTGCGGCGCTTGACGATCAGGCCCTCGTCGAGCGCCCACTTCTTGACCGCCTCCCCCATCACCTCCTTGGCCGACGTCAGCTTCTTCCCGGAGGACACCGTGCCGTTGGCGTCGAATCTGTCGCCGGGAAAGTTCACCTTCAGCGCCGAACCGACTGCCACACTCACGGGGTCGACGTCGGCCCATCGCCCCGGCTCACCCGTGGCGCGGATGCTCCACTTCTTGTCACCGGTCTGGTCGAGCGAGACCAGCCCGCGGTCGGCGAGGTAGAACAGCGTCGCGGTCAGGCCTTCCCGTGGCACGTTCTCGGTGCGGATGTACTCGCACTGCACCGGCCCGAGCCCCTTGGGCGGGGCGTACTGCAGCGGGAAGCCGGGCGTGGGTTCGACCGTGGTGCGCCACCACAGGAACGCGCCCAGACCCGGCGGCGACGGTCAGCCCGAGCAGCCACAGCGCGGTCGGCACGGACCGCCCCAGAACCCGGTCCCAGCGGTAGGACCACGGCAGCTCGGCGCGCGGCGGGGTCGGGACGTCGACGCCGGCACGCAAGGTGACCGGCGTGCGGGGCGGCAGGTTCGTGGCCGACAACTCGACGCGGTCGCCGACGATCGTCGAGATCACCGCACGCCCGTGCCGTCGCCGTAGCCGACCGAGCACTGGGCCCCGGTCACACCGCCGGGCAACGTCACCGAGATGTCGGCTCGTTCGATGTCGTTGTTCCAGCCCGGTGCGACGACATTCCAGAAGAACGCGGTCGGCGCCGACGGCGTCGCCGATCGAGGACGCGAAGGTCTTGTTGGCGCCCACGCTGCCCGGATCGAGCACGCCGGCGATCGTGTAGCGGATCCGGAAGACATGCGTGCCGTAGTCGAGGTAGCGGTTCGGCGTCGCCGATCTTGGCGACCCGGAATCGCTCCTGGTTCTGCCACAGCAGCTGGTACGGCACCGGCTGGTCGTCGAGCAGGATCTCGGTGACCTGGGGTATCTGGCGGACGTGCGAGTCGTTCTGGTTGGCCACGTCCCAGAAGCGGAAGATGCCGTGCCGGCCACTGGGGAACTCGCGTGGTGATGGTCTCGGTGGCATCGAGGCGGCCGTCGCGGTCGACGACGTAGTCGCCGCGGAAGTTGCTGATGACCACCGGGTCGGAGACGGCGCCGCCCTGCGGCACCCCACCGAAGATGACGGGCCACAGCAACCCAACGGTGATGAGCAGCAACGGGATCGACAGCGCGAGAGCACGGCCGAACCACCTCATGTCACCTCCCGATGCCGATGTCCGGGTTCACCCTATGTGCAAAGGATCGATCTGTACTCGAACCGCCTCGTGATCGTGGCGCGCGCTGTGCACCGCGGTCGCCTGCCGCAGCGATGCCGCCAACGCCAGACCCTCGGCGCGCGGGACCCTGACCAGCATGCGGATCGCCTGCTCGGCGGCAGCGGTGGCCGGCGGCGTGCGCACCCCGGGCGGCAGGTCGACCGGGCCCATCACGTCGGCGTCCTCGGGCAGCTCGGCATGCCGCAGCAACGCGGCGACCGCATCGGAGGCGCCGTCGACGACCGCCATGTGCACGGCGGGCGGCAGGCCGACCTCCGCGCGGCCGTTCAGTTCGGCCTCGGCATGGCCGACCGGATCCCACTTGATCAGGGCCTGCACGGTCGGGATCGCAGCTTCGGCGACAACGACCACCACGCCGCCGTCGCCGCGCGAGTGCACCAGGGCCGCGGTCGCCATCCAGCGCCGCAGGGTGTCTTCGGCGGCCCGCAGATCCTGGCGGCCGAGCAGTGCCCAGGTGTCCAGCAGCAGCGCGGCACCGTACCCGTCAGGGGCGCGCGGTTCGGCGCCGGGCGTGGCGACCACCAGCGCGGGCCCCGGCCCGATCTCGGTGTGGACGGCGTCACCCGCGGAGGTGATGACGGCGGTGCCGGGAAACCCCCGGCCCAACTCCTCGGCGGTGCGGCGGGCCCCCACGACCACCGCGCGGATCGCGTCGGCGCCGCATCGGCGGCAGCGCAGCGCGGTGTCGATGCGTCCGCACCAGCGGCAGGCGGCGCCGGCGGCATCGCGCTCCGACAGCGCCAGCGGCCCCATGCAGTGCCGGCAGCGCGCGATGGTGCGGCACCGCGCGCACGCCACCGACGGCACGTAGCCCCGCCGCGGGACCTGAACCAGCACGGGAGTGCCGCGCTCCAGCGCGCCACGCGCGGCCCGCAGCGCGACCGACGGCAGCCGGGAGGTCCGGCGCTGCGGCGTCGCGGTCCTCGGCATAGCCGCCGTCGTCGAGGGCCACGACACGCGGCGCGGACGCGCGCACCACGGGCCGGGCGGCCACCAGGTCATGCGCCCAGTCGCTACGGACCAGAGCCTGCGCCTCGGCGGTGCGGCTGTAACCGCCGATGAGCGCGGCGCACCGCAACTGGTGAGCACGCAGCATGGCGACCTCGCGGGCGTGCGGATAGGGCGCCCGCGGCTCGGCCAGGGTGTCGTCGCCGTCGTCCCAGACGATGACCAGACCCAGCCTGTCGACCGGGGCGAACACCGCGCTGCGGGTACCGATCACCACTCGGGCGTGGCCGCGCAGCACCGACAGCCAGCGGCGGTAGCGTGCCGCCGGCCCCAGCCCTGCCGACAGAGCCACCACGGCGGCGTCGTCCATTCGGGCGGTGACGGCCCGCGACAGCGCGTCGATATCACGCTGGTCGGGCACGATGGCCAGCACGCCGTGTCCGCCACTGACCGCCGCTGCGGCGGCGTCGGCGATCCGTTCCCACCACTGCTCGCCGGACAGCGCCTGCCACACCGCCCGGGCCGCCCGCCCGTGGTGAAGGGCGGCGAGGAATTGTTCGCCGCGCAGGTAGCGGTCCCACCCGGCCGGATCGACCGGCTCGACCACAGGCATCGGCGGGGCCGCGGCCTCGACCTTCTCGGCGCGGGCGTGGCGGGGCGGGATCGCCAGCCGCAGGACGTCGGGGCGGGTGCCGGCATACCGCGCGGCGACGGCGTCGACGAGTCTTCGCACCTCGGCGGTCAGCACCGGCTCGGCCGAGATCACCCGATCCAGCCAGCCGAGCTGACCGACGTGGTCGGTGTCGGAGCGCCGCTCGAGGACGAAGGCGTCGACCAGCCGGCCGTGGAAGCGAACTCGAACCCGCACGCCGGGCTGGGCGTCGTCGGACTGCTCCTCGGACACCAGGTAGTCGAACTCGCGGTCCAGGTGCGGAACCGACAACATGGGCAGCACCCGGGCGATGGGCTCGTGCTCGGCGGCGCGCCGACCGGCTGTGCTCACCTGCTCCCGTCCGGTCTGGGCTTACCGCCCTCCTCGGGCGCGTTCGCGGTCTTCGGTGTCGAAGCCTATCGACCCCCGCGGCTGGTCGCCGCGGGACCGCTTGCGCGAATCGTACGAGGACACCGCCGAGAACGCGCCGCGCACGCCGTCGCCCGATGCGTCGTAGGTCAGCGACTTGGCCGCCGAGAATCCCAGGCCGGTTCCCACGTCGATGGCATCGATGTTCGCACCGAGGAAGACGAAATCCCAGCCGTAATCCTTCTCCTGCCGCGAAACAATCTGGTGTACAGCATCTTTCGTCCACTCCGCGCTGGCGTTCTCGTGTCCGTCGGTCATCACCAGCACGGTCACATCGCCCGGCCGGTCGGCCTCGGGCAATGCGGCGAGGGCGCTACCCACGTCGGTCACGAAACGGCCGATCGCGTCCAGCAACGCGGTCCTACCCCGCGGTTCGAGCGTCAGCGGCGGCACGGTCGCGATGTCGCGGTTCTCGTAGACCACCTCGTAGGCGTCGTCGAACTGCGCCAGGGTGACCACGGTGGTGCCGGGCTGGTTACGCACGCCGGCGATGAAACCGTCGAATCCGCCGCGCATGTCGTCGGCGATGTCGTGCATGGAGCCCGATCGGTCGAGCAGGGCGGCGATGAGCGTGACGTCGGGGTTGGTCATGGTGACTCCTTCGTTGGGTCGTTAGACCCGACGCTATCGGTGACCACCGACAAGAAATCTCAGTCGCGCGTTGTCCTTCCGAAGAAGAAGCCCGCGGTGATCAGCACCTGCGAGATGGCGTAGACCCACCAGATCGGCACTTGAAGCGCGTGCGATTCCAGCACGAACTGGCCGGTGCCGATCATGCCGTCCGACACTGCGAAACACACCGCGCCCACCGCCGTCCACGGCGTGGGCAAACGGGCCAGCAGCGCCGCGCAGACCATCGCGGCAAGCACCGCCATGTACACCGTCACCGGGACGGTCAGTCCCTGGCCGAGCAGGCGCGGCCAGAACCACACGAGCATGCCCACGCAGGCTGCGACCACCACCATCGCGGCGGCCAGACGCGGACCGCTGCGGCCCCGCAGTGGCAGCAGCGCACCCAGAAAGCACAGGTGCGCCACCAGGAAAGCGCCGAGGCCGAACACGAACGAGGGCTTCCACCACGGCGTCGCGAGCAAGAAGTCACCGGCCGCCGACATCAACAACGCGGCCACCAGCCAGCGCCGCTCCCGGACGATCGGATGCCACCGGGCCGCCACGGCCAGCAACACGGCCATCGACGCCTTGACCGCGGGCTGGCCCGGGAAGCGCCCGGTCAGATCAACGCCGGCGGGCGACAGCAGCGCCGAGACCACCAGAAAGATGCCATAGCCGAGTCCCGCGAGCGCACCCGCCGCCCACCAGCCTGTCAGTGCCCGTGCGTTCCGTGTGCCCGTGCCCGCCCTGGACGACAAACCCCCGATCGACGCCATCCTGCAGAAGGTACTGGAGGTATCGCAGGTCTGATCTCAAACCTTGCCAATCGCCGGTGTTGGAGGCGACGCTGATACGGCAGCCTGAACACACGGGGAGAGGATCACCGATGACACCGGATTACGGAACATTGATCGTCGGTGCCGGGTTCTCCGGCATCGGTGCTGCGATCAAGCTCGACGAGGCCGGACTCGGCGACTACCAGATCATCGAGGCAGGTGACGGCGTCGGCGGCACCTGGTACTGGAACACCTATCCCGGTATCGCCGTGGACATCCCGTCGTTCTCCTACCAGTTCTCGTTCGAGAAGAGCCCGGACTGGACGCGCACCTACGCGCCCGGTCGGGAGCTGAGGGCGTACGCCGAGTACTGCGTCGACAAGTACGGGCTGCGCCCGAAGATCCGGTTCGGCACCAAGGTGGTCAGGGCCAGATTCGACGATGACGACGACCTTTGGCGCCTCGATCTCGACAGCGGTGAGGAGGTCACCGCACGGTTCCTCATCAACGCCAGCGGTGTGCTCATCACGCCGAATCTTCCCGACATCGACGGTGTCGACTCGTTCGCCGGTCTGACCATGCACACCGCCCGGTGGGACCACAACCAGGACCTGACCGGCAAGCGTGTCGCGATCATCGGCACCGGCGCGTCTGCGGTCCAAGTCATTCCCGAGATCGCCCCAATCGTGGAGCAGCTCACCGTTTTTCAGCGAACTCCGATCTGGTGCTTCCCGAAGCTGGACGTCCCCCTGTCGACGAGGGCTCGGCGGCTGATGAGACTTCCCGGCGGACCCACGATTCAACGGCTGCTCAGCCAGGCCTACGTCGAACTCACCTTCACGCTGCCTGCGCAGTACTACACCGTCAACCCGATGGCCAAGAACATGGACAAGGTCGGCAAGTCCTATCTGCGCAAACAGGTCGATGATCCCGATGTCCGCGACAAGCTCACCCCGCGGTACGCCGTCGGGTGCAAGCGGCCCGGCTTCCACAACACCTACCTTTCGACGTACAACCGGGACAACGTCGAGTTGGTCACCGAGCCGATCGAGAAGATCACCGGCTCCGGCGTTGCCACCGCCGACGGCGAGACCCGCGACATCGACGTGCTGATCCTGGCGACCGGCTTCAAAGTGATGGACACCGACGACATGCCCACCTATCCGCTCACCGGCTCCGGTGGCCGATCGTGGAGTCGGCACTGGGACGAGAACCGCCTGCAGGCCTATGAAGGCGTCGCCGTACCCGGATTTCCGAACTTCTTCACGGTGTTCGGCCCCTACGGCTACGTGGGATCGTCCTACTTCGCGCTGATCGAGACGCAGACCCACCACATCGTCCGCTGCCTCAAGCACGCGCGCCGTAGACACGCCCGTCGCGTCGAGGTGAAGCAGGAGGCCAACGACCGCTACTTCGCCGAGATGCTGCGCAAGCGGCACCGGCAGATCTTCTGGCAGGACAGCTGCCGGTCGGCCAACAGCTATTACTTCGACAAGAACGGCGACGTTCCGTTGCGGCCGACCACGACCGCCGAGGCGTACTGGCGTAGTCGCCGGTTCCCGCTGGAGGACTACCGGTTCAGCGCCTAGGGTGGGCTCACCCTTCGGCTAAGGCCAGATCGGCCAGCGCACCGATCACCGGCTCCAACTGCAACGTGTATCTGTACGTCGCATGATTGAAGTCCCGGTAGACCAACGTGTTACCCACGATGGCGGGGCACACCTTCGGCGGTGCAGAACAGATCGGTGAGATCGGCAAAGTGTCCGCCGCCGGCCTTGGTTGCGGCCTCCTCGGCCGCTATCCCTGCTTGGTTCATCGCCGTCGACCTCGGCGGCGAGCAGGCTGATGCATTGTCAAGGTTGACGGAGAGGCAGTTCGGCACCCACACCTGCGGATTTGGTATCGGCCCGAGCACGAGCACGTCCGCGCCGGTGTCGCGGAATTGCCGCACCAGGTCGGTGAGTTTGCTGGTCCACGTCGAGTCGTAGGCGTCGAAGCTCGAGGTCAAGTCGTAGCGCTTACCGTACTGCCGAGACATCGCGAGGACGATCAGCCGCGGGTGTTCTGCCTTCAACCGGGCGGCCATCCGCGTCCGCCATTGGTCACACTGCTTGTACTGCTCGCGCAGCGTGGCATTGAACACCGGCAGATCGAGCATCGGGCAACCGGCCTTTGCCAGCGTCTCCAGCCGCCATTTTCGCTGCGTGGCGATCTCCTGAAACGCCGGATCCCACATCGCGGCATTGGAGTCGCCAACCAGCGCCACCGTGGTCGACGACGTCGGTGTCGCCGGTCGCGCACTCCGGTTGGTCGACGTCGAGGAAGTTGCGCAGGCAAGCATTCATGGGTCACTGCTCGGTTCGGCCGCATCGGCAAGCGACGGCTGAAGGTTCGACGGTACGGCCTTCAGATCGGCGGATGCCGCAACCGCCGCCTGGACTTGCGCGAAACCGTCTCGAACCGCCGCTTCGTAGGGCTCGACGTCTTGGCCCGTGCGGGACAGGTCCCATCTTGACGGCCAATGCTGGAGCCGCCGGCCCGCGGCCTACCGGGTGTAGGAAGCAGAACCACCAAGGCCACGCACACACCAACTGCAACGGCGGTAAACGCGCCGCCCATCGCCAGGCTACGGCCGGGCGATCGGCGCCAGCATCGACCCGAATCGGAATGGATTCTCGATCACGCGCATGAGGAGCCAGGCCAGCCCGCCGGAGATCACGATCAGCGCTAGGCGCCAGCCACAGTGGATGAGCCAGAAACATCGGCATCAGCATCAGCGCCAGCAGCACCGGCCAGTGGGTCAGATACCACGCGTAGGACAGCCGGCCCATCGCCCGCATCGGTGGCACCCCGAGGACCCGGCCGCACCCGCGAGAGGTGCAACGCATCCCGCCCCGATGACCAGCGCCGTACCGAGCACGGGTAGCAGCGCGGCGGTACCCGGATAAGGAGTGGCCCTGTCCAATGCGAAAAAGGCCAGCAGGATGAGCAACAGGCCTGCCCAGCCCGCGATCGTGCCGGCCAATGCCGGAAGTCGGCGCCACCATTCGACGGTCAGGGCAACCAGGCCGCCGACGGCCAACTCCCACGCCCGGGTCGGCAGCGAGAAAAACGCCATCGGCGGCACTGCGCTGGTGAGCCAGAGTGACGCAGCAAACGACACAACCCCGATGACGCTGAGCATCAGAATGTAAGGATTCTTCGGCGACTTGGCCGGCGGAACCAGCCACGACGCTGGGCCGCACGGCGGATGAACCACGCGGTGCCGATGATCAGGGCGGGCCACAGAAGGTAGAACTGCTCCTCGACGCCCAGGGACCAGTAATGCTCGTACGGAGTGGGCGGCTTGGACGCGCCCAGGTAGTCGATGCCATCCAGCGCGAACCGATAGTTGCTGACGTAGAGCGCGCTGGCGATGCCGTCCAGGTAGATGCTGCGGGCCTGCAACGGGCCGACGAGGAAGCGCCGTGCTGATCGCAATCACCACACCACCGTGGCCGAGGCCGGCAGCAGCCGTCGAGCCCGCGCGCCGTAGAACCGACGCAGTCCGACCGTGCCGGTGCCGTTCACCTCACGCCACAGTATTCCGGTGATCAGGAAGCCTGAGATGACGAAGAACACGTCAACGCCGACGAATCCACCGTCCACCTGGCGTACACCGGCGTGGAAGAGGATGACGCCCAACACCGCCACGGCGCGCAGGCCCTCGATGTCCTGGCGGAACCCGGCACGCGGTGAGCGCTTGCCTGAATCGGGCGAGTCACCCTTGCGCGTCGTGGAAAAGGCGGCTCGCAATCCCCCGCGTCGCCGAACTCCCTTATCGCGGTCGGCTTCCGACGTCTCCGTCAACTGGAGTTCCCTTCCCCTAAGAGCGCCCCGACATCTCGTGCGTGCTGTTCGAATTCAGCGGAAAGCATCCGAAGAGGCGTTCGGCGGCCTGACCCGCAAGCGGTCAGACCGAGTTTTGCAGGTCCTCGACCTTGTCCAGCCGCTCCCACGGCAGGTCGATGTCGGTGCGGCCGAAGTGGCCGTAGGCGGCGGTCTGGGCGTAGATCGGCCGCAGCAGGTCCAGGTCGCGGATGATCGCACCGGGCCGCAGGTCGAACACCGCGGTGATGGCCTTCTCGATGCGGGCCGGATCGACCGTCTCGGTGCCGAAGGTCTCCACGAACAGCCCGACCGGCGCGGCCTTGCCGATGGCGTAGGCCACCTGGACCTCCACCCGCTCGGCCAGGCCCGCTGCGACGACGTTCTTGGCCACCCAGCGCATCGCGTACGCCGCGGAACGGTCCACCTTGGACGGATCCTTGCCGGAGAACGCGCCGCCGCCGTGGCGGGCCCAGCCGCCGTAGGTGTCGACGATGATCTTGCGGCCGGTCAGACCGGCGTCGCCCATCGGGCCGCCGAGCACGAACTTGCCGGTGGGGTTGACCAGCAGCCGGAAGTCGGAGGTGTCGAGGGTGCTCGTGGCCGAGATCGTCGAGCACGGTGTTGACGACCTTCTCCCGGATGTCGGGGGTGAGCGTATTCAGTCCAGATCGATGTCGGCCGCGTGCTGGGTCGACAGCACCACGGTGTCCAGCCGGAGCGGGGTGTTGCCGGCGTACTCGATGGTGACCTGGGTCTTGCCGTCGGGCCGCAGGTAGGGCAGCACGCCGTTCTTGCGGACCTCGGTCAGCCGCCGCGACAGCCGGTGCGCCAGCGCGATGGGCAGCGGCATCAGCTCGGGGGTGTCGCGGATCGCGTAGCCGAACATCAGACCCTGGTCGCCGGCGCCCTGGCGTCGAGCGGGTCGCGCTCGCCCTCGACGCGGGCCTCGTAGGCGGTGTCCACGCCCTGGGCGATGTCGGGCGACTGGGCGCCGATGCGCGACGTTCACGCCGCACGAGGCGCCGTCGAAGCCCTTGTCCGACGAGTCGTAGCCGATCTCGAGGATCCGCTCGCGCACGATGTTGGTGATGTCGGCGAAGGCTTCTACGCACGGGTGGTCACCTCACCCACGACGTGCACCTGACCGGTGGTGACCAGGGTCTCGACCGCGACGCGTGACGTCGGATCCTGCGTCAAGCAGTGCGTCGAGCACCGAGTCGCTGATGGCGTCACAGATCTTGTCGGGGTGCCCCTCGGTTACCGACTCACTGGTGAACAGCCGACCCTTATCGCTCACGTGTCTCATCCCTTCCAGATGCTTAGTCCAGCAAATCATAGTCGTCGCCCGTATCAGACCCGACAGGGGCTACCCGCAGCACACAAGTATTCCGTGCAACTGTTTTCTGACCCCCGACCGCTACGCGCCGCTGCCGTGCAGGAGCGTTGCGATCGCATCCACGATACGGCTCGCCATCAGGGTTTTCGAACCGTGCTCCAAGGCGACCTCGGTGCCGTCGGCCCCGAGCAGCCAGCCGTCGTTGCTGTCGACCTCGAAAGCCCGGCCGTCGCCGACCGCGTTGACCACGAGCAGATCGCAGCCTTTGCGCTGCAGCTTGGCGCGGGCGTGGAACAGCACGTCGCCGTTGGCGTCGCCGGTCTCGGCGGCGAACCCGACGATCGCGCGCATGTTGGGCAGCTGCCCGTCGGCACGCTGGCGCACCGCGCCGGCCAGCACGTCGTCGGTGCGCACCAACTCGATCGGTGGGCCCGTCCGGGCCGTCGGTTGGTCTTCTTGATCTTGCTGGTCGCCACCTTGGCGGGCCGGAAGTCGGCCACCGCGGCGGCCATCACCAGCACGTGCGCGTCCGGTGCGTGCTTGGACACCGCATCGTGCAGCTGGCCCGCCGAGGTGATGTGCACGACGTCCACACCGGCAGGGTCGGCGAGGCCGGCGGTGTTCCCGGCGATCAGCGTGACCTCGGCGCCGCGCTGCGCGGCGACCCGGGCCACCGCGTAGCCCTGCTTGCCGGAGCTGCGGTTGCCGATGAATCGCACCGGGTCGAGCGCCTCGCGGGTGCCGCCGGCGGTCACCAGCAGTCTTGATCCCGCTCATGTCGTAGGTCATGCGCGTCGGGGCGGGCCAGCAGCAGCTCGGCGAAGGTGGTGATCTCCTCGGGCTCCGGCAGTCGTCCCGGGCCGCTGTCGGCGCCGGTGAGCCGCCCGGATGCGGGCTCGAACACGACTGACACCCCGCTGCCGCAGCGTGGCGACGTTCTCGCGGTGGCCGGGTGCTGCCACATCTCGGTGTGCATGGCCGGCGCGAACAGCACCGGACATCGTGCAGTGAGCAGGGTGGCGGTCAGCAGGTCGTCGGCGCGCCCGGCGACGGCACGCGCCAGCAGATCGGCGGTGGCGGGGGCGACGACGACGAGGTCGGCCTGCTGGCCCATGCGCACGTGCGGAACGTCCGGGACGTCCTCGAACACGCCGGTCCGCACGGGATGGCCGGACAGCGCCTCGAACGTCGCCGCGCCGACGAAGCGCAGCGCGGACTCGGTGGGGACGACACGGACGTCATGCCCGGCCTCGCTGAGCTGGCGGACCACCGAGCACGCCTTGTAGGCGGCGATGCCACCGGCGACGCCGACGATGATCCGCTTGCGGTTCAGTCAGAAGCCCGGGCCCGGTCGGCTATTCGCCTTCGGTGTGCTCGAGCAGGTCGGCGTGGATCTCGCGCAGCGCGATCGACAGCGGCTTCTCCTGCAGGCCCGGCTCGACCAGCGGCCCGACGTACTCGAGGATGCCGTCGCCGAGCTGGTTGTAGTAGTCGTTGATCTGGCGGGCCCGCTTGGCGGCGTAGATGACCAGCGCGTACTTGCTCGACACCCGGTCGAGCAGCTCGTCGATGGGCGGGTTGGTGATGCCCAGCGGGGTGTCGTAGGCGGTGGCCGCACCCGGGGCCGGATCGTAGTGATCCGAGATGGCTTGCGCGTTAGTCACGTAGAACTTCTCCTGGCGGGGTTGAGAGTGAGTCGGTGGGGCCGTTCTGGGGTCGATGTCGACCTCTCACGCCTGTTCCGGCGCGTTGCCCACCAGCAAGGATACCAATTCGGCGCACGCCGACTCCAATTGGCTGTTGACGACCACCACGTCGAACTCGCCCTGGGCGGCCAGTTCGGCCCTCGCGGTGGCCAGCCGGCGGGCCATCACATCGGGCGTTTCGGTGCCCCGACCTGCCAGCCGCTGCTCGAGAGCGTCCCAACTGGGCGGCGCCAGGAACACCGAGACGGCATCGGGCATCGCCTGTCTTGACGGCTTCGGCGCCGGCCAGATCGACTTCGATCAACACCGGCTGACCGGCCGCGGCGGCATTCGCCACCGGCCGCGGCCAATGTTCCGGACCTGTGCAGACCGCCGTGGATGTCTGCCCACTCCAGCAGGTCACCGTCGTCGATCGAGCGTCTGGAACCGTGCAGGGCTGACGAAGTGGTAGTCGACGCCATCCACTTCGCCCGGGCGTGGATCGCGGGTCGTCACCGACACGCTGAAATGCAGGTCGGGCACCTGCTCACGCAGGCAGCGAACAACACTCGACTTGCCCACCGCAGAGGGTCCGGACAGCACCACCACGCGGCCATGTGCTGCGTGACGGCGGGGCTCTTCACCCCCGCTGTCCGGCCCTCCGCCGGCGTCCACTCTTAGTCGGCAGTGAAGTCGAACTTTTCCAGCAGAGCCTTGCGCTGCCGATCGCCCAGGCCGCGCAAACGGCGGGTGGGAGCGATCTCCAGTTCGGTCATGATTTCCTGCGCCTTGACCTTGCCAACCTTCGGCAACGCCTCGAGCAATGCGGAAACCTTCATCTTGCCGAGCACCTCATCGGACTCAGCGTCCTTGAGCACCTGCTTGAGGTTGGTGCCACCACGCTTGAGCCGATCCTTGAGCTCAGCTCGTGCGCGACGTGCGGCAGCAGCCTTCTCCAACGCGGCTGCGCGCTGCTCGTCGGTCAACTGGGGAAGGGCCACGGGTTCCTCCGTCTCATCACAATCATTGTTTTGCCTGGGCCGGGTTCTTCAGCCAGCGACGACGACCGTACCCACGCCGTCTGACGAAATCTAACCCCACCCCCTCTTTAGGGGCGCAAAGCCGCAGGATATGGCCGAAGAACCGGCCGATTGGGCGGCGTTCCGCCGGGTGTCGCGAGCTGGGATCGGACGGCGGGACCTGATCGAAATCGACCGGCAAAATCGCCTCTACCAGCGTATTTGCCGCTGACGGAAGCCTCCGCCGAACCGAGCTGCGGACCGGCGGCGGCCGTCGACGGTCGATTTTGAAGGTCGCCGAACCCCTAACGGCGTGTCGCGCGTGTCGTCGCCAACCCCCGTACGCAGGCATGACCGCCTGCACACACCCATCAGATGCGCCACAAAGCGCCCCGTAGGACCCTCTGAGTCTGTGACCGCCGCGACAGCCTGCCGCCCGGCACCGCGATTCGAGTCGTGGAATCCGCACGCGCCCTCTAGAGTGCTACCTGGGGCGCTGCAAGACTAGATGTTGGGAGACATCGTGGTTGCTGAGGCACCCCAGGCTGCCCTTTTGCAGGCGAAACGTCCGTTCCCGGAGCGGATCGGGCCCAAGGGCAACCTGATCTACAAGCTGATCACGACCACCGATCACAAGCTGATCGGCATCATGTATGTCGTCACCTGCTTCGTCTTCTTCTTCGTCGGCGGGCTGATGGCGCTGTTCATCCGCGCCGAACTGACGTTGCCCGGCCTGCAGTTCCTGTCCAACGAGCAGTACAACCAGCTGTTCACCATGCACGGCACGGCGATGCTGCTGTTCTACGCCACCCCGATCGTGTTCGGGTTCGCCAACCTGGTTCTGCCCCTGCAGATCGGCGCTCCCGACGTGGCGTTCCCGCGTCTGAACGCGCTGTCGTTCTGGCTGTTCCTCTGCGGTGCGCTGATCGCCCTGGGCGGGTTCATCACCCCCGGCGGTGCGGCCGACTTCGGCTGGACGGCCTACACCCCGCTGTCCGACGCCATCCACACCCCGGGCGCCGGTGGAGATCTGTGGATCCTGGGTGTCGCCGTCGGTGGTCTGGGCACCATCTTGGGTGCGGTCAACATGATCACCACTGTGGTGTGCATGCGCTGCCCCGGTATGACGATGTTCCGGATGCCGATCTTCACCTGGAACATCTTCGTCACCAGCATTCTGGTGCTGCTGATCTTCCCGCTGCTAACCGCCGCCCTGTTCGCTCTGGCCGCCGACCGCCGCCTCGGCGCGCACATCTACGACCCCGCCAACGGCGGCATGGTTCTGTACCAGCACTTGTTCTGGTACTTCGGGCATCCCGAGGTCTACGTCATCGCGCTGCCGTTCTTCGGCATCGTCAGCGAGATCTTCCCGGTGTTCTCCCGCAAGCCGATCTTCGGCTACACCACCCTGGTGTTCGCCACGATCGCCATCGCCGCCCTGTCCATGGGCGTGTGGGGGCACCACATGTATGTCACCGGTTCGGTGTTGCTGCCGTTCTTCTCGTTCATGACGTTCCTGATCGCGATCCCAACCGGGATCAAGTTCTTCAACTGGATCGGCACCATGTGGAAGGGGCAGTTGACGTTCGAGACGCCGATGCTGTTCTCGATGGGCTTTTTGGTGACCTTCCTGCTCGGTGGCCTGTCGGGCGTGCTGCTGGCCAGCCCGCCGCTGGACTTCCACGTCAGCGACACCTATTTCGTGGTCGCGCACTTCCACTACGTGCTGTTCGGCACGATCGTGTTCGCCACCTACGCCGGGGTGTACTTCTGGTTCCCGAAGATGACCGGCCGGCTGCTCGACGAGCGGCTGGGCAAGCTGCACTTCTGGCTCACGCTGATCGGGTTCAACGTCACCTTCCTGGTGCAGCACTGGCTCGGTGACGCGGGACTGCCGCGCCGCTACGCCGACTACCTGCCCACCGACGGGTTCACCACGCTGAACATCGTGTCGACCATCGGCGCGTTCATCCTCGGTGTCTCGGTGATCCCGTTCGCCTGGAACGTGTTCAAGAGCTGGCGCTACGGCGAGGTCGTCACCGTCGACGACCCGTGGGGCTACGGCAACTCCCTGGAGTGGGCGACGTCCTGCCCGCCGCCGCGGCACAACTTCACCGAGCTGCCCCGGGTTCGCTCTGAGCGGCCGGCGTTCGAGCTGCACCACCCGCACATGGTCGAGCGGATGCGGGCTGAAGCGCACGTCGGGCGCACTCACCAAGCCGAGATCGAGGCCACGGTCGGCGCCTAGGCCAGGTAGGCGACCTCGTCGCGCAGCCGCTGGGCAGCCGCGCGTACCGCCGCAGCATCGGGTCCGGCCCGCAGCACCTCCCGGGACACCGCTGGGAGCAGCTGACCGGGCCGGGCACCACCGAGGCCGCCCAGCGCCTCGGGGCGGCCGCCCTGGGCACCCACCCCGGGCACCAGGACCGGACCGCCGAGCCCGCTGAGGTCGGGTACCTCGTCGAGGGTGGCCCCGACGACCACACCGACCGAACCCGGCTGCCCTGGCACCGCGCGGTTCACCGCCGCGGCGGCGTCGACGACGGACTGCGCCACCGTGCGGCCGCCGGTCACCGCACGCTGTATGCCGGCGCCCTCCGGGTTGGAGGTGGCGGCCAAGACGAACACCCCCCGGCCGTGCGCCGCGGCGACGTCGAGCAGCGGCTGAAGTGCGCCGAAGCCCAGGTACGGCGATGCGGTCACCGCGTCGGCCGCCAGGGGCCCGCCTCCGGCCCACGCCTCGGCGTACGCGGCCATCGTGGAACCGATGTCGCCGCGTTTGGCGTCGGCCAGCACCAGCACCCCGGCTGCCTGCAGCGCGGCGATGGTGCGCTCCAGGACCGCGAAACCCGCCGACCCGTAGGCCTCGAAGAACGCCACCTGCGGTTTGACGATCGCGAACCCGGCGTACGCGCGTACGCAGACATCGCAGAACCGGGCCAGTCCGTCGGCGGAGGCCGGCAGATCCCAGGCAGCCAGCAGTTCCGGGTGCGGGTCGATACCCAGACACAACGGGCCGCGGGCGGCGATTGCGTCCGCCAGTCGGGTTCCGAAGCCCGTGATGGCCGTCACCTCAGTCGGCACCGAGCGCGGCGTGCAATTCCTGCAGCGAGCGGACGTCGATGTCGCCGCGGATCCCGGCCTCGATGCCCTGCACCGCCGCCGATGCGCCCTGCACGGTGGTCACGCAGGGGATGTTCATCGACACCGCCGCCGACCTGATCTCGTAGCCGTCGACGCGGGGACCGGAATTGCCGTACGGGGTGTTGATGACCATGTTGACCTCGCCGGCGAGGATCGCGTCCACCGCCGACATCGCGGGGCGCCCGTCACTCGGCTCCTGGAAATGCTTGCGGACAATGCTGCACGGAATACCGTTGCGGCGCAACATCTCCGCGGTGCCCTCGGTCGCCAGCACGCGGAAGCCGAGGTCGGCGAGCCTCTTGACCGGGAACACCAGCGAGCGTTTGTCGCGGTTGGCCACCGAGACGAACACGGTGCCCTCGCTGGGTAGCGAACCGTAGGCCGCGGTCTGACTCTTGGCGAAGGCGCTGCCGAAGTCGTGGTCGATGCCCATCACCTCGCCGGTCGACTTCATCTCCGGTCCGAGCAGCGAGTCGATGCCGGTGCCGTCCGCCCGGCGGAACCGGTTGAACGGGAGCACCGCCTCCTTCACCGCGATCGGCACGTTCGGCGCCGGGTGTGCGCCGTCACCGGTCCGAACCAGGACACCCTCTTCGCGGAGCTGAGATATGCTGGCGCCCAGCATGATCCGGGCGCAGGCCTTCGCCAGCGGAACCGCGGTGGCCTTGGACACGAACGGCACGGTGCGACTGGCCCGCGGATTGGCCTCCAGCACGTACAGGACGTCGTCCTTCAGCGCGTACTGCACGTTGAGCAGGCCGACCACCCCCACGCCGTGCGCGATGGCCTCGGTGGCGCGGCGCACCGCTTCGATGTCGCTGCGGCCCAAGGTGACCGGGGGCAACGCACACGCGGAGTCGCCGGAGTGGATGCCGGCTTCTTCGATGTGCTCCATGATCCCGCCGATGTAGACCTCGGTTCCGTCGCAGAGCGCGTCGACGTCGATCTCGATGGCGTCCTCGAGGAAGCGGTCCACCAGCACCGGATGCGCCGGTGAGAGCTGGGTGGCCCGGGTGATGTAGCCGTGCAGGGTCTTCTCGTCGTAGACGATCTCCATCCCCCGCCCGCCGAGCACGTAGGACGGGCGCACCAGCACCGGATAGCCGATGGTGGCCGCGATCTCACGGGCCTGCTCGAAGCTGGTGGCCAGCCCGAATTTCGGTGCCGGCAGGCCTGCGTTGGCCAGGACCTGCCCGAACCTGCCGCGATCCTCGGCGAGGTCGATCGCCTCCGGCCGGGTCCCGACGATCGGCACGCCCGCATCGGCCAGCCGCTGGGCCAGCCCGAGCGGGGTCTGCCCACCGAGCTGGACGATCACGCCGACGACGCCCGGACCTCCCTTGCCGGACTGTGATTCGGCGTGGAACACCTCCAGGACGTCTTCGAAGGTCAGCGGTTCGAAGTACAGCCGGTCGGCGGTGTCGTAGTCGGTCGACACCGTCTCGGGGTTGCAGTTGACCATCACGGTCTCGAACCCGACGCCGCTGAGCGTGGTGGCCGCATGCACGCAGCTGTAGTCGAACTCGATGCCCTGACCGATCCGGTTGGGGCCCGAGCCGAGGATCAGCACCTTCGGCCTGTCCGTCTGGGGCGCGACTTCCGTCTCGGCCGCGGGGTCGAGTTCGTAGCTGGAGTAGTGGTAAGGCGTCTTCGCCTCGAACTCGGCCGCGCAGGTGTCGACGGTCTTGAACACCGGGTGGATGCCGAGGCGCCGGCGCAGCGACCGCACGCCGACCTCACCCGCGAGTTCGGGCCGCAGCGAGGCGATCTGGCGGTCGGAGAGGCCGCTGTGCTTGGCACGGCGCAGCAGCCCCTCGTCGAGGACCGGTGCGTCGATCAGTTCGTGGCGCAGGGCCACCAGACCGTTGATCTGCTCGACGAACCAGGGATCGACACCGGAGGCCTCCGCCACCTGCTCGACGGCGGCGCCGAGTCGCAGCGCGAGCTCGATGTCGTAGAGGCGGCCTTCAGTGGGGGTGCGTAACCGGGTCAGCACATCCTCGGCCCAGCCGTCGTCGTCGGGGGCGGTCCAGAACCCGGCGCGGGTGGTCTCCAGGGAACGCATCACCTTGCCCAGCGCCTCGATGAAGTTGCGGCCCAACGACATCGCCTCACCCACGGACTTCATCGTGGTGGTGAGCGTCGGATCGGCTCCCGGGAACTTCTCGAACGCGAACCGCGGCGCCTTGACCACGACGTAGTCCAGCGTCGGCTCGAAGCAGGCCGGGGTCTCCTTGGTGATGTCGTTGACGATCTCGTCGAGGGTGTAGCCGATCGCGAGCTTGGCGGCGATCTTGGCGATCGGGAACCCGGTGGCCTTCGACGCCAGCGCACTCGACCTCGACACCCGCGGGTTCATCTCGATCACGATGAGCCGACCATCCGCCGGATCGACCGCGAACTGGATGTTGCAGCCGCCGGTGTCGACGCCGACCTCACGCAGGATCGCTATGCCCAGGTCGCGCATGGTCTGGTATTCCCGGTCGGTGAGCGTCATCGCCGGCGCGACGGTCACCGAGTCACCGGTGTGCACGCCCATCGGGTCCACGTTCTCGATCGAGCACACCACGACGACGTTGTCGCGGCTGTCGCGCATCAGCTCGAGTTCGAATTCCTTCCAGCCGTAGATGGATTCCTCGATCAGCACGTTCGCGCTGGGCGACGCGGCCAGCCCGTCGCCGGCCATCCGCTCGACGTCGGCGAGCGAATGCGCCATGCCCGAGCCGAGTCCGCCCATGGTGAACGAGGGCCGCACCACCACCGGCAAGCCCAGTTCGGCGACCGTCTCGCGAACCTCGGCCATCGTGAAACACACCCGGGACTTCGCCGACTCTCCCCCGACTTTGGCGACGATGTCCTTGAAGCGCTGCCGGTCCTCGCCACGCTGGATGGCCTCGAAGTCGGCACCGATGAGTTCGATGCCATAGCGGTCCAGGACGCCGTTCTCGTACAGGGCGACGGCGGTGTTCAGCGCGGTCTGTCCACCGAGGGTGGCCAGCAACGCGTCGATCTTGTTGCCGCGCTGCGCCTGCTGGGCGATGACCTTCTCGACGAAGGTCGGCGTGATCGGCTCGACGTAGGTGAAGTCGGCGTATTCCGGGTCGGTCATGATCGTCGCCGGATTCGAGTTGACCAGGCTGACGGTCAGGCCCTCGGCGCGCAAAACCCGGCAGGCCTGGGTGCCCGAGTAGTCGAACTCGCACGCCTGCCCGATGACGATCGGACCGGATCCGATGACCAGGACGTGGTTGAGGTCTGTTCGGCGTGGCATCTAGCGGCCTCCTAATCGCGCGCGAGCGTGCGCGGACGTACGCCCGCTACGGCGTGTCGGGGCGCCGACACGCACGCTCGCGGGGTGGGGACAGGTCACTTGGCACCGTCCATCAGGTCGACGAACTGGTCGAACAGGTAGTTCGCGTCGTGCGGCCCTGCGGCGGCCTCCGGGTGGTACTGCACCGAGAACGCCCGGCCGTCGGCGAGCTTGATGCCTTCCACCACACCGTCGTTCGCGCAGGTATGACTGACGACCGCAGGCCCGAAGTCGGTGTCGAACACCTCACCGGCTTCCCCCTCGAGGGCGAAGCCGTGATTCTGCGCGGTGACCGCGACGCGGCCGGTGGCGTGGTCGATCACCGGCACGTTGATGCCGCGGTGGCCGAAGACCATCTTGTACGTGGACCGGCCCAGCGCCCGGCCCAGAATCTGGTTGCCGAAGCAGATGCCGAACAACGGAATCCCGGCACCGAGGACCGCACGGGTGACCCCGACGACGTGATCGGCGGTCGCGGGATCGCCGGGCCCGTTGGACAGGAACACCCCGTCGGGCTTGACGGCGGCGATCTCATCGAAGGTCGCCGACGACGGCAGCACGTGCGTGCGGATGCCGCGGAGCGCGAAGTTGCGCGGAGTGTTGGTCTTGATGCCCAGATCCAGCGCGACCACCGTGAACCGGTGCGCCCCTTCGGGATCCACCACATAGTCGGCGGTTGTGCTCACCTCGCCCGCGAGGTCGGCGCCCAGCATGGACGGCTGGCTGCGAACCCGACGCAGCATCTCCTCCTCGTCGGCGAGCGCCGGCCCGGAGAAGACGCCGGCCTTCATCGACCCGCTGGTACGCAGATGGCGCACCACCGCGCGGGTATCGACGCCGGCGATGCCGACGACGCGCTGGTGGATCAGTTCGTCGTCGAGCGTTCCGGTGGCCCGCCAGTTCGACGCCCGCGGCGAGGGGTCGCGCACGACGTAACCGGCGACCCAGATCTTGTCGCCCCGGCTCTCGGCGTCCTCGTTGTTCCAGCCGGTGTTGCCGATCTGCGGCGCGGTGGCCACCACGATCTGCCGGTGATAGCTCGGATCGGTCAGAGTCTCCTGGTAGCCGGACATACCGGTGGAGAACACCGCCTCCCCCAGGGTCTGCCCGACCGCCCCGAACTCGGTGCCGGTGTAGATCCGGCCGTCCTCGAGGACGAGATGGGCCCGTGAACCCGATCTGCCGGTCACGCTGCGTCTCCTAACCATCGGGCGTACTCGCGGCGGTCGTCGCCGCGAAAGCCGGTGTCGATCTCGGTGCCGGACGGCAGGCGCCATCGAATCGCCAGAATGCCGCCCGGGGAGTCGGAATTGCCCCGGCCGGCACCGGGAATCACCTTGCCCGCCAGGGCCCGCACAGTCCGGATCGCGGTGATGGCGTCCTGCGGGATCCAGATGGGCGTCGCGCCGGAGCGCTCGAGGAGGATGCCCGCGGGGTAGCGGGTCAGTACCGCCTTCGACCGGTAGCCCCAATCCCCTACCGCGATGCGCTCCAGCCAGTCTGGGCGCCGAAAGTGCTGCCAAGCGTACTGATAAGCCCGCGAGTGGGCGCGACGGTGGCCGAGCCGAGCATGTCCGGCATGGCCGCCACCTCGCCGACGAGCTCGGCCTGCCGCTCACCGCGGTGCTTCCAGCCCCGCAACATCCGGCGGATCAGTGCGCCGATGATCAGGACGATCACCAACGCGAAGACGAACGACGCCGACCGCCGTGGCTCTGTTCATGCGCGATCCGCCTTCGCTTCTCGCTGGACGTTCATGCCGGACTCTTCCCGTCCCGTGCGGTCACCGTTCCCCGCAACAACGTCGCGGTGACCGTAGCGGGCAGTGTCATCGAGGCGAACGGCGTGTTGGCCGAGCGGCTGGCCAGGTCGCGGCCGTCGACGATCCAGGTGGCGTCGGGGTCCACGACGACGAGGTTGGCCGGCTCCCCGACCTCCAGGGGGCGGCCCTGGTCGTCGAGACCGACGATGCGGGCCGGGTTCTCGCTCATCACCCGGGCCACCCCGCGCCAGTCCAACAGGCCCGGAACGACCATGGTCGCCACCACCACCGACAGCGCGGTCTGTAACCCCAGCATCCCGGGCCGGGCGACGGAGAACTCGCAGCACTTCTCGTGCTCGGCGTGCGGGGCATGGTCAGTGGCCACACAGTCGAGCACCCCATCGGCCAGGGCCTGCCGCAGCGCCTGGGCGTCGGATGCCTCACGCAGCGGCGGGTTCACCCGGTTGACCCCGTCGTAGGTCTCCAGCCGGCTGTCGTCGAGCATCAGGTGGTGCGGTGTGACCTCGGCGGTAATCGAGATGCCTTGTCCCTTGGCCCATCTGATGATCTCGATGGTTCCAGCGGTCGAGGCGTGGCAGATGTGGACCCGCGCGCCGGCGTCCCGGGCCAGCAGCGCGTCGCGGGCCACGATCGACTCCTCGGCGGCCCGCGGCCAGCCCGCCAGGCCGAGCCTGGCCGCGTTGGGCCCCTCGTGGGCGACGGCCCCGGCGGTCAACCGCGGTTCCTCGGCGTGCTGGGCGATCAGAACACCGATCCCCTTGGCGTACTCGAGTGCTCGGCGCATCACCAGCGGGTCGTTTACGCAGACGCCGTCGTCGGAGAACAGTTTGACCTGCGCCACACCGGCTGCCATCAGGCCCATCTCGGTGAGTTGCTTGCCCTCCAGTCCGACCGTCACCGCACCGACCGGGTGCACGTCGACCAGACCGACCTGCTGTCCGCGACGCCACACGTGGTCGGTGACCACCGGGCTGTCGGCCACCGGGTCTGTGTTGGCCATCGCGAACACCGCGGTGAACCCGCCGAGAGCCGCTGCCGCCGAGCCGGTTTCGATGTCCTCGGCGTACTCGCGGCCCGGCTCCCGCAGGTGGGTGTGCAGGTCGACGAAGCCCGGCAGCAGTACCTGGCCGGACGCGTCGATCACATCGGCATCCTCGGGAACACCCAACTTCGGGCCGATCTCAGCGATCTGGCCGTCGGCGACCAGGACGTCGACCTGCTCGCCTTCGCCGTAGGGCCGCACTCCCCTGAGCAACACCGGAATCACACGCTCACCGCCTCATCCGTGCCGACCAGCAGATGGAACAGCACCGCCATCCGCACGTGTACACCGTTGGAAACCTGTTGCAGCACAGCTGATTGCGATGAGTCGGCCACCGAGAACGAGATCTCCATACCGCGCAGCATCGGACCGGGATGCAGCACCGCCGCGTGGTCGGGAAGCAGTGCCTGACGCCGATCGGACAGGCCGTAGCGGATCGAGTACTCCCGCTCGGACGGGAAGAACCCGCCGTTCATCCGTTCGGCCTGAACCCGCAGCATCATCACCGCGTCGGCGGCGGGCAACTCGGCGTCGAGGTCGTGGGAGACCGTCACGCCCCAGGCGGCCACCCCGACGGGCAACAGGGTGGGCGGCGCCACCAGGACCACCTCGGCACCGAGGGTGTTCAGCAGGGCGACGTTGGAGCGGGCCACCCGGCTGTGCAGCACGTCGCCGACGATGACCACCCGGCGGCCCTCGATGTCGCCGAGGCGCTGGCGCAGGGTCAACGCGTCCAGCAGCGCCTGGGTGGGGTGCTCGTGGGTGCCGTCGCCGGCGTTGATGACGCTGGGTCCGGTGCCGTCTGGCTCCAGGGTCCACTCGGCCAGCTGCTGGGCCGCTCCGGAGGCGGGGTGGCGGATGATCAGCGCGTCGGCACCCGCCGCGCGCAGCGTCAGCGCGGTATCGCGCAGCGACTCACCCTTGGCTACCGAGGACCCCGACGAGCTGACGTTGATCACGTCGGCGCTCATCCACTTGCCCGCCACCTCGAACGACACCCGGGTGCGGGTGGAGTTCTCGTAGAACATCGTGATGATGGTGCGCCCGCGCAGCGTGGGCAGCTTCTTGACCTCGCGGCCCACCAGCGCCTGCTTGAACCGGTCGGCGTTGTCGAGGATCGCGGTGGCCTCGTCGCGGGTCAGGTCGCCGGCCGACAGCAGATGCCTGATCGTCATCGCTGCCGTCTCCTCTTCGCGCAAGCGCTCATCGGGCCGGACCTCCGTCGGGTGCGATCCAGATGCCTTCGACGTCGTCGTCCTCCACCAGCCGCACCTTCACGTTCTCGCTGCGCGACGTGGGCACGTTCTTGCCCACGTAGTCCGCGCGCAGTGGAAGCTCGCGGTGGCCGCGGTCGACGAGCACCGCCAGCTGCACCGCGTTCGGCCTGCCGATGTCACGCAGCGCATCCAGTGCCGAGCGGACCGACCGCCCGGTGTAGAGCACGTCGTCGACGAGGATCACCAGGGCGTCATCGATACCGCCGGCCGGGATCGATGTCTCCTCGAGCGCGCGGGGCGGCTTGAAATCGAGGTCGTCGCGGTACAGCGTGATGTCCAGGCCGCCGCAGGCGACTGCGACGCCGGAGAACTCGGTGATCTTCGCGGCCAGCCGGTTCGCCAGCGTGACGCCCCTGGTCGGGATGCCGAGCAGCACGACGCGCGGCGAATCCGCACCGTCGAGCGCGGTTTTCTCGATGATCTGATGAGCGATGCGGGAAACGGTGCGGCCGACGTCGGCCGCGGACATCAATTCCCGGTCGGTGGTGCCCATGATCTGACCCAGACCTCCTTCTCCGCCTCGCGGGACGGATCGTTAAAGGATGTCGAAACTGCAGCGGAGCATAACACTGGCCCGGTGAGCACCGCGGCGGCGCGTCGGGTGGTCGGCGGCTGCGTAGACTTCCGGCGGTGAGCCTCGAGGACAACCGGGCCTCCGTCGTGCAGGCCGCCGAGTCCGGTCTGCTCGCGGGTGCCGTCACCCTGGTCTGGCAGCGCGGGAAGGTGCTGCAGGACAACGCGATCGGCCATCGTGACGTCGAGGCCGGGTTGCCGATGCAGCGCGACACGATCTTCCGCATCGCCTCGATGACCAAGCCGGTGACCGTGGCCGCGGCGATGGCCCTTGTCGAGGAGGGCAGGTTCGCGCTGTCCGAGCCCGTCAGCCGGTGGCTGCCCGAACTGGCCGACATGCGGGTGCTCGTCGATCCGGCCGGGCCGCTGGATCGCACGGTGCCGGCGCGGCGCCCGATCACCTTCGACGACCTGATGACCCATCGCAGCGGCCTGGCGTACGTGTTCTCGGTGACCGGGCCGATCAGCCGGGCCTATGGACAGGTGTCGCTGCGTCAGGACCAGGACCACTGGCTGGCCGAGATCGCCGCGCTGCCGCTGCTGCACCAGCCCGGCGAGCGGCTCACCTACAGCCAGAGCACCGACGTGCTCGGCATCGCGGTGTCCCGCATCGAAGGCAAGTCGCTGCAGACGGTGCTCTCGGAGCGGGTGTTCCAGCCGCTCGGCATGCCCGACACCGGGTTCTTCATCTCCCCCGACAAGCGGAGCCGGGCCGCCACGATGTACCGGCTCGACGCGGAGTCCGGCCTTCGCCACGATGCGATGGGGCCGATCCCGGTCACCGAGCCCCGGTTCTGTCAGGGTGGGGCCGGACTGGTGTCGACCGCCGACGACTACCTGCGGTTCGCGCGGATGCTGCTGGGCGGCGGCGAGGTCGACGGCGTTCGGGTGCTCTCCGAGGAATCGGTGGCGTTGATGCGCACCGACCGCCTCACCGACGAGCAGAAGCAGCACCCCTTCCTGGGCTTCCCGTTCTGGGTGGGCCGCGGTTTCGGGCTGAACCTGTCGGTGGTGACCGACCCCGCGAAGTCCACTCAGCTGTTCGGCCCCGGCGGACTGGGCACGTTCAGCTGGCCCGGCGCGTACGGCACCTGGTGGCAGGCCGACCCGTCGAATGATCTGATCCTGATCTACCTGATCCAGAACTACCCCGACCTGACCGCCGCGGCAGCCGCGGTCGCCGGCAACACGTCGCTGGCCAAACTGCAGTCCGTGCAGCCACGGTTCGTTCGCCGCACGTACGCCGCGCTGGGTCTGTAGCGGCTACACCATCGCCATCGGCGACACCGGTGCGCCGATCTCCAGTGCACCGGCCAGTTCGCGGCTGACGTCGTAGTCGAACACCACGTGCCCGGAGATGACGTCGACGTCGCGTTTGGCCCGCTGTAGCGGGTTGTCCAGGAATTGCGCACTCGCGCCGGAGGATTCGAGCAGGTCGGCGATGACCGACCGCGACTCGTGCACGATGTGCGCCGCGCAGAGCCGGGTGCGGGCCCGCACCAGCCGCGGGACTCGGCGGCCGTCGTCGACCATCGTCTGGATCTCTGCGGCGGCGGCGCGCAGCAGCCCGTCGAGAGCCCGTAACCGGACGCGGGCGTCACCGAGGCGCGCCTGCGCGGCCGGCTGCTGCTTCTGGGACACCCCGGAGTAGGCCAGCACCCGTTCTCCGAGCCGGGTGGCGAACAGCTCGGCGACCCGCTCGGCGGCGCCCAGCGCCGGCATGGCGGCAACCAGCGCCAGCGCCGGCACCATCGGCCAGCGGTAGGCCGTCGCGTCGGCGTGCAGTGCGGCGCCGGGCGCGGTGCCAGCGTAGATGTCGGAGACCCTGACCAGCCGGTGCTCGGGCACGACGACGTCGTCGACGATCACATCGTTGGAGCCGGTCGCCCGCATTCCGGCGGTGTGCCAGACGTCGTCGATCCGCACCTGATCGGCGGGCAGCAGCGCCAGCGCCGGATAGATGGACTCGTCCGGTCCACACAGAGCGCCGACCAGCACCCAGTCGGCGGCCATGATCCCGGTGGCCCACGACCAGCGCCCGGTCAGCCGCACCCCGCCGTCGACCGGGATGCCGCGGCCCGTCGGCGCCAGCGGTGCCGGGCACAGGACGGGCCCGTGGGCGAACACCTCGTCCTGCGCCTGCTCGCCGAACAGCGCCAGCATCCAGTTGTGCAGGGTGTAGAAGCCGAGTGTCCAGGCCGACGAGACGCACCCGTGCGCCATCCGGCGCACCGGCTCGAGGATCGCGGCGAACTCGGCCTGCTCGCCGCCGTAGCGGGCCGGCAACAGCAGGCGGGCCAAGCCGCTGTCGCGGAAATCGTCGATGGTGGCAGCCGGCAGCCGGCGGAGCTCCTCGGCCTCGGCAGCCCGCTGGGCCAGGCGCGTCACGAAGTCGTCGGTGATGCCCGGCATGGCGGGGACGCTACGCCTCGGGTGCGGCGGCACCCCGAACGGCGGCGGCTGCTGCCCGGATCTGCGGGGTCACCAGCATCACCTGGCCCAGCACGCCGTTGACGAACGCGGGCGACTCGTCGGTGGACAGCTCCTTGGCCAGTTCCACCGCCTCGTCGACGGCCACCGGTCCCGGGACGTCGTCGGCGTGCAGAAGCTCCCACACCGCCACCCGCAGCACCGCGCGGTCCACGGCGGGCAGCCGCTCCAGCGTCCAGCCCTGCAGGTGCGAGGTGATCAGCTCGTCGATGTGCGCGGCGTGCTCGGTGACCCCGTGGGCCACCGTCACGGTGTACGGGTTCAGCGCCGCGATGTCGGCGTTGGACTCGGCCAGCGTGCTGCGCGCGTCGGCGGCCTCGGCCGGGGTCATGCCCCGCGCTTCAGCCTCGAAGAGCAGGTCCACCGCGCGTTTGCGCGCCTGATGCCGACCCCCGTGGGCCCTGCGGTCCGCCATCGCTAGGAGTTCACGCGTCCGAGGTAACTGCCGTCCCGGGAATCCACCTTGAGCTTGTCGCCGGTGTTGATGAACAGCGGAACCTGGATCTCCGCGCCGGTCTCCAGCGTCGCCGGCTTGGTGCCGGCGCTGGACCGGTCGCCCTGCAGGCCCGGCTCGGTCGAGGCGACGATCAGCTCGACGGTCACCGGCAGTTCCAAGTACAGCGGGGCGCCGTTGTTGAAGGCGATCTGCACCGGCATGCCCTCCAGGAGGAAGTCGGCGGCGCTACCGACCAGCGACTCCGACAGCGGGTGCTGCTCGTAGTCCTGGCTGTCCATGAAGACGAAGTCCGAGCCGTCGCGGTACAGGTAGGTGGCATCGCGCCGGTCGACGGTCGCCGTCTCCACCTTCACGCCGGCGTTGTAGGTCTTGTCGACCACCTTGCCCGACAGCACGTTCTTGAGTTTGGTGCGCACGAACGCGGGACCCTTACCGGGTTTGACGTGCTGGAACTCGGTGATGGTCCACAGCTGGCCGTCGATGTTCAGCACGAGGCCGTTCTTGAAATCGGCAGTTGATGCCACGGTAGGTCGTTCTCCTAAGTCGTTAGAGGATCGCCAGTTCCTTGGGGAACCGGGTCAGCAGTTCTGATGTCTGATGTCGCCGGCCCGGCGGCTCCGGCGGCCGCTCCCCGAGGACGACCAGGGTGTCCTCGATGCGGACACCGCCACGGTCAGGCAGGTAGACACCGGGTTCCACGGTCACCACGGAGCCAGCAAGCAGTGTACCGGCGGCCGTGGCGTTGATTCCGGGCGCTTCGTGGATCTGCAAACCGACCCCGTGACCGAGCCCGTGGCCGAAGTGGTCGGCGTAGCCGGCGTCGGCGATGACCAGCCGCGCCGCGGCGTCCACCTCGCTCAGCGTCGCACCCACCTCGAGCGCCTCCCGGCCGGCCTGCTGCGCGGCGGCCACGAGGCCGTATATCTCACGTTGCCAGTCCTCGACTTTGCCGGCCGGCCCGAGGACAAACGTCCGGGTCATGTCGGAGTGGTAGCCGCCGACCAGGGCGCCGAAGTCGATCTTGACGAAGTCTCCGGCGGCCAGGACCGCGTCGGTCGGGCGGTGATGCGGGATCGCCGAGTTCGGGCCGGCGGCCACGATCGTCTCGAACGAGGGCCCGTCGGCGCCGTGGTCGAGCATCAGCGCCTCGAGGTCGCGGCCCACCGCGCGCTCGGTCCGGCCGGGTCGCAGGCCGCCGTCGTTCACCAGATCGGTCAACGCCGCGTCGGCGGCTTCGCACGCCAGCCTCAGCAGCGCGATCTCGCCGGCGTCCTTGATCTCCCGCAGAGCCTCGACGGTGCCGGAGGCGCGGACCAGCTCGGCGGCGGTGCCGTCCAGTTCCTTGGCCAGACCGTCGAACCCGTCGACGGTGACGACGTGGCTTTCGAATCCGATCCGGCGGGCCCCGGCGGCGGCGGCGCGCGACACCAGATGCCGGCCGCAGGTCCGCTCGATGGCCGCCTCCAGGTCTGGCGCCTGGCGCGCGGCCTGGGTCCGGTAGCGCGAGTCGGTGGCCAGAATGTCCGGCGTGTCGCCGGCGAACACCACCAGCGCCGCGTTCGAACCCGTGAAACCGGACAGGTATCGCACGTTGATCAGGTCGCTGACCAGCAGTGCGTCCAGTCCGTCCGCGGCGAGTCGGGCGGCCAGCCGGACTCGGCGTTGGGAATGTGTCACGGTTGCTGACGGTACTCGCTACGCTGTTGCCCCATGAGGTCGTGGTTGTTGCGTGGATTGGTGTTCGCGGCGGGAATGGTCGTCGTCCGCTTGGTGCAGGGGACGCTGATCAATCAGTACGAGACCAAGGCAGGGCTGATCAGTGTCGTGCTCGTGGTGCTGTTCGGCATCGCGGCATTCGTGTGGGGCCTGCTGGACGGCCGCGCCGACGCCCACGTCAACGAGGACCCGGACCGCCGTCGCGACCTCGCCATGACCTGGCTGCTCGCCGGCCTGGTGGCCGGCATACTGAGCGGCTTCGTCGCCTGGCTCATCTCGTTGTTCTACCGCAACCTGTACGCCGAGGGCCTGATCAACGAGCTCACCACGTTCGCGGCCTTCACCGCGCTGCTCGTGTTCATCCCGGCGGTCGCCGCTGTCGCGATCGGCCGCTGGCTGGTGGACCGCAAGCGGCCGCCGTATGTGCGTCGACGTGTCACCGACGGGGCGGAGACCGACGTCTTCGACGCCGTGCGTGACGACGAGGCCAAGACCGGCCCGATCCCCGGGCTCACCGCCGGCGGCGCCGCGCCCGCCGAGGAGCACACCTCGTCGGTCGCCACCGCGGAACGCGATGCGCCGACCGAGGAGATTCGCGACTACGACGCCGAGGACCGCAAGAGCTAGCGGTCCGCTTCGGCTCCGCCGCGCCGGTTAGGTACTGGTGAATCCCGACCAGAACTGCAGCTCCGACCAGTGGAGCATGCTGACGTCGGCTGCCTCCATCTCGCAGTTGGCCGGCGTTCTCGGCGCTTTCCTCATCACCGCGATAGCGCTGTTGTTCGACCGCAACAACCGGGAGTCGGTCCACACCATCGCACTCTTCTCCGCCGCGGTGCTGATCCTGATGCTCGACAGCTACCTGTTCAGCATCATCACCGGCTCCGTGGTCCCCGATGACGGCGACCGACGCGGCATCTGCGCGATCGTCTGGACGCAGGGAGCGGTGTTGACGGGAATGCTGGCCGTGGGCACCACGGCATTGTTCGGTGGCCTGGGCTGGATGCTGGCAAGCCACGCGGTCAGCCGGTCGGCCGACGACCAACCCGAGGACATCAAGTCCGACTGCTTCCTGGCCGACCTAGGGGGCTGGCTCACCTTCGCACCGGCATTGGCCATGACGCTGGTGCTCAGCGAAACATCCATCGACTACCTGCACTTCATGTACGGCGAGCGACCGCCGCTGTGGGTGGTTGGGCTCATCACCGTTTCGGCGGCGCTCGTCATCCTGGTCGACTGCTGGCTCGTCTACGTCCGAACCAGGGCACTGCGCAGGTCGATGCTCGACGTCGAGGAGCCGACGCGGCTGACGTTGCGTTCGATCAGGTTCGCTACCGTCGGGATGACGCTTCTGGCGATCGTCGGCGCCTGGCTGACGATGAGCATCAACCGCTTCCCCAAGGACTGGCTGACCACGCCGAACATGGCGGTGGTCGTGTTCGTCCTGGTTCTGACCTACGTGGTGCCGTCACTGATCACGACGGCGATCTGCAACTCGGTGGCCAGCACCACACAGTGACGCGTCACTCCGCGGTGTCGGGCTCCGTGGGCTTGGCCAGATAACGCAACGCGAGCAGGTAGCCCTGCACGCCGAGCCCGACGATCACCCCGGTCGCCACCGCGCTCAGATACGAGTGATGCCGAAACTCTTCGCGCGCATGCACATTGGAGATGTGCAGCTCGATCAGCGGTGCGCGCAGCTCGGCGCAGGCGTCGCGAAGCGCGATCGAGGTATGGGCCAGCGCACCGGCGTTGATGATCACCGGATCACCGGCGTCGGCCGCGGCGTGGATCCAGTCCAGCAACTGCGCTTCGCTGTCGCTCTGGCGCACAACGGCATCGAGGCCCAGCTCGGCCGCCTCGGTCTCGATCAACCGCACCAGGTCGTCGTGGGTGGTGCTGCCGTAGACGTCCGGCTCGCGCCGGCCCAGCCGGCCGAGGTTCGGCCCGTTGAGCACCAGCACCGTGGTTCTCGGTTCAGTCATCTGCCGCCACCTCCGCATAGGCTGCCGCCAGCAGCGCCGGGTCCGGGCCCTCGAGGCGGCCGGGCTTGGCCAGTCCGTCGAGCACCACGAAACGCAGCACACCGGACCGGTTCTTCTTGTCGCCGGCCATGAACTGGATCAGCTGCGGCAGGGCGTCGGCGTCGTAGCTCACCGGCAGGCCCAGCGCCGTCAGCACCGCGCGGTGCCGGTCGGCGGTCGCGTCGTCGAGACGTCCGGCCAGCCGGCCCAGTTCGGCGGCGAACACCAGACCCACCGACACCGCCGCGCCGTGCCGCCAGCGGTACTGCTCGCGGCGCTCGATGGCATGGGCCAGCGTGTGGCCGTAGTTGAGGATCTCGCGCAGCGCCGACTCCTTCTCGTCGGCGGCGACCACCTCGGCCTTGACCGCGATCGGCGCGGCGGATCAGCTCGGGCAGCACGTCGCCGGCCGGGTCGACCGCGGCCTGCGGGTCGGCCTCGATCAGCTCGAGGATCCGCGGGTCGGCGATGAAGCCGGCCTTGACCACCTCGGCCATCCCGGCGACAAGTTCGTTGTGCGGCAACGTCTCGAGCATCGCGAGGTCGACCAGCACAGCGGCGGGCTGATGGAAGGCGCCGACGAGGTTCTTGCCCGCGTCGGTGTTGATGCCGGTCTTACCGCCGACGGCGGCATCGACCATGCCCAGCAGCGTCGTCGGCACGTGGACGATGTCGACACCGCGCAGCCAGGTGGCCGCCGCGAATCCGGCCACGTCGGTGGCGGCCCCGCCGCCGAGGCTGACGATGGCGTCCTTGCGGCCGATTCCGATGCGGCCCAGCACTTCCCAGATGAAGCCGACGACCGGAAGGTCTTTGCCCGCTTCGGCGTCCGGAATCTCGATGCGATGCGCGTCGACGCCCTTGTCGGCCAAGTGGTTTCGGATCACCTCGGCGGTCTTCGCCAGTACCGGCTGATGCAGGATCGCGACCTTGTGCCGCGAGCCGAGCAGTTCACCCAGCTCACCCAGCAGTCCGGTGCCGATGATGACCGGGTAGGGCGGATCGACGGCGACCTCGACGGTGACAGGGGGTGGCGGTCATTTGCGGACTCCGGCGCGGCGGGCGGCCAGTGCCGCCGGGGTGGCGGGGGTAACCGGTGCGGAGTCGACGCGGCGCGCCGGGTCGGTGCCGCCGTCGGGGCGCTCGGTTCGCCGGCGGCGGCGCCGAACGCCGCCACGGCGGCGGCGCCGGCGGCGTGGGGGCTGCGGATTCTCCAGCCGGCCCACGATGTAGCGCACCACCGCCCCGGGGTTGCGCCGGTTGGTGTTGACCCGGATCGTCGCCACCCGCCGGTAAAGCGGAATCCGGTCGTTCATCAGCGCCCGGTACTTCTCGGCCCGGTCGGGGCCGGCGAGCAGCGGGCGGACGGTGTTGCCGCCGGTGCGGCGGACCCCTTCGGTGGCACTGATCTCCAGGAACACCACGGTGTGCCCGGTCAGCGCGTCCCGCACTCCCGGTGTGGTGACTGCTCCGCCGCCCAACGACAGGATGCCGTCATGGGTCTCAGGGCGTCGCGGATCACTTCTTCTTCGATCTGCCGGAATGCCTGCTCGCCGTCGGTGCCGAAGATGTCGGCGATGCTGCGGCCGGTCTTCTCCTCGATGGCGGCGTCGGTGTCGAGCAGGGTCAGTCCCATCGCCTTCGCGAGGCGCCGCCCGATGGTGGACTTCCCCGACCCGGGCAATCCGACCAGCACGGCCTTGGGCGCCACTCGGTTACCCCGACGCCCGGGCTACTGACTCCGACGGCGCGTGCTGCGCCACCGCCTGCAGATAGCCCTCGACGTTGCGGCGCGTCTCGGCCAGCGAGTCACCGCCGAACTTCTCCAGCACGGCGCGCGCCAGCACCAGCGCCACCATGGTCTCGACCACCACGGCTGCCGCCGGTACGGCACACACGTCGGAACGTTGGTGGATCGCGACGGCCTCCTCGCCGGTGGCCATGTCCACGGTGGCCAGCGCCCTCGGGACGGTCGAGATCGGCTTCATCGCGGCGCGCACCCGTAGGGGCTGGCCGTTGGTCATGCCGCCCTCCAGGCCGCCGGCCCGGTTGGTGGACCGGATCACGCCGTCGGGTCCGGGATACATCTCGTCGTGGGCCCGGCTGCCGCGGCGGCGGGCCGTCTCGAACCCGTCGCCGATCTCGACACCCTTGATCGCCTGGATGCCCATCACCGCGGCGGCGAGCTGGCTGTCGAGACGGTTCTCACCGCTGGTGAACGAACCCAGCCCGACCGGCAGGCCGTGGGCGACGACCTCCACGACACCGCCGAGGGTGTCGCCGTCCTTCTTGGCCTGCCTCGATCTCGGCGATCATGGCCGCCTCGGCGGCCGGTCGAAGGCCCGGACCGGGCTTTCGTCGATCCGCGGCAGATCGCCGGCGGCCGGCGGCGGGCCGTCGTAGGGCTGCGAGGCGCCGATCGAGATGACATGCGAGACCACCTCGACGCCCAGCGCCTGGCGCAGGAACTGCCCGCGCGACCGTTCCCGCCGCGACCCGGGCCGCCGTCTCGCGGGCGCTGGCGCGTTCCAGGACCGGCCGTGCGTCGTCGAAGCCGTACTTGAGCATGCCGGCGTAATCGGCATGGCCAGGGCGGGGCCGGGTCAGCGGGGCGTTGCGCGCGACGTCGAGTTCGGCCGCCGTCGACGGGGTCGGAGGCCATCACGGTATCCCATTTCGGCCACTCGCGAGTTGCCGATCTCGATGGCGATCGGGCCGCCGAGGGTGACTGCCGTGCCGGACGCCGGCCAGCACGGTGACCTGGTCCTGCTCGAACTTCATCCGGGCGCCGCGGCCATACCCCAGCCGCCGGCGGGCCAGCTGCTCGGCGATGTCGTCCGACGTGACGCGCACACCCGCCACCATGCCCTCGACGATGGCCACCAGCGCGCGGCCGTGGGATTCACCGGCGGTCGTCCATCGCAACACGCGTCCCATCTTCCCACGTGAGACACCCGGGACCCAATCTGCGACCGGCCGCCGCGACCGTTCGGAGTGTTCGGCCCCGGGTGAACGGGGTAACCCCAGCGGCAGGGAGGAGATCATGCGGAACGCGGTCATCGTCGCCGCCGGGGATTGCGTCGTGTTCGTGCTGGCCCTGATCAGTGCCAATACCTATCTGGCCATCGCGGTGGTGGGCCTGTCGGTGGCGGGTCTGCTGCTGGTGGCCCGGGACTGGCGGGCACAGCGGGACCGCTCGCGCGGGCGCGGCGAGCCTCACCCCCGGACCCTGACACCCGACGAGTTCACCCCAGATGTCACCGACGGAGACGACGACGCAACCACGCCGGCCATGTGGGCAGATGACCAAGACGGAAGTCAGCCCAGCAGCTGGAGGGCTCAGGCCAGCGCGAGAGTCGCCGCGCCCAGGCTCGCGATGCACATCGACGGCCCGTGCGGCACGGTCGCGGGTCGGCCCGGACCGCGGCGACCACCCCGACGATCGCCGTGAGCAGCGGCGCGCCCAGCGCGGCCAGGACCCACACGTCGGCGCCGAACGTACCCGTCAGCGCGCCGCAGCCCAGCGCCAGCTTGACGTCCCCGGCTCCCATCGCGGCCGGCGCGGCGAGATGCACCGCAAGGTAGAGCCCGGCCAGGCACAGCGCGCCGGCCGCCGCAGGCAGTCCCCGGCCGGACCCGGCGGCCACCGCGACCATCACGGCCGCGCCGGGCAGGGTCAGCGCGTTGGGCAGGCGCCGATCCCGGATGTCGAAGAGGCTCAACGCCATCGCCCACACGACGGCTGCCCCGCAGCCCAGCAGGCCCATCCCGGGACGTTAGCCCAGCGCGGCCGCCATCTGTGTGCGCGGCGCCGGCCGGCCTGTGAATTGTTCGACCTGACTGAACGCCTGATGCAGCAGCATCTGCGAACCGCTGATGACTTGGCCGCCGGCCTGCTGCACGGCCGCGGCCAGCGGGGTGGGCCACGGATCGTAGATCGCGTCGAGCAGCACCGGCACCGGCGCGAAGGTGCCGGCGTATTCGGCGGCTGCATCCGCCGGAATGGTGCTCACCAGCACGTCGGCCTCCGCGACCACCCCGCCGAGCGTCGGGCTGCCCAGCTCGCAGAAGGTGGCGGTGACGCCGACAGCCGCCGCCAGGTCGAGCAGCCGGGCCGCCTTGTCACGGTTGCGCGCCGCCACGGTGATCGCGGTGACGCCCAGGTCGGCCAGCGCGACGACCACGGCGGGGGCGGTTCCGCCCGAGCCGAGCACGATCGCCCGGCGCAGGTTGCGGACATGGCCGAGCGCGCCGATCACACCGTCGACGTCGGTGTTGTCGGCCCGCCAGCCGTGATCGGTGCGGACCAGCGTGTTGGCCGAGCCGACGAGCTCGGCACGTTCGGTGCGTTCGTCGGCGGCGCGCAGGGCGGCGAACTTGCCCGGCATGGTCACCGAGACCCCACCCATTCCGGGCCGAATCCCCTTACCCGCGAAGGCAGTTCGTCGGCGGTGCACTCGATGCGCTCGTAGGTCCAGTCGTGAAGGCCCAGCGCCCGATAGGCCGCCAGGTGCAGTTGCGGCGATTTCGAGTGCGCGACCGGCGAACCCAGCACCGCCGCTTACGGGCGACCGCGTCGGCCCGATTGCGTTCATCACTTCTGACATTGCGCTCTTCACCGTTCATCGCGCAGAGTCGAGGACACCATTGCGTCGCGCCAACTCGATGTTCGCCAGGTGCTGCTGATAGTCCTTGGTGAACAGGGTCGTGCCCTGCAGGTCCACCGTCACGAAGTACAGCCAGTCCCCCTGCTCGGGACGCTCGGCCGCAGCCAGCGCCGGGTCGCCCGGCGAGCAGATCGGAGTGGCGGGCAAGCCCTCCGAGACGTAGGTGTTCCACGGCGTCGGGGTCAGCCGGTCGGCGTCGGTGGTCGCGACTTCCTGGCGGTCCAGCGGGTAGTTCACCGTGGAGTCGAACTCGAGCCGCTGCGGCGCGGCCAGCCGGTTGTAGATGACCCGCGCCACCTTGGCGAAGTCGTCCGGTTTGGCCTCGCGCTGGATCAGCGACGCCACCACCAGGATCTCGTAGGGCGACATGTTCATCGCCGTGGCGGTGTCGAGCAGGCCGCCGTCCTCGTAATGCTTGACGCTGGAACCGATCAGGGTGGCCAGGATGTCCTGCGGTGACCCGGTCGGGTTGACATTCCAGGTGCCGGGCGCGATCAGCCCCTCGATGCGCCGATGGTTGGTCCCCATCGCGCTGACCGGCTTGGTGGCCCATTCGGGCACGCGCAATGACGCGGGATCACCCTGGCCGGCCGCCCTGCGCAGGTCGTCGGCCGACACGCCGCACTTGCGCTGCCCATTGAGCTCCACGCAACTGGCGTCGGCGATCAGCGAGAAGATGCCCTTGGTGACGGCGTCGGTCTTCACGTCGGCGACGTCGTCGAGCTGGCGGCCTTCGGGGATCACCAACTTGCCCACCCGGTTGCCCGGATCGGCGAGTCGCTTCGACGGCCGATGCCGCCGACATCTCGGTACGCACCTTGTAGAACCCCGGCTGGATCGCGGCGATCGCCGCATTGTCGCGCGAAGCGTCCACGAAACCCTTGACGGTCGGAGACCACATTCTGATCGCGCAGGGTCTGGCCGATCTGGGTGGTGGAGTCGCCGTCGTGCACCTGGATGACGATGTCGTCCTTGCCACCCCCGGCGAAGTCGCCTGTGCCGGACCGAAAGAGCTTGGAGCCCAGGAAAACCGCCGCGATCACCACCGCGGCCAGCATCGACCACCGCGAGCGCGGCCACCAGCCGACGCCGGTTGTGGGTGCGGCGGGCCCGAATTCGCTCGAGGCGGTTCATGCGGTGCCGCGGCGGTCCCACGGCGACGGGCTCAGCCCGCACGGGGTCCAGGTCGTCAGACATCGTTGTTCTCCGGCGGGTTCGGCGCCGCGTTGCGACGTTGATCGAGCCAGCCCTGCAGGATCGCAACGGCGGCGGCTTGGTCGATGACGGTGCGCTGGGCTCTGGTGCCGCATCCCGGCCTCGCGCAGGGAACGGGAAGCGCTGACCGTGGTCAGGCGCTCATCGGCCAGGCGCACCGGAATCCCGGTCTTGGCGGCCAGCGCGTCGGCCACCGCGATTGCATCCTGCGCCGAGGCTCCCGCCCGGTCGGCCAGTGTTCGGGGCAGCCCGACGACCACTTCCACGGCCTCGTACTCCTCGACCAGGGCGGCGAGCCGGCGCAGGTGCTTGGTGGTGCGGTCGCGGCGGACGGTCTCGACGGGGGTGGCCAGGATGCCGTCGGGATCGCTGACCGCGACTCCGATCCGCACTGTGCCCACGTCGATGCCGATCCGGCGGCCCCGTCCCGGATCATCCGCGCCGGGCCGATCGGGCACGCGGTTCTGCGCTGAAAGCACTGGGGGTTAGCTCCGCGCGATCTCGGCGCGCACCGCGGCGAGCGCGGAGTCGATCCCGGCCGGGTTCTTCCCCGAGCCCTGGGCCAGGTCGGCCTTGCCGCCGCCACGGCCGTCGACCGCCGTCGCGATCTGCTTGATCAAGTCATTGGCGCGCAGACCCGCGTCCTGGGCGGCGGGATTCGCCGCGACGACGAAGGGGACCGTCGCGACACCGTCAGTTTCGGGGCCTTCGGCGATCAGCGCCACGACCGCGGGGTCGGAGCCCATCTTGCCCTTGATGTCGCCGACCAGGGAGCGCAAGTCGTTCGCGGTCATTCCCGCCGACATCCGCTGCGCCACGAGACGGACCTTACCGACCTGCTCGGCGCCCGCGGCCGCATTCCCCGCCGCCGCGCGGGCCGTGGCCAGTCGCGCCCGGTCGAGTTCCTTCTCGGCGGCTTTGAGCCGCTCGACGAGGGTGGCCACCCGGGCCGGCACCTCGTCGGAGGGAACCTTCAGCGACGAGGCCAGTCCCGCCATCAGCGCACGCTCCTTGGCCAGGTGCCGGAACGAGTCCAGTCCGACGTAGGCCTCGACCCGGCGCACACCGGAGCCCACCGACGACTCGCCCAGGATGGTGACGGGTCCGATCTGGGCCGAGTTGTGGACGTGCGTGCCACCACAGAGCTCCAGGGAGAACGGCCCGCCGATCTCGACCACCCGCACCTCGTCGGGGTACTGCTCACCGAACATCGCCATCGCGCCCATGGCCCTGGCCTTCTCGAGGCCGGTGGTGAAGGTGTTGACCGTGAAGTCGGCCTCCACCGCCTCGTTGGTGACCTCTTCAACCTGGGTGCGCTGCTCCTCGGACAGCGGGCCCTGCCAGTTGAAGTCGAACCGCAGATAGCCCGGCCGGTTCAGCGAGCCCGCCTGAACGGCATTGGGCCCCAACACCTGTCGCAACGCACCGTGCACCATGTGCGTGCCGGAGTGGCCCTGCGTGGCACCGCGGCGCCACTTGGGGTCGACCGCGGCGACGACAGTGTCGCCCTCGACGAACTCGCCGGACTCGACGTTGACCCGGTGCACCCACAGGGTCTTGGCGATCTTCTGCACGTCGGTGACGGCGGCCTTGGCCGACTCGCTGCCGCCGGTGCCGGAGATCTGACCGGCGTCGGCGATCTGACCGCCGGACTCGGCGTACAGCGGGGTCCGGTCGAGCACGATCTCGACGCGTTCCGGCGGCGGCGGTTTCGGAGTGCACACGGGGCTGGTGGCCGACCACCGGAACCCGTTTGCCGTCGACGAAGATGCCCAGGATCCGCGCCTCGGAGCTCAGCTCGTCGAAACCGGTGAACTCGGTCGGGCCGGCGTCGACGAGCTCGCGGAACACCGTGAGGTCGGCGTGGGCGTGCTTGCGCGCGGCGGCGTCGGCCTTTGCGCGGCGGCGCTGCTCGGCCATCAACTCGCGGAAGCCGAGCTCGTCGACCGACAGACCCGCCTCGGCGGCCATCTCCAGGGTCAGCTCGATCGGGAAGCCGTAGGTGTCGTGCAGGGCGAACGCGTCCGACCCGGTCAGCACCGTCTTGCCCGCGGCCCGGGTCGTGGTGGCGGCATCCTCGAAGAGCTTCGACCCCGCCACCAGCGTGCGGTTGAACGCCGTCTCCTCGGCCACGGCGATGCGGTTGATCCGGTCGAAGTCGTTGATGAGTTCCGGGTAGGACGGGCCCATCGCGTCCCGCACGGTCGTCATCAGCTCACCGACGATGGGGGTGTCGATGCCCAGCAGCTTGGCGGCGCGCACGATGCGGCGCAGCAGCCGGCGCAGCACGTAGCCGCGGCCCTCGTTGGACGGGGTGACGCCGTCGGCGATGATGATCGCCGCGGTGCGGCTGTGGTCGGCGATCACCCGGTAGCGCACGTCGTCGTCATGATTGCCCTGCGCCGTATCCGCGCGGCGCCCGGGCGGCCACGGTGTCGATGACCGGTCGCAGCAGGTCGGTCTCGTAGACGTTGTCGACGTCCTGGAGCAGGCAGGCGATGCGCTCCACACCCATGCCGGTGTCGATGTTCTTGCGCGGCAGCGGCCCGAGGATCTCGAAGTCGTCCTTGCTGGTGCCCTCGCCGCGCTCGTTCTGCATGAACACGAGGTTCCAGATCTCGATGTAGCGGTCCTCGTTGGCCTCCGGGCCGCCCTCGATCCCATACTCGGGGCCGCGGTCGTAGTAGATCTCCGAGCACGGCCCGCACGGCCCGGGGATGCCCATCGACCAGTAGTTGTCGGCCATGCCGCGGCGCTGGATCCGCTCGGGCGGCAGGCCGGCCACCTCCTGCCACAGTTGGCCGGCCTCGTCGTCGTCGTAGAAGACCGTGGCCCAGAGCCGTTCCGGGTCGAACCCGTAGCCGCCCTCGGAGACCGGATTGGTCAGCAGGGTCCAGGCCAGTTCGATGGCGCGGCGCTTGAAGTAGTCGCCGAAGGAGAAGTTGCCCGCCATCTGGAAGAAGGTGTTGTGCCGGGTGGTGATGCCCACCTCGTCGATGTCGGGGGTCCGGATGCACTTCTGGACACTGGTCGCGGTGGTGTAGGGCGGGGTGCGCTGCCCCAGGAAGTAGGGCACGAACTGCACCATGCCGGCGTTGACGAACAGCAGGTTGGGGTCGTCGAGGATCACCGAGGCACTGGGGACCTCGGTGTGGCCGGCGTTCACGAAGTGATCCAGGAACCGCTTCCTGATCTCGTGTGTCTGCACTTCGGTGGGTGTCCTTGCGTTCGGGTGCGACTCGTCGGCCGCTTCGACCGCACTACATTACCGGGCGGTCGACCCACACCGAACGGCTCAGCCGCCCAGGAAACTCAGGCGGACCGAGCGGCGCGGGTTGTCTCGATTCAGGTCGACCAGCACCACGCTCTGCCAGGTGCCCAGCAGCGGGGTGCCGCCCGTGACGGGCACCGTCACCGACGGCGACACGATGCCCGGCAGGACGTGGTCGGCGCCGTGGCCGGGTGATCCGTGCGCGTGCCGGTAGCGGTCGTCGCGGGGCAACAGCCGCTCCAGCGCTGTCGACGAGGTCGTCGTCGGAGCCGGCGCCGGTCTCGATGACCGCCACCCCCGCCGTGGCGTGCGGGACGAAGATGTTGCACAACCCGTCTCCGCGTGTCCGGCAGAACGACCGGACCGCATCGGTCAGGTCGACGATCCGCCGCCGGGTGGTGTCGACGTCGAGCAGATCGGTGTCCACGTGGTCCAGGGTACGGGCGGTTGGTCCGGCTGCCCGGGGACTAAAGCCTCTGCCTGCCTGCGGGGGGCATGGCTAACTTGACGGACATGGGCAAGCAGCGGCCGGTGTTGGCGGCGGTGATGGCAGCGGGCGGCGCCGTCGGTCTGTACCGATGGGCGGTGCGTCCGCGGCTGTACACCTGGGGCGCCACCGCCGAGGAGGTGGCGGCCGAGCTTCCCGGCGACGACCTGGTGGAGGCGGAAGCGCCCCGCTCGACCCGGGCGGTCACCGTCGACGCCCCTGTCGAGGCGGTCTGGCCGTGGCTGGTGCAGATCGGCGAGGACCGCGGCGGCTTCTACAGCTATGACTGGCTGGAACGGCTCGCGGGCGCGGACATTCGCAACGCCGACGTCGTGCACTTGGAATGGCAGGACGTCCACGTCGGCGACACGGTATGGCTGGGGCGCCGGTACGGCCAGCGCGCCCGGCTGGTCGTCGCCGAGGTGCAACCGAAGTCGCACCTGGTGTTGATGTCGGTCCCGGACTTCGAGCGGCTGCGGCGCGGCGAGAAGGCGTTCGGCTCGTGGGCCTTTCACCTGCGGCCCCACGACGGTCGGACGCGGCTGCTGGCGCGCGGCATCGGCGGAGCAGTCGGTGTCACCGCTTTCGATATCGCGCACTTCGTGATGGAACGCCGGATGCTGCAGGGGATCCGGGATCGGGCGGTCAGGAACCGCTAGCGCGGCCGGGGCGAAATTCACGCCTCCGTTTATCGCTGCGCCCTCTCGGGTATGTGAGCTGAGTCTCACCGACTCTGGGAGGAAGAATGACAATCACCGGCATCATCAGCGCAATTCTCATCGGTGTGGTGGTCGGTGTTCTCGGCCGCCTGCTCGTGCCGGGAAAGCAACGCATCGGGATGTTGCTGACCATCCTTGTCGGCATCGTCGCGGCCTTCCTGGGGACCGCCCTGGCGCGCGCGATGGGCATCCCCACCGCCACCAACGGGGTGGACTGGCTCGAGTTGCTCGTTCAGGTCGTCGTGGCAGCCCTCGGCGTGGCGCTCATCTCGGGGCTCACCGCGCGGCGGCGGCGCACCGGCATCCTGCGGCGCTGATCGCCTGTCGGACAGCGGGTTCAGACCGCGGTCGCCTCGACGAAGCTGAACGGCGACGCCGTCTGGACAGTCCGGTTCATGCGGAAGCCCGCCTGCGCGAGCAGGGATCGGAACTGCGCGGCGGTTCGCTCCCGCCCACCGGCGACCAGCATCATCTCCAGGTCCGCCCACTTGCCCATGAAGTCCCGGTCGTGGTCGGGGATGACGAATTCCAGCAGCAGCAGGGTCGTTCCCGGACCGGCGGCGGCACGGACGTTGCGCAGGATGACGAGGGCCTGCTCGTCGGACCAGTCGTGGATGATGTGCTTGAGCACATAGGCGTCGCCGCCGCCGGGGACACCGTTGAAGAACGACCCGCCCTCCACCCGGATCCGGTCTGCGACGCCGCGCCGCCTGAGCAGGTCGGGGGCGTCACCGACGACGTCGGGCAGGTCGTAGAGCACCCCGCGGGCCTGCGGGGTCGCGCTGATGATCGCGGCCAGCAGGCCGCCGTGCCCACCCCCGACGTCGATGATGGTCCGGAACCGGCTGAAGTCGTATCCGGCGACCACCGGGCCGACGGCCATCTCCGAGATGCCCGTCATGGCGTCGTTGAACAGGGTGGCGAACCCCGGGTCGTCGCCGAGGTAGTCGAAGAACTCCTTGCCGCGCAGTTGAGCGACGACGGGTCGACCGGTTCTGACCGACTCCTCCAGATGCGACCAGTGCGCGCGGTGCTGCTCGGATCCGTAGAACAGCGCGGCACCGACCATCGAACCCGGCACGTCCGAGCGCAGTGGCTCGGCCAGCGGAGTCAGGTCATACCGGCCGTCGGGTCGCTGCCGAAAGATGCCGCGGCTGATCAGCGCCCGCATCAGCCGGCTCAGGCCATCCTGGTCCGCACCGACCCGGTCAGCGAGCTCTGCCGGCCGCAGCGGTCCGCCGGCGAGTGCGTCGGCGATGCCCAGCGCGGCGGCCGCCTGCACCGCCTGCGACACCCAGGCGCCGACGAGCACGTCGAGAATTGCGGCGGGCGGGGGAACCAAGCGCTGATGGAATCGCGATACGTGGTGTCGAACCCGGTCGACGAGTCGGACGATCCTGGCGGGCGGGACTTTTGCGTCGGCAATCAAAACGTGTTCCTCCGGGACGCGCGTTTCACAGGCAACTGCCAGGATCGTAACACCTTGCCTCGCAACTCAATCCACCGCGTGAGACGGCGTCAGCAGTTCCGGGGCGTCAGCTCCGGCGCTTGCGGATGATGGCCCGCAGCTTGTCGAGGCGGCTTGCGATTTCCCGCTCGGCCCCGTGGCTGGTGGGCCGGTAGTAGTCGACGCCCACGAGGTCGTCGGGCGGATACTGTTGGGCCACAATGCCGTCCGGGTCGTCGTGGGGGTATCGGTAGCCCTGCGCATTGCCCAGCTTCGCCGCGCCGGAGTAGTGCCCGTCGCGCAGGTGTGCGGGAACCAGCCCGGCCTTCCCGGCGCGGATGTCGCCCATCGCGGCGCCCAGCGCATTCGTGACGGCGTTGGACTTCGGCGCGGTGGCGAGGTGCACGGTGGCATGGGCCAGGGTCAGCTGGGCCTCCGGCATTCCGATCAGCTGCACGGTCTGCGCCGCGGCCACCGCCGTCTGCAGCGCAGAGGAGTCGGCCATGCCGATGTCCTCGCTGGCCAGGATCACCAGCCGGCGCGCCAGGAACCGGGGGTCCTCCCCCGCGGCCAGCATCCGGGCCAGGTAGTGCAGGGCGGCATCGACATCGGACCCGCGGATCGACTTGATGAATGCGCTGATCACGTCGTAGTGCTGGTCGCCGTCGCGGTCGTAGCGCACCGCGGCCTTATCCAGGGACTGCTCGATGGTCTCCACCGTGATGTGCGTTCCCGCCGCCCCGGCAGTTTCGGCGGCCACCTCGAGGGCGGTCAGGGCCCGGCGGGCATCGCCCGCGGACAGCTGCACCAGCAGTTCCACGGCGTCGTCGTCGGCGGTCACCGAGTCACCCAGCCCGCGCGGGTCCTCGACGGCGCGCAGCACGAGTGCGCGGATGCTGTCGGCGCCGAGCGGCTGCAGCTGCAGGATCAGGGAACGCGACAGCAGCGGTGCGACGACGGAGAAGGAGGGGTTCTCGGTGGTGGCGGCCACCAGCAGGACGATGCGGTTCTCGACAGCGGCCAGCAGCGCGTCCTGCTGGGTCTTGGAGAACCGGTGCACCTCGTCGATGAACAGCACCGTCTGCTCGCCGTACGCCGCCGCGCGGCGCGCGTTGTCGATCACGGCCCGCACTTCCTTGACCCCTGCCGACAGCGCGGAGAGGGCTTCGAAGCGGCGGCCGGTGGCCTGCGAGATCAGCGATGCCAGCGTCGTCTTACCGGTGCCCGGCGGCCCGTACAGGATCACCGAAGCCGCCCCGGATCCTTCGACCAGCCGCCGCAGCGGCGAGCCGGCACGCAGCAGATGATCTTGTCCGACGACCTCGTCGATCGTGCCCGGACGCATCCGCACGGCCAGCGGGGCCGACGGCGGAACGGCCGAGCCCGGCCGGTCACCGTCGGCCGGCACGTCGAACAAACTGTCGGACACGCCTTCAGGCTTACCACGCAGAACCGGTGGCGGAGCGCCGAGCACGCCGCGACATGCCCGTTCGTAGTGTGGTCACAGTGAGCATGCGCGGGTGGACGCTGTTCGCCGCCATGAGCGTCATCTGGGGAATCCCGTACCTGATGATCAAAGTGGCGGTCGACGAGGTGTCGGTTCCGGTGCTGGTCTTCGCCAGGTCGGCGATCGGGGCGGTGCTGTTGTTGCCACTCGCGGTGTCGGGCGATGCCCGGGCGCTGATCCGCCGGCGCTGGAAACCCGTGGCCGCCTTCGCGTTCTTCGAGATCATCGCGGCCTGGCTGTTGTTGTCCGACGCCGAGCGGCACCTGACGAGTTCACTGACCGGCCTGCTCATCGCCGCGGCACCGATCGTCGCCGCGGTGTTGGAACGACTCACCGGCGGCGAACGGCTCGGTCCGGTCCGCGTGAGCGGCCTGGGGGTGGGCATCGTCGGCGTGGCCGTGCTGGCGGGTCCGGGGCTGCGCGGCGGCGGCGGCGCGTGGCCGGTCATCGCGGTATTGCTGGTCGCCGTCTGCTACGCGATCGCGCCGCAGATCGCGGCCCGCTACCTCGCCGACGTGCCGGGTCCGGCGCTGACCGCGGCCTGTCTGGGCCTGTCGGCGATCGTCTATCTGGTTCCCGCCGCACTGACCTGGCCGACCCACGCGCTCTCGACGAAGACGTACTCGGCGATCGCCGGGCTCGCGATCATCTGCACCGCACTGGCGTTCGTGGTGTTCTTCGCCCTGATCCGCGAGGTCGGCCCGGCGCGGGCGGTGATCTTCACCTACATCAACCCGGCCGTGGCGCTGGCCGCCGGGGTGATCTTCCTGCACGAGCCGCTCACCTGGTGGAACGTGGCCGGTCTGGTGCTGATCCTGGCCGGCTCGGTGCTGGCCACCCGCACCGTGGCCGCGGTGGCCTCAGAACGCGCCGGCGACCAGTAACCGGCAGGCGGTGTCGACGTCGGCCAGGGCGTCCTCGGGTTTCAGCGCTCCGCCGACCGTCCAGGTCATGATGCCGAACGCGGCCTGTTGCACCAGCCGCGCCCGGCGCACCTGCTCGGGCGTGGGCTGGTCCACACCGGCGGTCTTCATGATCAGCTCGCGCAGGGTCGGGTCGTCGGGCGCGTCGGCCTGGGCGCGAACGATCTGGGTTGAGGTGATCATGGCATGCGCAAGCGGCCTGTGGCGCAACAAGTTCCGGCAGGCCGCGACCATCAGCGCGGAGATGTCGGTCACCGTGTCGCCGGTGGGCGCCGGCGGGCGGAACCGGGATACCTGTTCGGTCAGGACCGCGGCGAACACATGGTGTTTGGACGGGTAGTAGCGGTAGAGCGTGCGGAGCGCCACGCCGGCATCGGCGGCGATCTCCTGAGCGCCGATGCGGTCGAGGTCCTTGGCGGCGCCCAGCCGCGCCGCGGCCGCCAGGATCGCGCCGCGGCGGCTCTCCTGATCGTCGGTCACCGGGCGGGCCGGTGCCCGTGGCTCTCCGATCCGCGGCACGTGATCAGTATCGGCGATGCGGGGCGGCGTGGCGCGGCCGTACCGATCAGCGGGACCACCACCGCCGTCGACGCCGCGGCGGGTGACGATCGGTGCGTGTCGTATGGAAAGTACGGGCCGTGGGCGGTGGTGGCCGGCGGTTCCGAAGGTGTGGGGGCCGAATTCGCGCGTCTTCTTGCCGGATCGGGCGTGAACCTGGTCCTGGTGGCACGCAAGCCGGGTCCGCTGGAGACGACGGCGCAGGAATGCCGCGAGCTGGGGGTAGCGGTTCACACCCTGGCGATCGATCTGGTGGACGCCGGCAGCGTCGCTGAGTTGATCGCGCTCACCGACGGGCTCGAGGTCGGATTGCTGATCTACAACGCCGGCGCGAACACCTGCAGCGAGGAGTTCCTCGACGCCGACCTCGCCGATTTTCATCGGGTGATCGAACTGAACGTCGTCACGATGATGACCCTGGTTCAGCACTACGGTCGGGCGATGCGAGAGCGGCGCCGCGGCGGAATCCTGTTGGTGGGATCGATGGCCGGTTATCTCGGGTCGGTGTGTCACACGGTGTACGGCGGGGTGAAGGCCTATGGCCGGATCTTCGCCGAGGGGCTCTGGCTGGAACTGCGCGACCACAACGTCGACGTGCTGGAACTGGTTCTCGGCGTGACCCGCACTCCCGCGATGGAGCGGGTCGGGCTGAACTTCGACATCCCCGGGATGAAGGTGGCCGACCCGGCGGAGGTGGCCCGCGAAGGTCTCGATCACCTGTCCGACGGCCCGGTTCACGTCGCGGGCGGCAACGGCGACGACGTCGCGCGCCGCAATGACCCGGACCGCGCCAAGGTGGTCGCCGGCACCCATCGCATGATGCAGAGGTTGCTCGGTCGCGATTGACGGGGTGTTGTCAAGCCTCCAATTGTGTTCTGTGGATGGATTTTTGGGGCTGTGGATAGTTTGTGGCTCGTGTCAGTGGGCCGACATATGATTCGAACATGCGTTCTATCGACTCGGTTCTCGACGACCTCGACACCCTCGTCGAGGAATTGAGGGCGGTCGACGTCGACGCGGTGGCCCCGGCGAAGCGTTTCGAGGTCCTCGAGCGGTTGGAGACCGCGCGGCGCCGCCAGGTCGCCCTGTCCCATGCCGTGGTCGCTCACCTGGAGCACATCCAGGGGCTGCCCGCCGGTCTACCTCGTGCTCGCCGACCTGTTGCGGATCAGCCGTGCCGAGGCGCGTCGACGCCTGCGCGATGCCGAACAACTGGGGCCACGGGTCAGCCTGACCGGGGAACCGTTGCCCCCGCAGCTGCCGGCCACCGCCGCGGCCTGGAAGGCCGGAGTGCTCGACGGCGAGCACCTGAAGGTCATCCAGAAGTTCTTCCGCGACCTACCCGGGCACGTCGGCCCGGTCGAGGTCGCCAAAGCCGAGCGGTCCTTGGCCTAGCACGCGACCAGCCTGCGCCCGGATCAGTTGGAGAAAGTCGCCGAACGGTTGGCGTTGACCATCAATCCCGACGGCACCTTCTCTGATGAGGACCGGGCCCGCCAGCGCGGATTCGTGTGGTGCGGCGGGCAGCGGCCCGATGGCATGAGCACCGGCAAGCTGATCGCGACCCCGGAGCTGCGGGCCATGTTCGATGCCTGGCTGGCCAAATTCGCCGCCCCCGGCATGGGCAACCCCGACGACCAAACACCGGTCTTGACCGGTGAAGCCGTCCGAGGACGTCGCGCTTCGCGACCTACGTAGCCACGGCCAACGCCAGCACGACGCGCTGGCCGCCCTGGTGCGTAGCCGGTTGGGCGATCCGGAGCTGGGCACCCACCGCGGCTTGCCGGTCACCGTCATCGCCACCGCCACCGTGCAGGACCTCCACGACAAGACGGGGCACGCGGTCACCGCCGCCGGCACCCTGCTGCCCGATCTCGGATCTGATCCGGATGGCCGCCCACGCCTGGCACTACCTGAGCATCTTCGACAAGGCGACCGGACGCCCGTTGTGGTTGGGGCGCACCAAACGCATCGCCACCCCCGACCAACGCATCGTCCTGCACGCGAAAGACCGCGGCTGCACCGCACCCGGCTGCCACGCGCCCGGCTACCTCTCCGAAGTCCACCACGTCCAGGACTGGGCCACCGGCGGCAAGACCGACATCGACCAGCTCACCTTCGCCTGCACACCGCACCACCAACTACTCGACCAAGGCTGGACCACAAGAAAACTCGCCAACGGCAACACCCAATGGATCCCACCACCCCAGCTCCCACTAACCGGCGGCACCAACACCTACCACCACCCCGAGAAACTGCTGGGGACTTAGGACGCCACAACGCCTTTGGCGCGCAGGATCGGAAGGACGCCGTTTGATTCTTAGTGAAGCAAACGCGGCGTTTGGGAGATAACCGATTTCAGGTCAACCCGGTGCGATCCGGTGTCAGCGCCAGCCGTCGGCGGCCTTCGCGGCGAGCATCAGCGCCTCGCACAGTTGATGCAGCTCAGCGGCGTCGGCGCCCTCCCGGACGGCCGTTGCGACGTCTTCGGCGGCGCACCGCACCTGATACACCCGATCGGAGAGCTCGGCGGCCTCGTCCGGGGACAACACCACCGCGTCCGGCGACAACGGCGTTCCTTTGACCAGTGCCCGCTGCTCATAGGCCCGCTGCCGGCAGGACTGCCGGCAGTACTGCCGGCGCCGGCCCATCCCGGCCTCGGGGACCTCGCGACCGCACCAACGACAGGGCTGCGGACGGGAACGACGCGTCACGGAACAGACTGTAGACGGACCGCACCGGCTATCCCGGTATCATGGGTGGTCGAGTCGGGAACCGCGGCCGCCGGTCTTGCGTTGAATATCCGGACATACGCGTACTGAGGAGAGTTGACGATGGCTGATCGTGTCTTGAGAGGCAGCCGGCTCGGAGCCGTGAGCTACGAGACGGACCGCAACCACGACCTGGCGCCGCGTCAGGTGGCGCGGTACCGCACCGACAACGGCGAAGAATTCGACGTTCCGTTCGCCGACGACGCCGAGATCCCCGGCACCTGGCTGTGCCGCAACGGTCTGGAAGGCACCCTGCTGGAAGGTGACCTGCCCGAGCCGAAGAAGGTCAAGCCGCCGCGCACCCACTGGGACATGCTGCTCGAGCGCCGCTCGGTCGACGAACTCGACGAACTGCTCAAGGAACGCCTCGACATCATCAAGGCCAAGCGTCGCGGTAGCTGACCTGCGCTTTAGCGCGTCACGCCGCGAGCCCGGTCGAGGCGCCCGCTGATCCCCCACTGGGCGACCTTGACCAATGCTTCGCGGATGTTGGAGCCGCTCATCTTCGAGACCCCGAGTTCCCGCTCGCTGAACGTGATGGGCACCTCGACGACGGTGAACCCGTCGTTGATGGTGCGCCAGGTCAGGTCGATCTGGAAGCAATAGCCCTTGGAGTCGACCGCGGACAGGTCGATCTTCTCCAGCACTTCGCGCCGGTAGGCGCGGTAGCCGGCGGTGATGTCGTGGATGCCGACCCCGAGCAGCACTCGGGAGTAGGTGTTGGCGGTCTTGGACAACACCAGCCGGCGCCAGGGCCAGTTGCGCACGGTGCCGCCGTCGACGTAGCGCGATCCGATCGCCAGGTCAGCGCCGTTGTCGATGGCGTCGAGAAGCCGGTAGAGCTGCTCAGGGGCGTGGCTGCCGTCGGCGTCCATCTCCACCAGCACGCTGTACTGGCGGCCTAGTCCCCAGGCGAAGCCGGCCAGGTAGGCCGCGCCGAGTCCGTCCTTGGCGTCGCGGTGCATGACGTGCACCCGGTCCGGGTCGGCCAGCGCCAGTTCGTCGGCCAGCTCGCCGGTTCCGTCCGGGCTGCCGTCGTCGACCACCAGGATGTGCACGTCGGGCAGGGCCTTGTGCACCCGCCCCATGATCAACGGCAGGTTCTCCAGCTCGTTGAAGGTGGGGATGATCACCAGGGTGCGCTCGCTGGGGCGCACAGAACCCTGGTCAGGGCCGTCTTTACCGCCCTTCTTGCCCTGCTGGCTCATGAGGCTCCTTCATCGTGCAGCTCGGCACGGGCCGGGGGTGGGACGCCGGGTTCGGGCGTGGGCTCGGTCCCGTGGCCGCCTCCGGCGCAACGGACGCATGAACAGTCCATTGTGCAGCATCGCCGCGACGAGAGCCGCAACGGCGGCTGTGACCAGCGCCCATTGCACCAGCGGCCCCCAGCGGGTGGCCGGTGTCTCGGTCGTCTTCAGCCGCACCTGGGCGTCCAGGTAGGCCGGGGTGAAGAACTGGGTGCGGCTGATCTCACGACCGTCCGGTGCGATGACGGCGCTGATCCCGGTGGTGCCGGCGACGACGACGTAGCGGTCGAGCTCGACGGCGCGGGCCTTGGCGAACGCGAGCTGCTGTTCGCTCATGTTCTGGTCGAAAGTGGCGTTGTTGGTGGGAACAGCCAGCATCTGCGCACCATTGCGCACCGATTCGCGCAACGCACGGTCGAAGATGACCTCCCAGCAGGTCGCCACCCCGATCGGCACGCCGGCGGCGTGGACGACGCCGTTACCGCTGCCCGGGACGAAATAGCCGGCCCGGTCGGCGTAGGACGACAGATGCCGGAAGAAGCCCCGCCACGGCAGGTACTCGCCGAACGGCTGGACGATCTGCTTGTCGTGGCGCTCACCGGGACCGCTGACCGGGTCCCAGACGACGATGGTGTTCGACGCGCTCGGGTTGTCCGGTGTCCAGTCCGGGCGGGCGATCACGGCACCGACCAGGATGGGCGCGCCGACGGCCCGGGCGGCGACGGCGATCTGCTGGGCGGCGTCGGGGTTGCGCATCGGGTCGATGTCCGACGAGTTCTCCGGCCAGATGACGAACTGCGGCTGCGGCGCCCGGCCGGCCCGCACGTCCTCGGCCAGCTGGATGGTCTCCTGGACGTGGTTGTCGAGGACGGCCCGGCGCTGGCTGTTGAACTCCAGGCCCAGCCGCGGCACATTGCCCTGGATCGCCGCCACCGTGATGGTCGGCTCGTTACCCGATCCGATGCCCGCGTGGCGGACCTGTGGTGTGGCCAATGCGGTGGTGAGCAGCACCGCGCAGATGCAGATTCCGGGTAGCACCACGGCCGGCAGTGCGGTGTGGTCGGCGGGCTTCGACCTGCCGCTGTGCTGCCACCACCGGACGATCTCGATGGCCAGCGCGCACAGCGACGTGCCGAGCAGGGCGACGCCGAACGACAGCAGCGGCACACCACCCAACTGGGCCAACGACAGGAACGGTCCACCGGATTGCCCGAATCCGATGACGCCCCAGGGGAATCCGCCGAACGGAACGGTTGACTTCGCCCACTCCTGCAGCGACCACCCCAGTGCGAACCACAGCGGCCAGCCAGGCAGCCGCCGAACCGCGACGGCGAACAGGCCGAACATCGCCGGGAACAACGCCTCCATGGCCGACAGCGCCAACCACGGCACCGGACCGACGAGGCCGCTGATCCACGGCAGCAACGGAATGTAGAACGCCAGCCCGAACAGAAGCCCGTAGCCGAAGCCGCCGGCCGGGGTGGTCCGCGGATGCACCAGCACCCAGCTCAACGCGGCCAGTGCCACCACCGCCGCCCACCACCAACCGATCGGCGGGAAGCTGATGCACAACAGCAGGCCGGCGAACACCGCGACGATCAACCGCACCGCACGCGGAGGAAGCGCCGTCACGAACCAGTTCAACACCCGGGCACCGCGACCGGGAGGCGCCGGCGCCTCTGCGTCGACGACTCCGGTGGCGTCCTCAGCCATACAGCACCGCACCCCGGTGCACGGTCTGCCGGCAGCGTGGCAGCGGATCGGACGGGTGGAGAAGGGGCAGCGCGGGCACCCGCGACCGGGGATCGGTGGACCAGCGCTGTACGGAGTCCGACGGGGCCGTCACGTCCAGGTCGCTGGTGTCCCACACCGCGTAGGAGGCGGGCGCACCCGGGACGAGCGTTCCGGTGATGCCGTCCCGGACCCCGCCGGCCCGCCAGGCGCCGCGGGTCGCGGCAGCGAACGCCGCGCGCATGGAGATGGCACTCCCGGGGGTTCGATGATGACCTGCGGCGCGCACGCTCGCCCAGGGATCCAGGGGGGTCACCGGGGCGTCTGAACCGAAGGCCAGGGGCACGCCTGCCGATGCTAACAGCGCAAACGGGTTGAGCCGGGCGGCTCGGTCGATACCGAGGCGCCGTGCGTACATCCCGTCGGCGCCGCCCCAGCGCGCGTCGAAACCGGGCTGCATGCTGGCCACGATCCCCCACGACCCCAGCTTGGCCGCCTGCTCGTCGGACACCATCTCCAGGTGCTCCAGCCGATGACCGCACCGGGCGACCGCCGGGGCGCCGAAACGGTCGACGGTGCTCTCGAGTGCAGCGACCACCGCCGAGACCGCGGCGTCGCCGATGACGTGGAAGCCCGCGGTGACGCCGGCCTCGGTGCAGGCCATCAGGTGCTCGGCGACGGCGCCGGCGTCCAGGTAGCAGTTGCCGGTCGAGTCGGGGGCATCGGCGTACGGGCGGCACAACCAGGCGGTATGGGACCCCAGCGCGCCGTCGACGAAGAGGTCGCCGGCCAGGCCGGCGGCTCCGGTGGTGTCGATGAGCGCGCGGGCCTGCGCCGCCGTGGACACCGCCTCACCCCAGTAGCCGACCACCTCGACGCCGTGATCGGGGCCCGCAGTTCTGCCAGTCCTCCGACCCGCCGATGTCCGGGCCGGCGCATTCGTGGACGGCGACGATTCCCGCGGCGGCCGCCGCGTCGAGGGCGGCCCGGCGGGCCTCGTCGCGCTGCTGCCAGGTCAGCAGCCGACGAGCTTCGGCACGTACCAGGTGGTGGGCTTCGGCCGACAGTGGGCGTTGCGGGTGGAAGCCGTCGACCGCGGCAAGGCCGGCGACCAGATCCCGCAGCGCGGTGGAGGCCACCGCGGAGTGGACGTCGATGCGGGCCAGGTAGGCGGGCGCGGTACCGACGAGCGTGTCGAGTGTCGGCGGTGGTGGGCGCGGAGTCGCCCGGCCAGGCGGTGTCGTCCCAGCCGTGACCCCAGATCGGCCGGCCCGGGTGCCTGCCGCGAAGTCGCCGATCATTTCCAGGCAGTGCCGCCGTGACGTCGCGGCGCTGAGATCCAGCCCGGTGCAGCAGCAGTCCGGTGCGGTCAAATGGATGTGGCTGTCGACGAAGGCGGGTGCCACGAAGGCGCCGTCGAGGTCGACGATCTGGGCGTCGGGGAACTGTGCCCGGCCGACGTCGTCGCTGCCGAGCCAGGCCACAGCCGAGCGCCGTCGTGCACGCGACGGCCATGGCGGTGGCGTCCGGATGCGACGGACTGTGCACGCGTCCGTTGAGCAGCAGTGTGGTCACGTCGGTCAGTCTGCCGCGCCGCGAACGACGCGAGTCAGCGGGTCAGAAGGCGCTGCGCCGGACGATGTTGGCGTCGTGAACCGGGGCGTAAACCTGCTCGTCGATGACTTCGCCGTCGATGTAGTCACCATGGCCCGGGGTAGGCGCCGGGCGCGGTCAGGTTGACCACGCTGACCCGGCGGGCGATGCCACGGGTGAGCATGTGCGCCGGCCAGCGGGCGGACTGCGCTGCGGGTCGGCGGCATCAGCATCAGCGCGCCGAGGGCGGTGGTGACCAGGCCGGGGACGAAGACCAGGACGGTGCCGAGCGCGACGAGCATGCCGTCGGCCGCCGCGCCCTGCGGGTTGCTCCGGGTGCGGCGCAGCCGCGACAGCTGCCTCTTGAGCTGGGAGCCGGCCAGTACGACGCCCACCACCGAGGTCGCCAGCAGCACCACCAGGGTCCAGCCGAGCCCGATCGACCACGCCAGGGCGGCCAGAACCGCCAGCTCGACGACGGCGTAGACGAAGAACGTCCGCATCACCATGAACTTCCAACGCGCCGCGCGCGGGGCGGGTTCCGCCAGGCCCTGATAAGTCGCTGTGAGTTATTCGGAGCCGTGATCGCAGAGATCTCTAAGCCGACATGCACCTTGTCGATACCGCCGCGGACCAGCGTGTGCGCATAGAACCACCAGGCGTGGTTCCAGTAACGCCGCAGCACCTTGTTGTAGACGTCGCGGGTCTCCGACTTCGGCAACACCCGCGCCACCGCCTCCACCGGCTCGCCCTTGGGTTTGCCCAGCACGCCGCACGCCGCGATGGTCACCCGCGGCGTGTTGCGGATCCGCTTGACCTTCCACGATCCGTCGTCGGTGATGACCACCAACCGGTTCCCGTCCGGCACGGCCCAGATGGCGGTGGGCTTGGGCCGGCCGTCCTTGGTGAACGTGGTCAGCAGCAGGTACTTGGCCTGGGCGACCTCGTCGAAGGTCGGGCGCCACGTCAGGCGGCCCGAAGTTCCAGCCCGATGGTGCGCTTGTCGCCGCCGCGCAGCTTGGAGAACATGTTGAACACCTTGCCGACGATGCCGTAGCGCTTGCCGATCGCCTGGTAGACCTTCTCGGTCTGCGACGGGTCGAGGATCGTCGCGACCGCCTCGACGGCCTCGCTCTTGACGTTGCCCTTCATGTCGCAGACGGCCAGCGTGACCCGCGGGGTGTTGCGGATGCGCTTGACCTTCCAGGCGTCCTTCTCGGTGATCACCAGCAGCCGATCCCCGTCCGGGGCCGCCCAGATCGGCGTCGGCTTGGGCCGGCCGTCCTTGGTGAACGTGGTCAGCAGTACGTACTTAGCCTTCGCGACTTCGGCGAACGTGGGAGCCATGCGCTTAATCTAGCGTGCTTCAAGATCGCCCTCGGTCTCCAGCAACACCTGCCGCAACCCGTCCAACATCGCCGGGTCGGGCTTCTCCCACATTCCCCGGCCGACCGCTTCCAGCAGCCGCTCGGTCATCCCGTGCAGCGCCCACGGGTTCGACTCGTTCATGAACTTGCGGTTCTCCGGGTCCAGCACGTACTGCTCGGTGAGCTGTTCGTACATCCAGTCGGCCATCACCCCGGCGGTGGCGTCGTAGCCGAACAGGTAGTCCACCGTCGCGGCCATCTCGAAGGCGCCCTTGTACCCGTGCCGGCGCATCGCCGCCATCCAGCGCGGGTTCACCACCCGCGACCGGAACACCCGCGCCGTCTCCTCGGACAGCGTCCTGGTGCGCACCGCGTCGGGGCGGGTGTTGTCACCGATGTAGGCGGCGGGCGCCTGCCCGGTCAGCGCCCGCACGGTGGCGATCATGCCGCCGTGGTACTGGAAGTAGTCGTCGGAGTCGGCGATGTCGTGCTCGCGGCAGTCGGTGTTCTTGGCCGCCACCACGATCCGGCGGTACTGCATCGCCATGTCGTCGGCGGCCGGTCGCCCGTCGAGTTCACGACCGTAGGCGAAACCGCCCCAGGCGGTGTACACCTCGGCCAGGTCGGCGTCGTCGCGCCAGTTGCGGCTGTCGATCAGCTGCAGCAGCCCGGCCCCGTAGGTACCCGGCTTGGAGCCGAAAATCCTTGTGGTGGAACGGCGTTGGTCGCCATGCTCGGCCAGGTCGGCCTGGGCGTGGGCGCGCACGTAGTTGTCCTCGGCGGGCTCGTCGAGCCCGGCCACCAGGCGCACGGCGTCGTCGAGCATGGTGACGACGTGCGGGAAGGCGTCGCGGAAGAAGCCGGAGATCCGCACCGTGACGTCGATCCGCGGGCCGGCCCAGCTCGGCCGAGCTCGATCGCCTCCAGGTCGATGACGCGCCGCGACGCGTCGTCCCACACCGGCCGGACACCCAGCAGCGCAAGCACTTCGGCGATGTCGTCACCGGAGGTCCGCATCGCCGAGGTCCCCCACACCGACAGTCCGACCGAGCGGGGCCAGTCGCCGTGGTCGGCGCGGTAGCGCTCCAGCAGCGAATCGGCCATGGCCGCACCGGTTTCCCAGGCCAGCCGGGACGGCACCGCCTTGGGGTCCACCGAGTAGAAGTTGCGCCCGGTCGGCAGCACGTTCGACCAGCCCGCGCAGCGGCGACCCGGACGGCCCGGCGGCGATGAACCGCCCGTCCAGCGCGCGCAGCACCTGGTCGATCTCGCCGGCCGTCCCGGCCAGCCGCGGCACCACCTCGGTGGCCGCGAAGCGCAGGATGCGTGCGACGGCAGGGTCATCGGTCAACGAGTCGGCGCGCCCGGCGCTCCCAGCCCGACGGCCTGCATCCGGGCCAGCAGGTCCCGGGCGCGTTCCTCGACGTCGTCGACCCGGCCCCGCTCGTCGCTGCCGTCCTCGGCCAAGCCCGAGCGCCTGGCGCAAGCCGGGCAGGTGCTGCTCACCGGCGAACAGCTGGCGGGCCCGCAGGATCGCCAGCACCAGGTCCAGTTCGGGCTCGCCACTCGGCGCCACGCCCAGGATGTGCAGGCCGTCGCGGATCTGGACGTCCTTGATCTCGCAGAGCCAGCCGTCGACGTGCAGCAGCATGTCGTCGAAGGAGTCGTCCTCGGGGCGTTCGGCCAGCCCGAGATCGTGGTCCATCTTGGCCGCCCGCATCAACGTCCAGATCTGCTGGCGGATCGCGGGCAGCTTGCCCGGGTCGAGCGCCGCGATGTTGGCGTGTTCGTCGAGCAGCTGCTCGAGCCGGGCGATGTCGCCGTAGCTCTCAGCCCGGGCCATCGGCGGGATCAGGTGGTCGATCAGGGTGGCGTGGGCGCGGCGTTTGGCCTGGGTGCCTTCCCCCGGGTCGTTGACCAGGAACGGGTAGATCAGCGGCAGATCGCCCAGGGCGGCGTCAGGGCCGCACTGCGCGGACATCCCGACCGTCTTGCCGGGCAGCCACTCGAGGTTGCCGTGCTTGCCGAGGTGCACGACCGCGTGCGCGCCGAATTCGTGCCGCAGCCAGAAGTAGGTCGCCAGGTAGTGGTGGCTGGGCGGCAGATCGGGATCGTGGTAGATCGCCACCGGGTTCTCCCCGAACCCGCGCGGCGGCTGGACCAGGATCACCGTGTTGCCCGGATTGCATGGCAGCGACGACGATTTCGCCGTCGGGATCGCGGCTGCGGTCGAGGAACAGCTCGCCGGGCGGCGGGCCCCAGTGCGCGATCATCGCCTCGGTGAGGCCGGCGGGCAGCGTCGCGAACCACTCCCGGTAGCGCGCGGCCGGTATCCGGATCGGGTTGCCCGCCAGCTGACCCTCGGTCAGCCAGTCGGGGTCCTGACCGCCGCGCTCGATGAGTGCGTGCATGAGCGCGTCCCCATCGCGGGCCTCCAGGCCGGGAACGTCACCGACGTCATACCCGTTGTCGCGCAGCGCGCTCAGCAGCGCCAGCGCGCTGGCCGGGGTGTCGAGGCCGACGGCGTTGCCGATGCGCGAGTGCTTGGTCGGGTACGCCGAGAACACCAGCGCCAACCGCTTGTCGGCCGCGGGGACACGGCGCAGGTTGGCGTGGTTGACCGCCAGACCGGCGACCCGCGCGCACCTCTCCGGATCGGGCACGTAGGAGATCAGCCCGTCGGCGTCGATCTCCTTGAAGGAGAACGGGACCGTGATGATGCGCCCGTCGAACTCCGGCACCGCGACCTGGGTGGCCACGTCGAGCGGGCTGAGCCCGTCGTCGTTGGCCGCCCACTTCGCCCGCGAGCTCGTCAGGCACAGCCCTTGAAGAATCGGAACGTCCAGGGCGGCAAGGTGTTTGACGTCCCAGCCGTCGTCGTCACCGCCGGCGCCCACCGTGGCCGGCCGGGCGCCGCCCGCCGCCAGCACGGTGACCACCATCGCGTCGGCGGTGCCGAGCAGCTCCAGCAGTTCCGGCTCGGGGGTGCGCAGCGAGGTGCAGTACACCGCAAGCGCGCTGCCACCGGCCTGCTCGATCGCGTCGCACAGCGCCTCGATGTAGGCGACGTTGCCGGCCAGCTGCTGGGCGCGGTAGTAGAGCACGGCGACGGTCGGTCCGGTGCCCGCGGCGCCGTCCCGCTCCAACACTCCCCAGGACCGCATGGCCGCGGGCGGGCCGAACCCGAACCCGGTCATCAGCACGGTGTCGCAGAGGAACGCGTGCAACTGGCGCAGATTCTCGACACCGCCCTGGGCCAGATAGATGTGGGTCTGCACGGCGATGCCCGCCGGCACCGTGGAGCGTTCCATCAGGTCGGCGTCGGGGGCCTGCTCCCCGCTGATCACCACCGCCGGCACTCCGCTGGCGGCGACGGTGTCGATGCCGTCCTGCCAGGCCCGGTAACCGCCGAGGATCCGGATCACCACCGCCGCGGCGCCGTCGAGCAGTTCGGCGAGTTCGCCCTCGATCAGGCGCGACGGGTTGGCCCACCGGTAGTCAGCGCCGCTGGCGCGGGCGGTGATCAGGTCGGTGTCGGACGTCGAAAGCAGCAGGACGGTGGGCCGGGGCACCCATCATTCGTACCCTAGTGCCGGGCGTTCGGCCGCGGTGGCGTCGTCGGCGTCGGCGTCGGCGCGCTCGTCGTCGAAGAACGGGCCCATCAGCACGAGGAACACGATCACGGCGGCGACCGGGGCCAGCAGCGGCAGCCACGACCATTCGCCGGGCGCCGTGGTGGCGATGATGCCGACCGCGGCGAAGCCGAGCAGCCCGATCACCGTCGGACGCGTCATCGTGGTGTGCCGCAGCACGAGGTAGGCCGCGGCCGACAATCCCGACACGGCGGCGAGCACCGCTTGTGGCTCGGACAGCGCGATCGCGCACGCCGCCGACAGCACCGCCGCGGTGGCGGCGCCGCGCACGAGAAGTCCGGCCAGCACCGCCGCCGCGGCGATCGCCGCCGCGACCAGGACCCAGCCGCCGGCGTCGACGGCCGCCGCCGCGGCCATCACCATCCCGAACGCCGCCGAGACGAACCGGTTGGGCGTCATGGCGCCCGCCGCCTGGCCGGCCGGCGGCCGTGGTCGGGCACCAGGTGCATGGCCTGGTCGAGCGTGATGTCGGCCGGCCAGGACACCACGTCGACGCCGATCACACTCATGTCGCGGTACATCGCCGACCGCTGCAGCGCCCACATCCGTTCCAGGATCGGTTCCGACCCGCCGTCGAACGGCCAGCCTTCGAGGATGTCCACCGCCACGACGGTGTGGCCGCGCTTGCACAGGTCGATCAGGGCGAGCGCGAACCCGGTGTCGAGCATGGTCGAGAAGGCGACCACGACGGCACCCGGCGGGACCGCGGCGCGCGGCGCCAACGTGCTTGTGGTGCTTTGGTATTCGGTGCCGACTCCGAGCGCGACGTCGAGCACCCGGTAGAACTGGCGCCGGCCGATGTCGGCGCCGAGCCACCGGGGACGGCGACCGCCGAGTCCGACGATCCCGGCCCGGTCGCCGTTGCGCAGCGCGCTCTGCACCACTTGGGCGGCGCCGCGCAGTGCCCGCTCGGTGACCGCCGTCGCCGGTCCGGGCGGTTGCGCGCTCATGTCGACCAGCACCACGACGTCGGCGGCACGGTCGGTCAACCGTTCGGTGACGTGCAGGCTGCCGCGCCGGGCGCTGACCGACCAGTTCACCGAGCGCAGCTGGTCGCCCGGCAGGTAGGCGCGGATGTCGGCGAACTCGACGCCCGGCCCGAGGTGCCGGGTGAGGTGGGTGCCGAGGCGGTCGGGCAGTTCGGTTCGCGGTATCCCGGTGGGTTGCGGCGGCACCACCGGAAAGACGTAGATGTCGGCGACGTCGACGGTGGCCGTTCCGGTCAGCAGCCCGCCGGGTGCGACGACGTCCACCTTGGCGCGCAGCGGATAGCGCCCCCAGCGTTGCGCCGATGTGGCGACGCCCTTCCGGAGCGTGGTGGCGCCCTCGAGCACCTCGGCGGTCATCCCCGCCACCGCGACGAGCTCGAGTGAGGCCACCGCGTCCACCGTCGGCGGTGAGCTCCGCGACCGTCTGCACCTGTTCGTTCTCGAAACAGCGCGCCATGCCGGGGCGGGCCTGCACCGCCATCGCCGCCGGCGGCCGTTGCCAGCCGATCGAGGCAAGCACCCCCACCAGCGGCGCCACGAATGCGATGAGCTGCCAGCGCGATCCGGCCACCGCGGCCGCCAGCGCGACACCGACACACGTCGCGATCGCGCGGGTCAGCGGCGATGCGCTCCAACGCAGGAGCACCTCGGTGCGGCGCGGTTCGTCCATGTCTACCCGGCCGTCTACCCGGCCGTCACTGCCCTTGCCCGCGGGTGCGCGGAACCGGCAGCCGCTTGAGCAACTGCTCCACCACGTCCGAGCCGTGCACACTGCGCACCCACATCTCGGGTCGCAGACTGATCCGGTGCGCGATCGCCGGCACCGCGAGCGCCTTGACGTCCTCGGGAATCACGTAGTCGCGGCCGGACACCAGCGCGCGGGCGCGGGCGAGTTGGACCAGGTCGAGTTCGGCGCGCGGGCTGGCGCCGACGGCGACCTGCGGGTGACTGCGGGTGGCGGTGGCCAGGGACACCACGTAGTGCAGGACGTCCTCGTGCACCGAAACCTGTTCCACCGCTTCCTGCATCGCGATCAGGTCGCCGGCGTCGACAACCGCGTTGACCGTCGCCTCCGCCGAACCCCGATCGAGCCGGCGGCGCAGCATCGACGCCTCGTCGCGCTCCGAGAGGTACTTCAACTCGACCTTGACGGCGAAGCGGTCGAGCTGCGCTTCCGGCAGCGGGTAGGTGCCCTCGTACTCGATCGGGTTGTCGGTCGCCAGCACGATGAACGGTGAAGGCAGCCGGTGGGTTTCGCCGTCGATGCTGACCTGATGCTCGGCCATCGCCTCCAGCAGGGCGGCTTGCGTCTTGGGCGGTGTCCGGTTGATCTCGTCGGCCATCAGCAGGTTGGTGAAGATCGGTCCCGGGCGGAATTCGAAACGCCCGGACTGCATGTCGTAGATCGTCGAGCCGAGCAGATCGGCCGGCAGCAGATCGGGGGTGAACTGCACCCGCGTGAACCGCAGACCCAGGGCCGCGGCGAACGACCGCGCGATCAACGTCTTCCCCATCCCGGGCAGGTCTTCGATCAGCACGTGACCGCCGGCCAGCACGGTGGTCAGGATCAGTGTCAGCGCCGCGCGTTTACCGACCACGACCCGTTCGATCTCGTCGAGCACCGCCTCGCAGTAGGCCGTCATCGCGGGGGCCGGCATCGTCATAGGAGTTCCATTCGTCGCAGGATTTCCTCCAGGGTCGCGTAGCCCGGGCCGGGTTCACGGCTGCCGGTTCGGGAGATGTCGCTGGGATCCACCCACCGCCACAGGTCCTCGCCGAACACGATGCGGCCCGTCGCCCGCAACGCGGCCGGATCCTTCTGCCGGGTGGCCAGCACGAACTCCCGCGCCAGCCTCGGCCGCAGGTGCCGGTCCCAGTCGGCGCGGGTCGAGTCGGCCCACTGGATGGTCGACTCGGTGCGGGTCTTCCAGCGCTGCAACGACTCCGCGGCGTCGTCGGTGACTGATTCGCCCGCGAAGTGGTTGCGCCCGTCGCCGAGGCTCATCCGGGCGGCGATCAGCACCAGCGCCGCCGCGGCCCCGGCGGCCGGCAGCACCCACTGCCTGGCACCCAGCACCGCCGCCAGCACCTCCGCACCGATGACCAGGGCAAGCCCGCCGGTCAGCAACCGGGTCATACCGAACTCCGCAGCTCGTCGAGCACCAGCCGAAGTGCCCGCTCGGCGTCCTCGCGGTGGCCCTCGTTCATCACGTGCGTGCTGAAGCGGGCCTCGGCGAACAACGCGACGAGTTCTGTCGCGCTGTCGGCATGGATCGCCTCGTGTTCCACGGCTCGGGCGAGCACCTCCGACGGGGTGTCCGACTCCTGGGGCGCCGCACCGGGAGCGCTCGCCAGCGCCGTCTCCATGGCGGCATAGCAGGCGATGATCGCCTCCCGCGGTTCGCGGCTGAGATCGCCGACCTCGGCCAGCCCGCGTTCGGCCGCCAGCGCCAGCGACTCCGCTCCCGACGCCGGCCCGATTGCGTCGACGCCGCCGCCCGGCACCGGGACCGGGGCGTCGTCACGGCGGCGCCGGAGGCGAACCACCACCGTTGCCGCCAGGATCAGCAGCATCAACGCGGCGGTGCTCGCCCCGAGGATCACGAAGACGTGGTCCTCGGCCGCTCCCGGCTGACGGACCGGTGGGGCCGGGACGGGATCGCCCCGGGGCGCGGAGGTCGGCGCGGGCGGCGACGCCGGCTGGTCGCGCAACTGCGGCCAGCGCAGTTGTGCCAGCAGCGCGCTGACCAGCAGCCAGGCCAGGATCGCGGCGAGCCCGATCAGCAGGACGCGCCAGCTTCGTCGCCCCCGCGGCGCCCCGCCGCCGGGCACGTCGTAGCGCGCCGACGGCAGCGCCCGCCGGGGGTCGCGCAGCGACATGACGATCGCGACCGCGACCACCAGCAGCGATGCCGCCGCCAACGCGATCACGCCGAGCAGGGCCGCCGGACCGCCGGTCGGCCGGTCGGGGTCAGTCGGCGCCACCCCGGGCAGCCGGCCGCGGAGCGCCACGCCGAGCAGGATCAGCAGGGCGACCAGAGCGATCGCGCGCGCCATCGCCCTTTTCGTACCCGGCATCGGTCCATCACTCGGCGTGATACTCACTCCAACTCGGCGGTTCTCTCGGGTGGAAACCCCATCGTGGCACGCATGGCGCGGCCGGTGGGTCCGAAGCAACCGGCCGTCAGGAGTTGGTGATTTCGAAGTCCGCGACCACGGGGCTGCGGAGCAGTTCGCGGTGGCGTGCCGGGTTCCACGGGAACACCTCCGGGAGCCCGTTCTTGCCGAGATACCAGCTGTTGCATCCGCTCGCCCAGATGGTGTGCGGCAGGGCGGATTCGATCTCGGCGTTGTAGAGCTTGGTCGCGGCCTCGGTGGGCATGAAGGAGTCGAGCCGGCCGTCGCGCAGCTGCGTGATCCACCACAGCGCGTAGTCCGCCTGATCCTCGGCGACCGGCACCAGCGACTGGTTGGCGATCGGCGAGTGCGGGCCCATCAACATGAGCAGGTTGGGAAAGCCCGGCACCGCGATCGAGCGGTACGCGTAGGGCCCGTCGTCCCAGACCTCGTCGAGGCTGCGGCCGTCGGCGCCGATGATCCGGATCGGCCGCACGTAGGCCCGTGCGTCGAAGCCGGTGGCGAACACCAGCACGTCGAGTTCGTGCAGCCTGCCGTCGGCGGTGACCACTCCGCGCGGTTCGATGTGGTCGATGCCGGCGGTGATCACCTCGACTCCGGGCTTCTGGACGGCCCGGTAGTAGCCACTGGAGAACGACCTGCCGCTTGCACATCGGCTGGTAGTCGGGGGTGAGCGTCTTCTTGAGCGCCCGGTCGCGCACCGAGAGCCGCAGGTTCCAGGTGCACATCAGGCTGAAGTACCGGCGCGCCAGCCCGCGCCGGACGGGTGCGTTACCGAACACCGACATCACGAACCAGGACCAGAACGCGTAACCCGGGCGGGCCAGGGCCGGGAACCTGCGGACCAGCACGCGGCGTGCCCGGTAATGCATGTTGGGCCACGGCGCGATCCACTGGGCGGTGCGCTGGAACACCTTGAGCTGCTTGACCTTTCCGCCGAGCTCGGCGGTGATCTGCACGCCGGTGGATCCGGTCCCGATCAGCCCGATGCGCTTGTCCGGCAACGTGACCGAGTGATCCCAGCGGGCCGAGTGGAACGACGGTCCGGCGAAGGTGTCCAGACCCGCGAATGTCGGGGTAGCGCGGCACCCGCAGGAAGCCGGTCGCGGTGATCAGCACGTCGAACTCGTCGACGCCCTGGTCGGTGGCGACCTGCCAGCGGCCGCCGGTGTATTCGGCGAAGGTGACTTCGGTGCCGAACCGGATGAAGCGCCGAATGTCCCGCTCGTCGGCGACCCGGCGCAGGTACTGCTGGATCTCCCTGCCGGGCGGCATCATCCGCGACCACTCCGGGTTGGGCAGGAACGAATAGCTGTAGTACGGCGACGGGACGTCGCAGTGCAGGCCGGGATAGGTGTTGTCGCGCCAGGTCCCGCCGACGTCGTCGGCCTGCTCGTAGATGACGAACGAATCGATCCCGGCGTCCTGCAGTTTCATGGCCATACACAGGCCGGACATTCCCGCCCCGATGATCGCCATCCGCGGTGCGGCAGCCGCTCGCCATCATCCGAAGATACGCCCGTACCGTGGACGGGTGGAGCAGAACGCGCGACGACGACGCCTGCCCGGGTGCACTGCAGGTGCATCAGGCCGCCGACGGCGCGCTGGCCCGGATCCGGCTGCCGGGCGGGATGATCACCGCCGCGCAGCTGGAGGCGCTGGCGCACACGGCGACCGAGTTCGCAGACGGCACCCTGGAGCTGACCGCGCGGGGCAATCTCCAGCTGCGCGGCATCCGCGACACCGCGGCCGTCGCCGATGCGGTGGCCGCGGCCGGCCTGCTGCCGTCGCCGACCCACGAGCGGGTGCGCAACATCGTCGCCTCGCCGTTGTCCGGCCGGGTCGGCGGGCTGGCCGATGTGCGGCCGTGGGTCGACCGAGCTGGACCGCGGCATTCAGGCCGACCCCGACCTGGCGCGGCTGCCCGGCCGGTTCCTGTTCGGCCTCGACGACGGGACCGCGGCGACATCTCGGGGCTGCGCGCCGACGTCGGAGTGCATGTTCTCGGCGAGCGGGCGGCGCTGCTGCTGGCCGGCCGCGACACCGGTGTCCGGCTCGCGGCTGCGACGAGGTGGTGCCGGCACTGCTCGCGGTGGCCCGGCGGTTCGTCGAACGACGCGGAAACGCTTGGCGGGTAGCCGAATTGGAGGATCCTCGGCGCTGGTCGTCGGACTTCGACCGGCGCCGCGCCCGGCGGCGACGACGCTATCCGCCGATGCGCGGCCGCCGGTCGGCTGGATCGCGCAGGACGACGGCTGAGTGGCGCTGGGCGCGGCGGTGCCGCTGGGCGTGCTGGCGGCCAGGCAGGCCGAGTTCGTCGCCGCCATCGAAGCGCCGGTGGTGATCACCCCGTGGCGCTCGCTGCTGGTGTGCGATCTGCGCCGAAGGCGTGGCCGACACGTCGCTGCGGGTGCTGGCCCCGCTGGGTCTGGTGTTCGACGAGAACTCGCCGTGGCTGGACGTCAGCGCCTGCGTCGGCAGCCCGGGCTGCGAGAAGTCGCGGGCCGACGTGCGGGCCGAGGCGACCCGGGCGGTGGCCGAGCGACGACCGCGGCGGGCCACGTGCACTACGTCGGCTGCGAGCGTGCGTGCGGCAGTCCGCCCGGCGGGCCGGTGTTGGTGGCGACGCGGAGACGGATACCGAGCGGCATGCGCGCCGGTCGTAGGGTGATCGGGTGCTCGACTACATTCGCGACGCCGCCGAGATCTATCGGCAGTCGTTCGCGACGATCCGCGCCGAAGCCGACCTGACGCCGTTTCCCGAGGATGTCGCGCGTGTGGTCGTCCGGTTGATCCACACCTGCGGTCAGGTCGACGTCGCCGAGCACGTGGCGTTCACCCCCGGCGTGGTCGACCGCGACGCACGCCGCCCTGCTCGCCGGCGCGCCGATCCTGTGCGACTCGTCCATGGTCGCGGCCGGGATCACCGCCGCGCGGCTGCCCGGCCGGCAACGAGGTGGTGTCGCTGGTCGCCGACCCGCGCGCCGCCGGAACTGGCCCGGCGCCGGGAGACGACGCGCTCGGCCGCCGGCGTGGAGCTGTGGGCCGACCGGTTGGCCGGTGCGGTGCTGGCGATCGGCAACGCGCCGACCGCGCTGTTCCGGCTGCTGGAGCTGGTCGACGACGGGGTGCCCGCGCCCGGTGTCGGTGCTGGGCGGCCCGGTCGGGTTCGTCGGCTCGGCGCAGTCCAAGCAGGAGCTGATCGACCGGACCCGCGCGGGATGGAGTACCTGGTGGTGCGGGGTCGCCGCGGCGGCAGCGCCATGGCGGCGGCCGCGGTGAACGCGATCGCGAGCGAACGCGAATGAGGGCCGGCCGCGGCACGCTCTTCGGCGTCGGCCTGGGCCCGGGCGATCCGGAACTGGTGACGGTCAAGGCCGCCCGGATCATCGGCGAGGCCGACGTGGTCGCCTATCACAGCGCGCGGCACGGCCGCAGCATCGCGCGCCGCATCGCCGAGCCGTATCTGCGGCCCGGCCAGATCGAGGAGCACCTGGTCTATCCGGTGACCACCGAGACCACCGAGCATCCGGGCGGCTACGCCGGCGCGATGGAGGACTTCTACCGGGAGGCCGCCGAGCGGATCGCCGCCCATCTGGACGCCGGCCGCGACGTCGCGCTGCTGGCCGAGGGCGATCCGCTGTTCTACAGCTCCTACATGCACATGCACACCCGGCTGACCGAACGGTTCAACGCGGTGATCATTCCCGGGCGTGACGTCGGTGAGCGCCGCCTCGGCGGCGATCGCCACTCCGCTGGTGACCGGTGACGAGGTGCTCTCGGTGCTGCCCGGCACCCTGCCGGTGCGTGAGCTGGCCCGCCGGCTGGCCGACGCCGACGCCGCGGTGGTGATCAAGCTCGGCCGATCGTATCCCCAAGTGCGCGAGGCGCTTTCGATGGCCGGTCGGCTCGACGAGGCGTTCTACGTCGAGCGCGCGAGCACCGACGCGCAGCGGGTGCTGCCCGCCGCCGACGTGGACGCGCGACGGGGTGCCGTACTTCTCGCTGGCGATGCTGCCCGGGCGGCGCGCCGCCGGGAAGCGGCGCACCGGCAGCGTCGCGGTGGTCGGCCTCGGCCCCGGCGACGTGGACTGGATGACGCCGCAGAGCCGCCGCGAACTGGCCGCCGCCACCGACCTGATCGGCTACGGACCCGTACCTGGATCGGGTGCCCGCGCGGGCCGGCCAGCGTCGCCACCCCAGCGACAACACCGACGAACCCGAACGCGCCCGGCTGGCCTGCGAACTGGCCGAACAGGGCCGCGCGGTCGCGGTGGTCTCCTCGGGCGATCCCGGGGTGTTCGCGATGGCGACCGCCGTGCTCGAGGAGGCCAAGCAGTGGCCGGACGTCGCGGTGCGGGTGATCCCGGCGATGACGGCCGCCCAGGCCGTCGCGAGCCGGGTCGGCGCCCCGCTGGGCCACGACTACGCGGTGATCTCGCTGTCCGACCGGCTCAAGCCGTGGGACGTCATCGCCGCCCGGCTGTCGGCGGCGGCCGCGGCCGATCTGGTGCTGGCGATCTACAACCCGGCGTCGAAGAGCCGCACCTGGCAGGTCGCCGCGATGCGGGACCTGCTGCTGGAGCACCGCGATCCGGGCACGCCGGTGGTGATCGGCCGCGACGTCTCCGGGCCGCGCGAGTCGGTTCAGGTGGTGCGGCTGGCCGACCTGGATCCGGCCGACGTCGACATGCGCTGCCTGCTGATCGTCGGCTCGTCGCAGACCCAGTGGTACGGCGACACCGTGTTCACCCCGCGCCGCTACCCGGCCTGAGGTGCCGGCCGAATGGCCAGTTAACGCACGTTCTTGGGCTTGTGGCGTGTCATAGGTGGCCACTCGCCGAGGGGGTGACCCCGGCCAGCCAGTCGACTGCCTCGTCGACGGTGCTGACCGTCTCCACGCCCGCCGGCAGCGGCGGCCGGTCGATCATGACGACGGCGATGCCCAGCTCGGCAGCGGCGTCCAGCTTGGCCTGGTCAGCTCTCCCCCGCTGTTCTTGGTCACCAGCACGTCGATTCTGTTGTCCCGCAACAGCGCGTACTCGTCGTCGTAGCCGTACGGCCCCCGCGACAGCAGCACCTCGTGGTGACGCGGCAGCAACCGCCGGATCGGGCGGGGTGACCACCCGGATCAGGAACCAGGCGTCGCTGCCGGTGAACGGCGCCACGCCCCGAGCGGCCGGTGGTGAGGAACACCCGCGAATAGCGTTGGTCGGGCAACGACTTCGGCGGCCTCGACATCGGAGGCCACCACGGATGGCGCCGGCCGGATCCCAGGCCGGGCGGGACAGCACCAGGTGCGGCATGTCCAGTGTCGGCGCACGCCTGCGGCGGCGTGGGCGGTCATGGTCGCCGCGAACGGGTGGGTGGCGTCGACGACGGCGCTGATCTCGTTGTCGCCCAGCCAGTTCCGCAGGCCCGTCGACACCGCCGAAGCCGCCGATGCGGACCGGGCCGACCGGCAGCGCCGGGTCGGGCACCCGTCCGGCCAGCGAGCTGATGATGTCGGTGTCCGGGATGCAGCCGGGCCGCCAGCGCCCGCGCCTCGCCGGTGCCGCCGAGCAGCAGGACCCGCATCAGTGCCGGCTGCCGCGGGTGCGGCCCGACGAGTACAGGTAGCTGTCGGTGAACCCCTCGGCGGCAAGCACATCGCCGACGACGATCACCGCGGTGCGGGTGATCGACGCGTCGTGCATCTGCTCGGCGATGTCGGCCAGCGTGCCGCGCAGCACGACTTCCTGCGGCCAGCTCGCGAACGCGACGACGGCGACCGGGGTGTCCGGCCGGTAGCCGCCCTCCAGCAGCTGCGGCACGATCGCGTCGATGCGGTGGGCGGCCAGGTGCAGCACCAGCGTGGCGCCGGGGTTCGACAGCGTGACCAGGTCCTCGCCGTCGGGCATCGCGGTCGACAGCGTGGCTACCCGGCTCAGCGTCACGGTCTGCGCCACGCCCGGCACGGTGAGTTCGCGCCCGAGCGCCGCGGCGGCGGCGGCGAATGCCGGCACGCCAGGCACGATCTCGTAGTCGATGCCCAGCGCGTCGAGGCGACGGCATTGTTCGGCGAGCGCGCTGTAGAGCGACGGGATCTCCGGAGTGCAGCCGCGCCACGTCGTGGCCCGCGGCGTCGGCGTCGGCGAGTTCGGCGATGATCTGCTCCAGGGTCAGCGGACCGGTGTCGACGACCTGCGCGTCGCGGCGGGCACAGCGCCAGCAGGTCCTCGGGCATGATCGAGCCGGCGTACAGGCAGACCGGGCAGCGCTGCAGCAGCCGCTGCCCGCGCACGGTGATCAGGTCGGCGGCACCGGGCCCGGCACCGATGAAGTAGACCGTCACAGCGTGGTCACCACCCACTGGGTGATCGGCATCGCGGGCCGCCAGCCGGTGAACCCGCCCAGCGGCTCGCCGCGGTAGTGCTGGAAGCGCCGCAGCTCGCCGCCGAGACGCGAATACCATTCCACCAGAAGCGCTTCCGATTCGGCGGTGACGGCGTTGGCGACCAGCCTGCCGCCCGTCCGCAGCCGGTCGATGCAGGCCGACAGCAGTCCCGGTTTGGTGAGGCCGCCGCCGACGAAGATCGCGTCCGGGGTCGTCGGCGCCGTCGAAGTCCTCCGGTGCATGCTCGCGGATGTCGAGGTCGACGCCGAAGGTCATGGCGTTGGCGGCGATCCGCTCACGTCGCCGGTGCTCGGCCTCGAAGGCGACGGCCCGGCAGCCGGGTGCGCTGCGGCACCACTCGATGGCGATGCTGCCCGAGCCGGCGCCGACGTCCCACAGCAGCTCACCGGGCCGCGGCGCCAGTGCCGCGAGGGTGACCGCGCGGATGGTCTGTTTGGTGATCTGCCCGTCGTGGCGAAAGCAGGTCGTCGGGCAGCGCCTGGGCGATCCGCTCGTCGGGCAGGTAGCGGACGGCGACGACGTTGAGGTCGTCGACGTCGTCCGGGCGGTGCGGCGGCCCAGGCGTCGGCCGCGCGGCCGCGTACCCGCTCGTCGCCGCTCCGCCGAGCTGCTCGAGCACGGTGAATTCCGAAGCGCCGCGGCCGGTTTCGGCCAGCAGCCGGGCCAGCTCGGCAGGCGTGCGCGCCGTCGCGGGACAACACCATCGCCTGCCCGCCGCGGCGCACCGCGGTGTGCACGGGCGCGGTGACCAGGCTGATGACCTCGGTGTCCTGCACGGTCCAGCCCATCCGGGCGCAGGCCAGGGTCACAGACGAGACATGCGGCAGCACCCTGACCTTGTCGGCGCCGTGCAGCCGGATCAGCGTGGTGCCGATGCCGTGCAGCAGCGGGTCGCCGCTGGCGACCACGTGGATGTCACCGGCCGGGTTGTCGTCGAGGAGGCGCTGCAGCGCGGGCAGCATCGGCGACGGCCAGCCGTGCCGCGTGCGCGGTGACGGTGTCGTCGAGCAGGTCGAGCTGGCGCTGCGATCCGTAAATGACTGTGGCGCTGCGCAATTCGCGCCGCGATTCCTCCGCAAGCCCGGCCATGCCGTCGGCGCCGATGCCCACCACGACGATCGTCATCGGGGCATCCTCCGCCACACCGCACTGCGGCAGAAGCCTCATGCCGAAGAACACCGGCCGCAGCGCCCACGGCACCCACACCGTGCGCCGGCCCTTGGCCAGCGCCCGCGCCGTCGCGTCGGCCACCTGCGCGGGCGTGCTGGACAGCGGCGCCGGGTCCATGCCCTCGGTCATCCGGCCGATCACGAAGCCCGGTCGCACGAGCAGCAGCCGCACCCCGCTGCCGTGCAGCGCGTCGGCCAGCCCGGAGGCGAAACCGTCCAGACCGGCCTTCGCCGAGCCGTAGACGTAGTTGGCCCGGCGCACCCGCACGCCGGCCACCGAGGAGAACACCACCAGCGCGCCGCGGCCGGCCGCCCGCATCGCGGTGGCCAGGTGGGTCAGCAGGCTGATCTGCGCGACGTAGTCGGTGTGCACGATCGCGACGGCGTGCGCGGCGTCGGCCTCGGCGCGGGCCTGATCGCCGAGGATGCCGAACGCCAGCACGGCCGTGCCGATGGGACCGTACTCGGCGACCAGCCGCTCGACCAGCGGGCCGTGCGAGGCCAGGTCGTCGGCGTCGAACTCGACGGTGTGCACGGCCGCGGCCCCGGCGCGCGCGCACCGCGGTGACCTGCTCGTCGAGCCGGTCGGCACCACGGGCGGCCAGCACCACCGTGGCGCCGGGCGCCAGCCGCACGGCGAGTTCGAGGCCGATCTCGCTGCGGCCGCCGAAGATCACGACCGGTCCGGTCCGGGCGTCAGCCGTGTCATTCATGGCTGCGATTATTCACTGCGCTAGCGTGGACCCCGATGGCGAACTCAACGACCCGGCTGACCAGCGATGCGCTGGCATTCCTCACCGAGCGCCACCTGGCGATGCTGACCACGCTGCGCGCCGACAACTCGCCGCACGTGGTGGCGGTCGGGTTCACCTTCGACCCGAAGACCCACATCGCCCGGGTGATCACCAGCGACGGCTCGCAGAAGGCGATCAACGCCGAACGCAGCAAGGTCGGCGTGCTGTCGCAGGTCGACGGCGCCCGCTGGCTGTCGCTGGAGGGCACCGCCAGCGTCAACCGGGACCCCGCGGCGGTTCGCGACGCCGAGCTGCGCTACGCCCAGCGCTACCGCACGCCGCGGGTCAACCCCCGCCGCGTGGTCATCGAGGTGCACGTCGAGCGGGTGCTCGGGTCCTCCGGGCTGCTGGACCGCGCCAAGGCCTGATGGCCACGCTGGTAGCCGTCAACGTCGGCCTCCCGAAAGAGGTGGCCTGGAACGACCGCGTGGTGCACACCGGTGCCTGGAAGTCGACGGTCGACGGTCCGCGGATGGTGCGCCGGCTCAACGTGGACGGCGACGGTCAGGGTGACCTCGGCGGCCACGGCGGCGAGCAGCGGGCGGTGCTGGTCTACCAGGTCGACTCCTACCGGCACTGGGCCGACTTCCTGCAGCGCCACGATCTGAGCCACGGCCACTTCGGTGAGAACTTCACCGTCGACGGCCTGCCCGACGACGAGGTGTGCATCGGGGATCGGTACCGCATCGGCGAGGCGGTGTTCGAGGTCACCCAGCCGCGGGTGACCTGTTACCGGGTGGGGCTGCGGCTGAACGAACCGCGGATGGCCGCGTTGCTGGTGTCGCACCGCCGGCCCGGGTTCTACCTGCGGGTCATCACCGAGGGCCACGTGGAAGCCGGTCAGGAGATCGTCAAGGTGGCCGACGGACCGGAGCGGGTCTCGGTCGCCGAGGTCGATGCACTGCTGTATCTGCCCGGCCATCCGCGTGCCACACTGCAACGGGCACTGAGGATTCCGGCGCTCAGCCCGGGATGGCAGGCGTCGCTGCGGGCGATCGCCGACGCGGACGGCGACGCGACCGGCAACGTCGGCCTCACCGGCGCGCCCGCACCGGCTCCGGCGTGGGCGGGTTTTCGGCCGCTGACGGTGACCGCGGTGCACCAGGAGAGCCGGGATGTCCGGTCGTTGACGCTGGCCGCGGCAGACGGGTCGCCGCTTCCGCGCTGGCTGGCGGGCCAGTCGATCACGGTGAAGCTGCAGCCCGGCGGTGGTGCGGCGGCGCTGATCCGCAACTATTCGCTGTCCAATCTGCCCGGCTCAGATGCCTACCGGATCAGCGTCAAGAAGGAAATGCACGGCGCTGCAAGTGGATTCATCGCCACCGGCGTCCACCCCGGTGACATTGTGGATGTGGCGGCGCCGCGCGGCACGTTCCATCTGGACGACGGTGACGCACCGGTGGTACTGGTGAGCGCCGGAGTGGGCGTCACCCCGGTGCTGTCGATGCTGCACCAGCTGGCCGAGCAGGCTCCGGGCGCGAGGTGTGGTGGCTGCACGGCGCCCGCGACGGCGCCGAGCACTCGTTCGCGCAGGAGACCAGCGGGTTGTTGGACCGGTTGCCCGGCGCCCATCGGCATATCGCCTACAGCAGGCCTGCGTCCTCCGACCGGGCAGGCGCCGACTACACCGCGGTCGGGCGGCTGTCGACAGATCTGCTGCGCACCCTGTCGCTGCCGCCGCACGCCGAGGCCTACGTGTGCGGACCGGCATCGTTCATGACGGCGGTGCGCCTCGCGCTGACCGAATGCGGCCTGGACGCGGCGCGGATCCATGCCGAGACCTTCGGCGCCGGAGCGGCTTTGACTCCCGGTGTGGTCGCCACGACGTCAGTCGACCCGCATCCGCCCGGGGGCGAGCCGGGCACCGGACCGCAGGTGTCCTTCGCCCGCAGCGGGGTGTCCGCACCGTGGGGCTCCGGGTACCCGGCGCTGCTGGAGTTCGCCGAGGCGTGCGACGTGCCGACCCGCTGGTCCTGCCGTACCGGGGTGTGTCACAACTGTGAGTCGCCGCTGCTGTCGGGCACGGTGCGCTACGACCCCGAGCCGCTGGACCCGCCGGCGGACGGAAACGTCTTGATCTGCTGTGCCCGACCGGCCGAGGATGTCGTCCTCGATCTCTGACGCAGACCTCTAACGCAGCGGCACGACCGCCAGCTCGTGCGGCCGGTTGTTGACCGCCAGGGCGCCGTCGGCGGTGACGATCACGATGTCCTCGATACGGGCGCCCCACTGGCCCGGGAAGTAGATGCCGGGCTCGACGGAGAACGCCATGCCCTCGGTCAGCGGCAGGTCGTTGCCGGCGACGATGTAGGGCTCCTCGTGCACCGACAGCCCGATCCCGTGCCCGGTGCGGTGCACGAAGTACTCGCCCAGCCCGGCGTCGGCCAGCACGTCCCGGGCGGCGGCGTCGACCTGCTCGGCCGTCACACCCGGGCGCACCGCGGCAACGGCGGCGGCCTGCGCCCGCTGCAGCACCGCGTACTGCTCGGCGATCTCGGCGCTGGGCTCGCCCAGGCTGTAGGTGCGGGTGGAGTCGGAGTTGTAGCCGGGCTCGACCGGACCGCCGATGTCGACGACGACGATGTCGCCGGCCTGCAGCACCCGATCCGAGCACTCGTGGTGCGGGTCGGCACCGTTCGGGCCGGATCCGACGATGACGAACGCCGCCTCCGAATGCCCTTCGGCGACAATGGCTTCGGTGATATCGGCGGCGACGTCGGCTTCGGTGCGGCCGGGCTGCGAGGAACTCCGCGCACCCGGGCGTGCACCCGGTCGATCGCCGCACCCGCCTTCCGCAGCGCCTCGATCTCGGCGGGGTCCTTTGACCATCCGAAGGCTCGCCATGATCGCGGTGCCCAACACCGGCACCGCGCCCAGCTGCTCGGCCAGCGGCAGCAGGTGCAGCGCAGGCATCGAGTCGGTCACCGCGACCCGTGCGTGGCCGCCGAGCGCGACGGCCACGATGTCGTAGGGGTTCTCGCCATCCACCCAGTCCTGGACCGCGAGCCCGAGGTCGCCGGCCGCCGACTCCCGCAGCGCGGCTAGCTCCAGCCGCGGGACCACCACCGTGGCCTGCCCGTCGGCCGGCACCACCAGCGCGGTGAGCCGCTCGAATGTCTGCGCCCGCGAACCGATCAGGTACCGCAGGTCGTATCCCGGCGTGATGACCAGTCCCGCCAGCCCGGCCTCGGCCGTGGCGGCCGCCGCGGCAGCCAGCCGCCGGGCGTAGACGTCGCTGCCGAATCGGCTGGTGCTCATGGAAGCCAGGCTATCGCTCGGGCAGGATGGCAGGTATGTCCGCACCGGTGTTGCTGCTCGACGGGGCCAGCATGTGGTTCCGTTCCTTCTTCGGGGTGCCGTCCTCGATCACCGCGCCCGACGGCAGGCCGGTCAACGCGGTGCGCGGCTTCATCGACAGCGTCGCCACGCTGATCACCCGGGAACGGCCGGGCCGGCTGGTGGTGTGCCTGGACCTCGACTGGCGCCCACAGTTCCGGGTGGACCTGATCCCGTCGTACAAGGCCCACCGCGTCGCGGAGGAGAACGCCGTCGGCGACCTCGACATCGAGGAGGTGCCCGACGAGCTCACCCCGCAGGTCGACATGATCATGGAGTTGCTCGACGCGTTCGGCATCGCCACCGCCGGCGCGGTCGGCTACGAGGCCGACGACGTGCTGGGCACGCTGGCCGCCGCCGAACGACGCGACCCGGTGGTCGTCGTCAGCGGTGACCGCGACCTGCTGCAGCTGGTGGCCGACGAGCCGGTTCAGGTGCGGGTGCTCTATCTGGGCCGCGGGCTGTCCAACGCGACGATGTTCGGACCCGCCGAGGTGGCGGAGCACTACAGCGTTCCCGCGCACCGGGCCGGCCCGGCCTACGCCGAACTGGCTCTGCTGCGCGGGGATCCGTCCGACGGGCTGCCCGGCGTCCCGGGTGTCGGCGAGAAGACCGCCGCGACGATGCTGGCGCAGTACGGTTCGCTGGAGTACATCCTGGCGGCGGCGCACGATCCGAAGTCGAAGCTGGCCAAGGCATTTCGGGCCAAGGTGCTGGCCGCCACCGACTACATCGAAGCGGCGGTGCCGGTGGTGCAGGTGGCCCGCGATGCCCCGGTCGAACTGTCCACGGCCGACGACCGGCTGCCCCTGGCGGCTGTCGACCCGGCGCGGGTCGCCGAGTTGGCGCGCAGGTACGGCGTGGGCTCGTCGATCGGGCGGCTACAGAAAGCTTTGGACACGCTGCCTTGAGCCCCGCGAGCGTGCGTGTCATCAGGCCGACACGCCGCGACAGCCGCGCGTTCGCGCACGCTCGGCGGAGGAAACCTAGCCGCTACTTCGGCCGGCCGACCTCGTAGGTGCCCTTGTCGTCCTGGAACGTCACGGTCACCTGGCGCTTGGTGCCGTCGATGCTGACCTCGCAGTTGAAGGTGTCACCCTTCTTGACCGTCGGACTCTGGCCGTTGTTGCACTTGACGTCCTTGACGTTCTTGGCGCCGTAGCCGTTGGTCTCGTCGGTGAGGATCTGCTGCACACCCTGCTGGGCCTTGTCCACGTCGAGCTTGGTGGTGACGAAGAAGCCCGGCTTCCAGAAGCCCAGGATCAGCACCACGGCCAGGACGATGGCCGCGAGCACCCCGATGACCAGACCGATCACGGCACCGGACTTCTTCGCGCCCTCTTCCGCGCCGGGCGCCTGGTACGGGTTGTACTGGCCGGGCTGACCCGGCTGCTGCGGGTACTGGCCCGGGTACTGGCCGGGCTGCTGGGGGTACTGGCCGTACTGCTGCGGCTGCCCGTACTGCCCCGGCTGCCCGTAGGCGGCGGGGTTGTACTCAGTCGGAGCGCCGTACGGCTGGGCCGGCGGGTAGCCCGGCTGCGCCGGCGGCTGGCCGTACTGCGGGTACTGCTGGGGATAGGCGGGCGGCTGCCACGCCGGCTGCTCGGTTCCCGACGGCTGCCAGGCCGGCTGCTCGGTTCCCGGAGACTGCCAGGCCGGGGTCTGCCGGCTGCTCCGAGCCGGGAGCAGGCTGATCCTGACCCGGCGCGGGCTGCTGAGCCTGCCAGGGGTTGGGGTCGGATCCCTGCGGTCCGCTCATCGTCTCTCCTTGATCTGGTAGCGATTCGCCGCTGCCACCGTAGCGTTTGCATCACCCTACCCGCCATCAACAGCCACGACGCCGCGCCGGATGTCGTCGACGGCGCGTTTCGCCGCGGTGCGCAGCGAGCTTTCCGGCGCCGCGTTGCGCACCTGGTCGAGCAGGTCCAGCACCTGGCGGCACCACCGCACGAAATCGCCCGCCGGTAGCGGCGTGCCGGTGCCGCCGACGTCCGAGGCGGCCAGCGCCTCGGCCAGATCGCCGGTGGTCGCCCAGCGGTAGATGGCCGCCACGAAGCCCTCGTCGGGCTCCCGGGACGGATTGATCCGGTGGCGGTTCTCGTCGGCGCGCAGCTGGCCCGACAGCCGCCTGGTCGCCACCAGGGCGCGCCGCACGTTCGGTGTGGGCATGTCGACGGCGTGCGACGGGGTGGGTCCGTCGCCGCCGCGGGCCTCGAACACCATCGCCGACAGCACCGCGGCCAGCTCGGCGGACTGCAGCCCCTTCCAGGCGCCGGTGCGCAGGCACTCGGCGACCAGCAGGTCGCCTCGTTGTAGATCCGGGCTAGCAGTCGGCCGTCGGCGGTCACCCTCGGGTCGCCGTCGTCGCCGTCGATGAAGCCGCGCTCGGTCAGCAGGCCGAGGATCCGGTCGAAGGTGCGGGCCAGCGAGTTGGTGGCCGCATTCACCTTGTTGCGGATCTGCTCGTTGTCCCGCTCGACCCGCAGATAGCGTTCGGCGACGCGCACCTTGGCCTCCCGGTCGGCCAGCCGGTGTGCGGGGTGGCGACGCATCTCGTCGCGCAGCGCGGACAGTTCGGGATCGATGTCGGGCACGTCGTCGGCGCCGCCGCGCCGCTTGCGTCCGGACGGGATGACCAGTCCCGCGGCCGCCGACCGCAGCGCCGACGCGAGATCCCGGCGTACCCGCGGCTGGCGGTGCTCGACCCGCTTGGGCAGCGTCATCGAGCCGACGGGTGCGGCCGCGCCGGGGTAGTCGGCGGAGGAAATCCTTCCGGCCCAATGGTGTTCGGTGAGGACGAGCGGGCGGGGGTCATCGCCCTCGGCGGCAGGTTCCAACACGACGGCAAGCCCGCCGCGGCGGCCCTGGGTGATGTTGATGATGTCGCCGCGGCGCAGGGCGGCGAGCGCGCTGCCGGCGGCCTGCCGACGCTGCAACCGGGACGCCCGCGACTGCGCGCGCTCCTTCTCGGCGATCTTGGCCCGCAGCCGCGCGTAGTCGATCAGGGCGGGTTCCGGCACCGGGTCGGCGCGACGGTTCCAGCCCAGCTCCGTGGCGATGTCGTCGAGCATCTTCTCGCCCCGCTCGACGCCGCGCACCAGACCGACCACCGAGCGGTCGGCCTGGTACTGGGCGAACGACCGCTCCAGCAGCTGGCGCGCCTGGTCCGGCCCCATCTGGTTCACCAGGTTGATGGTCATGTTGTACGACGGTGCGAACGAGCTCTTCAGCGGGAAGGTCCGGGTGGAGGCCAGCCCGGCGATCTCGGCCGGCTCGGCGGCGCTGTCGTTGGGGTTCCACAGCACGACGGCGTGGCCCTCGACGTCGATGCCGCGACGGCCGGCGCGACCGGTCAGCTGGGTGTACTCCCCCGGCGTCAGCGGCAGATGCTGCTCTCCGTTGAACTTGACCAGCTTCTCCAGCACCACGGTGCGGGCCGGCATGTTGATGCCCAGCGCCAGGGTCTCGGTGGCGAACACCGCCTTGACCAGGCCGGCGGTGAACAGCTCCTCGACGGTGTGCCGGAAGATCGGCAGCATGCCCGCGTGATGGGCGGCCAGCCCCCGCAGCAGACCCCTCCCGCCACTCGTAGTAGTCCAGCACCGCGAGGTCGGCGTCGGCGAGATCGCCGCAGCGGCGATCGATCACCTCGGCGATACGGTCCCGGTCGGAGTCGGTGGTCAGCCGGAGCGGGCTGCGCAGGCACTGCTTGACCGCAGCCTCGCAGCCGGCGCGGGAGAAGATGAAAGTGATCGCCGGCAGCAGTCCCTCACGGTCGAGCGAGGCGATGACGTCGGGCCGGGCCGGCGGGCGATGCAGACCCGGGCCGCCGGCACGGGCCCGCCCGCGGTGGCGCGGCTGCCAGTCCGTCAGCCGGTCGGCCTCCCGCCGGTGGGCGATGTGACGCGTCAGCGTCGGGTCCACCAGATGCTGCTTGCCCGGCTTCTGTTCCGCTTCGGAGTAGTCGAACAGGTCGAAGAGCCGTTTGCCCACCAACACGTGCTGCCACAGCGGCACCGGCCGATGCTCGTCGACCACCACGGTGGTGTCGCCGCGGACGGTCTGAATCCAGCCGCCGAACTCCTCGGCGTTGCTCACCGTCGCCGACAGGCTGACCAACCGCACCTCCTCGGGCAGGTGCAGGATCACCTCCTCCCATACCGCGCCGCGCATCCGGTCGGCCAGGAAGTGCACCTCGTCCATCACGACATGCGAAAGCCCATGCAGCGCGTCCGAACCGGCGTAGAGCATGTTGCGCAGCACCTCGGTGGTCATCACCACGACCGGCGCATCGCCGTTGATGGACTGATCGCCGGTCAGCAGCCCGATCCGCTCCGGACCGTAGCGACGAACCAGGTCGCTGTGCTTCTGGTTGCTGAGCGCCTTGATCGGCGTGGTGTAGAAGCACTTCCGGCCTGCGGCCAGTGCCAGGTGGACCGCGAACTCGCCCACCACCGTCTTGCCCGCGCCGGTCGGGGCGCACACCAGCACGCCGTGGCCGCGTTCCAGCGCGTCACACGCCTGAAGCTGGAACGGGTCGAGCTGAAACGGCAGCAGCGCGGCGAATTGCGCCAGTTGCGAGTCAGTCTCAGGTGATGTCGTCATGCGCCGTCGTCTGAGGTGGGCCGCTCGACACCGGGGCACCTACCGACGTGGGCGGCTCAATGGGCGCGGCCTGATCGTCGGGTATGGCGATCTGCGCTTCCCGCTTGGCTTTCCGCCGGTCGTTCAGACGTGCGATCTGGATGGCGAATTCCAGCAGCAAAGACAGCGCCAGACCCAGCGCCAGCATGGAGAAGGGGTCCGAGCCCGGGGTGGCGAACGCGGCGAAGACGAACACCCCGAAGATCAGGCCGCGGCGCCACGACTTGAGCCGTTCGTAGGGCAGCACCCCGACGAGGTTGAGCATGACGATCAGGAGCGGGAACTCGAAACTCACGCCGAACACCAGCAGCAGGTTGATCAGGAAGCTGAAGTACTTGTCGCCGGAGAGTGCGGTCACCTGGACGTCGCTGCCGACCGTCAACAGGAAGTGCAACGCCTTGGACAGGACCACATAGGCCAGGACGGCTCCGGCGACGAACAGGCTCGCGGCGAAGACGACGAACACCGTGGCGAAGCGGCGCTCGCTGCGGTACAGGCCTGGGGTGATGAACGACCACACCTGGTACAGCCACACCGGGCACGCCAACACGATCCCGGCGGTCAACCCCACCTTGAGACGCAGCATGAACTGGTCGAACGGCGCGGTGGCGAGCAGGCGACAGCCCCCGTCGGCGCTGATGTCGGCGCGGGCCGATTGCGGCAGCGAGCAGTACGGCTCGCGCAACCACTCCCCGAGGCTCTCCAGCCCGAACATTCCGTGGCTGTACCAGAAGAAGCCGACGATGGTGGTCAGCGCCACCGCACCCATCGAGATGAGCAGGCGGGTCCGCAGTTCCCGCAGGTGGTCGACCAGCGACATGGTGCCGTCGGGGTTGACACGGCTGCGGCGTTGACGCGGATCGAGCCGCGACAGGAGTTTGGGGGTGCGCACGGCAGGGTCTACCTACAGGCGCCGGGGCGCCGGGTTGGGAACCGGCTCAGGCCGGTCGGGCGTCGGTCTGGTTCTGCGCCGGCGGCGGGGTCACCGGAGCCTCGACCCGCTCGGACTGGACCTGGGTCGGGGGCGCAGCGGGCGCGACCGGAGTGTCGGTCTTGCCCTCGTTCTGCAGTTCCTTGACTTCCGACTTGAAAATGCGCATCGACTTGCCCAGCGAGCGCGCCGCATCAGGCAACCGCTTCGACCCGAAGAGCAGCACCACGACGGCGATAAGGATCAGCCAGTGCCACGGTTGTAGAGCACCCAATTTGGTCACCTCCAGATGTCTGTTCGATGCTACCCCACCGGCACTGCGCGGAGCCTGGACTCGAAGTCAGCCGTCGAGGTCGGCGTAGGCGACCAGCGCCGCCGTCGCCGCGGTGTGCACCCGTTCGGCGAGTGCCTGCGGTGCAAGGACGCGCACGTCGGCGCCGAAGCCGAGCAGCAGTCGCGCCATCCACTCGTCCGAGGCGTAGGTCATCGCCGCCTCGCAGTATCCGTCCGGCAGCTCGCGCAGCACCCGCATCGGGTAGTACTCGAGCATCCAGGCGGCCGTCGGGGCCACCTGCAGGGTGGCGGCGGGCAGCGCGGGATCGGCGTCGAACAAAGATGTGTCCGGGGCCGCCTGGACGGCCGGTGGCGGCGGGTCCGCCGCATCGTCGAGCACGGTCGCCTCGACGATGCGGTCGAACCGGAACAGCCGCACCCCCTCGGCCTCCCGGGACCACGCCTCCAGATAGCTGTGGTCGCCGACCAGCACCACCCGGATCGGATCCACGATCCGGCTGGACAGGGTGTCCCGCGACGCGGAGTAGTACTCGATGCTCAGCGCCCGGGCACTGCGCACGGCCGCGCGCACCGCGGCCGCGACGTCGCTCTCCATCGGCGCCGGCTCGTCGACGGCGGCCGCGGCGTTGATGTGGTCCTGGCCGACCGTTCCGGCGGCCGACTCGATCTTCGCGATCGCGCTCAACGCCGCCTCGGGGTCGACCAGGCCGGGGATGTCGACGAGCGCGCGCAACGCGACGAGAAGGCCGGTGGCCTCGGGCGAGGTGAGCCGCAGCGGCTCGTCCATACCGGCCGAGAACGTCACCTCGATGGTGTCGCCGGAGAACTCGAAGTCGATGAGATCGCCGGGTCCGTAGCCGGGCAGTCCGCACATCCAGAGCTGCTTGACGTCCTGCTCGAGCTGTTTGCGGGTGACACCGAGATCGACCGCCGCCTCGGCGTACGTGATTCTCGGGTTGGCCTGGAAGTACGGCACCATGTTGAGCAGACGCACCAGCCTGGTGGATACGGGGCTCATGCGCGATCCCGCTTCGCTTCTCGCTGGACGCTCATGCGCGATCCCGCTTCGCTTCTCGCTGGACGCTCATGCGCGATCCCGCTTCGCTTCTCGCTGGACGCTCATGCGCCCGCCGCCTGCGCCCGCAGCCGCATCAGCACGTCCGCCCGCAGCGACGCCGGCTCCAGCACCAGCGCGTCGGGGCCGTAGCCGGCGATCTCCCGGGCCATCCGGTCGGTGTTGCCGAGTTCGAGTTCGATGACGTCGCCTGCGCGTCCGCCGACAGTGCGCTGACCCGCCGATCTGCCGGCGCGCCGCAGGGCGGTCGCGCGTCCGTCGGCGACCCAGACCGTCGCCTGCACACTGACCGGCGCCGCCTCACCGATGGCCTTGTCGACGATCTCACGCAGGTCGACTCCTTCGGGCCGTACGACGGCGCCTGGTTCCCCAACGGTTTTCACGCCGTCACCGATGCGGGACAGCCGAAAGGTCCGGGTGGCGTTGCGGTCCCGGTCGTGACCCACCAGGTACCACCGCCCCTTCGCAGTGACCACGCCCCACGGATCGACGGTGCGTACGGTGTATGCGCCGGTGGGCGACGGCCGGTGCGGGAACTGCACGGTCTGCCCGGAATCGATGGCGGACAACAGGTTTCCGAGTACCTTCTCCGAGCCGCGCAACCCGGGCGCTCCGACGGCGGTGGTGATGGCCACCGCGGCATCCGGGTCGACGTCGACGCCGGCCGCACGAAGTTTCAGCAGGGCCCCCTGGGTCGCGGTGATCAGTTCGGGCGATTCCCACAGCTGGGTGGCGACCGCGACGGCGGCCGCTTCATCGGGCGTCAGCTCGATGTCGGGCAGCGCATAGGCGTCGCGTCTGATGCGGTAACCCTCGGTGGGGTCGAACGTCGAGACCCTGCCGGTCTCCAGCGGAATGCCGAGGTCACGCAGTTCGTTCTTGTCCCGCTCGAACATTCGGGAGAACGCGTCGTCGGTCGGGCTGTCGGCGTAGCCGGCGACGCTCGCGCGAATCCGTTCCGCGGTGATGTAGCCGTGTGTCGACAACAGCGCGATGACGAGGTTCATCAACCGCTCTACCTTCGATGTCGCCACGGGCCAACCTTAGCGGGCGATCACATGCTCGCGATCAAACGCTTGACGCGCTCGTCGACCGAACGGAACGGGTCCTTGCACAACACGGTGCGCTGCGCCTGGTCGTTGAGCTTCAGGTGCACCCAGTCGACCGTGAAGTCGCGACCCGCCTCCTGTGCGGCACTGATGAATTCACCGCGCAGCTTGGCGCGGGTGGTCTGCGGCGGGGTGTCGACGGCTGCCTCGATCTCCTCGTCGGTGGTGATCCTGGTGGCCAGGCCCTTGCGCTGCAACAGGTCGAACACGCCGCGGCCGCGCTTGATGTCGTGGTAGGCCAGGTCGAGCTGGCTGATCTTCGGGTCGGACAGCTCCATGTTGTAGCGGTCCTGGTAGCGCTGGAACAACTTGCGCTTGATGACCCAGTCGATCTCGGTGTCGACCTTGGCGAAGTCCTGGCTCTCGACCGCGTCGAGCTGGCGGCCCCACAGGTCGACCACCTGCTCGATCTGCGAGTTCGGCTCGCGGGTCTGCAAGTACTCGACAGCGCGCGCGTAGTACTCGCGCTGGATGTCGACGGCGCTGGCCTGACGCCCGCCGGCCAGCCGGACCGGACGCCGACCGGTGAGGTCGTGACTGACCTCCCGGATCGCCCGGATGGGGTTGTCCAGCGAGAAGTCCCGGAACGGCACGCCGGCCTCGATCATCTCCAGCACCAGCGAGGCGGTCCCGACCTTGAGCATGGTCGTCGATTCGCACATGTTGGAGTCGCCGACGATCACGTGCAGCCGGCGGTACTTCTCGGCGTCGGCGTGCGGCTCGTCACGGGTGTTGATGATCGGCCGCGACCGAGTGGTCGCGCTCGACACGCCCTCCCAGATGTGCTCGGCACGCTGGCTCAGGCAGAACGTCGCCGCCTTGGGGGTCTGCAGCACCTTGCCGGCGCCGCAGATCAACTGGCGGGTGACCAGGAACGGCAGCAGCACATCGGAGATCCGGGAGAACTCCCCGGCCCGCACGATCAGATAGTTCTCGTGACAGCCGTAGGAGTTGCCCGCGGAGTCGGTGTTGTTCTTGAACAGGTAGATGTCGCCGCCGATGCCTTCATCGGCCAGCCGCTGCTCGGCATCGATCAGCAGGTCCTCGAGCACCCGCTCCCCGGCCCGGTCATGGGTGACCAGCTGGATCAGGTTGTCGCACTCGGCGGTGGCGTATTCCGGGTGACTGCCGACGTCGAGGTACAACCGCGCGCCGTTGCGCAAAAAGACATTCGAGCTGCGGCCCCATGACACCACCCGACGGAACAGATATCGGGCGACCTCGTCGGGACTGAGCCGGCGATGGCCATGGAACGTGCAGGTGACACCGAATTCGGTTTCGATGCCCATTATTCTTCGCTGCACGGTATCGAGCGTACTGGTTGCCCTGGGGTCGCGGTGGCCAAGCCGCGCCGAACGGCGCACGCCCCCCTGTGGATCGCTGACGGCGCGTCGGGCCGCTCGCGTGCCAGCATGAGCCGTGACCGAGCCGCTGGCCGCCGACCCCGCGACGTTGCTCACCCTCACCGACCGGATCACCGCGCTCGCCGACGAGGTGGCCGAGGTGCCGATACCCGGTATCGGTGCGGCGGCGGGCCCCACCCTCGGCTGTGTGGACGGGCCCCGCCGCGCCGCCGTCGAACTGCACCGACTCGGCACCGCCCTGCGGGACTGGGCGGCGGCCACCCGACGGGGTGTCGGGCAACTCCTCGCCGCCGACGACCGCACCGCTGACAGTCTGCGGCATTGACCCGGTTCACCGTCTCGCAGGCGCAGAGTTGGCGCCCCGAACCCCTCACCGAGATCGCCGAGGTGTGGGACCGCACCGCGGGGGCGCTGCAGGACCACGTCGATTCCGTCGACGCCGGGGTGTCGGCCGGCGGTGACTCCTGGCATGGCGCCGCGGCGCAGGCGGCGGCCGAGGCCGTCGCCCCCACGACGGCGGGACTGCGCCGGCTGTGCCGCGTCCTGGTCCTCGCCGCGGCGGAGGCCCGCGACGCCGCGGCGAGCATCGGCGCGGCCCGCGACCACCTGCTGGCCGTACTGGCCGTGGCGGCCGCCGAGGGATGCCCGGTCGCGCAGGACGGCACCGTCGGCGCCCCCGCAGTCCCGTCCGGGCTGCAGGTCGCCCTCGCCGGGGGTGCGCAATCGGCGGCTCGGGAGCTTCTCGACGTCCGCGCCCGCGAACTGACCCGTCAGGTGCAAGACGCGCTGGGCCGACTGTCCGACACCGAGGTCGAGGCCGGGCGGGCCGTCGACGCCGCGTTCGAGCCCGTCGCCGCGCCGCCCGCCGCGGTTCGACCGGCCGGTGTCAGCGACACCGCGGCACAGGTCGCGACCTGGCCGACAAGCAGCCAGGACCGGATCGCCGCGGGAGTCGCCGCCATGCCGCCGGCCGAGCGGCAGCGACTGGTCGAGGAGCACCCGGGCGCCGTCGGCAACACCGATGGCATTCCGTGGCCGATGCGGATCGCGGCCAACCGCATCAATATCGCCAACGCCGTCCTCGACGAACAGCGTGTCCTGGACCGGCCCGTCGACGAAAAGCTGCGTGCCGCGCTCCCGCCCACCCTCGACCCCGCGGGTGCCGAACGGATGTGGGCGGCGCTGCACGCCGATCCGGCCATGCGAGCCGCGGCGATCGCCACCCACGACCGGCGGGCGCACCAGCGCATCGCGTTCTATCGGGAGCTGCTGGCCGACGTCCCCGACGCCGTCGACCGCGATCGCCGGATACCCCGCCAGATCCTGGCCTTCGACCCGGACCGGTCATCGCTCGTCGAGCTCTCGGGCGACCTCGGCCGGGCCCGGGCGCTGGGGGTCCTGGTGCCGGGGCTCAACACGACGTTCGAGGGCTCCGCCGACGACGTGGCGACCGTGCGCCGGTTCGTCGCCGGCTCGGGCGGTGACGTGGCGATGATCTCCTATCTCGGCGGCCGCTTCCCGACCGGTGACCGGGCGGCCGGGCTCGTCGATGCCATCGATCCGCGGTATGCGCTCGAGATGGCACCGCGCCTGGTCGCCTTCAGCGAAGACGTCGAACGCACTGTCGGTGACGTTCCGGTGACCTACATCGGCCATTCCTACGGCGGGTCGATCCTCGGGACGGCGGAGCTGTTCGGGCTCACCGCCGACCGGGTGGTCTATGCCGAGGCCGCCGGCGCCGGTGTCGGCGTGCACGCCCCGGCGGACTGGCACAACCGCAATCCCGCGGTGCTGCGGTTCTCGATGACCGCACCGGGCGACGTGATCGGCCTGGTGCAGGGTTTCCCGACGGGCCCGCACGGCGCCGACCCGGATCGCATGCCCGGCGTCATCCCGCTGGCGACCGGGCGCCGGCTGACCGGGTGGCCGATGGTCGGACCGTCCACCCACAGCGACGTGCTCAACGAACCGTCCGACGCGTGGCGGAACATCCTGGCGGTCATCGCCGGTGACCGTGCGAACATCCGGACCCGTTGAACCCGAAACAACATGCCGCATCGTCGCGGTCGCCGGATTGTGGGGTCGAACCGACTAAAGTCTGCTGCTGTGGCCCCCGACCAGCCCGCCGGCAGGAGGACCCGGATCTACGTGGTCGTGCTGGCGGCAGTTGGCCTGGTGGCGTTCAGTTGGCTGACCCCCGAGCCGAAAACGCAGCCCCCCAAGCTGCCCGACGGGATCGAGCAGGGCTACTACAACCAATGCGCCAGACACGACACCGATCCACCGGAGTACGGCGACCGAACCCTCGCCAGTGGGTGCGACCGCTAGCGCCTATTCGGCGCTGTCCCCTTCGGGGCTGCCGTCAGGCGCCGCATCCACCTTGGGCAGAAGCGATTCCAGCGCCGGCCCGGTGATACGACGGAACGCGCGCCGCGGGCGGTTGACGTCCAGGATCGCCACCTCCAGAGTGGCGGGGCCGAGGACCCGCGGCTCTGACGCCGGCGTGGAACCCGAACTGTTACTGGTGATTCCGGCCCGCAACGCCTCGACGGCGATGCCGATCGCGTCACCCAGTTCGGCGTTCTCGGAATAGCTTTCCTTGAGCGCGTTGATGATCGGTTCGGTGGTTCCGCCCATCACGACGAAGTACGGCTCGTCGGCGATCGAACCATCGTAGGTGATCCGGTACAGCTCCGGCGGTTTGGTCTCCCCGAAATGCGCCACTTCGGCCACGCAGAGCTCGACCTCGTACGGCTTGGCCTGCTCGGTGAAGATGGTGCCAAGCGTCTGCGCGTACACGTTGGCCAGTTGGCGCCCCGTCACATCGCGACGGTCGTAGGCGTAACCCTGGGTGTCGGCGAACTGGATGCCGCCGCGGCGCAGGTTGTTGAACTCGTTGAACCGCCCGACCGCGGCGAAGCCGACCCGGTCGTAGAGTTCGCTGACCTTCTGCAACGACCGCGACGGGTTCTCGGCGACGAACAGGACACCATCGGCGTAGGCCAGCCCAACCACGCTGCGGCCCCGGGCAATACCTTTTCGCGCAAGCTCCGAGCGCTCGCGCATCGCCTGCTCGGGCGAGATGAAATACGGGAAGCTCACGAGTCCGCCCGCGGTGCTTCGTTCTTCGGCGCGCCGTCCGGTCCGAACGTGTCGGCCCGAGTCCGGCTTGCGATCACCTCACGCGCCAACCGGGCGATCCTCTCCTCCGTGATATCGACGGCACCGTCTTTGTCGATCGTCACCGCTGTCGGGTAGATCCCGCGCACCAGATCCGGTCCGCCCGTTGCGGAGTCGTCGTCGGCCGCGTCGTAGAGAGCTTCGACGGCGACCTTCAACGCCGAATCGGCATCGGCGACATTGGCATACAACTTCTTCATCGACGATTTCGCGAAGAGGGAGCCCGAGCCGACCGACTGGTAGCCCTCCTCTTCGATGTTCCAGCCACCGGCGGCGTCGAACGACACGATGCGTCCCGCCGCGCGCAGATCCGGATCGTCGAGATCAAAGCCCACCAGCAGCGGCAACGCGATGAAGCCCTGCAGCGCCGCGCCGAGGTTGCCGCGAACCATCGTCGAGAGCCGGTTGACCTTGCCGCGGAAGGTCAGTGGCACGCCCTCGAGTTTCTCGTAGTGCTCGAGTTCGACGGCGTACAGGCGGGCGAACTCGACCGCGATCGCCGCGGTGCCGGCGATGCCGGTCGCGGTGTAGTCGTCGGTGATGTAGACCTTCTGCACGTCCCGGCCGGCGATCATGTTGCCCTGCGTGGAGCGGCGGTCACCGGCGATCAGCACGCCGCCCGGGTACTTCAGGGCGACGATCGTGGTGCCGTGCGGAAGCGCGTCGCCGGCACCGCTGAGCTGGCCACCGCCGGCCGGCAACAGCTGCGGGGCTTCGCGCCGCAAGAAGTCAGAGAACGAGGACAAATCGGAGATGGGTGAGCTGGTGGCCGGGCGATCAGAGAAAGGCCAGGTCACTGTCCGCCCTTTTGGACGTATGCGCGCACGAAGTCCTCGGCGTTCTCCTCGAGAACGTCATCGATCTCGTCCAGCAGATCGTCGGTCTCCTCGGCGAGCTTGTCGCGACGCTCCTGGCCGCCGGCCGCGTTACCGGAGGCGTCGTCGTCCTCGCCGCCACCGCCGCCACGCTTGGTCTGCTCCTGAGCCATCGCTGCCTCCTGCTCGTCATCGGCGGGCCTGTCGTGCCATCGCTGCCAGTGGCCGCCGGTTCTTCCACACTACCGGTCGGGTCCGGTATTGCTTGCTCTAACGAATGTCACGTCGTGAGTTGTTCCACCAGTTCCGCGGCACTGTTCACCGAGTCCAGCAGCGCTCCGACGTGCGCTTTACTGCCCCGCAGCGGCTCCAGGGTGGGAATCCGGACCAGCGAGTCGCCACCGAGGTCGAAGATCACCGAGTCCCAGCTCGCCGCGGCGATGTCGGCCCCGAACCGGCGCAGGCACTCGCCCCGGAAGTAGGCGCGGGTGTCGGTCGGCGGATTGTCGACGGCGTCGATCACCTGCTGCTCGGTGACCAGACGCTTCATCGAGCCCCGTGCGACCAGCCTGTTGTACAGCCCCTTGTCCAGCCGGACGTCGGAGTACTGCAGGTCGACCAGGTGCAGCCGCGGCGCCGACCAGCTCAGGTTCTCGCGCTGGCGGAACCCTTCCAGCAGACGCAGCTTGGCCGGCCAGTCCAGCAGCTCGGCGCACTCCATCGGGTCGCGTTCCAGCAGGTCGAGCACGTGCGCCCAGGTCTGGACGACATCGGCGGCGCGCGGGTCGGGATCGCGGCTGTCCAGCAGTTTGGCCACCCGGTCGAGGTAGATGCGCTGCATCGCGAGTGCGGTCAGCTCCCGCCCGTCGGCCAGCGCCACGGTGGCCCGCAGCGACGGGTCCCGGCTGATGACGTGCACCGCATGCACCGGACGAGCCAATACCAGATCGGAGAGGTCCACTCCCGCCTCGATGAGATCGAGCACCAGGGAGGTGGTCCCGACCTTCAGATATGTCGAGGTCTCGGCGAGGTTCGCGTCGCCGATGATGACGTGCAGCCTGCGGTACTTGTCGGCGTCGGCGTGCGGCTCGTCGCGGGTGTTGATGATGCCGCGCTTGAGGGTGGTCTCCAGCCCGACCTCGACCTCGATGTAGTCCGAGCGCTGCGAGAGCTGGAACCCGGGTTCGTCACCCGACGGCCCCACCCCCACCCGGCCGGAACCGGTGACGACCTGCCGCGACACCAGGAACGGCGTCAGCCCGGCGATCACCGCCGAGAACGGCGTCTGGCGGCTCATCAGATAGTTCTCGTGGGTTCCGTAGGAGGCACCCTTGCCGTCGACGTTGTTCTTGTAGAGCTGCAGCTTGGCCGCGCCCGGCACGCTCGCCACGTGCCGCGCGGCGGCCTCCATGACCCGCTCGCCGGCCTTGTCCCAGATCACCGCGTCCATCGGGTCGGTGACCTCCGGAGCCGAGTACTCCGGGTGCGCGTGATCGACGTAGAGACGGGCCCCGTTGGTCAGGATCATGTTGGCCGCGCCCACCTCGTCGGCATCGACCACCGGAGGCGGTCCGGTGGCGCGGCTCAGGTCGAATCCGCGGGCATCACGCAGTGGCGATTCCACCTCGTAGTCCCACCGCGTGCGCTTGGCCCGCTGGATGCCCGCCGCCGCGGCATAGGCCAACACCGCCTGCGTCGAGGTGAGGATCGGATTGGCGGTCGGGTCGGACGGCGAGGAGATGCCGTACTCGACCTCGGTACCGATAATCCGTTGCATGGGCCCAAGCGTAACGGGAGGCTCATGCGCACCGCGCAGCGCAGGAGTAGCCCGGCCATCCGACCCCGCCGGCCGGCGAGACGCGGCGTGGGCGGTTGCGTCTCGCTTGGCGACTTGGTGGAGTTGGCAGCACTATGAGGACCTACTTGCTGCACAACGCCGAGCTGATCGATGGGACAGGGGCTCCAGCGGTCTCCGATGCCGCCGTGGTGGTCGACGGCGACCAGATCGACTGGGCCGGCGCCGCGACGGATTGCACGGCGCCCGAGGATGCGGTTCGCGTCGATCTTGGCGGAAATACGATCTGCCCAGGCTTTTTCGACTGCCATGTCCATTTCGGGCTGCCCGGCTCCAAGGGCAGCCCGTTGGAGAAGGCACTCAAACCGCCGTCCTATGGCTATTTCGAGTTGATCGACCGCTTGCGGGTGACCGTGCAGAACGGTGTGACCACCGCGCGTGACCTAATGGGCATTGACACCGGTGTCCGCGAGGCGGTCGCTGACGGACTCATCGAGGGTCCGCGCCTCTTGGTGGCTATCAACATGCTCAGTCAAAGCGGCGGCCACGCGGATTTCCACCTTCCGTCCGGAATAGACCTGGGCGGATTCATCGGCGCCTACCTGGTCGACTCCGTCGATGCCGCACGCAAGCGGGCACGTGAACTTCTCCGCGCCGGTGCCGACGTCATCAAGGTCGCCTCCAGCGGTGGCGTGTCCTCCCCCAACGACGACCCGACGTGGCTGGGGATGCGCCGCGAATTGATCGCCGCGATCGTCGAAGAGGGCCACAATTACGGCGGCCGTCCGGTCGCCGCCCATGCGATCGGCTACGCCGGGATCAAGGCCGCCGTCGACGGCGGTGTACACAGCGTCGAACACGGCTACGAGCTCAATGACGAGCTGCGCCAACAGATGGTCGCCCAGGGCACCTTCCTGGTACCGACGCTGCTGGAGACCATGACACCTGTCACCGCGACGCCGCAGGGCGCGGCCAAGAGTGCGAAATGGCATGCCATGGCACATGATTCGATCGCCGCGTCGGCGGCAGCCGGCATCAAGATCGCCGTGGGTACCGATGCCGGCCTGTCGCCGGACCACGGCACCAACCTAAAGGAACTCGGCCTGCTCGTCAGGTTCGGCGGGATGAGCCCGATGGAGGCGATCGTCGCCGGCACACTGACGTCGGCCCAGCTATGCGGAGTCGACGACAATCTCGGCTCGGTGGAGCCGGGCAAGACCGCAGATCTCGTGGTGGTACGCGGCAATCCGCTCGATGACATCGATTCCGTGGGCGATGCTGCCAATATCCTGCTTGTCGTCAAGAACGGTAGGACGGTGGGAAATCGTGGTGGGTTCGCAGTCGCCTGAGCCGTACGTCGCCGAACGCTGGTTCCTGGCCCAGGGTCTGCCGGCAGTGGTCCGGCGGGGAGCGCTGCTGCGCCGGATCTGGAGCCGATCGGCGCCCGCCCTCGCCGGGTACGCGGTGATCGCGGCCAACTCGATTCTGGTCGTGGGGTTGTCCGGCCATCACACGATCGACATCGACGGGCGGCCGAACTTCACCGAGGGGTTCATTCTCGCGCTGCTCGTGCTGGTGTTGCCCGCGGCCGGGCTGGTGGGCTGGCTGGTGTCGCGCATCGGCACCGTGTTTCGCCGCGTCATGGCCGCCAGCGTGGCGATGGTCGTGATCGTCCTCGGCGCCGTCCTGGGCGGCGCGAGCTACCGGGTGTCCGCGAACCTGCTGTTCTCGGCCATCGTGGTGGCGGCCATTCTGGTCTGCACGGCCACCGGGGTCGGCTCCATCCTGGGCTGGGCGGCGCAGGCCACCCTGTCGAACCTGGCGCTGGTCGGTGGCATGTTCGTCCGGGCGCTGCCGGTGGTGCTGCTGACCTTCCTGGTCTTCTTCAACACCTACGTGTGGCTGATGGCCGCGGTCATCAGCCGGACCCGGCTGTGGCTGGGGCTGGGCTTCCTGTTCCTGATCGCGGCGGCATTCCTGGTGTCCAGCACGCTGGACCGGGTTCGGCCGATCCTGGCCTTACCCGAGCCCGATCCCGGCGATCAGGCCCGCCTGTCCGGCACACCGTTCGAGAACATGCCCGACGACCCGGGCACGAAACCGCTCTCCCACCCGGAACGGGCGAACGTGGTGTTCGTCCTGGCGGCCTCGCAAGTTGGCCAGGTTCTCACCGTCGCGGTACTGACTGGCGGCATCTTCTTCATCCTCGGGCTGATCCTCGTCAGCCCCCCACTGCTGGACTCCTGGACACGCGGCGCCGGACGCCCGGACGGCCAACTGCTCGGCATGACGTTGCCCATCCCGGACGCCTTGATCCAGACCGCCATGGTGCTGACGGCGATCACCTTCATGTATCTGTCGGCGAAGGCGGTCACCGACAAGGAATACCGTGCGACGTTCGTCGACCCGATGCTCGAGGAACTGCGCCTGACCCTGGTGGCGCGCGACCGGTACCGCTCGTCACTGCCGAATCGGCGAGATGACCCCTGAGATGACCTCGCCCGACATCAGATCCGTCCACGAGTGGTTCCTCGGCCGTGGCCTGCCGCTGGTACTCACCCGGCGGGTGCGCTCGCGGGCGCTGATCGAACGCTCGGCGCCGGTGGTCAGCGGTATCGGCGCCCTGATCGCCGCGACCGCCGCGGTGGCCGACATCAGCGACGGCAGCGTCGACGTCGCCAACGTGGTCCGGCTGGGCATCATGGCCGCGATCCTGACCGCCGCACCCTTCGTGCTGCATCTCCTGCACGAGGCCGGGACGACGCGCAGCGAGGCCGGGCGCCGGTCGGCGGCGCTGTTCGTGATGGCGCTGTTCGTGATCGGCTTCCCGCTGGCCGACAGCGGCTGGACGGGTCTGACGCTCGCCGAGGTGGTCGGCTTCCTGATCGTGGCCGTGCTGACGGTGTGGCTGACCTATCTGGGCATCGGGTCGATCGTGCTGTGGGCGTTCCGGTTCGCCTGGGTGCAGTTCGGCGCCCTCGGCACCCTGATGAGCCGGGCGCTGCCGCTGCTGATGCTGACCGTGGTGGTGTACTTCACCGGCGAGCTGTGGCAGCTGGCCGCCCGGATGTCGCGCCAACGGCTTTGGCAGACAATCGGTTTCCTGGCTCTGGTGGCGGTCGCGTTCATGGTTGCCACCATCCGCGACGAAGTCCGGGCGTTGCGGGAGGACCGATCGGGTCCGCGTGACCCTGCCGCCCTGCTCGCCGGCACCCCACTGGCCACCGACACCGACCCGCGCCGGACCGCGCTGTCGGTCGCCGAGCAGGTCAATGTCGTCGCGGTGATGGTGGTCTCGCAGGCCATCCAGGTGGTGTTCTTCACCACCGGGCTGTTCGTGTTCTTCCTGGCCCTCGGGCTGATCGCGATCCCGGACGACGTGACCGTGCTGTGGTCGGCGGAACTGGACTGTCCGACGGGTGAACCGCCTTGTGCGGGAACGTGGTTCGGAATTCACGTGCCGGTACCGCAAACCGTCGTGCACACTTCATTGTTCGTGGCCGTGCTCTCGGGGCTCTACTTCACCGTCAGCACCAGCGTCGACCCGCTGTACCGTCAGCGGTTCTTCGATCCGCTGATCGCCGACGTCGCGGTGAGCCTGGCCGGCCGGGACGCCTACCTGGAGATGGAGGAACGGCATGGCTGAGCATACCGGCGACGTGTTCGGGAAACGGTACGGCGAGGTCCTGCTGGTGCACATCGGCGAGGAGGGCCCGGAAGCCACCGTGTACAACAGCTTTCCGCTCAACGACTGCCCGGCGCAGTTGTGGGACGCCCTCGACGCCGACCGCATCGCCCGGCAGAACGACGTGGTCGCGGCACTGCTCAACGGCCCGCGGTACTGGCTGATGAGCAGCATCGAGAAGGATGCGTCGGGCCCGCAGGAGATCAAGTCCTTCGGCGGTATCGACATGATCCGCCAGGCGACGGTCAAGCTGTCGTCGATGAACCCCGCGCCCTACAGCCTCAACTGCGTCGACCGGCGCACGGTGTTCACCTTCGACGCCGGGCGCCCGGTGTTCGAACTCATCGACGCTGACGGGCAACGCTGGGTGATGCAGACATTCAGCCAGATCGTCGATGCGAACCTGACCATCGATGACCTGGCCGGTCTCGGCGAGCGGCTGAACCTGCCGCCGGGTTGGCGCTACGAGACCCGCACCCTGACCGAGCCGCTGAGCGTGGACACCACGAACCGCGACGCCCACGTCACCCAGGATGACCTGGCCAACAGCTACTCGCTGGAGGCCTGAGACACTGCTCGGCTAGAGGTACTGGCCCAGGTTCGATTCGGTGTCGATGGCCCGCGAGGCGCTCGACGACTTGCCGGTGACGAGCGTGCGGATGTAGACGATCCGCTCACCCTTCTTGCCCGAAATACGGGCCCAGTCATCGGGATTGGTCGTGTTCGGCAGATCCTCGTTCTCGGCGAACTCATCGACGATCGAATCCAGCAGATGCTGGATGCGCAGGCCGCGGGACCCGGTCTCCAGCACCGACTTGATCGCGTACTTCTTGGCACGGTCGACGACGTTCTGGATCATCGCCCCGGAGTTGAAGTCCTTGAAGTACATGACTTCCTTGTCACCGTTGGCGTAGGTGACCTCCAGGAACCGGTTGTCGTCGATCTCGGCGTACATCCGGTCGACGACCTTCTCGATCATCGCCTTGATGCACGCGCCGCGATCGCCGTCGAACTCGGCCAGGTCGTCTTCGTTGACCGGCAGGTTGACGGTGAGGTACTTGCTGAAGATGTCCTGCGCCGCTTCGGCATCCGGCCGCTCGATCTTGATCTTGACGTCCAGGCGGCCGGGCCGCAGGATCGCCGGATCGATCATGTCCTCGCGGTTGGAGGCGCCGATCACGATGACGTTCTCCAGGCCTTCCACGCCGTCGATCTCGCTGAGCAGCTGCGGCACGACCGTGGTCTCCACGTCCGAGCTCACGCCGGTGCCGCGGGTGCGGAAGATGGAGTCCATCTCGTCGAAGAACACGATCACCGGGGTGCCCTCGGAGGCCTTCTCGCGGGCCCGCTGGAAGATCAGCCGGATATGGCGCTCGGTCTCGCCGACGAACTTGTTGAGCAGCTCGGGACCTTTGATGTTGAGGAAGTACGACTTGGCCTCGCGGGCGTCGTCACCGCGGACCTCGGCCATCTTCTTGGCCAGCGAGTTGGCGACCGCCTTGGCGATGAGCGTCTTGCCGCACCCGGGCGGGCCGTAGAGCAGGACGCCCTTGGGCGGGCGCAGCGAGTACTCCCGGTAGAGGTCCTTGTGCAGGAACGGCAGTTCGACGGCGTCGCGGATCTGCTCGATCTGCCGGGTCAGGCCGCCGATGTCGCTGTAGGCGACGTCGGGCACCTCTTCGAGGACCAGATCCTCGACCTCGGCCTTGGGGATGCGCTCGAACGCGTAACCCGCCTTGGTGTCGACCAGCAGCGAGTCGCCGGGCCGCAGCTTGCGGGGCCGCAGGTCGTCGTCGACGCCCTCGTCCACCTGGGACGGCATGTCCTCGATCGTGACCAGGGGCTCGGCCAGCCAGACGATGCGCTCCTCGTCGGCGTGCCCGACCACGAGGGCGCGATGACCGTCGGCCAGGATCTCGCGCAACGTGCTGATCTCGCCGACGGCTTCGAAGTTGCCGGCCTCCACGACCGTCAGCGCCTCGTTGAGGCGCACGGTCTGGCCCTGCTTGAGCACCTTGACGTCGATGTTGGGCGAGCAGGTCAACCGCATCTTGCGGCCGGAGGTGAACACGTCGACGGTCTCGTCGTCCTGGACCGCCAGCAGAACGCCGTAGCCGCTGGGCGGTTGCCCCAGCCGGTCGACCTCCTCGCGCAGCGCGAGAAGTTGCTGACGGGCCTCCTTGAGGGTGTCCATCAGCTTGGCGTTGCGGGCCGCGAGCGAATCGATCCGCGCCTCGAGCTGATGGACGTCGCGCGCGGTGCGCAGGCCGCTCTGCGGGCCCACGGCGTTCTCCAGCTGTTCGCGCAGGATCGCCGCCTCCCGGCGCAGCTCTTCCAGTTCGGCAGCATCCTCGCTGGACAGCTGGGGGTTGTCGGTGGTCGAAAAGCCCTCAGATGCTTCCGAACGCTGCGACTCAGTCATGTTGCGCTCCTCTCCCACACCGGAGTTGGTGCAGTGGATACTCCAACGCTACCGGCCATTGCTCGATCATGTGCGCCTAGGGAATTTCGACACACTGGCAACACTGTTAACCTCATGGATGAGTCGGGCCGAACGAAAGGACAGCCGTGACCCTGAAACTGCTAGCCACGGGCGTCGCAGCCGCCGCCATCATCGGCGGCGCGGCCGCCGGTGTGACCTCGGTTGCATCGAGCACTCCGATGGCTTCCCCAGCCGTACAGCCGGTGGTGTTCGGCGCACCGCTGCCGCAAACGCCGGCACCGGAGCTCCAGAGCCAGCTGGTGGCCACCCTTGACGCATTGCAGAGCGGCGGCTCCTTCTCCGGTGCCAAGGCCTCCTACATTCAGGGTGGTCTCGGCCGGATCGAGGGCATCACCGCTGACCGGGCCTTCGGCAACGCCTCCGCCAAGGGCTACTTCCCGCTGAGCTTCACCGTGGCCGACATCGACCAGAACGGTCCCGTCGCCACCGCGAACGTCACTGCCACGGCGGCGAACGGCGCAACCGCCAGCCAGACCATCCAGTTCGTGGAGGGCCCCAGCCCCACCGGCTGGCAGGTGACGAAGTCATCGGCGATGACGCTGTTGACCTCGGCCAGCTGAGCCTGCCACTGGATGCGTTCGCAACCCGTTCACAGTTCTGGGCGCCGCCACGATCGTGGCGGCGCTCGGGCTGTCGGGATGTTCCACTGACGATGAGTCGAAGTCGGCTCAGAGCCCGGTCGTGCCGTCGGTTGCCGCCTCAGCGGTGGCGCCACCCGCGGACTCCGCTCCGCTGCCCGCGCCCGAGGCGCTGACCGATGTGCTGTACCGGCTCGCCGACCCGGCGGTGCCCGGCAAGGACAAGCTGGACCTGGTGGAGAACACCACGGCCGACGAGGCCGGCACGATCGACCGGTTCGCCGGCGCACTGCGCGACAGCGGCTTCACGCCGCTGACCTTCACCGCCACCGAGATCAGGTGGTCGGACCACGAGCCAGGCGATGCCCTGGCGACCATCAATGTCACGACCCCCAATCCGGCCAACCCCGGCGGCTTCACCTTCCCGATGGAGTTCCGTCCGCACAACGACGGCTGGCAGCTGTCCCGCCAGACCGCCGACATGCTGCTGGCGTTCGGCAACGCCCGCACCGAGGCCGGTGCGGCCAGCCCGTCACCCCCGCCGTAGGCGCCCGGAGTGTGGATCGGCTGGCTGGAGTTCGACGTCCTGCTCGGTGACGTCCACTCGCTGAAGCAGAAGCGCTCGGTCGTCCGCCCGATCATCGCCGAACTGCAGCGCCGGTTCGCCGTCTCGGCGGCGGAGACCGGTTCGGTGGATCTGCATCGCCGGGCCGGCATCGGCCTGTCGGTGGTGGCCGCCGACCCGGCCCATGTCACCGAGGTGCTCGACGCCGCCGAACGACTCGTCGCCGCGCGGCCGGAGATCCAGCTGCTGTCGGCGCGGCGCGGGTTGCACCGCAGCGACGACTGACGGTCAGGGTGGAGCCGGCATCCGCTTCTTCCGCAACGGCGTCGGCGTGACCGTTCCCGGTGCGAGCCGGCGCGCGGAGATCAGGAAGGCCGTGTGCCCGCGCATGTTGTGCTGCGGGCGAACCGCCAGGCCGACCACGTTCCAGCCGCGCTGCAGCGTCTCCCAGGACCTCGGTTCGGTCCAGCACTGCTGCTCGCGCAACGCCTCGACGGTCTTCGACAGCTGGGTGACGGTCGCGACGTAGACGATCAGCACCCCGCCGGGGATCAGCACCCGGGCGACGGTCGACAGCACGTCCCACGGCGACAACATGTCGAGCACCACCCGGTCCACCGAGCGCGTCCGGCGAGCTCGGAGTCGACGACGTCGCCGATGACGAGCCGCCAGTTGTCGGGTTGGTCGACCGAAGAACGTCGCCACGTTGCGCCGCGCATGCTCGGCGTGGTCGTCGCGGAGCTCGTAGGAGATCACCTGGCCGCCCGGCCCGACCGCGCGCAGCAGCGAGCACGTCAGCGCACCGGAGCCGGCGCCCGCCTCCAGGACCCGGGCGCCGGGGAACACGTCGCCCTCGTGGATGATCTGCGCGGCGTCCTTGGGGTAGATCACCTGCGCACCGCGCGGCATCGACATCACGTAGTCGATCAGCAGCGGCCGCAACACCAGGAAGGCGTCACCGTTGGTGGACTTCACCACGCTGCCCTCCGGCTGACCGATGACGGCGTCGTGGCCGATCGCGCCGCGGTGGGTGTGGAACTCGCTGCCCGGCGTGAGGATCATCGTGTAGTGGCGGCCCTTGGCGTCGGTGAGCTGGACGCGGTCCCCGACGACGAAGGGGCCGGTGCTGCGTGGGGGGTCGGCCTGGTCGGTCACAGCCGTTCAGCCTGCCAGCAGACTCGCCGGGCTGCGTTGCCGGGGTTGTCGGCCACCCGTCCTAGGCTCGGTTGCATGGCCGACGATCAGCAGCCCCGCGCGCGGCCCGCCCTGTCACCGTCCCGGGCCGCCGACTTCAAGCAGTGCCCGCTGCTGTACCGGTTCCGGGCGATCGATCGGCTGCCCGAACCAACGTCGACGGCTCAGCTGCGGGGTTCGGTCGTGCACGCCGCCCTCGAGCAGCTCTACGGCATGCCGGCCGCCGACCGGGGTCCCGACACCGCGCTGTCGCTGGTGGACCCGGCGTGGGAACAGGTGGTCGCCGCGCACCCGGAACTGGCCGACGCGTTCGAACCCGACCAACGCACGCACGATGCTGGCCGAGGCCCGTGCCCTGCTGACCGGCTACTACCGGCTGGAGGACCCCACCCGCTTCGACCCGCAGAGCTGCGAGCAGCGCATCGAGGTGGAGCTGGCCGACGGCACCCTGCTGCGCGGTTTCGTCGACCGCATCGACGTGGCCGGCACCGGCGAGCTGCGGGTGGTCGACTACAAGACCGGCAGGGCCCCCGGGGCCGCATGGGCGCTGGCCGAGTACAAGGCGTTGTTCCAGATGAAGTTCTACGCGGTGGCGCTGCTGCGCTCTCGCGACGTGCTGGCCACCCGGTTGCGGCTGATCTACCTCGCCGACGGCCAGTTGCTGGACTACACGCCCGACCTCGAGGAGCTGCTGCGCTTCGAGAAGACCCTGATGGCGATCTGGCGGGCAATCCAATCAGCCGGTGCCACAGGCGATTTCCGTCCGAACCAGTCGCGGCTGTGCGACTGGTGCAGCCACCGTGCGCTGTGCCCGGTCTACGGCGGCACACCGCCGCCCTACCCCGGCTGGCCGGAGCAGATGCGCAGTGAGCCCGCGGCATGACCGCCCGAAGGCGAATGCGAGTGAGGATCGCAGCGCAGCGAGGACCGGAGCGAGCAGGAGCCGAGGCGTGAACGGCTGCTACTTCCGGCGACTCGGCGTCGACGGCGATGCCACCGTGTTCGCCTCCACCGACCACACCCGCAGTAACTGGACTCCGGAGATCCAGCACGGCTCACCACCGCTGGCCCTGCTGACCAAAGCACATCGAGGAGCGCCTGCGGCCCCGGGATGCGGCATCGGCCGCCTGACCCTGGACATCCTGGGCGCGATCCCGGTCACCGAGGTGCGGGTGCGGTCCTGGGTGGACCGGCCCGGCAGTCGGATCGCGCTGCTGGTCGCCGAGATGTCCGCGGCCCGCCCCGACGGACCGCCACGCGCGGTGGCCCGGGTCAGCGCCTGGGCGCTGGCGACCTCGGACACCGCCGACGGCGCCACCGATCGCTACCCGCCGTTGGTCGAGGGTCCGACGGCGCCGATGGAGTTGCCCTGGAAGGACGCCGGCGGTTACATCGACTCGGTGCAGTGGCGGCCGCAGTACGAGGAGTCCGCCGGCGCCGCCGTGTACTGGCTCAGCCCGCAGGTGGGTTGGTCGACGACGAACCGACCACCGCCCTGCAGCGCCTGGCCATGGTGGTCGATTCCGCCAATGGCGTTGGCGCAGAACTCGATCCGGCGTCGTTCGTCTACATGAACACCGACACCACAGTTCATCTGCACCGGCTGCCGGCCGGCAGCGACTTCGCGCTGCGGGCCCGTGGCTCCATCGGACCGGACGGGATCGGAGTCACCACCGCCGAGCTCTTCGACCGCGACGGGTTCATCGGAACCTCGGCGCAGACGCTGCTGGTGCAGCGGCGCGGCTAGAGCGGCGTCATCTCCTGCAGCATGGTGGGCACCAGCTCGCTGACCGTCGGATGGATGTGCATGGTCCGGGAGATCGCCGTGTAGGGCTTCTCGGCGGACATGATGTCGAGGATCGAATGGATGACCTCGTCGCCGCCGACCCCGAGGATCGCGGCGCCGAGGATCTCCTCGGTCTCGGCGTCGACGACGATCTTCATGAAGCCTTGTGTCTCACCCTTTTCCACCGCGCGACCGACCCTGGTCATCGGCCGCTTGCCGACCAGCGCCCGCCGGCCCGAGGCGCGGACCTCGTCGACGGTCATCCCGGCCCGGCCCAGTGGCGGGTCGATGTAGAGCGCGTAGGTGGGCACCCGGTCGCTGACCCGGCGCGGGTCGTCGTCGAGCAGGTTGGCCGCGACGATCTCGAAGTCGTTGTAGGAGGTGTGGGTGAACGCGCCCTTGCCGTTGCAGTCCCCCATCGCCCAGATGTGCTCGGCGGTGGTGCGAAACTCGGTCGTCGACGACGATGTAGCCGCGGTCGTCGACCTCGACTCCGGCCCGGTCGAGTCCGAGATCGTCGGTGTTGGGCCGGCGACCGACGGCAACCAGGAGGTGCGACCCACGATCGGTTCGGCGCCGTCCGCGGGTGTCACCTCGAAACCCTTGTCCTGCTTGCGGAATCGGATCGCCGTCGCCCCGGTGATGACCGTGATGCCCTCGGCTTCCAGGATGTCGCGGATCGCGGCCGAGACGTCCTCGTCCTCGCGTGAGGTCAGCCGTGGCCCCTTCTCGATGACCGTCACCTGCGCCCCGAACCGGCGGTACATCTGCGCGAACTCCAGCGCGATGTAGCTGCCGCCGATGATCACCAGGTGCTCGGGCAGCGTGTCGAGGTCGAGGACGCCGACATTGGTGAGGTAGTCGAGGTCGGACAGTCCGGGCATGTCCGGTACCACCGCCCGACCGCCGACGTTGAGGAAGATGCGGTCGGCGCTGATCAGCTCGTCGCCGACCCGCATGGTGTGCGGGTCTTCGAAGCGGGCGTGCCCGCGGATCAGCGTGCAGCCGGCCATCCCGTCCAGCCAGGACTCGACGCCGTGGCGGTCGCCGAGCATGATCTTGTCCTTGCGCGCCTTGACTTTCGTCATGTCGACGCTGACCTCGCCGGTGCCCACGCCGAATTCGGCGCCGCGACGTGCGATATGCGCGGCGTGCGCGCTGGCAACCAATGTCTTGGTGGGGATGCAGCCGTAGTTGACGCAGGTGCCGCCGACCAGTTTGCGTTCCACCACCGCGACAGTCTGACCGGCCTCGGTCAGTCGGCCCGCCAGGGGCGGACCGGCCTGCCCGGCGCCGACGATGATGGCGTCGAACGTCGGCATTCCGGGTCGCCGCACTGCACCGCAGCAAAACGCTGGTGAAGTAGGCGATCACGAACTGCCCCCGCCCACCGCGACAACGTCTTCCAGCACGGCGATCGGCAGGTCACGGCCGCCGTTGGCCGTACCAGGCGGCTGCGCGCCTCGTAGCCGCCGAGGGTGCCCAGCACCGCGCCGATGACGCCGGCCCCCAGGCCGCCCCAGGTGTAGCCCCACGCGGTGCCGATGCACCGCGCCGGCGAAGCCGCCGGTGACGCAGTCGCGTGACGAACTGCACCGGCGTCTTGCGGCTCGGGGTCTTCGGCAGCTGGTCGGTGACCAACTCGGCGACCGCGAGGATCGTCAGGACGGTCACCGTGATCCAGTTGCCCACCCACGACGCCCACGTCCCGGACATGTTGATCCAGTCGAGAAACGCCGCCCAGGCCACCACGGCGGGTGCGGTGATCGCGCGCAGGCCGGCGACCACGCCGATCAGCAGGGCCAGCAACAGAACGAGAGCGTGCGTCATGGCAGTCCTCCGGCCGATGGCAAGTAAACCGACGCTAACACGGGTGCTGGCACTCGGCCCGGCTATCTCAGAAGCGGCAGAACCTGATGTCGGAGGCCAGAATCGCCTTGGCGCCGATGGCTGCGAGTTCGTCCATGATCGCGTTGACATCGCGGCGCGGCACCAGAGCGCGCACCGCCACCCAGTCCGGGTCGGCCAGCGGCGCGATGGTCGGCGACTCCAGACCCGGGGTGATCTTCGGTGGCCCGCTCGAGCACCGTTCGCGGACAGTCGTAGTCGAGCATCAGGTACTGCTGGCCGAACACCACGCCCTGCACCCGGGCCGCGAGCTGGTCGCGGGCCGCGCGATTGGAGTCGTCGCCGTTGCGGGACCCCTCGATCAGCACCGCCTCCGAATCGCAGAGCGGGTCACCGAACGCCACCAGGTTGTGCAGGCTCAGCGTGCGGCCGGAGCCGACGACGTCGGCGATCGCGTCGGCCACGCCCAGCTGCATCGAGATCTCGACGGCACCGTCCAGCCGGATCACCGTCGCATCGATTCCCTTGTCCGCGAGATCTTTTCGCACCAGATTGGGATATGCGGTGGCGATCCGCCTGCCGGCCAGATCCGCGGTGGTCCAGTCCCGTCCGGCGGGTGCGGCGTAGCGGAAGCTGGACGACCCGAAGCCCAGCGCCAGCCGTTCGTGCACCGGGGCATCCGACTCGGCGGCCAGGTCGCGGCCGGTGATGCCGAAGTCCAGCTGTCCGGAGCCCACATAGATGGCGATGTCCTTGGGCCGCAGGAAGAAGAACTCCACGCCGTTGGCCGGGTCGATGACCGTCAGGTCCTTCGGATCACTACGCCGCCGGTAGCCCGCCTCGGAGAGGATCTCGGCGGCGGATTCGGACAGCGCCCCCTTGTTCGGGACCGCGACACGCAACATGGCAGCCACTCAGAGCTTTCGGTAGATGTCGTCGAGGGTCAGCCCGCGGGCGACCATCAGCACCTGCGTCCAGTAGAGCAGCTGGCTGATCTCCTCGGCCAGCGCCTCGTCGGGCTCGTGTTCGGCGGCCAGCCACACCTCGCCGGCCTCTTCGAGGATCTTCTTGCCGAGGTTGTGCACGCCGCCGTCGAGGGCGGCGACGGTGGCGCTGCCCGCAGGCCGGGTGCGGGCACGTTCCCCCAGTTCGGCGAACAACTCCTCGAAGGTCTTCACGGGCAGCGATTGTTCCATGCGGACCACCGCACCGTCACGGCGGTTTCGGTGAAGCCACTAGGCTGCCGTCAGTGCATGCATCCCGGAGTCGGACCCTGCTGGCCGCCGTCGTCGCCCTGACCGCGGTCGGCTGCTCGAACACGGTGGTGAACACGGGGGACGACACCCGGCAGACCGAAGCGGCGCCGCCGACCGCCACGACGCGGCCGAGCAACGACAAACTGGTGAACGCGTTCGACTTCTACGCCACCACACCCGGCCACGCCGGCTACTACTTCACCTCGCCGAGCGGCAGTTGGCGGTGCGTGATCGTGCCGCGCGCCTGGGCGGGCTGCCAGTCCACGAGCGGGGGCATCGGTATCACCGGTGCGCCCACGAGCGTGACCGACGACCAGGGCCAGACCGCCACCCCGAACTCCATCGTGGTGCGCACTGAGGGCGACCCGCAGTTCGCCTCGGTGCCGGCCGACCTGTTCAAGCCGACGCCCGGTCCGGCCAAGACCCTGCCGTTCAAGAAGATCCTCGCGGCCGCCGGATTCCGCTGCAACGTGCAGGACGCCGGAATCTCCTGTGTGTCCGAGGAGACCGACAAGGGCTTCACGTTCTCCTCGGCCGGGGCCAGCTGGCAGTACACCGACGTGCCCTGACGGTTACGGGTCGCGCAACAGCCCGCGGGTCAACAGGCGATTCACTTCGTCCACGACTCGGCGGCCGTCCCGGGGCCCACCGCTGCTGATCTGGAAAGCCATCCCCCACACCACACCGATCAGGGTGTCGGTCAGAGCGTCGGTGTCGAGTCCGGACGCCAGTTCGCCGCGTTGGTCCGCCGCGGCGACCGAGTCACGGACGAACTGCTCGATGAGCATGACGGCGTCGGAGTCACCGCCGCCGAGCTCCGGTCTGCGCTTCGCCTGAAGCGCGGCCTGCACCAGGAAGCCGGCGACCGACGGATCGGCACCCACGCTCAAGATCGCCGCCTGGATCAACTCGACGATCTGACCGCCCAGCGTCGGCGCCGCCGCCGCTTCGTGGATGCCCTCGAGGACGCCGTTGCTGGTCCGGCACATCACCTCGCGGTACAGCAGCGACTTGCTGGCGAAGTAGTTGTTGATGGCGGGCCGGGTCAGGCCGGCCCTGGTCGCGATCGCGTGAAACGTCGCGGCCTCATAACCCACCTCCGCGAAGATCTCGCGGGCGGCGAGCAGGATTCGCTCCCGGGTCACCGCGGAGTCGCGGGACGGCGGACGCCCACGGCGACGTCCCACCACCCATGAGGTATCGGTCATTGCATTCTCCCTTGACAAGCCGTCTGCCCTCACCATGACGACTACGACCGAGCCCCGAATATTGACAGTGTATGTCAATTGATAGCGACTGTCTGCAGCGTCTCTGCAAGGCGTCCCGCACGTGTCTCGACGGGTGAAAGCCGTGGCAGGGGCCGCGCCCCGGCCACTAATGCCTATGACAAATCTACGGCCCCGGAACCGGCCGCGTGGACGATCGGGTCAGGCCGTGGCCGTCTTCTCCTCGTGCAACAGCTCGGCGTGCATGTCCTCCAGCGACACACCCTTGGTCTCCATGACCCACTTCCACACGAACAGCCCCGACAGGATCGCGCACAGCGCATAGAAGCCGTACGCCACGCCCAGGAAGTTGCGCAGTTCGGGGAAAGAAACGGTGATCGCCCAGTTGGCCGCCCACTGCGCCGCGGCCGCCAGGCCCAACGCCGCGGCCCGGATCCGGTTGGGGAACATCTCGCCCAGCAGTACCCAGACCACCGGACCCCACGACATGCCGAATGCCACCACGAACACGTTCGCAGCGATCAGCGCGACCGGCCCGGTCATGTCGCCCAGCTGCGGCGTGCCGTCGACCTGGGTCGCGGTACCGAAGATGACCGCCATCGTCGTCAGGGAGACCGCCATCCCGGTCGATCCGATCAGCAGCAACGGTTTACGGCCGATCTTGTCGATGAGACCGATCGCGATGAGCGTCGTCAGAATATTCACGACGGAAGTGATGACGGTGATGACGAACGACGAGCTCTCGGTGAACCCGACCGCCTCCCAGAGCACGTTGGAGTAGTAGAAGATCACGTTGATACCGACGAACTGCTGGAACACCGATAGTCCCACGCCCACCCAGACGATTCCGTACAGACCGCCCGTCGGCTTGCGCAGATCGCGCCAGGACGGCTTGTCCTCGCGTTCCAGCGTCTGCTGGATCCGGTTGATGGTGATTTCCAGGTTCTTCTCGCCGAGCAACATGGTGAGCACTCGGCGAGCTTCCGGAATCTTGTGAGCTGCAACGAGATACCGAGGCGACTCCGGAATCGTGAAGGCCAGCCCGCCGTAGACGATTGCAGGGACGGCCATGACGAGGAACATCCACCGCCAGGCTTCCAAGCCCAGCCACAGTTCTTCGCTGGCTCCACCGGCGATATGCGCCAGCAGGTAGTCGACGGCCAGCGACAGGAAGATGCCCGTCACGATGGCGAGCTGCTGCAACGACCCGAGCCGGCCGCGGATTCTCGGCGGCGACGTCTCCGCGATGTAGGCCGGGGCGATCACCGATGCGATACCGACGCCGATGCCGCCGACGACGCGGAACACGACGATCAGCCACACGCTGTTGGCCAGGCCGGTGCCGAACGCGCTGATGAAGAACAGCACCGCGGCGATCTTCATGACCGAGATACGGCCGATCCGGTCTGCGATGCGGCCCGCGGTCATCGCGCCGGCGGCAGCGCCGAGCAGCGCTGACGCGACGGCGAATCCCAGCGCGTAGTTGCCGATGCCGAAGTGGCCTTGGATCGAAGCCACCGCGCCGTTGATGACCGCGCTGTCGTAGCCGAAGAGAAAGCCACCGAGGGCCGCCACCGACGCGATGCGAACGGCCGTTCCGCCCGAGGAGAACTCCTCATCGGTGATGATCGGTGGTGTTTGGTCGATGGGACCTTGCCCGGCCATGAAGCGTCCTTTCCGCAGCGCTGCGAGAACTTGGTGAGGACTACCTTTCCACAGTCAAACCGCCGACAGGACGGTATTGACCAGCAGCCTCAGGCTGAGCGCGCTCGCCGACCCCTAATTGCAACTCCGCGTAAATTTCCCGCAGCTGCGGAATGCCCACCTGTGTCAGCGACGAAACGTGCCGCCGCCGGGGGGTCGCCGGCACCTCGACCTCGTTGGGCACCACCAACACCGGGCATCCGGCGTCTTCGGCGGCAGCGGTACCGGTGACCGAGTCCTCGATCGCCAGACACTCGCCCGGCGGCGAAGCCGAGCAGTTCGGCGGCCCGGAGGTAGATGTCCGGTGCGGGCTTCCCCGCGGTCACCTCGTCACCGCAGACCGTCACCGAGAAGTATTGCCTTCCAATGCTATTCAGCGCGTTCTCGGTCAGGGCCCGGCGGGTGTTGGTCACCAGCGCCATCGGAACTCCGGCGGCCAGTAGCGCGTCGAGCAGTTCCCGAGCGCCCGGACACCACGGCAACCCGGTCGTCGAACAGCTCCCCGACGTAGTCGTGCATCCAGTCGGCAACCTCTGCCATGTGCTCCGGGTTCGGGTCCAGACCCAGATCGTCGAACACGATGCGGATCACGCCGTCGGCCGAACCGCCCACCGTGGCGTCGCGGACCTCGGGTGTCCAGCACCCGACCCCGACGGCGCATACAGCTCATTGATCGCGACATCCCATAGCTTTTCAGAGTCGACGAGGGTGCCGTCCATGTCCCACAAGACCGCTCGCACCGCACGATTGTGCCACGCGACAGGCGAGACTTCGAATCGTCACGGAAAGCCTTGCGGCCGTTGGGCTCAGTCCTCCGGGTTGTAGCCGAGGTTGGGGGCGAGCCAGCGCTCGGCTTCCTTCAGGGTCCAGCCCTTGCGCTTCGCGTAGTCGGCGACCTGGTCCTGAGCGATCCGGCCGACCACGAAGTACTGCGACTGCGGGTGCGAGAAGTACCATCCGCTGACGGCGGCACCGGGCCACATCGCCATCGACTCGGTCAGCTCGATGCCGGTCCGCTCTTTGACGTCCATCAACTCCCACAGCGTCGCCTTCTCGGTGTGCTCCGGGCAGGCCGGGTAGCCGGGGGCGGGGCGGATGCCCACGTACTTCTCGCCGATGAGAGCCTCGTTGTCCAGTTGCTCGTCGGGCTGGAATCCCCAGAACTCCTTGCGGACCCGCTGGTGCATCCGTTCGGCGAACGCTTCCGCCAGCCGGTCGGCGAGCGACTCCAGCAGGATGGCGTTGTAGTCGTCGTGGGCCGCCTTGAACTCGGCGATCTTGTCTGCGCTGCCGAGCCCCGTGGTGACGGCGAAGGCGCCGACGTAGTCAGTCAGACCCGTTTCCTTGGGCGCGATGTAGTCGCCGAGTGACCGGTTCGGGATGCCGGTCGCGGTGCTCGCCCTGCTGACGCAGGTTGTGCAACGTGGTCAGCACCTCGGTGCGGGTGTCGTCGGTGTAGACCTCGATGTCGTCACCGACCGCGTTCGCCGGGAAGAACCCGATCACCCCGTTGGCGGTCAGCCACTTCTCCTTGATCAGGGTGTCGAGCATCTCCTGGGCGTCGTCGTACAGCTTGCGGGCCGTCTCGCCCGAGGCCGGGTTGTTGAGGATGTCGGGGAAGCGGCCCTTGAGCTCCCAGGCGTTGAAGAACGGCTGCCAGTCGATGTACTCGCGCAGTTCGGCGAGGTCGTAGTCGAGAAACTCCCGCACGCCCGAGACCTTGCGCGGGCACCGGCGGGGCGTAGCCGTCCCACTCGATCGGCGTCCGGTTCGCGCGGGCCTTCTCCAGCGTCAGCATCGGCCGCTCGTTCTTCTGGGCGTGCCGTTCGCGAAGGGATGCGTAGTCCTTCTCGGTGGCCTCCAGCAGGGCGGGACGTTGCTTGTCGTCGAGCAGCGCAGCGGCGACCGGCACCGAGCGGGACGCGTCCTTGACCCAGACCACCGGACCGCTGACGACGCGGCGCCACCTTCACGGCCGTGTGGGCGCGCGAGGTCGTCGCGCCACCGATCAGCAGCGGGATCTCCAGCCCCTGACGCTCCATCTCGACGGCGAAGTTGACCATCTCGTCCAGGGACGGGGTGATCAGGCCGGACAGCCCGATGATGTCGGCGTTGTGCTCCTTGGCCGCGTCCAGGATCTTCTGGGCGGGCACCATCACACCGAGGTCGATCACCTCGTAGTTGTTGCACTGCAGGACGACCCCGACGATGTTCTTGCCGATGTCGTGGACGTCGCCCTTGACCGTCGCCATGATGATCGTGCCGTTGGTGTCCTTGCTTCGGAAGCCCGTAGCGCCGGACGTGCTGCTCTTCTCCGCCTCGATGTAGGGCAGCAGGTACGCGACGGCCTTCTTCATCACCCGGGCCGACTTCACGACCTGGGGCAGGAACATCTTGCCTGCGCCGAAGAGGTCACCGACGACGTTCATGCCGTCCATCAGCGGGCCCTCGATCACCTCGATCGGACGACCACCGGCGTCGGCGATCTCGGCCCGCAGTTCCTCGGTGTCGTCATCGACGTTGGCATCGATGCCCTTGACCAGGGCGTGCGTGATCCGCTCGCGGACCGGGAGGGATCGCCACTCCGCAGCCGTCGCGATCGCCGGGCCTTCGTCCTTGCTGTTGAACCGTTCCGCGATCTCCAGCAGCCGCTCGGCCGCGTCCTCGCGACGGTTCAGCACGACGTCCTCGATCCGGTCCCGCAGCTCGGGGTCGATCGAGTCGTAGGGCACCAGCGCACCCGCGTTGACGATGCCCATGTCCAGGCCGGCCTTGATGGCGTGGAACAGGAACACCGCGTGGATCGCCTCGCGGACCGGGTTGTTGCCCCGGAACGAGAACGACACGTTCGAGATGCCGCCGGAGATGTGCACCCCGGGCAGGTTCTCCTTGATCCAGGCGCAGGCCTCGATGAAGTCGATCCCGTAGGTCGCGTGCTCCTCGATACCGGTCGCCAGCGCGAAGCAGTTCGGGTCGAAGATGATGTCCTCGGCCGGGAAGCCGACCTCTTCGGTCAGGACCCGGTAGGCGCGCCCGCAGATCTCCTTGCGGCGCTCCAGGTTGTCGGCCTGGCCCTGCTCGTCGAAGGCCATCACGACGACGGCGGCGCCGTACTTGCGGCACAGCCGTGCCTCGCGGATGAACTTTTCCTCGCCCTCCTTCATGGAGATCGAGTTGACGATCGGCTTGCCCTGCACGTTCTTCAGGCCCGCCTCGATGACCTCCCACTTGGAGGAGTCGATCATCACCGGGACGCGGCTGATGTCCGGCTCGGCCGCGATCAGCTTGGTGAACCGGTCCATCGCGGCGACGCCGTCGATCATGCCCTCGTCCATGTTGATGTCGATGACCTGCGCACCGACCTCGACCTGCTGCAGGGCGACCGACAGCGCGGTGTCGTAGTCCTCGGCCTTGATCAGGTTGCGGAACCGGGCGGAGCCGGTGATGTTGGTGCGCTCACCGATGTTCACGAACAGCGAGTCGTCGGTGATGTTGAGCGGCTCCAGGCCGGCGAGCCGGGTGGCCACCGGGATCTGCGGCACCTTCCGCGGCGGCTTGCCCTCGACGACCTTGGCGATCTCGGCGATGTGCGCCGGCGTCGTCCCGCAGCAACCACCGACCAGGTTGACGAAGCCGGCCTCGGCGAACTCGGCGACGTAGCCGGCCTGACGCTTCGGGGACTCGTCGTACTCGCCGAAGGCGTTGGGCAGGCCGGCGTTCGGGTAGCAGGAGACGAAGGTGTCCGCGATCCGCGACATCTCGGCGATGTAGGGCCTCATCTCGGGCGCGCCCAGTGCGCAGTTGAGGCCCACCGCGATCGGCCTGGCGTGCCTGATCGAGTTCCAGAAAGCTTCGGTGACCTGACCGGACAACGTCCGCCCGGACGCATCGGTGATGGTGCCCGAGATGATCACCGGCCAGCGGCGTCCGCGCTCCTCGAACAGCGTCTCGATGGCGAACACCGCCGCCTTGGCGTTCAGCGAGTCGAAGATCGTCTCGACGATGAGGAGGTCGGCACCACCGTCGATCAGGCCGTTGGCGGCTTCGAGGTAGGCGGCGACCAGCTGGTCGTAGGAGACGTTGCGGGCTCCGGGGTCGTTGACGTCCGGCGAGATCGACGCGGTCCGCGTCGTCGGCCCCAGCGCGCCGGCGACGTAGCGGGGCTGCTCCGGGGTGCTGAACTCGTCGCAGGCCTTGCGGGCCAGCGCAGCGCCGGCGTAGTTCAGCTCGTAGCTCAGCTCCGCCATGCCGTAGTCGGACAGCGAGACCGCGTTCGCGTTGAAGGTGTTGGTCTCCAGGATGTCGGCGCCCGCCTCGAGGTACTCGCGGTGGATTCCCTCGATGATCTGCGGCTGCGTCAGGGTGAGCAGGTCGTTGTTGCCCTGAAGAGCGCTCGGCCAGTCCTTGAACCGCTCGCCGCGGTAGCCGGCCTCGTCCGGCCGGTCCCGCTGGATCGCCGTGCCCATCGCGCCGTCGATCACCATGATCCGCTGGCGCAGAGCAGCCGTCAGCTCGTCGGTGCAGTCGGGCCGGATGTTCGGCGCGAAGTGTGTTGGGTCGACGGCGGTCACATGCACTCCTTCCATGGCGGAAGGCGTCCTTGACTCTGCCGAGCGTGGCGGATACCGGCGGGACCGACCCCGGAACCGTTGCAACGCCTCTCGACCAGAAAAGTCTACGTCGTCACCCGGTCGACGTCTGGACGCCCAAGCGTCAATGGCTCGCGATCAGCACAGGCCGGATTGCAGTGACCCGGAGAGGCCATCGGTCGCAGGGTCGTAGGCGTCCCCGCCGGGTCACGGCGTCGTCAGCGTACGGCTCCTCGCGGTCGAGCAGGCTTACGCTGAACTTGTGACCTCGTCGAGCTCAGCGGCGCCAAGGGCCCGGACCTGCCCGAACTCCACAACACGATCATCGTTGCGGCGTTCGAGGGCTGGAACGACGCCGGCGACGCCGCCAGTGACGCGCTCGAGCACCTGGACGCGATCTGGGAGGCCGAGACGATCATCGAGATCGACGACGAGTCCTATTACGACTACCAGGTGAATCGCCCGGTGATCCGCCAGGTCGACGGTGTCACCCGCGAACTGGTGTGGCCGTCGATGCGGATCTCGCACTGCCGCCCGCCGGGCTCGGATCGCGACATCGTGCTGATGCACGGGGTGGAACCCAACATGCGGTGGCGCACGTTCTGCGCCGAGCTGCTGGCGATCGCCGACAAGCTCAACGTCGACACCGTCGTCATCCTCGGCGCGCTGCTGGCCGACACCCCGCACACCCGGCCGGTGCCGGTGTCCGGCGCGGCCTACTCCCCCGACTCGGCCAAGTTCTTCGGCCTGGAGGAGACCCGCTACGAGGGCCCGACCGGTATCGCCGGGGTGTTCCAGGACGCCTGCGTGGCCGCCGGGCATCCCGGCGGTCACGTTCTGGGCGGCGGTGCCGCACTACGTGTCGCAGCCGCCCAACCCGAAGGCCACCGTCGCGCTGCTGCGCCGCGTCGAGGACGTGCTCGACATCGAGGTGCCGCTGGCCGACCTGCCCGCGCAGGCCGAGGAGTGGGAGCTGGCCGTCACCGAGATGACCGCCGACGACGAGGAGATCGCCGAATACGTCGCCGCCCTCGAGGAACGCGGCGACGCCGAGGTCGACGTCAACGAGGCGATGTCGAAAGTCGACGGCGACGCGCTGGCCGCCGAGTTCGAGCGCTATCTGCGCCGGCGCGGCCCCGGCTTCCGCGGCAGCTGACCGGCCCTCACCGCCGGGCTCTGCCCGCTCACCGGACCGTCTCCTGCCAGGACTGGTCACCGCGGCGCATCGTGGTGATCAGCCCGGTGGACTTACCCGCCAGGGCGGCCCCCACATAGCGGTTGGCCAGCGGCAACCTGTTCGCCAGAGCGAGCGCTGTCCGCCGCACCCACAGCCCGACGGCGGACTTGGGCAGGAACCAGCGTGCGGCGTTGCGGCCACTGGCCTGTTTCTCCTCGGCCACCGGGCGCCACAGCCGTTCGTAGTCGGCCAGCGCCTGCTCGATCGAAGGGGCCTGCTGCAGGCGGTCGGCAAGCAGGTAGGCACCGGCAATTCCCATCGATGCGCCCTGTCCGGCGAGCAGCGACACCGCGAAACAGGCATCCCCCAGCAGCACCACCCGGCCGCAGCTCCACCGCGGCAGCTCGATCTGGGCGACCTGGTCGTAGTAGATGTCGTGGTCGGATGGACAGCTGTCGAGGGCACGGGGGACCACCCAGCCGAGATCTCGGTAGGCATGTGCAACCGCCGCGCGGACGTCGTGGGGCAGCGCCGGGTCCGGCTGGCGGTGCACCGCGAAGACCGCGATGCGCCCGTCGCGCAACGTGTAGAAACCCATCTGCTTACCCACGGTGTCGGTCAGGATGAACCGGCCCGCTGTCAGGTCTCGAACCTCCGGGTCGTCGAACACCCACGCCGCGGTGTGGAATCCCAGGTAACGAAAGAACGCCGGCTCGTCGCCGAACATGAGCCGGCGCACCGTCGAATGAATACCGTCGGCACCCACCAGCACGTCGGCCTCCAGCCGTTCGCCGTCACCGAGCTGCACCGTGACCCCGTCGCCGTGGTCGACGAAACCGACCACCTCACAACCGAACCGCAGATCGACGCCCTCATCGAGGCTGTCGCGGAGCACGTTCTCCAGATCCGGGCGCATCACGCTACGCAGCCGGCCGCCGACGGCGGCGGCGAACTGCCGGTACGGCAGTCCCGCGCGCCGATGGCCCTGCTCGTCGACCAGGCTCACCTCGTCGACCGGGTAGGCGATCTCGTCGATCGCCGGGATGAGTCCCATGGCTTCGGCGGCGTCGTAACCCGGACCGAAGAAGTCGATCATGTACCCCTGGGCACGCGGGGCAGGCGCCCGCTCCAACAGGACCACCTCGCCGCCCGTCGCCCGAATCCTGTTGGCCAGAGCCAATCCGGCCATCCCCGCTCCACATATCGCAACCTTCATCGGTTCAGATCTCCTTCCTCGTCATCGAGTACTTCTGGTGTCGCCGCGGTCGATCAGGTGACCAGCCGGCGCAGAATGGCCACCGTGGCGTGGCCGTCAACCCCGCCGTCCAGGCCTCGGTGCAGCAGCACACCGTCGAGGGCAGCCAGCAGGACCGCGGCGGTCCCCTCCGGGTCGGCCACACCCCGATCAGCCAGGCGGCGGCCGAGGCTGACCCGAAGTTCGCGTAGACCGTCGGCGATCTGCTCCCGCAGCACCTCGTCGCGGGTGGCGGCCAGGTATGCCTCGATGAACAGCATCGACGCCGGGTCGGTGCCCGAGTAGGAAGCCACCGAAGCCAGCAGGGCCTCGACCAGGTCGTCAGCTCCGTCGGTGCTGTCCAGGAACTTCTCCAGTTCGCCGACAGCCGCGTTCATGCCCGCGCTCACGGCCTCACGTAGCAGTGCCTGCACCGAGGGGAAGTGGTAGTGCACCACCGACGGGGTGACGCCGGCGCGCTGCGCCAGCGTGCGGGTGCTCACCGCGGTCCAGCCGCGCTCGCCGATCAGTTCGGCCGCAGCGGCGAGCAGTCGCTCACGTACCTCGCGCCCGCGCGCCACCGCTGGGGAGTTCACTGCTGACCACCTCCTGCTCGGGGACAACACGTATCATGTACAACTGTACTGTACGACTGACCTGTACGACCGCCCTAATGCTAGCAGGCGGTACCCGCCTTCTGGTCTGCGGGGTACCGACGCGCCATTGGCTGCCGCGGCACGATGCCCACCGACAGCGATTGCTGTCGAAACTCTGACCGTGAGGGTGCTCCTGCCGACCAGTTGGTCGGGCTGCGATACCGTCTATCAACGGGTACTGACGAGTAACCACGACGACGAAGTGAGGTGGCAATCGTGAGACTGGCATTGAGCGACGAGGACGCGGCATTCCGCGACGAGCTGCGCGAGTTCTTCACCACCGAAATCCCCGCCGAGATCAGGGAGCGGGCGCCGCAACGGCGAGCTCGACTGCCCCGACGACGCCGTCACGACGCAGCGGATCCTGAACAAGGCACGGGCTGGCGGTGCCGAACTGGCCGGTCGAGTGGGGCGGCAAGGACTGGACGCCCCTGCAGCGCCAGATCTGGGCCGACGAAATGCAGCTGGCCTGTGTGCCCGAGCCGCTGGCGTTCAACGCCAACATGGTCGGTCCGGTGATCGCCCAGTTCGGCTCGCAGGAGCTGAAGGAACGTTCCTGCCGGCGACCGCGAACCTCGACATCTGGTGGTGCCAGGGCTTCTCCGAGCCGGAGGCCGGGTCGGACCTCGCGTCGCTGCGGACCACCGCTGTCCGCGACGGCGACAACTACGTCGATCAACGGCCAGAAGACCTGGACCACGCTCGGCCAGTACGCCGACTGGATCTTCTGCTGGTGCGCACCAACCCCGAGGCGCCGAAGAAGCAGGCCGGCATCTCGTTCATCCTGGTCGAGATGAACACGCCCGGCATCACGGTGCGCCCGATCAAGCTGATCGACGGCAGCTACGAGGTCAACGAGGTCTTCTTCGAGAACGTCCGGGTACCCGCCGATCAGCTCGTCGGCGAGGAGAACAAGGGCTGGGCCTACGCGAAGTTCCTGCTCGGCAACGAGCGCACCGGCATCGCCCGGGTCGGCACCACAAGTTGTGGCTGCGCCAGGCCAAGGAGCACGCCGCGCAAGATCAGGTCGGCGGCGGCACGCCTGCTCGAGGATCCGTTGTTCGCCGCTCGGGTCGCCGAGGTGGAGAACGAACTGCTCGCGCTGGAGCTGACTCAGCTGCGGGTCAGCGGCGACGAGGCCGACGGCAAGCCGAACCCGGCGTCGTCGATGCTGAAGTTGCGTGGCAGCGAATTGCAGCAGGCCGTCACCGAATTGCTGATGGAGGTCGCCGGCCCGGACGCGCTGCCGTTCGACGCGGGCGCGAATCGACTCGCCGGACTGGGCGCAGCACGCCGCGCCGAGGTACCTCAACTACCGCAAGACCTCCATCTACGGCGGCACGAACGAGGTGCAGCGCACCATCATCGCCTCCACCATCCTCGGATTGTGAGGCGCGGCCATGGATTTCGAACTGACCGAAGAGCAGCAGCTGCTGCGCGACACCACGCGTGACGTGCTCTCGCAGCTACGACGCCGAGAGCCGCAACAAGGTCGATCGACTCCGACTGGGCTGGAGCCGCGACGTGTGGAGGCAGCTGGCCGAGATCGGCATGCTGGGCCTGGGCTTCGACCGCGAGGAGTCCGGCCCGATCGAGATCATGGTGGTCATGACCGAGATCGGCCGCCGACTGGCGCCCGAGCCGGTCGCCGACGCGGCGCTGATCCCGGGCGGGCTGATCGCCGAGCTCGGCTCGCGACGAGCAGCGCGCGCTGCTCGCCGACGTGGCCGCGGGCGACGACTGCTGGCCTTCGCCCACACCGAGCCCGGCATGCGCGGCCTGTCCCGACGTGGCCACCCGCGCCGACCGCAGGGCGACGCGTGGACCGTCACCGGGCGTCAAGAACCCGGTACTGGCCGGCGACTGCGGCCGACGTACTCGTCGTGACCGCTGCGCTGCCCGGCGGCGGCGTCGGGCTGTTCCTGGTCGACGCCGATGCGGTCGACGCGCGCAGCCCTATCCGCACCTTCGACGGACAGCGCGGCGCGCAGATCGAGCTTCAGCGACGCCGCGGCCGAACCACTCGGCGCCGGCGGCGACGCGACCGACGGCGATCGCACGCCGCGGTGATCCGGCTCCAGGCGGCGCTGTGCGCCGAAGCGGTCGGCGCGATGGAGGAGGCGCTGCGGCTGACCACCGAATACCTGAAGGCGCGCAAGCAGTTCGGGGTCCCGCTGCGCGAAGTTCCAGACGCTGACACAACGCGCCGCCGACATGTACGTCTCGCTCGAACTGGCGCGCAGCATGAACTACTACGCCGCGAGTGTGCGTGGCCGACGGACGCTACGACCCGGTGGTCGCGGCCCGCGCGAAGCTGCAGATCGGCCGGTCCGGCCGGCACATCGCGCAGGAGGCGATCCAGATGCACGGCGGCATCGGGATGACCGCGGAGTACCCGGTGGCGCACTACGCCGCCCGGCTCACCGCGATCGACCAGACCTTCGGCACGGCCACCGACCAGCTGCGCTTCCTGTCCGGACAGGTCGGCAACTACGACGTCGCCACGCTATAGCAGCTAGGCCTTGACCAGCTTCGGCGCCTGCCAGGTGCCGTTGAGGGCGTCGGGCTTGGGCCAGTAGAGGCGCATGGCGACGGTGAACGGCCCAGGCGGCGCGGGCAGCCAGTTGGCTTCCTGCTCCGCGCCGGGTGACTGGTTCTGCACGTAGATCGTGACGCTGCCGTCCGGGTTCTTCGCCAGACCGGGCAGCATCGGCGAGTTGATCAGGTACCGGTTGATCGGGTTGTCCACCAGCAGGCTCTCCGGCAGTTTGTACATCGTCACCGACCAGAACGCGTTCACCGGCGGCAGCTGGCCCGGGGCGAACGTCAGCGTGTAGTTGTTGGCCCCGGTCAGCGGCTCGCCGGTGGAGTCCGTGGTGAGACTCGGGTACATCGCCTCCTGCTTGGAATTGCCGAAGATGCCGAACACGGCGCCGGCCATCCGGTACAGGTAATTGCCGTTCAACTCCTCCTTGGTGCCGAACATGTCGCCCGAGGCGACTTGGCCGGTGTCGACCTTGTCCTTCTTCAGGGCGTTGAGTTCGGCCCACGCGTCGGCCATCCCGCCCTCCACGGCGGCGCGCATCTCCGGCGTCAGTTTGTCGGCGTCGAAGGAGCCGTCGGGTCCGACGCCGATAGTGGCGAACCGGGCACGCAGGTCCTTCTCGGACGGCAGCGTCGGCGCGAAGCGCAGCACGAAGTTCAAGATGTCGAAGAACTGCGGTGAGGTCTTCTCCTGGTCGGCGGTCAGCGGCGGGAAGAAATCGATCGGCGGCGCCGGCGCGGGCGCCGGCTGGTCCAGGAACGCCGACAACGGCTGCACCGTGTAGCCGGCCTGGATCTTCTTGACGTTCTCCATGTCTTGCGCGCCGAACAGCTGGGTGCGATAGACGACCAGTGCCAGCTCGGTGTCGGAGGAGATGACTTGGCTTATCCCCTCGGGCTTTTCGCCCTTCCAACCCGGCCCGGCCAGCAGGTACTTGCCGCCGCTGTTGCCGGTGGTCCGGCTGCCCACGTAGGCGAAGTTGTAGGTGTAGCCGTCGATGAACTGCAGCGAGTAATACCGGTCCTGGTCGATCGCCGGGACGGTCAGCACCAGCGGCTCGGTGCGCAGGTCGGCGCCGACGCATCGAGTACGGGCGTGTCGGAGTTCGGCGTCTGCACCGACGTGTCGGCCGGGGTGTAAACCCGGGCGATGCTGTGGATCTGGTTCCAGTGCGCCCTTGTACTGCGGGTTGTGCGAGTCGACGAAGTAGGCGTACTGGATGCGGTAGCTGTCGACCATCGGAAAGCCGTAGATATAGGCCTCTTTCGCGATCGCGCGGGCCTGCTCCGGGGTGACGGACTCCGGCGCGCCCGACGACGGGGCGGGCGGACTCGTGCTCGCCTGATTTGCCTTGTTGGTGCCGGAGCACCCGGCGGTCATGGCGATCAGGAGGACAGCGGCGAGCAGTGCGGCACGCAGCCTCACTTGTCGTTCAACTCCACGATCCGGGCATTCAGGTGCCGGCCCGACTCTGCCGTCTCGGCGTCCATCTGCGTTACCTGATGATCGGCGCCCTTGAGCAGCAGCGGCAACCCGGCCCTCGTCGACAGAATCGGCTTGAGCCAGCGGAAAAGTCCCACCCAACTCGGGCAGTTGATGTGGAGTTTCCGTCGCTCGATGCCTTTGACGAAGGTCGCACCGCAGGCCTGGACCGGGGTGATCCTGCTCAGTGGCCCCGGCAGGTTCTCAATGGCGGCGCGCATCGAGGAGAATTCGGCGCAACCCTCCCGAACCAGCGGCGTGTCGATCCACGACATGTGGGCCGTGCCGACGTCCACCCCGTGGTGGGCGACCTCGAGGCGCAGCGCGTTGGCGAAGTGCTCGACGCCGGCCTTGGCCAGGCTGTAACAGGCCGAACCCGCGATCGGTACGTATGCCGCCAGGGACGACACCACCAGGACGTAGCCGCGGCGCTCGATGATCGATGGCAATGTCGCGCGCACGGTGTTGAAAACGCCCACGGCGTTGACGTCGACACCGATCTTGAATGCCTCCGGGTCGACATTGAGCACCGAGCCGTATACGCCGATCCCCGCGTTGGCGATGACGATGTCGATGCCGCCGAACTGCTCGATCGCCTGGTCGGCGAGCCGCTGCAGCGACGAGAGATCGCGTACGTCGACAGGCGCGGACAGCACCCGGCGCAACTCGAACGACGTGGCGAACCGGTCGAGCCGCTCCTTGTCCAGATCAGCGAGGACAAGGTTGGCACCCTTGTCGTAGAGCCGGCGGGCCACCTCCGCGCCGACACCATTGGCACCACCGGTGATGAAAACGACTTTGCCGTTGACGGAAGCCATTGCCGAAACGTACCCCAACCCCGTAGGCCGCTTGGGAGAAACCTACAACGGAACACCGAGCAACGCGTCGACGGCGGCGACCACCGCGCGCGGCGCGTCCGCGGCGTGGCCACCGTAATCCAAGGCATCGGTGACCCAACCATCAACGGCGGCGAGCGCTTTGGGGGTATCCAGGTCGTCGGCAAGGTAGCGACGAACCCGGCCGATGACGTCGTCGGCGGCCGGCCCGGCGGGCAGCGCCGCGGCGGCGGTCCAGCGGCTCAGCCGCTCCTGAGCCTGAGCCAGGACCTCGTTGCTCCAGAACCTGTCGCTGCGGTAGTGCCCGGCCAGCAGACCCAGCCGGATGGCCGCCGGATCCACCCCTTCGGCCCGCAGCCGCGACACCAGCACGAGGTTGCCCCGGCTCTTCGACATCTTGTGACCGTCCCAGCCGATCATGCCGGCATGCACGTAGTGCCGCGCGAATCTGCGCTCCCCCGTGACACTTTCGGCGTGGGCGGCCGAGAATTCGTGGTGCGGAAAGATCAGGTCGCTCCCGCCGCCCTGGACATCGAGGCCAGAACCGATGCGGCTCAACGAGATCGCTGCGCATTCGACGTGCCAGCCCGGCCGTCCGGGCCCGAACGGCGACGGCCAGCTCGGCTCGCCGGGCCGGGCGGCGCGCCACAGCAGCGCGTCGAGTGCGTCGGCCTTGCCGGCCCGCTCGGGGTCGCCGCCGCGCTCGGCGAACAGCCGCATCATCGTGTCGCGGTCATAGCCCGACTCGTAGCCGAACTGCGCGGTGGCGTCGGCGTGGAAGTACACGTCGGGATGCTCGGCGTCATCGACGACGTAGGCCGCGCCGGAGGCCAGCATCTTCTCGACCAGCTCGACCACCTCGTCGATGGCCTCGGTGGCGCCGACGTAGTCGTGCGGCGGCAACACCCGCAGGGCGGTCATATCCTCACGGAACAGCTGGGTTTCGCGGGCGCCGAGGTCACGCCAGTCGATGCCGTCACGCTCGGCCCGTTCGAACAGCGGGTCGTCGACGTCGGTGACGTTCTGCACGTAATGCACCCGGTGGCCGTTGTCCAGCCAGACCCGGTACACCAGGTCGAACGCCAGGTAGGTGGCGGCGTGGCCGAGATGGGTGGCGTCGTAGGGAGTGATCCCGCAGACGTACATCGTCGCGGTGTCCCCCGGCGCGGTGGGCCGGACCTGACGGTCGGCGCTGTCGTAGAGCCGCAGCCGCGGGCCGCGCCCGGGCAGCTGCGGTATCTCGACGACCGGCCACGACTGCATTGTGTTGACTCTAGGGTCTCGTTCGCGCCGCGATCAGCTGGCCAGCCACATGGCGTCCAACAGCAGGTCGGCAACCTCGGGCCGGCACATGAGCAGATCCGGCAGGTAGGGGTCGGGCCGGTTGTAGTGCAGCGGTGAGCCGTCCAGGCGGGTGGCGTGCAAACCCGCCGCCTGCAGCACCCCGGCCGGTGCCGCCGAGTCCCATTCCCACTGCCCGCCGGCGTGGATGTAGGCGTCGGCGTCGCCGCGGACCACCGCCATCGCCTTGGCGCCCGCCGACCCGATCCGCAGGAACTCGATGTCGAGCCGATCGCGCAGCCGCCACAGCACGGCCGGGGGGCGGTTGGAGCTGGCGGTGATGCGGATGGGCCCGGACTGCGGTGCGGCCGGTGCGGTCACGGTGTCGCTGCGGTGCACCTCGCCCATGGCGGGCAGGGCGACCGCGGCATCGGTGATGGTGCCCTCCGGGCCGCCGGTGCGCTGCCAGAGCGCCACGTGCACCGCCCAGTCCGCCCGGCCCGGCATGGAGAACTCGCGGGTGCCGTCGAGCGGGTCGATGATCCACACCCGGTCGGCGTGCAGCCGCTTGAGGTCGTCGTAGGCCTCTTCGGAGAGCACCGCGTCACCCGGGCGCTCGGCGTGCAACCGGCGCAGCAGCAGAGCGTTGGCCCGAACGTCGCCGGCGTCGCCGAGGGCCGGCGGGAAATCGTGGCCGACCTCCTCGCGCACCGCCAGCAGCAACCGGCCCGCCTCTTCGGCCAGGTCGGCGGCCAGCGCCGCGTCGGTCAGACTCACTCCGCCAGTATCGCCGAATCAGGATCGGCGACGCCGGGCGGCCCGCGGGTAGATTGCCGGCCATGCGCCTGTTCTACGTCCTCGGCGGGGTCCTCGTCGCCCTCGCCGCGTGCGGATCGACGTCCCCGTCCGACCGTCCGCTCGACGGCACCGACTGGCGCCTGGTCAGCCTGGAGTCGATGAGCGACGAGCAGGGCACGACGACCGTCGACGAACCGGACAAGTACACCGTGTCGTTCGGCACCGACGGTCGGGCCGCCTTCCGCGTCGACTGCAACCGCGGCAGCGGCAGCTTCGAGGCGGCACCGGCCGACACCGATTCGGGCACGCTGACCTTCGGGCCGATCGCGTTGACCCGGATGTTCTGCCCGCAACCCTCGCTCGAGCAGAACGTGGCCACGTCACTGGGGCTGGTGCGCAGTTACCGGATCATCGACGGACGGCTGCACATGTCGCTGCTGGCCGACAGCGGGATCCTGCACTGGGAACCGGCCGGCTCGACGGGCTAGAACGCCGGCCACGGAATGGGACGGCGCCGATCCGGGGCCGGCATCACCGGTTCGTCCAGCAGCGCACGCGCCCGCCTGCGCAGCGCCGCCACCTCGGCGGGGGTGATGGACGCGCGCAGTTCGTCACCCAGCGGCCCGTGCAACAGTTCCTGCAGACAGGCGACGGCTTCCAGCGACTCGTCGTCGATCGGCTTGCCGGCCCAGCCCCACAGCACCGTGCGCAGCTTGTCCTCGACGTGCAGCGAGACCCCGTGGTCCACGCCGTACACCCGGCCGTCGACACCGGACAGGATGTGCCCGCCTTTGCGGTCGGCGTTGTTCACGATCACATCGAAGATCGCCATCCGCAGCAGCCGGGGGTCGTCGGCGTGCACCAGGGTCACCTCGTCGCCGGCGTAGTCGTAGGCCCGGAGCACCGAAAGATAGCCCGGCGGAACCGAACCCGCCGGGCAGAGGTCGACGAGCTCGGGGCACTGGGCCTCGGTCTGCTCGGTCTCCTCGGTGTCGTCGGGCTGGTCGACCCAGCGCTGCAGCATGCCCGGACCTGCCGGCCCGTCTCGAATGATGGTGTGCGGCACAATGTTCCAGCCCAGCGCCTCGGACACCAGATAGGCCGCGAGCTCCCGGCCGGCCAGTGTGCCGTCGGGAAAGTCCCACAGCGGTTGCTCGCCGGCGACGGGCTTGTACACGCAGTGCACAGTGCGCTCGTCGTGGTTGGCCTCACACAGGAATGTGGCGTTACTGGCCGACCGGATCCTTCCCAGGATGGTCAGCTCGCCGCGCCGCAGGACCTCGCGGGCCGAGGAGTCGTCGGTGTCGGTCACGAGTCGAGTTCGTCATCGGCCCCGGACAGCGCTCCGCGCAGATATCCATTGGTGCGCACGCAGATGTGGCCGGCGGGGTCGAGTGGCTCGTCGCACAGCGGGCAGGGCGGCCGGCCGGCGGAGATGACGCGGTGGGACCGGGTCGGCGAACTGGCGCGCCGACTCCGGGGTGAGGAACACCCGGACCGCGTCGGGACCCTCCTCGGCGTCGTCGAGCACCACCGATGCGTCGAACTCCGTGTCGCTGACCGCGAGCAACTCGACCACGACCGTCTCCGCCTCGGCGTCCCAACCCAGCCCCATGGTGCCGACCCGGAACTCGGCGTCGACCGGCATGACGAGCGGGCTGAGGTCGTCGACCTCGGACTCCGGCGGCAGCGGAGTGCCGAACCGGCGGTTGATCTCGACCAGCAAGGCCGCGATCCGTTCCGCGAGGACCGCGACCTGTTGTTTCTCCAACATGACCGAAACCACCCGGCTGTCGTGCACCGCCTGCAGGTAGAACGTCCGGTTTCCGGGCTGCCCGACGGTCCCGGCGACGAATCGGTCGGGAGTGCGGAAGACGTGAATTGCGCGGGGCATGGTTATGTCCAAAATACCGGCAGAAGCATCTCAGCCGTAATTCGCAGGGATGCCATAAGCGTGACGATTTTCAGTCCGTGGAACCGCCGACGACGGCGTCACCCTCGCCGGCACCGTCCTTTTCCGGTGGTGGGGCACTCAGGACCGACGCCAGTTGCGAGCCGGTGTGGTTGACGTGCACCACGAACGGGCGCAGCGGTGTGTAACGGATCACGCTCATCGACGCGGGGTCGGCGGTGATGCGCTGGAAGCTGTCCAGGTGGGTGCCGAGCGCGTCGGCGACCACCGCCTTGATGACATCGCCGTGGGTACACGCCACCCACAGCGCGTCGGCGCCGTGCTCCTCGGCGAGTCTGCGGTCGTGCTCGCGCACCGCGGCCACCGCGCGGGCCTGCACCTGCGCCAGCCCCTCGCCCTGGGGGAAGACGGCCGCGCTGGGCTGGGCCTGAACCACCGACCACAGCGGTTCCTTCATCAGGTCGCCGAGCTTGCGGCCCGTCCATTCGCCGTAGTCGACCTCCGAGAGCCGCTCGTCGACCAGCGGCTCCAGACCGAGCGCGGCGGCCAGGGGGTCGAGGGTCAGCCGGCAGCGCAGCAGCGGGGACCGGACCAGCGCCTTGATCGGCAGGCCATCCACGCGCTCGACCAGCGCGGTGGCTTGGGCCAGGCCCTTGTCGTCGAGTTCGACGCCTTCGGAACGGCCGGCCAAGGTGTGCGCGGTGTTGGACGTCGACCGGCCGTGCCGAAGGAGAATCACGGTCATATGCGCCGCTCCTCCTCGTCGCTGCGCTCCGCATTGTCGCCGGCGGTCATACCGCCGCCACCACACCCGTGCCCAGCAGCGCCAGCACGACCAGCGCCAGCACCACCCGGTAGCCGACGAACCAGTACATCGCGTGATGAGCGACGAAGCGCAGCAGCCACGCGACTGCGGCGAAGCCGACCACGAAGGCGATGAGCACCGAGACCAGCAGCTGCGGGCCGGTCGCGCTCTGGCCCTCGGTGACCGGGTGGAACGCGTCGGGCAACGAGAACAGCCCCGAGGCGAAGACCGCCGGAATCGCCAGCAGGAACCCGAATCGGGCGGACAGCTCGCGGTCCAGACCCAGGAACAGCCCGGCGCTGATGGTCGAACCCGAGCGCGACACGCCCGGCACCAGGGCCAGGCACTGTGCCAGACCCACCAGCAGACCGTCGCGCCAGGTCAGCTGCTCGATGTGGCGGGTCTGCCTGCCGTAGTACTCCGCGGCGGCGATGACGGCGGAGAACACCAGCATCGCGGTGGCGACCACCCAGAGGTTTCGCACGCTGGACCGGATCTCGTCCTTGAACAGCAGGCCGAGCACGCCGATGGGGATAGTGCCGATGATGACGTACCAGCCCATCCGGTAGTCGACGTTGGCGCGGTGCGCGCGGACGAACAGCCCGTTGAACCAGGCCTTGAGGATGCGGCCGATGTCGCGGGCGAAGTACAGCAGGACGGCCGCTTCGGTGCCCAGCTGGGAGACGGCGGTGAACGACGCGCCCGCGTCACCGGAGAAGAAGACCCGCGACACGATCGCCAGATGCGCCGATGAGGAGATGGGCAGGAACTCGGTCAGACCCTGCACGATCGAGAGGACCACGACCTGTATCCACGACATCGGCGTGACATCCACGCCGCTGACCGTAGCCGATGAAGCTGGTGGTTCAGCGCGCCGGGCGCGGCACCGGCGCAGCGTCGGCCACCGCGTCACGCACCGCGGCCGCCAGGCTGCGCTCGTCGTCGACGTCGAAGTCGACCAGGCTGCGGCTGGCGGTCGCCACCACGTCCTCGGCGTGCGGCACCGGGCCGGCCAGCCGGGGGTGGTACACCTCGACGGTCAACTGACCGCGATGGGTGTGGAAGGCGAAACTGCGACCGTCCCCGAGGTGACCGAATCCGCTGGCGAAGACACCCGTCGAGATGTCCTCGAAGGTGAACTCACAACCGTCTGACTCCGGGGTGGCGGCCATCGTCATGAGGTCACCATAACGCCACTTACGGCTTCCGAACCGGCATACGCGGCAATTCCGCCCGGCCGAGGAGACCTAGAATCCTTGTTCGACAGGAAGTACAGACGCCGATTGCACGTAAACACGTCCGGGGGCTACCCGTTGCCAACGCTAGTAAACTGCGGAATTTGCGCAGGTGTGTCGGTGTTCTGGCGGTATTGACGGCTTTGACAGCAGCGTGTTCGTCCAACCCGATCACCGCGCCACCGGAGACCATCACCGGCGGCCACGGCGGCGGTTGCCCCACCGGTGACGGCCGCCCCGGCGGGTCGGGTCCTGCCGTTGGCCGCCCGTCCGGCGGCAGCACTGTTCGACACCGCCACCGCGTCTCTGGTGATGTTCAGCCCGGGTGCCGACCCGCAGGCCCCGGCGACGCTGACGCTGCTCGGCCCGTCCGGCGCGACCCGCACGATCGCGCTGCCCGGGTCCGCGACGGCCGTGGCCGGTGACGCAAAGGGCTCGGTGTTCGCCTCGACGCGCGGCGGCTACGTCACCACCGACCTGGCCGCCGGGACGGCGCAGCGGGTGGAGATCGCGGGCCAGACCGACACCGACTTCACCGCGATCGCCCGCCGCGCCGACGGCCGGCTGGTGCTGGGCAGCGCCGACGGCACCGCCTACACCCTCGACTCGGGCACCACGGTCGCCCAGAAGACGAAGATCTTCGCCCGGGTGGATGCGATCGCCACCGTGGGCGACACCGCGGTCGTGCTCGATCGGGGGCAGACCTCGGTGACGGCGCTGGACGGCGAGGGCAAAGCCCAGCAGTCGTTGCGGGCCGGCGAAGGGGCCACCACGATCGCCGCCGACCCGCTGGGCCGGATCCTGGTGGCCGACACCCGCGCCGGCCAGCTGCTGGTGTTCGGGGTGGACCCGCTGATCGAGCGCCAGGCCTACCCGGTGCCGCAGGCGCCGTACGGACTGGCCGGCTCGCGCAGTCTCGCGTGGGTTTCCCAGACGGCGGCCAATATCGTTGTTGGTTACGATCTCGCTACTGGAATCCCCGTGGAGAAGGTGCGTTACCCCACCGTGCAGCAACCGAACTCGCTGGCGTTCGACGAGACGTCGGGCACGCTCTACGTCGTGTCGGGCTCGGGTGCCGGAGTCCAGGTCATCCGCAACGCGGCGGGCGCCCGGTGAGCACGGCGCACCGAGGCCGGATGCCGGCGGCCTGGGAGGTCGAGCTCTCCGACGACTACGAGTGGATTCCGCTGCGGCTGCCGCCGGAGGTCACCCGGGTCAGCGCGTCCACCCGTCTGTCGATCGAGGCCGAGTACCGCGGCTGGGAGCTGACCCGGGTTCGGCTGTACACCGACGGAAGCCGCCGAGTGTTGTTGCGGCGCAAGAAGCCCCGCTCCGAGGGCGACCACCGCGCCGATCAGCCCGGGTTGTGATGTACGCCGCGGTGCGGCGGGCGCTGTTCGCGGTGCCCCCCGAACGCATCCACACGCTGGTGTTCGGCGCGCTGCGCACCGCGACGGCCACAGAGACCGCACGCCGGCAGCTGCGCCGGGCGTTGGCGCCCCGCGACCCGGTCCTGGCCAGCACCGTGTTCGGGGTGAGATTTCCCGGCCCGCTCGGGCTTGCCGCCGGCTTCGACAAGGACGGCGTGGGCCTGGACACCTGGGGCGCGCTGGGCTTCGGCTATGCCGAAGTGGGCACCGTGACCGCACGGCCGCAGCCGGGTAACCCGGCGCCGCGGCTCTTCCGGCTGCCGGCCGACCGGGCGCTGCTGAACCGGATGGGCTTCAACAACCACGGCGCCGGGCAGTTGGCCCTCCGGCTGACCCGCCACCACCCCGATGTGCCGATCGGCGTGAACATCGGCAAGTCCAAGGTCACCCCACCCGAAGAGGCGGCCGAGGACTACCGCTCCAGCGCGCGACTACTCGGCCCGCTGGCGGCGTATCTGGTGGTCAACGTCAGCTCCCCCAACACCCCCGGACTGCGTGACCTGCAGGCCGTCGAGTCGCTGCGCCCGATCCTGACCGCCGTGCTGGCTGAGACCTCGACCCCGATGCTGGTGAAGATCGCCCCCGACCTGTCCGACGAGGACGTCGACGCCGTCGCCGACCTGGCCGTCGAGTTGGGCCTGGCCGGGATCGTCGCCACCAACACCACGATCTCGCGCGCCGGGCTGGCCACGCCGAACGTCGAGGCACTCGGGCCGGGCGGGATCTCGGGTCCGCCGGTGGCCCGTCGGGCGTTGCAGGTGTTGCAGCGGCTGCACGCCCGGGTCGGTGCGCAGCTGGTGCTGATCAGCGTGGGCGGCATCGAGACCGCCGACGACGCCTGGGAGCGGATCACCGCCGGCGCGGCACTGCTGCAGGGCTACACCGGGTTCATCTACGGCGGAGGCTTGTGGGCCAAGGAGATTCACGACGGGCTCGCCGAGCGTCTGCACGCCGGCGGGTTCTCGTCGCTGTCCGAGGCCGTCGGCTCCGCCGCGCGCTAGTTCTGCTCGCGAGCAGACGCAGAATCGCATTCTCCGGACCGGAATCGTGCGATTCTGCGTCTGCTCGGCGAGGAAATGACCTACTTCTGCTCGTAGGTGCCCTGGATGGTGGCCCGGGCGATCGCGTTCATGAACAGGTTGAAGCCGAGGTAGGCCGGGCTGGCGTCCTCGGCGAGCTCGAGCTTCTCCACCTTCACCGCGTGCACTGCGACGATGTAGCGGTGATAGCCGTGACCGGCCGGCGGCGCGGCACCGATGAACCGGCGCATACCGGCGTCGTTGCACAGGGTCAGCGCGTCCCCGGGCAGCACGGACCCGTCACCGACACCGGACGGCAGGTCGGTCACCGTCGCGGGCAGGTTCGCCACCGCCCAGTGCCAGAAGCCCGAGCCGGTGGGGGCATCCGGGTCGTAGACGGTGACGGCGAAGCTGCGGGTCTCCTCCGGGAAGCCCGACCAGCTCAGCTGCGGCGAGACGTCTTCACCGCCGGCGCCCATGATGCCGCTCACCTGAGCATTCTTCAGCGGCTGGCCGTCTTTGATGTCGGTGCTCGTCAGGGTGAAGCCCGGCAGCTTCGGCAGGAAGCCGTACGGGTCGTATGCAAATGCCATGGCAGGCCATTCCTTTCGTGAGGGTCAGCAGTTGGTCAGGAAGTGCTCGAGCACCCGGGTGCCGAATTCGAGCGCGTCCACGGGTACCCGCTCGTCGACGCCATGGAACAGGGCCGCAAAGTCCAAATCCGGCGGTAGCCGCAGTGGGATGAAGCCGAAGCACCGGATGCCCAGGCGGGCAAAGTGTTTGGCGTCGGTTCCGCCGGAGAGCATGTACGGCACGGTCCGGGCGTCCGGATCGGCGGCGAGCAGTGCGGAGTTCATCGACACCACCAGGTCGCCGTCGAACTCGGTTTCGTAGGAGGGCAGTTCGGTGATCCATTCCCGGGTGATGTCGGGGCCGATGATCTCGTCGACCTCCCGCTCGAAGGCGGCCTGGCGCCCCGGGAGCACGCGGCAGTCGATCACGGCCTCGGCCGTGGCGGGGATGACGTTGGCCTTGTAGCCGGCCGCCAGCATGGTGGGGTTGGCGGTGTCGCGCAGCGTGGCACCGACGATCCGGGCGATCGGGCCCAGCTTGGCGATCGCGCCGTCGAGGTCGGGCCCGTCGAAATCGAAGGTGTAGCCGGTCTCCTCGGCGACCGCGGTCAGGAACTCGTCGACGGCCGGGTGCACCACGAGCGGAAACTGGTGGCGCCCCAGTCGGGCGACCGCCTCGGCGATGGCCGTGACGGCGTTGTCGTCGTGAATCATCGAACCGTGTCCGGCGCGGGCGCGGGCCTTGAGCCGCATCCAGAGCATGCCCTTCTCGGCGGTCTCGATCAGATAGAGCCGGCGCTCGCCACCGTCCTTGCGCGGCACCGTCAGGGAGAAACCGCCCACCTCGCCGATCGCCTCGGTGATTCCGTCGAACAGATCGGGCCGGTTCTCCACCAACCACTTGCAGCCGTACTTTCCGCCGGCCTCCTCGTCGGCGACGAATGCGAACACCAGGTCGCGCGGCGGGACGATGCCGGCCCGTTTGAAGTGCCGCGCGACCGCGATCATCATCCCGACCATGTCCTTCATGTCGACCGCGCCGCGGCCCCAGACATAGCCGTCGACGACCGCCCCGGAGAAGGGGTGCACGCTCCAGTCGGCGGGTTCGGCAGGCACCACGTCGAGGTGACCGTGGACCAGCAGGGCGCCACGGCTGGGGTCCGCACCCGGCAGCCGGGCGAAGACGTTGGCCCGGCCGGGCGCACCGGACTCGACGTACTCGGGCTCGTAGCCGACCTCAGCGAGTTGTTCGGCCACCCATCGCGCGCAGTCGGCTTCACCTTTGGTGGTCGCGAGCTCACCGGTGTTCGACGTGTCGAACCGGATCAGAGCGCTGACGAGGTCGACGACCTCGTCGACGGGAGTGGTCACAGTCCCCTTTCCTACCACTGCGCCCGGGGTCCGGCACCGGCGGCTGGCCAAAGCCGCTTTACCACATGTTTCTCTTGAACCCCATGCGCAACACGCCGAGATAGGGTTTGATTTACCGGTGACCACCCGTCTGCCGGCCCTCGCGGCGCTGCTGTGCCTCGCGGTCAGCGGCTGCTCGGCCACCACCGCGGGTACTGCCATGCCGGCGCCTCCGACCCCGCTGACCACCGCCGAGACCCTGCCCGGCCTGCTGTTGTCGGCCCCCGACGTCGGTGCGGCCATGTCCGGCGACGACATGGTCGTCACCCGCGATGTCACCAAGGCCTGGAACGACAGCGCTCGCTTCGACGACGTCAACTGCCTTGCCGTCGCGGGCGCCGCCCAGCAGGGCGTATACGCCGACACCGGGTGGACCGCCGTGCACGGACAGGTGCTGCGGGACCCGCCGGCCGCGCCGGTCTGGTCGCGCTACGCCGTGCAGGCGGTGGTGTTGTTCCCGACGGCCGAGGCCGCGGCCCACTTCTACGAGGCGTCCCGGCAGAGCTGGGTCGAATGCTCCAACCGCGAGCTCACCTACCCCCAGCCGATCGGCCCCGAGCAGGTGTGGTCGATCGGGCAGACCAGCACCGACCACGACGTGCTGGCCTTGTCGAGGGTGGAGCAGAGTCCCGAGCGGTGGGCGTGCCAGCGGGCGTTGACGGTGCACAGCAACGTCGCGGTCGACATCGAGGCCTGCAGCGTTGACGGACCCACCACCGCGGCGGCCACGATCGCCCGCCAGATCGCCGACCGGCTGCCCGCCGCGTAGTGTCGGGCACGGTTTGGGGCTGAGCTGACGAATCCGTTAGCCTTAGCTGCCCCGAGTCCGAGTGGCGGAATGGCAGACGCGCTAGCTTGAGGTGCTAGTGCCCTATTAACGGGCGTGGGGGTTCAAGTCCCCCCTCGGACACTCACAGGATGAAACCGCCGTCGCAGCTAGACGGCGGTTTTCTTCGTCTTGCGACGACGGTCAACGGGCACAGGCTTGGCGCCGGCCAGGTAATGGTCGGCAATCAGCCGTGCACGTGCCGTGGGAGTCAGATGGGTGGACAGGCCGGTTGTGTGATGCGACGTTCTATTGACCGCCTTACCGATCCGGGGTGTTCGGTGCTGGCCGGTGCCGCTGCGGTGCGCTAGGTGCCTTCGGCCGGCACGTCACTCCGCTGTGCTTCACCAGGTCTCTCTCGGGCTTGCTCGGCAGGCTTCTTGTCCAAGGTCTTGACGTGCCGCCAGCGGGCGGCGTGCTCCCGTACTTCCCGTTCGCGGCGCCGCCGTTGCTCAGGTAAGTCACGTGCGGCCTGTTCGGCACGCTCCCTGTCCTGGCGTTCCTTCTCTTTCTCGATGTAGCGGAGCCGCCGTGAGTAGATGGACTCGTGCAGTTCTCTGGGTGATTGCGGCTCACCGATCCATCCGCGCTCAGCGCTCACCGGACTGGCTCTCCGCGCGGCGGTCCTGCTGAGATTTGGCCGGTCCGCTCATCGTCCGGCGGTAGCGTTCGGCGATTTGAAGTGCGTCAGTGCGCTCGTCGGGTTCGGTGGCCACGAGGTGGTCAGAATTGGTGGTGCGGTCGGTGTACTTGAGGTGCCCCCAGCGTGCGACATACCACTTGTGCTCCTCGCCGGGGATGTAGTCCCGGGGCGGGGGCGGTGGAGGATCCGCGATCCACCCGCGTTCAGCGCTCATGGGTCTGCTCCAGATCAGGTGCCGGTTTGGGGGGCAGGCTTACGGCAACGGTTCATGTGCGACGTAGCGCCAAACCAGAAGATGACCATCCCACAATTCGGGCACTGCCAATTTGGATGTTCTACGCGAACCATCGCCGCCACCTCCATCACTGATCCACGGTAGCCCCGGGGTATGACACCGCGCTTGTACCGACAGACTCGCCGCCGACTGATCCATCGTGTCTTGTGCTGTCCGGTGCGGCTGCCGTGCGTTGACGCGTACCGTTAACGGTGCGCTCAACGTCGAGCGTTCTCGATGAGGAGGTCTCAGCGATGACCACTCTCCGCAAAGCAGCCCCAGTGATCCTCGCCGCGCTGGTGGCCTCCATCGTCTCCGTGGCCCCGGTGGCATCGACCGACACCGGTTCGGTGCCGTCCGCCCCCTGCTACGACGGCGTCACCCCGTGGAATCCCTACGCGAACAACTGCGCCATTCCGTTTCGCCCGCCCCACGTCCGGGGCGGGGCACCGGACCAGACTGCGCTCATCAACTGCAGTGTCGGCAGCCGAGCGTTAAGGGCGTGGTGTTTGTCGCAGTACGTCAACGGGCCGTAACCGAGGATCGCGCTGGGTCCAAGTGCCCCCTCGGACACCACCAGAATCCGGCGGCACAATCAGTAGACATCGCGGACGTAGCGTTTGTCGGCGACCAGTCGGCGCTTGTAGTCGTGGGCCTGCTCGGCCGACAATCCGCCGTAGCGGATGATGATCGCTGTCAGCGCCGCGTCGACGTCCTTGGCCATCCGCGCGGCGTCCCCGCACACATAGAACCGCGCCCCGTCCTCGAGCCAGGCCCACAGTGCGGCACCGGCTTCGATCATCTTGTGCTGCACATAGATTCGTCGCTGCCGATCGCGTGAGAACGCCAGGTCGAGCCGGGTGAGCAGACCGTCGCGGCGCATGTCGGTCAGCTCGTCGCGATAGTAGAAGTTCTGGGCGGCGTGCTGGTCTCCGAAGAACAGCCAGTTGCGACCGCGATGCCCGAGCGCGCGGCGTTCCCGGAACGTTGTCCTCATCGGCCCGCCATCCCCGTCGTCGGTAGGACGAAACGCGGACACAACAAACGCCCGGTCACACCCGACCGCCGCTACGCCGTGCGCACCCGGGTCTTCACCAGGCTCGCGACGATGGTGACCAGCAGCACCACGCCGATCACGCCGAGCGACATGCCCGTCGAGATCTCGGGCACGGCAACGTGCTTGCCCCCGTTGATGAACGGCAGCGTGTTCTCGTGCAACGCGTGCAGCATCAGCTTGACGCCGATGAAGGCCAGGATGAGCGCGAGCCCGTAGGACAGGTACACCAGCCGGTCGAGCAGACCGCCGATCAGGAAGTACAACTGACGAAGACCCATCAAGGCGAACGCGTTGGCGGTGAACACGATGTAGGGCTCCTCGGTGAGCCCGTAGATCGCCGGGATCGAGTCGAGCGCGAACAGGATGTCGGTGAAGCCGATCGCGATGAGCGCCAACAACATCGGCGTGACGGCGCGTTTGCCGTCGATCTTGGTGAGGAACCTGTCACCGTCATAGGTCTCGGTGGTGGGCACGAACTTGCGCACCAGTGTGACGATGCGACTGTCCCGCTTCTGCTCGACCTCGGGTTCGTGACCGCTGTCCTTGGCGAGCTTGACGGCGGTGAGCACCAGGAACAGACCGAACAGGTAGAACACCCAGCTGAACGAGTTGATCGCGGCCGCGCCGACGGCGATGAACGCCCCGCGCATCACCAGCGCCATCACGATGCCGATCAGCAGCAGCTTCTGCTGAAACTCCCGCGGCACCGCGAAGGACGCCATGATGACGGTGAACACGAACAGGTTGTCCACCGAGAGCGCCTTCTCGGTGACGTAACCGGCGAAGTACTCACCGCTGAACTCCCCGCCCCACTGCCACCACACGAACAGGCCGAACACCACCGCGAGCCCGATGTAGACCGAGGACCAGATCGCGGACTCTTTGAACGTCGGTTCGTGGGGGATGCGCACATGGGCGAAGAAGTCGAAGATGAACAACCCGAGAATGACCGCGCAGGTGGCAACCCAGACCATCGTAGACACGCCCATGGCGTCGATTATGCTGATTGCGCCTGCAACGAACGTATTCGTGCTGGTCAGGCTGCTAGTTCACCACCGACCGACCAGCCGGGACCGATAGGAGCGTCCGTCCGGGTCGTAGATCATCCGGTAGGCCGGGACCGACCACAGCCGCTGCAGCGGACCCAGCCGCTCCGGGCGATGCGGCCGCAGCCGGCCCGGTGGCCGCGGTCCGCGCCGGCCACCCTCGTGCCAGTCGTCGAGCGCGTGCGCCGCCGCCTCGATCGCGGGTATCACGGTGTCGGGGTCGATCAGGCCGTCGTCCCGGCTGCCGTCGGCGGCGCGGTCGAGATGCTCGCGCAGCAGCTCCAGCCGCAGGTCGCGGGCGAACACCCGGGCACCGTCCCCCAGCCCGGCCGGATCGCGGGGCTCGCGCGGATCCGGCGTCTTGTCGAGCACCGCGCAGGACAGTTCGCTGTCGTGGGTCCAGGACCGCCGGTTGAAGTTGTCACTGCCCACGCACGCCCACACGTCGTCGACGACGCACACCTTGGCGTGCACGTACACCGGGGTGCCGGCGTGGTTCTCGACGTCGTAGACGTGCACCCGGTCCGGACTCGCCCGCCGACACACGTCGAGGGCCTGCTGGCGGCCAACCTGGTTGGGCGGCAACGACAATCGGCCGTCGACGTCGGGATGGCGCGGCACGACCGCCACCAGGTGCAGCTCGGGGTGGTCGCGCAGCGCGGCGGCGAACAACTCGGCGACCTGCTTGGACCACAGGTACTGGTCCTCGAGGTAGATCAGGCGCCGGGCCCGGCGCACCGCCTTGGTGTAGCCGCGGGCGATGCTCCGTTCCCCGTGCGGGGCGAAGTCGTAGACCCGCCGGCCGTCGGGGTAGGTGCGCAACACCTGCATGCGGTGCGGTCCGGCCGCGGGCGGGTCCGGTGGCTGGTCCGGCAGCGCCCCCGCGTCCAGGTCGGCACCGTGGAAGACGTCCCGCAGCCAGGCGATCGGCGAATTGGCGTCCACGGATGCGCTGTCGGTCCAGCGCTCGCGGAAGGTGGTGTCCAGCGCGCCCACGACCGGTCCCTGGATGCGCAATTGCACGTCATGCCAGGGCGGGCGCTCGCCGTAGTGCGGATTCATCTGCACCGCCTGCGGGTCGCCGGCGTGGGTGGCGTCGTCGCGTCGGCTGTGACACAGGTCGATACCGCCGGCGAACGCGACGTCGCGCTCGGGGTGCTCGCGATGACGCAGCACCACCAGCTTCTGGTGGTGCGATCCGCCCATCCGCACCCGCTGGTCGAGCAACACCTCGCCGCCGGCCTCTTCGATGGCCTCGCCGAGATGCTGGTTCTCCTCCTGGCTGAACTGGAAGCGGTCCATGTGCGACCGCCACACCAGGCCCTTGACCACGACTCCGCGCTGCGCGGCGGCGGTGAAGAGATCCCGGGTGGTGGGACCGCCGGGGCGCAGCAGCTCGTCGGGGTCGCCTCGCCAGTCGGTGAAGAAGACGTAATCGCCGGACTGCAGCGCCTCGACCTCGTCGACCAGCTCGTCGAAGTAGACCGAACCGTGGACCAGGGGCCGCGCCCGGTTGCCTGAACACCACGCCGGCAATGCCGAGGCCGGGTTACCGCGTTCCTCTGCGCTCAGGAACCACTGTTCCGACACGTTCCCACTCCCTCTCGGTCACCGACCGCGCCCGCAGTGCCGTCACGGCGTAGGCGAGCCACGACACCAGGACGGCGGTAAATGCCGCCGCCTGCGCGTAGCCCGTGCCACCGGAGGGGTACATGACCCCGGTGACGTAGTGGTCGATGAAACCGGTCGACCCCAGCGGGGGCATACCCGCTCCGGAGCGGGTCCATTGCTCCAGTGCGGTCAGTGGGCACCAGAAGTGCAGGGCGACGCTGCCGATCCCCCACAGCACCACCGGCACGTGCAGCCAGATGGTGCGACGCCATCGCAACGCCAGGAAGCCGCCGCTGGGCAGGTAGATCAGGAACGCGAAATGCGCGGCGACGACGAGCCAGAGCAGAGCGGTGTACAACACAGTCATGGTTCCACCCGTGCCGGCCGAGCTCACCCCGCGGCCGCGGAGCGTGTTGCGAACGAGAATAGCTGTCATTGCGCTTGTGGCGGGCCTACTCGCCGGCTGCCTGGCGCCGGGCCAGGCTCCCACCGCGCTGCCGGGGACCGCATCGGCCAAGGCCGACGCGGTGCTGAAGATCGTGCAGGACACGATGGCCGACGCCCACCTCAAAGCGGTCCTGGTGCGCGTCACGGTGGGCGGCGAGGAGGTGCTCACCCGCGCCGTCGGCGAGTCGATGACCGGGGTTCCGGCCACCACCGCGATGCACTTCCGCAACGGCGCGGTGGCGATCTCCTACGTGGCGACGCTGTTGCTTCGCCTCGTCGACCAGAACAAGGTCAGCCTCGACGACAAGCTCGCCAAGTGGCTGCCCGAGGTGCCCAACGCGGAGAAGGTGACGCTGGGCCAGTTGGCCCAGATGACCTCGGGCTACGCGGATTACGTTCTCGGCAACGCCGAGTTCGACGACGCCTTCCTGGCCGACCCGTTCCGACAGTGGACACCGCAGCAACTGCTCGGGTTCGCGGTGAACAAGCCGCTGCTGTACGAGCCGGGCACCAACTGGAACTACGCCCACACCAACTACGTCCTGCTCGGGCTGGCGCTGGAGAAGGCCACCGGCAGGGACATGCCGGGGCTGCTGCGCGACGAGGTGCTCAACCCGCTCGGGCTGACCAACACGGCCAATTCGTTCACCCCCGAGATCCCGCCACCGGTGCTGCACGCGTTCTCCTCGGAGCGCCGCGCCACCCTCGGCGTCCCGGCTGGGACACCGTTCTACGAGGACAGCACCTTCTGGAACCCGTCCTGGACGATCACCCACGGCGCGGTGCAGACCACTGACATCTACGACCTGGAGGCCACCGCCGTCGGCCTCGGGTCCGGCCGGCTGCTGTCGCGCGAGTCCTTTCAGAGGATGATCTCGCCGCAGCTGCGCGGCAAGACCCGCGCGCAGCCGGGCTGCGCCACCTGCGCGCCGCAGACCGACTTCTACACCTACGGAATGGGGGTGGTGATCTCGGGCGACTGGCTGCTGCAGAACCCGATGTTCGGCGGATACGCCGCCATCGAGGCGTATCTGCCGGCGAACAAGGTCGCGATAGCCGTCGCCGTCACCTTCGCCCAGAATGCGTTCGACGCGGCGGGCGACTACAGCAATCAGGCCGACACTTTGTTTCGCCGAATCGGCGCGGAGATGGCGCCCGGTCACGCCCCGCCGCTTCCGCCTGCGAAATAACCCGGCCGCTTCGCCCGCGAAATACAGCCGCTGTCGCCCGCGAAATGACAGCGCCGCTGTCGTAGGTTGAACGCGTGCCCGGTCAGGTCCTGTTCATCTACAACGATCCCATCGCCCCGGAGGCGCTGCTCGGTGAGACGTTCACCGACCTCGGCTTCGACGTCGACACCTTCGAGGTGGTACCCGAAGACCGCGTGCACGACCCCGCCGTCGACGTCACCTTCCCCGACCCGACCGGCTACGACGTCATCGTGCCGCTGGGCTCGCGCTGGGCGGTCTACGACGAGCGGCTGGCGTGGGTGGCGGCGGAGATGGACACCGTGCGGCGCGCTGCCGACGCCGGCGTCGGCGTGCTCGGGGTGTGCTTCGGCGGGCAACTGGTGGCACAGGCACTCGGCGGATCGGTGCAGCGCTCGCCCGACCCCGAGATCGGCTGGCACGACGTGCACAGCCTCGACCCCGGCCTGGTGCCGCACGGCCCGTGGTTCCAATGGCACTTCGACCGGTTCACCCCGCCGCCCGGCGCGACCGAGATCGCCCGCAACGACCGCGCCACACAGGCTTTCGTGCACGGTCGGGCGATGGGTCTGCAGTTCCACCCCGAGCTCGACCGGGCGCTGCTGGAACGCTGGATCGACGACGACCGCGACCGTGACGTCGAGCGGCTCGGCCTGCGCAACGACGACCTGCGGTCGCGCACCGACGTCGAGGTCGACGACGCCGCCCGGCGGCTACGGACGCTGGTGCGGGGATTCCTCGACAAGGTCGCCCGCCAGAGCACGAAGGGGCAGTCGTGAGAGATCTCGATGTGATCATCGCCGGTGCCGCCGAACTGGAGGACTGGGGTCCCAAGCCGCTGGCCACCAGTGGGCAGCCCCACGAGCGTGGACTCATGCTGCACGACGACGCGCACTCCAAGCTCGGAGTCTGGGAATGCTCCCCGGGAAGCTGGGATTCGGCGAAGGAGGGCTGCGGCGAACTCATGCACTTCATCAGCGGCCATGGCTGGATCGTCGACGCCGACGGGCGATGGGAGATTCGGCCCGGGGCCACCCGATGGTTCCCCGATGGCTGGAGCGGCAGGTGGGAGGTCGACACCACGGTGCGCAAGATATTCGCGATCCTCACCACTCCGGACGAGGGTTAGCCGCGGTTCGTCCCGACCCGGATCACGAACCCTCGCCGAGTGCCTCCAGCACGGCCGAAACCGCTTGCGGTACAGCTGCCTTCACCGCGGGGCTCAGACCCACCCCGTGGCCGGCGTCGGCGGCGTCGACGGTGATCACCACGACCTCGGCGGGCGCCCGGTCCAGCACCCGGCCCAGCCGGTAGGTTTGCGCCAGGCTCAGGTCGTGGGAGGTCACCGCGCGGGTTTCGGCGAGATCGCCGAGGGTGCACCTGCGCACCCGGCCGGGAACGCCGTCGGTACCGGGCGCGGCGGCGTCGACGATCACCGCGCGCGTCGGCGCCCTCCCAGGCGTCGAGAATCGCGGTCGGCTCGGCGGCACAGGTGATCACCCGAAGCCCGGGCCGCACCGGCGGCCACCGCGGCGGCCACCGCCGGCCCGACGCCGTCGTCGCGGCGATGGTCGTTGCCCACGCCGATGACGACGAGGGTCACGACCGCCGCCGCTGGGCCGGCGGCATTCAACACCGCTGCACCGTCAGCGTCAGGAAGTGGGTGGCACACGAGATGCACGGGTCGTAGTTGCGGATCGTGCGCTCGCACATCGAGGTCAACGCGGCGTCGTCGAGGTCGCTGCCGGCCGCCACCACCCGGGCCAGGTCGTCTTCGATCGCTCCCTGGTTCTGCGAGGTGGGCGGAACGATCAGCGCGGTCTTGATCAGACCGTCGTCGTCGATCTCGTAGCGGTGATACAGCAGCCCGCGCGGGGCCTCGCTGACCCCGTGCCCCACCCCGGGGCGGGCCGGCACGTCGACGAACGGCCGCGGCCGGCAGCTCGTAGGCGTCGATGATCCGCAACGCCTCCTCGACCGCGAACACCACCTCGACGGCCCGAACCACGATGCTGCGGAACGGATTCCGGCACTGCGCGCCGAGGCCCGCGGCCGCGGCGGCCTGCTTGGCGGCCGGGGTCAACAGCACCGAGTTGAGCGAGTAGCGGGCCAGCGGCCCGGTCAGGTGCGGCCGGCCGTCCAGCGTGGCGTGCAGCGCGGTCGAGTGCGCGACCTGGCTCTCGACGACGTGGTCGGAGAACTCGGCGATCGGGAAGGCCGGGCCCGCGCTGCGGGCGATGGCGCCGTCCTCGATGGCGTAGCGGTCCCCGGTCAGCGCCAGCAGTTCGTGATCGACGGTGAGGTCCGGGAAGTCGAACCCGGCCACCCACTCCACGGTGGCCAGCGCATCGTCGAGTGCACCGCGCAGCAACTCGGCCATCGCGCGCATGTCGGCACGGCTCGGCACCGAATAGAAACCACCCAGCCGCACATTGACCGGATGGATGGAGCGGCCGCCGATCAGCTCCATCAGCCGGTTGCCGGCCTTCTTCAGCGCCAGCCCGCGCTCCACGGCGGCGCGGTGGTTGCGGGCCACACTGATGATGTCGGGCTCGCCGAGGAAGTCCGGCGCGTGCAGCATGTAGATGTGCAGGGCATGGCTGTGGATCCACTCCCCGCAGTACAGCAGCCGGCGCAGAGCCACCAGCTCCGGATCGACCGTGACCCCGCAGGCATCCTCGATCGCGTTCATCGCGCTGGTCTGATAGGCCACCGGGCAGATCCCGCAGATCCGGGCGGTGATGTCCGGGGGTTCGGTGTAGGCCCGGCCGCGCAGGAACGCCTCGAAAAACCGTGGCGGCTCGTAGATGTTGAGCTCGACCCGCTCGGCCACCCCGTCGCGCAGCTCGACGTGCAGAGCGCCCTCCCCCTCGACGCGGGTGAGCGCACCGACGCGGATGGTGCGTGAGGAGGGGCCGGACAAGTTCATTCGGCGGTCCGCTCTGCAGTGAACTGGGTGACGTTGAACGTGCTGAACACCCGGTCGACGTCGGCGCCGGACATCCCGTCGCGGTGCAGCAGCGGGATCATCGCTCCCATGTTGGGGGTGGCCATCGGGCCGAAACATCCGTAGCAGCCGCGGTGGTGGCGCGGGCACAGCGCACCGCACCCGGCATGGGTGACCGGACCCAGGCAGGGGATGCCCTCGGTCACGGTGACGCACGCGACGCCGGAGCGCTTGCATTCGGTGCACACCGTCGATGCGGGCAGCCGCGGCTTGCGGCCCACCAGCAGCGCGGCCAGAGTGTCGAGCAGTTGGCCCCGGTCGATCGGGCAGCCGCGCAGCTCGTAGTCGACGGTGACGTGCGCCGACGCCGGCGTGGAGGTGGCCAGCGTCTGGATGTAGTCGGGGCGGGCGTAGACCACCGAGGTGAACTCGCCGACGTCGGCGAAGTTGCGCAGCGCCTGAATGCCACCGGCGGTGGCGCACGCCCCGATGGCCACCAAAGTCGTCGATTGCTCCCGGATCTCGCGGATCCTCTGCTCGTCGGAGGGGGTGGTGACCGAGCCCTCGACGAGCGACAGGTCGTAGGGGCCGCCGACGATCGCGCTGGACGCCTCCGCGAACGTGGCGATCTGCACTTCCTCGGCGAGGGTGAGCAGTTCGTCCTCGCAGTCGAGCATGGTCAGCTGGCATCCGTCACAGGAGGCGAACTTCCAGACAGCGAGACTGGGCATCTCAGAGCTCCTTGACTTCCAGTTGCGGCCGGGCGACGTCGTAGCCGACTACCGGGCCGTCCCGGCACAGCAGCAGCGGGCCGAGCTGGCAGTGCCCGCACCAACCGATGCCGCACTGCATGTTGCGCTCCAGCGAGACGCGAATATCGTTGTGGGTCAATGCCTTTGGCCAGCAGCGTCTGGGCGCCGAAGCGCATCATCGGCTTCGGGTCCGCACAAGAACGCCGTCACCCGGTTCGGCTCCAGCGTCAGCCGGCGCAGCGGCTCGGTGACGAAGCCGGTCTCGCCGGGCCAGCCCTGGATCGGGACGTCGACGGTCAGGTGCACCTCGAGCCGCGAATCCTCCTGCCAGCGAGCGAGTTCGGCGGCGTAGAGGAACTCCCGCTGGGAACGGGCGCCGGCGATCACCACGACGCGGCCGTACCGGTCCCGATGCGCCAGCGCACCCAGCACCACGGGCCGCAGCGGCGCCAAACCGACACCGCCGGCGACGATGACGAGGTCGTGCCCGCCGGCGTCCTCCAGTCCCCAACTGGTGCCGAACGGCCCCCGCACTCCCAGCGTGGTTCCGGGCTGGGCGGCACACAGCGCGGCGCTGACCGCGCCGACCGACCGGATCGTGTGGGTGATGGTGCCGTCGGTCAGCGACGGGTCCCCGCTGACCGAGATCGCCACCTCCCCGACGCCGAAGGCGTAGAGCATCATGAACTCCCCCGGCCGCGGCGCGGACAGCTCCGTGGCCGTCGGCTCCAGGCACAGCGTCACCGACTCGGAGTTCTCCACCGCCCTCGAGCGCACCCGGTACGGGCACCGGCGCCATCGTCACGCCATCGCGGTTGCTCGTCCTCGGGACCGTCCTGCGCAAGCCGGGCGAACGTCGCCATCTCCTCGGTGATGTCGATACCGGTCGGGCACCAGGCGATGCAGCGTCCGCAGCCCACACAGCCCGAGCTGCCGAACTGGTCGTGCCAGGTGCTGAGCTTGTGGGTGAGCCAGTGCCGGTAGCGCGACGGGCCCGGAGTGGCGCACCGGGCCTTCGTGGACGAAGGTGAAGTCCAGCTCGAAGCACGACGCCCACTCCATCCACCGCTCGGCGTGCTCACCGGTGAGGTCGGTGACGTCGGAGGTGCTGGTGCAGAAGCAGGTGGGACACACCATCGTGCAGTTCCCGCAGGTCAGGCACCGGTTGGCCACGTCGTTCCAGTGCGCCGACTCGCGGGAGTCGACCAGCAGCCGGCGCAGGTCGAGCTCCGGCATCGCCCGGCCCATCTTCGCGGCGGCCGCGCTCACCGCGGCGGCGGCGGCCTGCGCCTCGGCGGGCTCGGCGGCGCGCTGCGGCAATGTCGACAGCACTTCGGCGCCGGCCGGGCTGCCCGCCTCGGCGACATAGGTCGCGGCCGCTGCGTCGGCGCGTTCGGTCAGGACCAGGTCGTAGCCCGTTCCGCAGGCCGGTCCGGTGCCCATCGAGGCGCAGAAGCACAGCCCGCCGGGTTCGGTGCAGTTGACGGCGACCACGAAGACCTGCCGGCGCCTCCCGACGTAGGAGCCGTCCGGGTGCTCGCCGCCGGACAGCACGCGGTCGAGCACCCCCATGGCCGCCAGGTCGCAGGCGCGCACCCCCAGGAAGGCGTACTTCGGCTCCGGCTCCGGTTCGGCGTCCACACCGTCGGGGCCGCAGGACCACAGCTGCTGGCGCGGCGGGTGCAGGTACTGCTTCCACGACTGCGGTCCGGCCGAGTGCCCGAAGGCGGCGGCGTCATCGCGGCGGCGCACCCGGTAGGTTCCCGGTGCGACGTCGACCCCCCAGCCGTAGGGCAGCTCGTCGGCGCTGTCGAGTTCGGCCAGCACGATCGCGTTGTCGCGGAGCGTGGGCCCGACCACGCGGTAGTCCCGGGCGCGCAGTTCACCGACCAGTCGGTGCAACCCCGCGCCGTCGAGCACCACGGGATCGCTGGTCGCCATGGGTCCATCGTTGCCGAAGTTCGGGGTGTTCGCGCGGGCCATTGGGGCTACGGCCAGGGGTCTAAAGTCACATCCCGCCAACCGTTCACCCACCCGAAACCTGATCGGGCTAGCGTCCGCATATGGCCGACGTCGCGGAGCAGCTGGCCCAGCTGCAGCGTGAGGTCGACGCGCTGCTGGACCGGCTGGCCGAAGCCGAGCGGAAGTGGCAGCACCTGATCGTCCCTACCGCTGCCGAGCATCGTTGCAGTGCAACCAATCTGGTTCACTACTGGGCACTCCGGCAGGTCGACCTGCGTGACCTGCAGTACCGGTTGGCGTGCTTCGGGCTGTCCTCGCTGGGGCGTAGTGAGGCCCACGTCCAGGCCACGTTGCGCCGGGTGTCGGCGGCGATCGCCGCGATACGCGGCAACGGCTGGAACCCGTCGGACCACGTGGCGGTCGACATCAGCGACGGGGCCCGGCTGCTCGACCGCAATGCCACCGCCCTGCTCGGCCCCGCCCCCGAGGACCGCGCCGCCCGCATCATGGTGACGCTGCCGTCCGAGGCCGCAGGCGATGCCACGCTGGTACGCGGGCTCGTCGACGCCGGGATGCGCGTCGCCCGGATCAACTGTGCCCATGACGACGCCGTCGCGTGGAAGGCGATGGCCGCCAACGTCCGCGCGGCCGCGTTGGCCGCCGACCGGCCGTGCCTGGTGGCGATGGACCTGGCCGGGCCCAAGCTGCGCACCGGCCCGCTCGAGCCGGGTCCACCGGTCGTCCGGCTGCGGCCGTCCCGCAATGCCCTGGGCCAGGTGGTCTCCGCCGGGCGGGCCTGGCTGACCGGCGTGCGCCGGCCCGTCCCCCCTCCCGAGGCCGGGCTGCCGACGCTGCCGGTCGACGGCGGCTGGCTGAGCCGGCGCAACGAAGGCGACGAGTTGCTGCTGCACGACACCCGCGGCTCCAAGCGCCGGCTGCTGCTGGCCGCCGCCGGGCCCGGCGGTTTCGTCGTCACCGTCGAGAAGACCACCTACGTCGGCACCGGCACGATGCTCGCGGTGGTCGGCGCCGAGGACACCACCCCGATCTGCGAGCTACCCCCGACCGAGCAGAGCATCACCCTGTCGGCCGGCGACATCCTGCGCCTGACCCGGGACTGCACCCCCGCGCCGGTCGACGACGACCGGCCGCCCCGCATCGGGTGCACACTGCCCGAGGTGTTCGACACCGCCGAGCCGGGTGACCGGATCTTCTTCGACGACGGCAAGCTCGGCGGCAGGGTCGTCGGCATCGCCGCGGACAGCCTCGATGTCCGTATCGACCATCCGGCGCACGCCGGGGTGAAGCTGCGCGGCGCCAAGGGCATCAACGTGCCCGACACCGATCTGCCCATCTCCGCGCTGACCAACAAGGACATCGCCGACCTGGTGACCGTCTGCGAACTGGCCGACCTGGTTCAGCTGTCGTTCGTGCGCCAGCCCGCGGACGTGATCCGGTTGTTCGACGAGTTGAGCCGGCTCGGCGACCACCGGCTCGGCGTGGTGCTCAAGATCGAGACCCTCGACGGCTTCGAACGGCTGCCGCAGCTGATGCTGACCGCGATGCGCCGCAGCCGGGTCGGGGTGATGATCGCCCGCGGGGATCTGGCCGTCGAAACGGGTTACGAGCGGATGGCCGAACTGCAGGAGGAGACGCTGTGGCTGTGCGAGGCCGCACACCTGCCGGTGATCTGGGCCACCCAGGTGCTCGAGCAGCTCGCCAAGACCGGGCTGCCCTCGCGGGCCGAGATCAGCGACGCCGCGATGGGCGAGCGCGCCGAATGCGTGATGCTCAACAAGGGCCCCTACATCGCCGACGCCGTGGTCATGCTCGACGACATCCTGGGCCGGATGGCCGGCCACGAGTACAAGAAGAGCGCGCTGCTACGCAGCCTGCATGCGTGGCGCGCCGGCTCGATCTCAGAGCACCCCGGGCGCCGGGTCGCGGCCGAGCTGGTGGGCCAGCGCGTCGCCGACGGTCGCGTGCCGGAAGCGGTGGCCGAGCGCCTCCAGCTTGGTCGGTAGCACCCGCTGGTCGGCTTCGGCCAGCTCACGCGCGCCCTGCTCACCCAGCAACACCCGCGGCCCGATCGACGGCACCGGCAGCAGCGCGGGCCGGTGCAGCGTCTTGGCCAATACGCGGGTGTACTCGCTGTTGCGCACCGGCGCGGGACCGACGGCGTTGACCGGACCGGACAGCCGGGTGTCGTAGAGGGCGCGATAGTAGATGTCGAGCAGGTCGTCGATGCCGATCCAGGACAGCCACTGCCGTCCGGTGCCGAGCCGCCCGCCGAGCCCGGCGGCGAACAGCGGGCGCAGCAGGCGCAACGTTCCGCCGGCGGCGGCCTGCACGATGCCGGTACGCACCGCGACCACCCGCACTCCGGCCTCGGCGGCCGGCGCGGTGGCGGCCTCCCAGTCGGCGACGACGTCGGCCAGGAAGCCGTCGCCGCGCGCACTCTCCTCGCACAGCACCGCATCGCCGCGGTCATAGCCGTAGAAGCCGACCGCCGAGGCGCTGACGAAGGTGCGCAGGTGCTGCCCGGACGCGGCGGCCAGCTCGGCCAGCCGCCGGGTCGGTTCGATGCGGGAGTCACGGATCGCCTGCCGGTGCGCCTCGGTGAAGCGGCCCGCGATCGACTCACCGGCCAGGTGGACGACGGCGTCGACGCCCTCGAGCAAGTCGTCGGCGGGAGTATTTGGGTCCCAACGCCTTTCGTCGGCGCTGGCAGGATCGCGCCGGACCAGCCGGATCACCCGGTGCCCGCCGGTGCTGAGCATTGCGGCCAGCGCGGTGCCGACCAGACCGGACGAACCCGTCATCGCGACGACGAGCCGGCCCGCGCCCGCCTCGGCAGCGTCGCGGTGGGCGGCCAGGTCGTCGGCCAGCTGACGATGCCGGTAGGCGAACGTGGAGCGCAGTGCCGCACCGGGCACGGTGGTGTCGACCCGGTCGTGGACCCTGGTGCGGTCGTCGCCGGCGTCGCTGAACCGGTGGGTGTGCCGCCACCAGCCGATCACCCGCGGCGGCAGGGTCATCAAGCCGTCCGAGGAGAGTGCGTCGACGAACTGGTACGGCGGGTCGTATCCGGAGGGATCGTGGCGGGCGATCCAGCGCATCCCGGCCGGCAGTCCGAGGATCGCCGTCCCGTCGGCCAACGATGTCGTCTCGGCCACCACCCGCATCGGCTGCCACGGCGGTACCAGCCGGCGCATCGCACCGGGCCGGGTGTGCCAGGCGAAAACCTCTTCGATCGGATGGTCGACGACGCTGGCGTATTCAATGCCCATGGTTGTACTTCGGAGCCGTGCGCCGGTTGGATCGCCGGGCCCGCGAGTCAGCGCGTGTCGCGCTCGTCCGCCGAGTCCGCCGTGTCGGCGGCTTCCTCGTCGGCGGCCTCCTCGTCGGCAGCCTCAGCCTCATCGGCGGTGTTCTCCTCGTCGACCGGGTGGACCGCGTCCTCTTCTGAGGACTCCGGGTACTCCGGTTCGTCGTCGCTGATGGTGTCGGACTCCGGGTCGTCCGAGACGACTTCGTCGGGATACTGCTCGTCGACCGCGTTCTCGGGATACTCGGCGTCGAAGTTCGGGTACGCCGACGCGGGTGTCTCGTCGGCGGAGTAGGCGACCGAATCCGGCTCGACCGCCGCAGCAGCCGCGACGTCGGACTCCTCGTCGTCGCGATGCTGGCGTTCCCGGATGGCGTCGACGATCAGCAGGATCACGCCCAGCACGCTGGCCGCGATGCATACCCACGCGACAAGCTCATTGCTGGTGACGACCGCGGTGACCAGGGCCGCGAGGCCGATCACCGCCAGTACCAGCGCAACGATCAGCATCGATCATCCTCCGCAGCGGCCGAGCGTGTCTCCGGGCTGTGCCAGCCCGGACGGGAACCTAGTTGTTGCCCCGGCTGAACTGGTTGAAGCCGCCGGCGTCGTTGGTGGCGCCGGAGTCGACCGGTGCGGCGGAGCCGCGCTGGCCCAACTCTTCGAGCTGAGACTCGAGATACGTCTTCAACCGCGTCCGGTACTCACGCTCGAACGTGCGCAGCTGCTCCAGCCGTCCCTCGAGGACGGTGCGCTGCTGGTTGATGGTGCCCATGATCTCGGAATGCTTGCGCTCGGCGTCGGCCTGCAGCGCATCCGCCTTCTCCTGCGCCTGACGCAGCTGCGTCTCGGAGCGGGTCTGGGCGTCGCTGAGCATCGCCTCGGCCCGCTGCTTGGCATCGGCCAGCGTGGTGTCGGCGGAGTTGCGGGCCTCCGACAGAATCTGATCGGCATTGGCCCGGGCATCGGCGACCAGCTTGTCGGCCTCGGCCTTGGCAGTACCGGTCAGCCGGTCGGCGGTGTCCTGGGCCAGGCTCAGCACCCGGGCAGCCTTGATCGCCTGCTCCTCGGTGACCGAGGAGCTCTGCTGCTCGTAGACCGGCTGCGGGGTGGGCGCAGGCGCCGGTTCCGGTTCCGGTTCGGGCTGGTAGAGCGGGATGGCCTGGGTCGGCTGCGACACGCCGCCGCCGGCGCGTGCGCCGGACAGTTCCTGATCGAGCTCGCTGACCCGCTGACGCAGGTCGGAGTTCTCCTCGATGAGGCGGGTCAGCTCGTTCTCCACCAGGTCGAGGAACGCGTCGACCTCGTCCTCGTTGTAGCCCCGCTTACCGATGGGTGGCTTGCTGAACGCCACATTGTGCACATCGGCCGGTGTTAGTGGCATTGGGTGCCCCCTCGAATCTGGACGGTCGAACCGGTCTCAAAGTGTAGAACGCGTGTCACGTACTTCGTTCCGTACTGTAACTGGCGTCCATCCTGTCACACCAGAACCGCCGGTTGCGCCTGAGCGCGATAATTAAGAGCGAATTTCAAAGATTAACTACCACGGTATCGGCGTGGCTAATCGAAATCCGCTATCGATTGCGGTACGTTACGCCGCCCCTGCCGGATGTCACGCCGCAGCCCCGAACGCCAGCTGCATACCGATGAAGGCGACCAGCAGCAGCACCATGATGGACAGGTCGAAGCGCACCGCGCCGATCGTCAACTGCGGGATGAGTCTCCGCAACAGCTTCACCGGAGGATCGGTGGCCGTCATGATCACCTCGAGGATCACCACGGTCAGTCCGCGCGGGTGCCAGTCGCGGCTGAACGATCGGATGAACTCCACGACGACCCGGGCGATCAGCAGCAGCCAGAAGATGAACAGCGCGAAGCCCAGGATTTCGAAGAACAGCGCCAACTAAAGCCGGTCCTTACTAACAGCGGATGTGACATTGCCGACATCGCTGGTTTCATCCCAGCGTGACGCTCGTCAGCCTACCTGTCGGCGGGTGATCGCCCCGCCACCCGCTACTGGTAGCTGTAGAAACCCGCTTCGGCGATCCGGCGGCGTTCCTCGGCGCTGACGTCGACGTCGGCCGGCGAGAGCAGGAACACCTTGGTGGCGACCTTGTCGAAGGAGCCACGCAGGGCGAATGCCAGGCCGGCGGCGAAGTCGACGAGCCGCTTGGCGTCGGCGTTGTCCATCGACACCAGATCCATGATCACCGGCTGGCCGTCGCGGAACCGCTCGCCGATGGTGCGGGCCTCGCTGTAGTCCTTGGGCCGCAACGTCGTGATCTTCGACAGTGGGCTGCCCGCCTCGAAGAGCTCGGCCATCCGGCGCGGATCCATCGCCAGCGCGCCGCGGGTCGAGCCGCGCAGCGAACCGAACCGCGAGCGGGGCATGTCGTGGGGGTGGTCGAATTCGCGCGGTCGGAACCGCGGTTCGTCGCCGTAGCCACTGCGGAACCCGCCGGGCGCCGCGTAGTCCGGCTCGGCACGCGGTTCGTCGTAATCGCGCCCGTCGTAGCGGGCGCCCTCGTAGCGGCCGCCGGCGTAGTCGTCGGCGAACCGCTCACCGCGGCGCCCGTAGGAGCGGCCGCGCGGGGCGCCGCCGTCGCGGTCTTCGTCGTCGTAATACTCGTCGTCGTAGTCATCCATCGGGGCCATCCCGAAGTAGGCCTTGACCTTGTGAAGTGTGCTCATCGCTGGACCCTTCTGGAGCGTGAAGTTCGGTGTCTGTGATGAAGATGTGACTGGAGTGACTACTCAGGGAGACGTTAGAGGACGTTGTCCCATAAGCGCCGTACCGACACGCACACACGTTGATCCGTGTCGCACGGCCGCTTCGAGGTCACCGGACATCCCGGCGGACAGCTCCGTCGCCCCAGGATGAGTGCGCAGCACCCGGCGATGCTCGTCGGCCAGGGCCGCGAACGCCGCGTCAGGATCGGCGCCGACGGGCGGGATGGCCATCAACCCGGCCAGCCGCAGGCCGTCGGCCTCGGCCACCTGGGCGCAGATCGCGTCGACACCCGCCGGATCGCCGATGTCCACTCCCCCGCGCTCGGTGTCGCCGTCGAGACTGATCTGCACGAACACCCGGATGGGCGACGAGCGCCGGCCCTCGGCCAGCGCCTGTGCGGCCCCGCGATCCAGCGCCGCGACCACCTTGGCGGTGGATACCGAGTGCACGGTATCCGCCCAGCCGGCAACGTGTTTGGCCTTCTTGCTCTGGATCTGCCCGACCATGTGCCAGCGCACCGACTCGGGGTCGCCGGTCGGGGTGAGCGCCCGCTGGAACTCGGCGATCTTGGCCGAGGCCTCCTGATCGCGGGACTCGCCGAAGCTGCGGCAGCCCAGCCGCCACAGGATCACCACATCGCTGGCCGGGAAGAACTTGGTGATCGGCAGCAGTTCGATGTCGGCGGTGTTGCGCCCGGCCGCCTCGGCGGCGTGAGCCAACCGGCTGCGCAATGCGCCCAATGCGCTGATCAGCTCGGCCTCGCGGCTCGGGTCGGTGCTCATTCCATCCACACCAGCGAGGCCAGCCGGCCGGTTGGGGCGTCGCGACGGTGGCTGAACAGCCTCCGGTCGGCGACGGTGCAGCGCGGGTCGACGTCGATCGCGGTGACGCCCGCGCCGGTGAGTTGCCGGGCGATCCCGGCGCGCAGGTCGAGGGCGGGTGTGCCGCGCGGGGTGGTGGTGCGGCTGCCCGGCAGCCGGGCCTCGACGTCGGCGGCCATCTCCGGGGGCACTTCGTAGTTCGCCCCGCTGACGGCCGGGCCCAGCACGACCGAGATGTCCTCGGGGTGTGCGCCCGCGCCGAGCATGGTCTCCAGCATCCGCAGGACCACGCCGTCGGCGGCGCCGACCCGCCCGGCGTGGGCCGCGCCGATCACGCCTGCTCTGGCGTCGGCCATCAGCACCGGCACGCAGTCGGCCGTCACGACAGCCAGGGCCAGGCGGGGGGTGCTGGTCACCAGGGCATCGGTGTCCTCCAGCGAGTCGGCGCGCGGTTCGGTGACGACCTCGACGTTGTCGCCGTGGACCTGGTTCATCCAGACCACCCGCTCGGGAGGCAGCTTGATCGCCGCGGCGAGCCGGGCGCGGTTCGCCTCGACCGCCGCCGGGTCGTCGCCGACATGGTCACCGAGATTGAAGGTGTCGAACGGCGGAGCGGAGACCCCGCCGGCGCGGGTGGTGGTCACGCGGCGGATGCGAACGGTCACAGAAACCAGTATCCGGACGCCATATCCGTGCCGACGGCGCGCGAATCAGTGCCGCATGAACGGCGGCACGTCCACGTCGTCGTCGGCGATTCCACCGTCGTCGCCGCCGATGCTGACCGTCTTGCCGTTGGTGTGCACCGGCACGCTCAGAGCATCGATGGGCTCGAACAGCGACGAACTCAACCGGCCCGCGCTTCCCGGAGCGATAGGGGTCCCGGCTCCGGCGCCGACCACCGGTTTACGGCTGGGCCCGGCGGAGTCGAAGCCGGCGGCGATCACGGTCACCCGCACCTCATCGCCGAGCGAGTCGTCGATGACGGTGCCGAAGATGATGTTCGCCTCGGGGTGGGCGGCTTCCTGGACCAGGGTGGCGGCCTCGTTGATCTCGAAGAGTCCGAGGTCGCTGCCGCCGGCGATCGACATCAGCACGCCCTGGGCGCCTTCCATCGAGGCTTCCAGCAGCGGGGAGTTGATGGCGATCTCGGCGGCCTTGAGCGCCCGGCCGTCGCCGCGGGAGGAGCCGATGCCCATCAGCGCGGTGCCCGCGCCGCTCATGATGCCCTTGACGTCGGCGAAGTCGACGTTGATCAGACCCGGGGTGGTGATCAGGTCGGTGATGCCCTGCACGCCGTTCAGCAGCACCTCGTCGGCGCTGCGGAAGGCGTCCATCAGGGAGACCTGGGCATCACCCATCTGCAGCAGCCGGTCGTTGGGGATCACGATGAGGGTGTCGCAACTCTCCCGCAGCGCCCCGATACCGGTCTCCGCCTGGTTGGAGCGGCGCTTGCCCTCGAACGAGAACGGCCGCGTCACCACGCCGACGGTCAGAGCGCCGAGCTTGCGGGCGATCGTGGCCACCACGGGCGCGCCGCCGGTGCCGGTACCGCCGCCCTCGCCCGCGGTGACGAACACCATGTCGGCGCCGCGCAGCAGTTCCTCGATCTCGTCCTTGGCGTCCTCGGCGGCCTTGCGGCCGACCTCGGGGTCGGCGCCGGCGCCGAGTCCCCGGGTGGAGTCCCGGCCGACATCGAGCTTGACGTCGGCGTCGCTCATCAACAGCGCCTGGGCGTCGGTGTTGATCGCGATGAACTCGACTCCCTTGAGTCCCTGCTCGATCATCCGGTTGACGGCGTTGACGCCGCCGCCACCGATTCCAACGACCTTGATGACGGCGAGGTAGTTATGCGGAGGGGTCATCGTGTCCCGTCTTCCTCCCTGGTGGGCTTGGGTGGCTCGGCTTCTCGGCAAACCCTCAACCTCAACCAGAGGCTTAGAGTTATGTCAAGTAGATCCGCGCAAACAGAACGGTATGGCCGGGCTGCCATCAATTGGGGAGGCGCGCCGACGTGTCGCAGGCGAAATTTTCGCCGGCGCCGGGGATCAGCCCGCGGCGCAGCCGGACAGGAACAGAGCGGCCGGAATCGTGGCGTCGGCGGGCGCGGTGGTGGTGGTCGGGTTGGTCCCGCAGACCTTGGCCTTGTCCTGCAGTACCCAGAACTGGCCTTCCTGCTCGAAGACGAACGACGTCGGCGCGCCCCTGGTCGGATCCGCCTTGTCGGCCAGCACTCCGGCGGTCACCGCCCAGCCGTCGGCGCACTGCAGGTCATCGATGGTGTAGACGTTGTTCGGGCCCAGCGACTGGGCGGCCCCGGTGGCGGCGGGTGCGACCGCGTCCTTGGTGCAGGTGGTCATGCCACCGATCAGCGAGGTGGTCGCGACGGGGGCGGCCGGGCCCGGCGCCGGGCTGTGGGTGCAGGCGGCCCCGCCGGCGACGGCGCCGGCGACAGCGGTGGCGCACACCAGGATGCGGTGGGTCATCGGTTCCCTTACTTCACGGTCGGCAGGTCCGGGCTGGACACGTCGTAGGTCTGCCCCGGCTGGGTCAGCAGGGCGGACAGCTTCTCGGCCTTCTCCTCGGTGCGGTCGGTGGTGCCCCACACCACCGTCCGCCCGTCGGTGAGCGTCAGGGTGATGGACGCGATGGAGGGCGCCGCGACGCGGCTCACCTGCCCGACGACGTCGGGGTTCAGCGCCGTCATCACCTGCAATGCGGCCATGGTCGGCGGATCGCTGGGTCCCGGTTTGTCGACGTCGATGTAGGCCAGCCCGGGCGGCGGCGGGGCCGTGGCGAAATCCACGCCGTCGCGGTCGAACAGGTGTGGTCCGTCGGGAAAGTCCTTGACCACGACCGGCACCCGCTCGACGATGGTGATCCGCAGGGTCGAGGGGTACTCGCGCTGCACGCGGGCGCTGGCGACCCGGCGGATCCCGGCCACCCGGTCGGCCACCTGGTCGGTGTCGATCTGCAACAGCGGCGTACCCGGCGTCACCTTGGCGGTGTCGACCACTTCCTCCCGGGTCACCGTGCCGGTGCCGACCACCACGATGGCGCGCGCCGACATCAGCGGCGTGAAGTAGAGGATGAGGCCGAGCCCGACGCTGACGATCGTCAGGACGATGACCCAGATCAGCACCTTCAGACCCCGGACGGTCCGCTTGCCCAGCCGTTTCGGCTCCTCGACCGGCCGGCCGGCGATCTTGCGTTTGGCTTCCCGGCGGGCCTGCTCGATGGCCGTCGCGCGGTCCTGGGCGGCGCGACGCTCGGCGCGTTCCCGCCGGGCCCGTCGCCGTGGGCCCTCGAGATCCTCTGCGGGCTCGGCCTGCTCCGGTTCCTCGGTCGGCTCGGCGGTGGGCTCGGGCGTCGCGGCATCTGCAGTGGCATCCGCGGTCGTGACGTCGTCGGGCCCGTCCGGAACCGATTCGGCCGGCACCTGCTCCCCCGGCCCGCTCATCCGTTCCCTCCCGGGTGCGATCGATTGGCCTGCGCGTGCAGCGCCGCGATGATCTCCGGTCCCAGCATCGTGACGTCACCGGCGCCCATCGTCACCACCACGTCGCCCGCGCGGGCCACCGCGGCGACCTGTTCGGCGACGGCCGAGAAGTCGGCGATGTAGTGCACCGGCACGCTGACGTGCTCGGCCACCGAGGCTCCGCTGACTCCGGGCAGTGGTTGTTCCCGGGCGGCGTAGACGTCGAGGACGAACACCTCGTCGGCGATGTCCAGCGCGCTACCGAATTCCCGCGCGAAAGTCTTTGTGCGCGAATACAAGTGCGGCTGAAAGACGACGATGGACCGGCCACTGCGCGAGGCGGGGCGCCCGGCGCCGTCCTGCTGGGCGATCGTGCGCAGCGCCGTCAGCGCCGCCCTGACCTCGGTGGGGTGATGGGCGTAGTCGTCGAAGACCCGCACCCCGTTGGCCGCTCCGACCAGTTCGAATCGGCGGCGCACCCCTTCGAAACCGGCCAGCCCGTCGAGGACGTCCTCGACCGGGGCACCGGCCTCCACCGCGGCGAGCAGCGCAGCCAGCGCGTTGAGCGCCATGTGCCGTCCGGGCACGGCCAGCCGCATCACCCGCGGATACGGCTCGCCGGCCAGCTGGACATGGGCCACCGCACCGGTGCCCTGCTGTTCCCAGCCGACCAGCGCACCGGCCAGCTGCGCAGCGGAGTCCGAGGCCGGCCCGCTGCCGTAGCGCAGGACCCGAACACCCAGGGCCGCACTGCGTTCGGCCAGCTCCGCCGCACCGTCGTCGTCGACGCACACCACCAGTGCGCCACCGGGCGCCAGCCGCTCGACGAAGGCGTCGAAGACCGCGGTGTACGCCTCGCGACTGCCGAAGAAATCCAGGTGGTCGGCCTCGACGTTGGTCACCACCGCGACATCGGGGGTGTACTCCAGCAGCGAACCGTCGCTCTCGTCGGCCTCGGCGACGAAGCAGTCCCCGCTGCCGTGGTGGGCATTGGTGCCGGCCTCGCCCAGGTCGCCGCCGACGGCGAAGGACGGGTCCAGCCCACTGTGCTGCAGCGCGACGATCAGCATCGACGTGGTGGTGGTCTTGCCGTGGGTGCCCGTCACCATCAGCGTGCGGTGACCGGCCATCAGCTTGGCCAGCACCACCGGGCGCAGGATCACGGGAACCGCGCGCCGGCGCGCCTCCACCAGTTCGGGGTTGGTCTTGGGGATGGCGGCGTGGGTGGTGACCACCGCGGTGGGGCCGCCCGGCAGCAGGTCCAGGTTGGCGGCGTCGTGGCCGATGCTGATCTGTGCGCCGCGGGCCCGCAGCGCCACCACACCGCGGGACTCCTTGGCGTCGGAGCCGGACACCATGCGCGCCGCGGTCCAGCAGGATTCGCGCGATCCCGGACATGCCGGCGCCGCCGATGCCGACCATGTGCACCCGCTCGAGTTCGGGTGGCAGCGGCGCGGATCACGGGCGACGCAGCTTGCGTCCGGCGTGCGCGGCACGCGCCACCTCAACGGCGACCTCGGCGACTCGCTGCGCGGCGTCGCGATGGCCCACCAGCGCCGCCGCCGCGGTCATCGCCTGCAGGCGCGCGGGATCGCGCAGCAGTCCGGTCACCTCGCGGGCGATGAACTCCGGGGTGAGGTCGGCGTCGTCGACCAGCAGTCCGCCGCCGGCGTCGACCACCGGCAGGGCGTTGAGTCGCTGCTCGCCGTTGCCGATGGGCAGCGGGACGTAGACCGCGGGCAGGCCGACGGCGGACACCTCGGCCACGGTCATCGCCCCCGAGCGGCAGATCGCCAGGTCGGCCGCGGCGTAGGCCAGGTCCATCCGGCTCAGGTAGGGCACCGCCACGTACGGCGGGTCCCCCGGCGCCGGTGCGGGCAGCTCGAGGGTGTTCTTCGGTCCGTGGGCGTGCAGCACCGACGATGCCGGCGGCGGCCAGGTCGCGCGGCGGCCGCGGACACCGCCCGGTTGATCGAGGCCGCGCCCTGCGAGCCGCCGAAGACCAGCAGCACCATTGCGTCGTCGGCGAACCCGAAGTGGGCGCGGGCCTGGCCGCGCAGCGCCGTCCGGTCCAGCGCCGTGATCGTCGCGCGCACCGGCATGCCGACCACCTCGGCGTGCGACAGTCCGCAGTCGGGAACCGCGGAGAGCACGCGGCGCGCGGTGCGGGCGCCGACCCGGTTGGCCAGCCCGGCCCGGGCGTTGGCCTCGTGAACGACCACCGGCACCTGCCGACGGCGCACGGGTCCGCCGCGGGCGGCCAGATAGGCGGGCAGCGCCACGTAGCCGCCGAAACCGATCACCACATCGGCGTCCACCTCGTCGAGGATCGCGCGGGTCTCGCGCACCGAGCGCCGCGATCCGCGCCGGCAGCCGCACCAGGTCGCCGTTGAGCTTGCGCGGCAGCGGCACGGGGTGATGAGTTCGAGGCGGTAGCCACGCTCGGGCACCAGCCGGGTCTCCAGCCCGCGGGCGGTGCCCAGTGCGGTGATGCGGATGCCGGGATCGAGTGCCGTCAGGGCGTCGGCGACCGCCATGGCGGGCTCGACGTGACCGGCGGTGCCGCCGCCGGCGAGGACGACCGAGACAGGGCGCACCTCGCTGCTGCCCGAGCGCTGCGCTCCATGCCGCCGCCGTCCCTGACACTCACCCGTAACGCTGACCTTCCAATGTGCCGGCCCGCCGTGCGCGGGCGCCTCCATGATGCCCGGTGCGCTCCGCGCCGCCGGCACGCCCCTGACGGGAAGCGCTCCGCCCTGCGCGCCGGTCGGTCGCGACCGGGCCTTGGCGGGTACCGCGGCGCGCCGGCGCGGCGGCTCGGACGTGCGGGTCGCCTTCTTCGCGGGCTTCTGCGGCGGTTTGGCCGCCCTGGCCGGCTTGTCCGATTTGGCGGTCGGCGGACGTGATCGCAGCCGGTCGCGCAGCGCCTCCACGCGGGTGGGCGCATACGGCGCCGGCAGCGGCAGCCGCAGCAGCCGATTCATCCGGTCCTCGCGGCCGGCCCGCAGCGCGGCCACCGCCTCCGGTTCGTGGCGGGCCGCGTTGGCCATCAGACCGATCATGAAAAGTGTTGTCGCCGTCGATGTTCCACCGGCGGAGATCAGCGGCAGCTGGATTCCGGTGACGGGCAGCAGGCCGATGACGTAGCCCACGTTGATGAACACCTGCCCGACCACCCACATCGTGGCGGTGGCGGTCAGCAGGCGCAGGAACGGATCGGCCGATCGCCGGGCGATGCGCATGCCGGTGTAGGCGAACAACCCGAACAGCGCCAGCAGCCCGAATGCGCCGACGAAGCCCAGTTCCTCGCCGATGATGGCGAAGATGAAGTCGTTGTGGGCATTCGGCAGGTAGTTCCACTTCGCGGTGCCCTGGCCGAGGCCGTCACCGAACACGCCGCCGTTGGCCAGCGCGAACTTGGCCTGCCGGGCCTGGTAGCCCGCGCCTTGCGCGTCCGCGGCGGGGTCGAGCCAGGACCGGACCCGATCAGAGCGGTAGCCCTCGGAGACCGCGAGCACCGCGGCGGCCGCCATCGCCGCCAGCAGCGAGGTCACGAACACCTTCAGCGGCAGGCCGGCGTACCAGAGCAGCGCGAGCAGGATGATGCCGAGCGACACCGTCTGGCCGAGGTCGGGCTGGGCGACGATCAGGGCCAGGGCGATCACCGCGGCGGGGATCAGCGGAACCAGCAGCTCGCGCAGCGACGCGCGCTCCATGCGCCGGGTCGCCAGCAGATGCGCGCCCCAGATCGCGAACGCGATCTTGGTCAGCTCGGAGGGCTGCATGGAGATGCCGCCGATGACGAACCAGCCGCGGGTGCCGTTGGACTCGTGGCCGATTCCCGGGATCAGCACCAGCACCAGCAACACGATGGTGACGGCGAACGCCGAGAACGCGGTGCGGCGCATGAAGCGCACCGGCAGCCGCAGGGCGACCCAGCACGCGAACAACCCCAGCATCGTCCACATCACCTGGCGGCCGAAGATCGCCCACGGCGAGCCGTCCTCGTCGTAGGAGTGCACGCCGGAGGCCGACAGCACCATCGATCAGACCAAGCGTGACCAGCAGCGCGGCCACCGACATGATCAGGTGGAACGACGTCATCGGCCGGCCCAGCCAGGCCCCGAACTTCAGGTCCGGCAGGAACTTCGGCCGCTTGGGTGCCGCCGCGGTGGCGACCGGCACGGTGGCGGGTTCGACGCCGTCAGCCGGCTTCGATTCCGTCAGCGCCTCGGCGTCGGCTTTCTCATCGTCGGCGTTGTCATCGTCGGATGTCTCATCATCGAAGGCCCGGCGCTTGAACCGGGCGAGCATCTTGCCCACGGTCGCTACCGGGCCGCGGCGCGCACTGCGGCGGCGAAGGCGTCGCCCCGATCGGCATAACCGGCGAACTGGTCGAACGACGCTCCGGCGGGTGCGAGCAGCACCGTGTCGCCGGGTTTCGCCAGCCCGGCGGCGGCGGCGACGACCTCGGTCATCACCGCTGCGCCGAGAGCCGGTCCGGATGCGTCGATCACTCGAGTCCCATGAGCAACAGCAGACTCATTAGTCTCATGCACCACAGCATCCTCCCGCGTCACAACCTCGATGACCGGGACATCGGGTGCGTGTCGCGATAACGCCTTGGCAACCACCGCGCGGTCGCGGCCGATGAGTACCGCGCCGACCAGCCGGTCCGCGACGCCGACGACCATGTCGTCCACCGAAGCGCCCTTGAGCATCCCGCCGGCCACCCACACCACCCGCGGGTACGCCAACACCGACGCCTGCGCGGCATGCGGGTTGGTGGCTTTCGAGTCGTCGACGTAGCTGCACACCGCCGACCACCGCGACCGGCTCGGCCCGATGCCGGCCGACCCGGAACGCCGACAGCGCCGAGGCGATCGCGCCGCCTGCGACGCCGACCGAGCGGGCCAGCGCGGCCGCGCCGAGCGCGTCGAGCACACCGACCGGGCCCGCGACTCCGATGGTGTCCACCGGGCACAGCACCAGATCGTCGGCGAAGGCGCGGTCGACCAGGTGGCCGTCGCGGACCCCCAGCTCCCCCAGCCCGGGTTCGCCGAGCCGGAAGCCGACCTTCACCGGTGCGGACGACGCGGACAGCAAGGCGGCCGCCGGCGCGTCGTCGAGCCCGACGACGGCGACGCGGCCTTCCAGCGCACGCGCCTTGGCGTCGGCGTACGCGGCGAAACTGCCGTGCCAGTCCAGGTGGTCTTCGGCGATGTTGAGCACCGCGCCGCCCTCGGGCCGCAGCGACGGCGCCCAGAACAGCTGGAAGCTGGACAGCTCCACGGCGAGCACGTCGGCGGGCTGGGAGAGCACGTCGAGGACCGGCTCGCCGATGTTGCCGCAGAGCACGGCGCGGCGCCCGTCGGCGACCAGCATCGCGTGCAGCATCGAGGTCGTGGTGGTCTTGCCGTTGGTACCGGTGACCACCAGCCACGTGCGCGGGCGGGCCGTAGTGGCCGGCCGCGTCCAGGCGCCAGGCCAGTTCCACGTCGCCCCAGATCGGCACCCCGGCCGCCGCGGCGGCGGCCAGCACCGGTGCGGTCGGCGGGAAACCCGGGCTGGTGACCACCAGGGCGAACGTCCCGATCAGCGCAACCGCCTCGGCCGGTGTCCCGGTATGAATCCCGTTGCGGGACAACAGCCCCAGCGCGGCCTCGTTGTCGTCGCAGACCGTGATGTGGACATCCCAGGACGCCAGCGCACCCACGATCGCGCGCCCGGTGATGCCCGCGCCGGTCACCAGAACCTCGGCGCCCGGCGCCAGCGGCTCGAGCCCAGTGGCCATGTCAGTCACCGATGGCGGACAGCCACTCGCCGTAGAACAGCGAGACACCGAGCCCGCACGCGATCGCGGTGAGCAGCCAGAACCGGATGATCACCGTCGTCTCGGCCCAGCCGACGAGTTCGAAGTGGTGGTGGAAGGGCGCCATCCGGAACACCCGGCGGCCGGTGGTGCGGAACGCCAGGATCTGCACCACCACCGAGGTGACCTCGGCGACGAACAGCGCGCCGAGCACGACGGCCAGCATCTCGGTGCGGCTGGTGATCGACAGCCCGGCGATGATGCCGCCCAGCGCCAGCGAGCCGGTGTCTCCCATGAAGATCTTCGCCGGTGCGGCGTTCCACCACAGGAAACCGATGCAGGCGCCCGCGGTGGCGGCGGCGATCAGCGCCAGGTCCAGCGGATCGCGGACGTTGTAGCAGCCCAGCCCCGGCGCGGTGGCGCAGGCGTTGCGGTACTGCCAGAACGTGATCAGCACGTAGGCGGCGCTGACCATGGCCATACTGCCGGCGGCCAGCCCGTCGAGCCCGTCGGTGAAGTTGACCGCATTCGACCAGGCACTGACCACCACGACGACGAACAGGACGAACAACGCCGGGGTCAGCGTGACGGTGGCGATCTCGCGCACGTACGACAGCTCGGGGCTGCCCGGGGTGAGACCGTCGGTGTTGCGGAACTGCAGCACCAGCACGCCGAACAGCACCGCCGCGGTGATCTGGCCGAGGGTCTTGGCGGTCTTGTTCAGGCCCAGGTTGCGCGACCGGCGGATCTTGATCAGGTCGTCGACGAACCCGACCGCGCCCAGCGCGGTGGCCAGCCCCAGCACCAGCAGCCCGGATGCCGACGGTCCGTCCCCGTCCAGCGCCAGCCCCACCAGGTGGGTGCCGAAGTAGCCGGCCCATATCCCGGCGATGATCGCCACACCGCCCATCGACGGGGTGCCGCGCTTGGTCTTGTGGCTGGGTGGGCCGTCCTCGCGGATCTCCTGGCCGAACCCCTGCCGGGTGAACAGCCGCACCAGCACCGGGGTGAGCAGGATCGAGACCGCCAGCGACAGGCCGACGGCGACGAGGATCAACCTCATGGGGCGTCATCCTGCGGTGGGTCCGCCAGCAGCGCCTCGGCCAGCGCGCCCAGTCCCGCCGCGTTGGACGCCTTGACCAGCACCACGTCGCCGGGTCGCAACTCGGCGCGCAGCAGCGCCAGGGCGGCGTCGGCATCGGCGACGATCGTGGACTCGGATCCCCAGGATCCCTCCATGACCGCCCCGTGGTGCATGGCGCTCATAGGCCTCCCGGTTCCAACGACGATGAGTCGACTGATATCTAAGCGCACGGCCAGCCGGCCGATGCGATCGTGCTCGGTTATCGACTCCTCGCCCAGCTCGCCCATCTCGCCGAGTACCGCCCAGCTTCGCTGCTGCTGGCCGCGGGCCATCACGGCCAGCGCCTGCAGCCCGGCCCGCATCGACTCCGGGTTGGCGTTGTAGGCGTCGTTGACGACGGTGACGCCGTCGGCGCGGGTGCGCACCTCCATCCGGTGCCGCGACGCCGGACCCGCGGCGGCCAGTGCGGCCGCCACCTGCGGCAGGCTCGCCCCGCATTCCAGGGCCACGGCCGCCGCGGACAGCGCGTTGCCCACCTGGTGCTCGCCGTGCACGGCCAGCCGTACGTCGACCGTGCCGTCGGCCGTGCGCAGCGTGAAACGCGGCCTGGCCAACTCGTCGAGCACGACATCCTGCGCCCGGATGTCGGCACCCTCGGACAACCCGACCCGCACCACCCTCGCCGCGGTCTTGGCGGCCATCGCGGCCACCACCGGATCGTCGGCGTTGAGGATTGCCACGCCGGATGCTGGAAGTGCTTGCACCAGTTCGGATTTCGTCTCCGCAATGGCCTCCCGGGAGCCGAATTCGCCGAGATGCGCGGTGCCGACGTTGAGCACCGCGGCGATCGCCGGTCGGGCGATGGCGGCCAGCGCGGCGATATTGCCCCGGTGCCGCGCCGACATCTCCAGCACCAGGTAGTCGGTGTCGGCGGTGGCGCGCAGAACCGTCCAGGGATGGCCGAGCTCGTTGTTGAACGAGCCGGGCGGTGCGACCACCTCGCCCAAGGGCCGCAGCACCGCCGCGATCAGATCCTTCGTCGATGTCTTCCCCGACGAGCCGGTGATGCCGACGATGGTGAGGCCACCGGCCACCAGTTCCGCCGCCACCGCGGCCGCCAGCCGGGCCAGCGCCGCGAGCACCGCGGCGCCCGCTCCCTCGGCATCGTGTTCGAGCACTCCGGCGTGGGCGTCGACGGTCGCCGCCGGGGGGACGACGATCGCGGGCACCCCGACCGGGCGGGCGGCGAGCACCGCGACCGCCCCGGCAGCCACTGCCGCCTCGGCGAAGTCGTGGCCGTCGGAGCGCTCGCCCGGCAGCGCGACGAACAACCCGCCGCGGGTGAGGGCGCGCGAGTCGAACTCGACGGTGCCGGTGATGCGCGGCCGCCGCGGCCTCGGCGGGGCTGATGTCGGCGAGGCGACCGCCGACGAGCTCGGCGATCTGCGCGACGGTCAGCGCGATCATCGGCCGACTCCCAGCGCGCGCAGGGCCCGGGCCAGTTCCTCGCGGTCGTCGAACGGCCGGGTCGAGCCGCGGGCGGTCTGGCCCTTCTCGTGGCCCTTGCCGGCGATCACCACCACGTCACCGCGACGGGCCCAGCCCACCGCATGGTCGATGGCCGCCGCGCGGTCGCCGATCTCGACCACCTCGGCGCCGTGCGGGCGCTCCGCCTGGGCCGCACCGGCCAGGACGGCCGCGCGGATCGCGGCCGGATCCTCGTCGCGGGGGTTGTCGTCGGTGACGACGACCAGGTCGGCCAAATCGGCGGCGATGCGGCCCATCGGCTCGCGTTTACCCCGATCGCGGTCACCGCCGGCTCCGAAGACGACCGCCAGCCGCGCGCCTGGGCGGCGCAACGTCTCGAGCACCGCCTGCAGGGCGCCGGGCTTGTGCGCGTAGTCGACCACGGCGAGAAAGTCCTGACCCTGCTCGACGGCTTCGAGCCGGCCGGGAACCGAGGCCTCACGCAGCCCCGGCGAGGCCTGCTCGGGTGACACCCCCACGGCGTCGAGGAACGGCAAGGGCCAGCAGGGCGTTGGCCACGTTGTACCGCCCGGGCAGCCGGATCCGCAGCCGGTGATGCACCCCGGCGGGGTCTTCGGCGGTGAACTCCTGCACGCCGCTGTCGAGGACCGTGATGCCGCCGGCACGCCAGTCGGCGGGGTTGCCCTCGGCGCTGACCGTGACCGCGTGCCCGGCCCGCGCCGCCATCGCCCGCCCCGCCTCGTCGTCGACGCACACCACCGGGATCCGTGCGTGTACGGGCGAGGACGGGTCGAACAGGCGGGCCTTGGCCTCGAAGTAGGCCTCCATCGTGGGATGGAAGTCGAGATGGTCACGCGAGAGGTTGGTGAAGGCACCGACGGCGAACCGGATGCCGTCCACCCGGCCGAGTTCGAGGGCGTGGCTGGAGACCTCCATGACGGTGGTGTCGACACCGTGTTCGGCCATCACCGCCAGCAGCGCCTGCAGTGCCGGCGCCTCAGGCGTGGTCAGCGCGCTGGGCACGTCCTGCCCGGCGATCCGCACGCCGACTGTGCCGATCAGGCCGGGGGTTCGCCCGGCCGAGCGCAGCCCCGCTTCGATCAGGTGGGCGGTCGTGGTCTTACCTGATGTGCCGGTGACCCCCAGGACGACGACGCGGTCGGAGGGATGTCCGTAGACCGCCGAGGCGAGGTCACCGAGTACCGCTCGCGGCGTCGGATGCACCAGGACGGGGATGCGCGCAGGCTGGCCGAGACGACGGTGGATGACGGCCACCCCGTCGGCGTCGGTCAGTACAGCGACCGCGCCGCCGCCGACGGCGTCCGCGGTGTACTCGGCGCCGTGGGCCGAGGAGCCCGGCAGCGCGGCGAACAGGTCACCGGCAGCGGCCTCCTGCCCACGCAGCGTGACCCCGGTGATGCGCACGTCGGGAATGACGCTGCCGTCCGCGGGCACCGCGCCGATCCGCTCCGCCAGCGTGGGCAGCGTCAGGCCGGGTGTTGCGCGGGGCCGCAGGCCGTTCGTCACGCCTGTCACGGTTTGTCACCCTACCGAGAAGCCGCGAAAGACCGGCTCAGGTGGCCTGCAGGGTGAGCGGGGCGCCGGGATCGGCAGACAGCGGAACGTTCTCCCGCTGCAGCAGCCAGCTGGCGATGTTGTGAAACAGCGGTGCGGCCGAATGCCCGGCCGACCCGTCGGCATTGCGTTGCGGGTTGTCCATCATGATGCCGATGACGTAGCGCGGATCGTCGGCCGGCGCCATGCCGGCGAAGGTGATCCAGTAGACGTCGCTGTAGTAGCAGCCGCACGCCGGATTGATCTGCTGCGCGGTGCCGGTCTTGCCGGCGATCTGGTAACCCTCCACCGCGGCGGCGGGGCCGGTGCCCTGCTGGTAGCCCATCGGGTCGTGCTGCACGACGGCGCGCAGCATGTCGCGCACCGTGCGGGCGGTCTCCGGCGAGACCACCTTGATGCCGTTCGGGCGCGGCTCGTCGATGCGGCTGCCGTCGGCGGCGATGGTGGACTTGATGATGCGCGGCGGGATGCGCACACCGTCGTTGGCGATGGCCTGGTACATCCCGGTCATCTGCAGCAGCGTCATCGAAAGACCCTGTCCGATGGGCAGGTTGGAGAACGTGCTGCCCGACCACTGGTCGATCGGCGGCACCAGGCCGGCGCTCTCGCCCGGCAGTCCGACATCGTGCGCTGACCCAGGCCGAATTTGCCCAGCATGTCGTAGTAGCGCTCCGGGCCGACCCGTTGGGCCAGCATCAGGGTGCCGACGTTGGAAGACTTACCGAACACGCCGGTGGTGGTGTACGGCATGACGCCGTGGTCCCAGGCGTCGTGGACGCTGACACCGCCCATGTTGATCGCCCCGGGCACCGACAGCACCTCGTCGGGGTTGGACAGGCCGTACTCGATCACCGAGGCCGCGGTGACGATCTTGTTCACCGACCCCGGCTCGAACGGCGAGGACACCGGCAGGTTGCCCATCTGCCGGTCGGCCTGGCGGCCGATGTCCTGGGACGGGTCGAAGGTGTTGTCGTTCGACATCGCCAGCACTTCACCGGTTTTGGCGTCGAGAACCACCGCCGAGACGTTCTTTGCGCCGGAGGCGTCCTTGGCCTGCTGGACCTGCTGCTGGACGTAGAACTGGATGTCGTCGTCGAGCGTCAACTGCACGGTGGAACCGTTGACCGCGTCGTGGCGGTTGCGCTAGCTGCCCGGGATGACCACGCCGTCGGAGCCGCGGTCGTAGGTGACGGATCCGTCGGTGCCGGACAGCGCCGAGTCCATCGAGTCCTCCAGGCCGAGCAGTCCGTGGCCGTCCCAGTCGATGCCGCCGACGATGTTGGCCGCCAGCGAGCCGCCCGGGTACTGGCGCAGGTCCTGGCGTTCGGCGCCCACCTCCGGGAACTTCTTGGTGATCGCGGTGGCGACGGCAGGGTCCACCGCACGGGCCAGGTAGACGAACGTCTCGTTGCCGCGCAGCTTCTTCAGCAGGGTGGCGTAGTCGGGCTTGTTGTTGAGCTTGCCCGAGACGTCCCTGGCTATCTCCATCAGCCGCTTGTCGGGATCGGGTGCCGCCGGTGACTTCTGCTTGGCCTCGGTCAGCTGCTTGCGAATCTTGGCCGGCTGGAAGGTCAGAGCGCGGGCCTCGACGGTGAACGCCAGCTTGTCGTCGTTGCGGTCGACGATGTTGCCGCGCACCGCCTTCTCGGTGTCGGTGACTTTGAGCTGGCTGGCCGCCTCGGCCCGCAGGCCGGCCGCCCGCGGCACCTGGAGGTTGAACAACTGGGCCGCGGCCACCATCAGGGCGAGGACGATGACGACGTTGCCGGTGCGGTGCCGGAACGCGAACGACGCTGTGCGCAAGGTCGTTTCGGTCAACTCTCGTGTCCGCCGCGCCTTGGCCGAGCGGCCGTGACCCGGCGTCTGCGGGGTTGCCTTCGCCGCAACGGCGCGCTTCTTGCGTTGGTTCTCGGGCCGGGGTGCGGGCCGCCCGGCCCGACTCACTGCGCCGCTCCAACGGGGGGCAGAACCGGCGCCGGGGCGGGGGCCGGGGGCACGACATCGGTCGGCAACTGCGGGGCGGCCGGCATCACCACGTCGGCCGGACCCGGCACGTTGATCGGACCCGGCACGTTGAGCGGCAGAGCCATCGGCGCGGGGCCGGGTACCGTCCCGGCGGGCGCATGCAGGGCGCCGGGGTCGGTCGGCGACGGGGCGAGCAACGGCACCTCGGTGCCGGCGACGGCGGGAGCCGGTCAGCGGCGGGATGCCGGTCAGCGGCGGGATGCCGGTCAGCGGCGTGGCCCCCGGGGTCACCCGGACCGGGACCTCGACGGATCCGAGGCTGCCCGGCTTGGGCTTCGGGGCCGGCGCGACGGGCGGGGCGGGTGGCTTCTCGTCGGGCAGCTTGCTGTTCAACGGTGGCGGCGACACGCCCTCCGCGGGCTTGGGCTTTCCGACGACGACCCAGTTGCCACCCGGGTCTTGCACCAGGTGCGCGGTGTCCTTCGACGGGATCATCCCGAGGTTACGGGCGGCCTCGGAGAGCGCCGGCGCCGACTGCGCCTCGCGGACATCGCGTTCTAGGGCTTCCTTCTGCTGGCTCAGCGCCTCGTTGGTGGCGCGGGCGGTGCCCAGTTGATACGAGCGCTGCGCGGCGTCGGTGGACAACCAGAGCGTGATCGCCAGCCCGATGCCGAGCGCGCCGATGACCAGCACCACGAACGGAATCTTGGCGACCAGCCGCTGCGGGCGCAGGTCCAGGGTGGCCAGTCGGGCGATCAGCCGTTCCCGCAATGGCGGGCGGATGACCTTGGGCGCCTTGGCCTTACGAGCCTTCGACCGAGCCTTGGCCTGGCTCGATGTCTTGGGGCGGGCCTGCCGTTCCGCCGGCCGGGCGGTGGGGGCGGTCTGCGGACCCTGTCGCAACCCGCGCGGTTCGCGGCGGGCCGGGGCGCTGCTGCGCTGCCGGGTCGCGCGGGGCGCGGCCTCGACGGCGCGGCGGGTACGCTTCGCGCTTTCCGGAGTGTCTCGACGCGCCGGTGCCGGCTTGCGCTTCCTGGTCTGCTGCCGGTCCTGCGGAGTGGGTGCCTTGCGCCCGACCTTCATTATGAGTTCCCTCCCAGTTCCCGGCTCCCCGGTGCGACGCGCTGTACGGCCCGCAGGCGTACCGGCGCGCTGCGCGGATTACGTTCCATCTCGTCTGCGCCGGCGCGTTCGGCGCCGCGGGTGAGCGCCTCGAAGTCCGGCTCGTGGCCGGGCAACACCACCGGCAGGCCCTCAGGGGTTCGGGACGCGGTCGCGGCGGCGAAGGTGGTCTTGACGATCCGGTCCTCCAGCGACTGGTAGGCCATCACGACCAGACGCCCGCCCGGCCGCAGCGCCGCCATCGCAGCCGGCAGCGCCGTGCTCAGCGAGTCCAGCTCGGCGTTGACGGCGATGCGCAGTGCCTGGAACGTCCGCTTGGCCGGGTGGCCACCGGTGCGCCGAGCCGGCGCCGGAATGCCGCGGTAGATGATCTCGACCAGTTCCGCGGTGGTGGAAAGCGGTGCGCGGGAACGCTGCTCGACGATGAGGCCGGCGATACGATGGGCGAACTTCTCCTCGCCGAAGCGGCGCAGGATGTCGGTCAGTCGGCTGCGGTCGTAGGTGTTGAGGATCTCCGCGGCGGTCAGCGGTGCATCGGGGTCCATCCGCATGTCCAGCGGTGCGTCCTGGGCGTAGGAGAATCCCCGGCCGGTCTCGTCGAGTTGCATCGAGGAGACGCCGAGGTCGAACAGGATGCCGTCGACCGAACCCGTCGCAGGACGACCGGTATCGGTCAGCGCAGCCGCGAGGCCGTCGTAGCGAGTCCGGACCAGCGTCACCCGGTCGCCGAACCGGGCCAGCCGGTCGGTCGCGATCGCCAGCGCGTTGGGGTCGCGATCGAGCCCGACGAGGCGCAGGGCCGGGAAGTCGGTGAGAAACCGTTCGGCGTGGCCCGCGGCGCCCAGCGTGGCGTCGAGCAGGACCGCACCGGATCCGTCCGGGGCATTGCGGGTCAGTACGGGGGTCAGCAGTTCGACGCAGCGATCCACCAGGACCGGGATGTGTCCGGCGGGATGGGGGTGGTCACCGGAGTCGGACACGGCGGGACCTCCCGGGAGACGGGGCGCCGCCCCTGCATCGAGGTCCCTGTCCGAAATCGCGAACCTGGCGTTGGGGAAGTACGTCAGGGTCGGTTCGGGCAGAGACCACGTTGCACGGACGGCGTGCGGCTGAGCCGCTGGATCAGATGATGTCGCTGAGTGCTTCATCGCTGGCCGCGGAGAAGTTCTCTTCGTGGGTCTGCTGGTATTCCTGCCAGGCTTCGGCATCCCAGATCTCGAGGAAGTCGACGGCGCCGATCACCACGCAGTCTTTGGACAGATCGGCGTAGCGCCGGTGATCGACCGACAGCGTGATGCGGCCCTGGGCATCGGGATGTTGTTCGTCGGTGCCGGCCGCCAGGTTGCGCAGGAACGCCCGTGCCTCCGGATTGCTCCGGGACGTCTGCGCGGCCCGCCGGGCCAGCTTCTCGAACTCGGCCCGCGGAAACACTGCCAGGCTGTGGTCTTGGCCCTTGGTGACCATCAACCCTCCTGCCAGCGCGTCGCGGAACTTGGCGGGCAGCGTGAGCCGCCCCTTGTCGTCGAGCCTGGGCGTGTAGGTGCCGAGAAACATGCTGTGCACATCTCCTTGCCCCTGAACGCCCCGGAGCCTCCGTCGCTCCGTTAGACGCCACAATACCCCACAATCCCCCACTTTGCTCCACCACGCGGCTTATTTCCGGGCATGTTCCCCACTCGCCGCCCCACCGGGGCGCAGGCAGCCGGAAAGGCGCGGTAGCCAAGGTGGGAAAGCCCAGCTCAACGCCGGTGGCGCAAAGTGGGGACAAGAAAAACGGGGCAGCCTCCCGGCTACCCCGTGCGTGGTGAAATCGCTGCTACTCGTCGAAACGGCGGCGGAAGCGATCCTCCATCCGGCTGGTGAACGAACCGCCGCCACCCTTCGCGCGGCGCTGGCGGGTCCCACCCGGCGTACCGCCCGGTCGCTCCCGCCCGCCGGCCACCCGCGGGCCGGTAATGCCGAACACGACCCCGCCGAACATCACCAGGAAGCCGATCACCGACAGGATCGGGAAGCTTCCGATCATGGTGGCCTTGAACGCCACCCCGGCGACCAACATGGCCAGTCCGACCACGAACAGGCCGACACCCTGGAGTCGTCTCCGCGTCGACGGCGCACGCAAGGACCCACCCCGAACGCTGGAAGCGAACTTGGGGTCCTCGGCATAGAGCGCGCTCTCGATCTGATCGAGCATGCGCTGCTCATGATCGGAGAGTGGCATTCGTCCCTCCTTGCCGACGTGACCGGTCACGAATCCGATGAGTATTGGCTGCCCGCATCAACGCGCACCGATGGGGCAACTAACCAAATGATACGAGCTGAAGGTGCCCCGTACCACCCAGTTGGTTCACCCGATTGTAGCCGTGTCCAGCAGTTGTTCCGCCGGGGTGTCGACGATGTCAGACCGGCGTCACGACCGGACCCGCGGTTGAGGTGGAACCGACCCCGATAATGGGCGGTGGACGCATGCTGAATCCGGAGACGAACAGGGGCACCGAGGCGTTGGCGACTTTCCTCATCGAGCTGTCGCCCCAGGACATGCAGCGCCGGCTTCAGGACGCGCTGACCGTGTACGTCGACGCGATGCGCTATCCGCGCGGCACGCAGGCCCAGCGGGCGTCGATGTGGCTGGAACACACCCGCCGGCGCGGCTGGAAGGCCGTGGCCGCCGTGGAGTCCGCCACCGCGGTCGACGCGATTCCCACCGACGCCGACGTCAGCATGGCGCCGCTGCTCGGAGTGGCCTACGGCTACTGCGGGGCGCCCGACCAGTGGTGGCAGCAGCAGGTGGTGCAGGGTCTGCACCGCGTCGGTGTCCCGAGCGACCGGATCAACCAGCTGATGACCAGTTATTTCGAACTGACCGAGTTGCACATCCACCCCCGCGCGCAGGGCCACGGCCTTGGCGAGGCGCTGGCGCGCCGGCTGCTGTCGGACCGTGCCGAGGCGAACGTGCTGCTCTCGACCCCGGAGATCACCGGCGAAGCCAACCGCGCCTGGCGGCTGTACCGGCGGCTGGGCTTCACCGACATCATCCGGGGATACCACTTCGCCGGCGATCCGCGGGCCTTCGCGATCCTCGGCCGCACCCTGCCGCTCTAACCGTCCCGGCGGCGGGTGAGTGACGTTCGCCCCGCCGGGCACCCGGGTCTGGCACGATACCCCTCGTGCACGACCGATCCCGCCGCCTGCGCCGCCGAGCACTGGCATTGCTGCTGCTCTTCGTGGCGCCGCTCGCGGTGGGCTGCGTTCGCGTGCACGCGTCGATCACGGTCTCGCCCGACGATCAGGTGTCCGGTCAGATCATCGCGGCCGCCAAACCGCGCGACGACAAGGACCTAGGCCCCCAGTTCGACCTGAACCTGCCGTTCAGCCAGAAGATCGCCGTGTCGAGGTACGAGAGCGACGGCTACGTCGGCTCCGAGGCGGTGTTCTCCGACATCACCTTCGCCGAACTCCCACAGCTGGCCAACATGAACCGGGAGGCCACCGGCGTCGACATCTCGCTGCGGCGCGCCGGCAACCTGGTCATCCTCGAGGGCCGTGTCGATCTCACCAGCCTCAGCGATCCCGACGCCGACGTGCAGTTCACCGTCGCTTTTCCCGGTGAGGTCACCTCGACCAACGGCGAGCGGGTGGACAGCGACGTCGTGCAGTGGACGCTGAAACCGGGCGTGGTGTCGACGATGAGCGCCCAGGCCCGCTTCACCGATCCGAGCACCCGCTCGTTCACCGGCGCCGCGCTGTGGCTGGGATTGGCGTCGTTGGTCGTCGCCGGGGTGATCGGCTCGCTGGCCTACATCAACCGGGACCAATCGCCCCGGTTCGCCAACTCAGACGGAGGCGACGGAACCGACGACGTCGAAAGCTAGACGGCGATCGTCATCCCCAGGTTGGCCAGCACCTCGCTGGTGGCCCGCGCGAAGTTCAGCGTGCAGAAGTGCAGGCACGGCGCACCCTCGGCGATCAGCCGCCGGCTCATCTCGGTGGCCAACTCGATCCCGATCTTGCGGACCTCGTCGCGGTCCTCCTCGGGCCCCGGCCCGGCGGCGCGGGTCAGCCGCTCCAGCAGCCGCGGCGGAATCTGCGACCCGGACAGTTCCACCTGGCGGGTGACCGTGCGCAGCGAGGTGATCGGCATCAGCCCGGGGATGATCGGTTTGGCGCCCTGCTCGGGGTCGACCGCCGCAACCCGGTCCCGCAGCCGCAGGTAGTCGTCCACCTCGAAGAACATCTGAGTGATCGAGTACTCCGCGCCCGCCCGCAGCTTGGCGACCAGGTTGGCGGTGTCGTGCTCGACGTCGATGGCGCGCGGATGGCCTTCGGGGAACGATGCGACGCCGACCCGGAAGTCGCCAAGCCCGCGGATCAGCTCGACCAGTTCGACGGCGTACTCCAAGCCGTCGGGGTGCTTGACCCACTCGTTGTGCACCCCACCCTGCGGGTCACCGCGCAGCGCCAGCAGGTTGGTGATGCCGCGATCGGCGAAGGCGCCGACCAGCGCCCGCAACTCGGCCACGCTGTGGCCGACCGCGGTCAGGTGGGCGACCGGCAGCAGCGTCGTCTCCTCGGCCAGCTGACCGACGATGCGGATGGTCCGGTCGCGGGTGGAGCCCCCGGCGCCGTAGGTGACCGACACGAACGCCGGCCCGAGCTGTTCGAAGGTGCGCGCCGCGCGCCACAGGCGGGCCTCGGCCGCTTCGTCGCGGGGCGGGAAGAACTCGACGGAGAACGGCACCCGATCCCGGCCCATCTCCCGGAGGCGGTCCACCACCGAAAGCGCCTGGCGGTCGGCCGAACCTGCGGTTGTCACCTCGACAGCATAATGGGCGCTGCTCGGCCCACCCGCCGAGCAGCAACCTCAGTAGGGCGAAAACGCCGGCACGCTCTACTCTGGTTGCACCCACCGGAGGTTGGTGTGCACAGGAGAAAGGGGCGAGCGCTGAGCGTCGAGGCAACAGCTCCGTCAGCGCTCGAGCTGGCCGGCTCCGTCACCGATCAGCTACGCGGGTATCTGGCGGATCGCCGCTCGCAGGCGGCCTATATCGGCGAGCGATTACGACGGGCTGATCGCCGCCTTGGAAGACTTCGTGCTCCGAGGCGGCAAACGGCTGCGGCCGGCCTTCGCCTACTGGGGCTATCGCGCGGTCACTCCCGACCCGCACGGTGCCGTCGACGACGAGATCCTGCGGCTGTTCTCGGCCCTGGAGCTGCTGCACGCATGCGCACTCGTGCACGACGACGTCATCGACGACTCCGCGACCAGGCGAGGGATGCCGACCGCGCACGTGCACTTCACCGAGATGCATCGCGGCCGCGGCTGGCGCGGTTCGTCCGACCAGTTCGGTCGCTCGGCCGCCATCCTTCTCGGCGACCTGTCGCTGGTCTGGGCCGACGACATCGTCGCCGCGGTGAACCTCCCCCGCGCCGGCCAGCTCCGGGTTCAGCGGGTGTGGTCCGACATCCGCACCGAGGTGCTCGGCGGGCAGTACCTCGACATCGTCGCCGAGTCCTCCGGTGCCGAGTCGATCGCGTCGGCGATGAACGTCAACACCTACAAGACCGCGTCCTACACGGTGTCGCGGCCCCTCCAGCTGGGCGCCGCGGCGGCCGCCGACCGACCCGATGTGCAGGCGCTGTTCCACGAGCTGGGCACCGACCTGGGGGTGGCGTTCCAGCTGCGCGACGACGTCCTCGGCGTCTTCGGCGACCCGGCGGTCACCGGCAAGCCGTCCGGCGACGACCTGCGCTCCGGTAAGCGCACCGTGCTGCTCGCCGAGGCCGTCGAGCGTGCCGACGACTCGGATCAGGCCGCCGCCAAACTGCTGCGCACCGCGGTCGGCACCGAACTCACCGATGCCCAGGTCGGCGAGCTGTGCGAGGCGATCGTGGCGGTCGGGGCACTGGCCGCCGTGGAGGAACATATCGGCATCGCTCACCCGTCAGCGCGCTGAACCTGTTGGACAGCGCCCCGATCAATGCGCCGGCCAAGGTCGGGCTGACCGAGCTCGCCAGATTGGCCGCCGACCGGTCGGCCTAGACGAATGTCGCACCCGACAGCCACGTCAACCGCGCCTACCGGCCTGGCGCGCCTGATGGCATTCACCACCGCCGACGAGGGCCGCCCGCACTGCTCGGGTTCCTCGGCGCAGCGCTGATCGCGCTCGGCGGCCTCGGCGCGGGCAGCACCCGACTGCACGACCCGCTGCTGGAGTCGCTGCACCTGTCCTGGTTGCGCTTCGGCCACGGCCTGGTGGTGTCGTCGGTGCTGTTGTGGGCCGGCGTCGCGCTGATGCTGTTCGCCTGGCTGTGGCTGGGCCGCCGGGTGGTGCCCGGCGAAGCGACCCGGGCAGGCTGGCAATAGTGCACCAGCGAGTACACCATGGTCGCGACCACCGGATTCTGGTTGCTCCGCTGTTGCTCAGCGTCCCGCTGTTCAGTCGCGACACCTATTCCTATCTGGCGCAGGGCGCGCTGCTGCGCGACGGTTTCGATCCCTACGCCGTCGGACCGATCGAGAACCCGAATTCGTTGCTGGACAACGTGAGTCCGATCTGGACCACCACCACCGCGCCCTACGGCCCGGCGTTCATCCTGGTGGCCAAGTTCGTCACGATGATCGTCGGCAACCACGTCGTGGCCGGCACCATGCTGCTGCGGCTGTGCATGCTGCCCGGTCTGGCGCTGCTGATCTGGGCGGCGCCGAGGGTGGCCCGCCACATCGGCGCCAACGGTGCGGTGGCGCTGTGGATCTGCGTGCTCAACCCGCTGGTGATCATCCATCTGATGGGCGGGGTGCACAACGAGATGCTGATGGTCGGGCTGATGATGGCCGGCATCGCCCTGACGTTCTCCCGTCAGCATGCCGCCGGTGCGGCGCTGATCGCCGTCGCCGTGGCGGTCAAGGCCACCGCGGTGCTGGCCCTGCCGTTCATGGTGTGGGTGTGGATGCGCCACATCTGCGAGCGCAGGAACGTTTCGGCACCACGCGCGTTCGGCGTGGCGTCGGTGGCCTCGCTGGCGATCTTCGTCGCCGTCTTCGCCGTCCTGTCGACACTTGCCGGCGTGAGTCTGGGTTGGCTGACCGCCCTGGCCGGCTCGGTGAAGATCATCAACTGGCTGACCATCCCGACCGCGGTCGCCAACCTGACCAATGCGATCGGCGGGCTCTTCATGCCGGTCAACTTCTACGCGGTGCTCGAAGCCACCCGCATCATCGGCATCGCGATCATCGCCGTGAGCCTTCCGGTGCTGTGGTGGCGGTTCCGCCACGACGACCGGGAGGCGCTGACGGGCATCGCCTGGGCGATGCTCGTGGTCGTGCTGTTCGTGCCGGCGGCGCTGCCCTGGTACTACAGCTGGCCGCTGGCGGTGGTGTCGGCACTGGCCCAGTCCCGCCCCGCGATCGCGCTGATCGCCGGGTTCTCGACGTGGATCATGGTGATCTTCAAGCCGGACGGGTCGCACGGCATGTACTCCTGGCTGCACGTGCTGCTGGCGACGGCCTGCGCGGTGGGTGCCTGGTACTGGCTGCACCGCACCGACCGGGCCGGAATTTCGGCTACGACCTGATCAGCCTGATCAGTACGCCATGGCCTGTGCCCGGCGAACGATCTCGCGGGCCTGGTGGGCGTGCAGCGCGTCGACCGGACGCGCATTGCCGGTCGCGCCTCGCTCCCCGTCGCGGGTCACGGTCAGCGACGGTTCGGGGGTGAACAGCCAGCGCAGGATCTCGGTGTCCTGGTAGCCGCCGTCGCGCAGCACCGCCAACAGTCCGGTCAGGTGTTTGACCACCGCCCCCGATTCGGTGAAGAAGGCCTGCGGAATCATCGGCACACCGTTTCGGCGGACGGCCACCAGGTGGCCGTCCCGCAGCTGCTGATGCACCTTGGTGACCGTCACTCCCAACAACTCGGAGACGGTCGGAAGGTCATAGACGGGCTCGTCGGGATCGAGAACATCGTCACCGGCCGGAATGCTGCTCACCGGGTCAGTCTAGAGCCGGGGCTTACCATGTGTCGGTGACGTCGGACCCTCTCGTCGGCGCGTTGCTGGACGGCCGGTATCGCGTCGAGGCCAAGATCGCCACCGGCGGCATGTCGACCGTCTACCGCGGGCTCGACGTGCGCCTCGACCGGCCGGTCGCGCTGAAGGTGATGGATTCGCGCTACGCCAACGACTCCCAGTTCCTCACCAGGTTCCAGCTCGAAGCCCGTGCGGTGGCCAAGCTCAAGGATCCCGGGCTGGTCGCGGTGTACGACCAGGGGCTGGACGCCGCGAGCCCGTTCCTGGTGATGGAGCTCATCGAGGGCGGCACCCTGCGTGAATTGCTGCGCGAGCGTGGGCCGATGCCGCCGCACGCCGCCGCGGCGGTGCTGCGCCCGGTGCTCAGCGGCCTGGCGGTCGCGCACCGGGCCGGCCTGGTGCACCGCGACGTGAAGCCGGAGAACGTGCTGATCTCCGACGACAGCGACGTCAAGCTGGTCGACTTCGGCCTGGTGCGGGCGCTGGCCGAGGCGGGCATCACATCGACGAGCGTGATCCTCGGCACCGCGGCGTACCTGTCACCGGAACAGGTCAGCAGCGGCCAGACCGGTCCCCGCAGCGACGTCTACGCCGTCGGCATCCTGGCCTACGAATTGCTCACCGGGACAACGCCGTTCACCGGCGACAACCCCCTGACCGTGGCGTACGCGCGGATGGATCAGGACGTGCCCCTGCCGAGTTCGGCCATCGGCGGGGTGCCGCCGCAGTTCGACGAGTTCGTCGGCAGGGCCACCTCGCGCGATCCCGACCAGCGCTACGCCGACGCCGCGGCGATGCGCGACGAGCTCGATGCCATCGCCGGCGAGCTCAACCTGCCGAAGTTCCGGGTGCCCGCGCCGACGAACTCCGCGCAACACGCCGCGGCCACGGCGCTGCACAGCCGCCCGACCGACCAGACCGTCGACCACCGACGTCCACCGGTTCCCGTTCTGGGCACCGGGCAACCGGTCAAACACCCGACCCGTCAGCTCACCCGCGGGCCCGAGGACTGGGCGCCGTCGCCGATCGAGCTGGATGACGCCGAATACCCCAGTGCGGCAAGCCAGTTCGCCGGGATCGAGATGAGCGAGTTCGCATGGGCGCGGCAGCGGGCCCGGCGCGTGCTGGCGTTCTGGGTGCTGGCCGTGCTGGTGCTCACCGGGCTGGTCGCCGCCGGCGCGTGGACCCTGGGGACGAACCTGCCGGGGCTGATCGGCTAATCGCCGACGTTCAGTGAGGAGCCCCGCAGGGCGCTACTCGCACGATGACTGCGAGATTCCTCACTCGACGCAGCGGGCCGGGGCTGATCGGCTAGTCGCGGAGCATCTCCGCGACCAGGAACGCGAGTTCGAGGCTCTGCTGGGTGTTCAGCCGCGGGTCGCAGGCCGTCTCGTAGCGACCGGACAGGTCGGTGTCGGAGATGTCCTGGGCGCCGCCGAGGCACTCGGTGACGTTCTCGCCGGTGATCTCGACGTGGATGCCGCCGGGGTGGGTGCCCAGCGCCCGGTGCACCTCGAAGAAGCCCTGCACCTCGTCGACGATGCGGTCGAAGTGCCGCGTCTTGTATCCGGTCGAGGACTCGTGGGTGTTGCCGTGCATCGGGTCGCACTGCCAGATGACCTGATGGCCGGTGGCCTGCACCTTCTCGATGATCGGCGGAAGCAGGTCGCGGACCTTGTGGTTGCCCAGCCGGCTGACCAGGGTGAGCCGGCCCGGCTTGTTGTGCGGGTCGAGGCGCTCGACGTACTCGACAGCCAGCTCGGGAGTCATGTTCGGCCCGATCTTCACCCCGATCGGGTTGGCGATCACCTCGGCGAAGGCGACGTGCGCGCCGTCGAGCTGACGGGTGCGCTCCCCGATCCAGACGTAGTGCGCCGACAGGTCGTACAGCCGGGGCTGCGGATCCTCCAGCGGAAGGTCCTCGCTCAGGCGCAGCATGGCCCGCTCGTAGTCCAGGACCAGCGCCTCGTGGCTGGCGTAGATCTCCGCGGTGTCGAGGTTGCGGTCGTTGACCCCGCAGGCGCTCATGAAGCGCATGCCGCGGTCGATCTCGGCGGCCAGGGCCTCGTAGCGGGCACCGGCCGGCGAGGTGCGGACGAACTCCCGGTTCCAGTCGTGAACCAGGTGCAGCGACGCCAGGCCCGACGACGTCAGCGCCCGCACCAGGTTCATCGCCGCGCTGGCGTTGGCGTAGGCGCGCACCAGCCGGGACGGGTCGTGGTCACGCACCGCCGCGTCGGGGGCGAAACCGTTGACCATGTCGCCGCGGTACGACTTGAGCCCGAGCGCGTCGATATCCGACGAGCGCGGCTTGGCGTACTGCCCGGCGATCCTGGCGACCTTGACCACCGGCATGCTGGCGCCGTAGGTCAGCACCACCGCCATCTGCAGCAGGGTGCGGATGTTGGCGCGGATGTGCGGCTCGGTGTTGTCGGCGAACGTCTCGGCGCAGTCGCCGCCCTGCAGCAGGAAGGCCTCCCCGCGGGCCACCGCGGCCAGTTGGCCGGCGAGCTTCTCGATCTCCGACGGCACGGTGATCGGCGGCACGCTCTCCAGGACCGTGCGCATCGCCGCGGCCTGCCCGGCATCCCAGCTGGGCTGTTGGGCGGCCGGCTTGGCCAAGGCGGCGTCCAGCCGGGCACGTAGTTCCGCCGGCAGCGGCGGCAGCGACGGCAGCTGATCGATCGGTACGTCAACGGTCCAGTTCACCCGTCCATGGTAACCGGCCAGAACAGCGGTTTTGACCAGCGCGTAGGCAGGCTACCTGCGGGAATTGGCGGGGCCGTCAGCAAGCCCGCGGTCGATTCCCGTGGTCATCAGCGCGTACCGGCGCAGGTTGTGGCGCGCATCGACCAGCGCGTCGTGGGTGTCGTGCGGCCGCGGTGGCATCCGCGGACAGCCACGGTCCTCCCAGAACTGCCGCAGCTCCCGGGTGAAGCGCGGAATCTGCGGCGGCAGACTGGTCATCGGGCCCCACAGCTGGCACAGCGCCACATGGTCGTAGGCGGCCACCCAGGCCCACAGCTCGATCGGCTCGTCGCCGTCGATGTTGAAGAACTCCTCGAGGCCCTCTCGGATCTGCCGTCGCGACCGCCACAGCTGGGAGGCCGGCGAGGGCAGTTTGGGCAGCACATGGGTGCGCACCCAGCGCCCGGCGGATTCCGGATCGAACTCGGTGGAGATCGCGTAGAACTCGCGGCCGTCCTCGGCCACCACCCCGATCGAGATCAGGTCGATGATGCGCCCGTTGTCGATGAACTCGGTGTCGTAGAAGAAGCGCACGAGGCGAACCTATCCCGCGGTCTTCGCCGCGACCTGCGGTTCGGCCACCGGCTGGCCCGGCTCAGCAGGCGCGGGTGCGGGTGCGGCGTGGATCTCGCGGTCGAGTTCGGCATCGACCTCGGCGTCCTGCGGGAAGCGGGGCTCGCCGGCGATGAAGTGCTGAAGCCACAGCTTGGCCTGCACGACGGGCCGGCGCATGTCACGCTCCCGCTCCAGCGCGTGGTGCATCTTCTTCGGCTTGTCCTGGTAGTGCCACCGGGCCCACGGTGCGTGCGGCCGGGACAGCCGGATGGCACCGATGAACAGCAACGGGGTGATGAACATGCCCACCAGCCCGGTCCACAGCTTGCCCTTGAGCAGCACCACGACCGCCAGCGCCAGGGTGAGCGCGGCCAGGGCGACCACGCTGAGGCGGGCCGCGACGGAGGTGTCGTCCCGCCAGATCCCGATGTCGAAGAACGACAACGGGTTGAAGCCCATCACCAGCAGGCCGGCCACCGCCACCGCCACGAAGACCGCGTCGACCGAGGTGCGGCCGTCCTCGCTCCAGTACACGTCCTCCAGATGCAGGATCAGCGCGAACTCGTCGAGCACGAGCGCCGCACCGATACCGAAAACAATTGCAGTGGCCGTGAATTCGGGCACTCCCCCGTCGACCGCCAGGGTCACCATGGCGACGCCGGAGAGCAGTACCAGCACCACGCCGATCACCACATGGTGAATGTGCACTCCCCCCGAACTGGAGATGTTGCGGGGCTGCCACCATTTGCGCGTGCCGGTGTTGTCGGCGGTGTGGCGGATGTAGCGCACGATGGTCCGAGTCACGAAGAACGTCAGGATGAACGCGATCAGGCACCACATCAGGGGCAGGCGTCCCGGGGCGATGACGTCGAAGTGCACGCTGAAAGGCACGGCGCAAAACTTACGCCCAAACTCCGACGCGGCGCGCACCGTAGCGGACATATCGCCCGGGGCGCCGACGCGCCCGGATAGTCTGGTCGCGACATGAGTACGTGGCGGTCGCCCGACGTGGGCAGTCTCATCGGGCGCGGCCTGGCGTCGCCGAACGCACGGCGCTGGCTGCCGGTGGGCTGGCGGCTGGTGCAGGTACTCATCGTCGTGGCCCTGGTCTACGCGGGCTGGCAGCTGTTCGGCCACCTCCCGTACCGGATCGACATCGAGGTCTACCGAATGGGCGGACGGGCCTGGCTGGACGGCCGCCCGCTCTACGCCGACGGGGTGACGTTCCACACCCAGATCGGGCTCGACCTGCCGTTCACCTACCCGCCGCTGGCGGCCATCCTGTTCAGCCCGTTCGCGTGGCTGTCGTTCCCGGCGGCCAGTGTGGCCATCACGGTGCTGACCCTGGTGCTGCTGCTGGTGTCCACCGGGCTGGTGCTGACCCGCCTCGATGTGTGGGCGACCTCGTCGGTGACCTCCGAGCCGGCCTGGTTGCGGCGCTGCTGGCTGGCGGGCGGCCTCGTGGCGCTGGCCACGGTCCACCTCGAACCCGTCGCCGCCAACTTCGCCTTCGGCCAGATCAATGTGGTGCTGATGACACTGGTCATCGCCGATTGCGTGCCGCGGCGCACACCCTGGCCGCGCGGTGTCCTGCTCGGGCTGGCGATCGCCCTCAAGCTGACTCCCGCGGTGTTCCTGCTCTACTTCGCCCTACGACGCGACGGGCGCGCCGCGCTCACCGCCGTGGTCTCGTTCGTGGCGGCCAGCCTGGTCGGGGTGGCGCTGGCCTGGCGTGATTCCTGGCAGTACTGGTCGGCCACCGTGCGCGACACCGAACGGATCGGCAGCGCGTCGCTGAACACCAACCAGAACATCGCGGGGGCGCTGGCGCGGCTGGGTCTGGGTGAGACCACGCACTTCCTGCTGTGGACGGCGGCATGCTTCGCCGTGCTGGGCGTGACCGTCTGGGCGGTCCGCCGCGTGCTCGCCGCCGGCGAGCCCACCCTCGCCCTCATGTGCGTCGCATTGTTCGGCCTGATGGTCTCGCCGGTGTCCTGGTCGCACCACTGGGTGTGGGCACTGCCGACGCTGATCACCACGGCCGTGGTCGCCTACCGCCGGCGCAACGTCGTCTTGGCGTTGCTCAGCGCGGCGGGGGTGGCGCTGATGGTCTGGACTCCGCTGGAGTTGTTGCCCAAACACCACGAGTCCACGGCGTCCTGGTGGCGCCAGCTGCTCGGGATGTCCTACGTGTGGTGGGCCGCGGCGGTCATCGTCGCCGCCGGCGTCACCGTCACAACGCGGATGGCGGCTAGCCCGCCGCGGTCTGGGGAATCCGCGCCGGCGGCTGATCTGGTGCGGCCGGCTTAGCGCCGGACTCCTTGACCGTCGCGGCATAGATGTCGACGTACTCCTGCCCGGACAGCGTCATCAACTCGTAGATCACCTCGTCGATGACGGCGCGTTCGATGAACCGGTTGCCGGCCAGGCCCTCGAAGCGGGTGAAGTCCATCGGCTTGCCGAACTTGACCGTCACCCGGCCGAACCGCCACATCTTCGAGCCGGGCGGGTTCACCACGTCGGTACCGATCATCGCGACCGGGATGACCGGGACGCCGGTCTCCAGCGCAAGTCGGGCCAGCCCGGTCTTGCCCTTGTACAGCCGGCCGTCGGGCGAACGGGTGCCCTCGGGATACATGCCCAGCAACTTGCCCTGCTTGAGCAGCCGCTCGGCGGTGTCGAGCGCGGCCTGAGCGGCGTCGGCGTCGGTGCGGTCGATGGGAACCTGTCCGGCCGCTGTGTAGAACCAGCGGTTGAACCAGCCCTTGAGCCCGGTGCCGGTGAAGTACTCCGACTTGGCCAGGAACGTGATCCGCCGCCGGACGACGAGCGGGAGGTAGAAGCTGTCGGCAACCGCCAGGTGGTTACTGGCCAGGATCACCGGCCCGGAAGCCGGGATGTGTTCGAGTCCTTCAACTTTCGGCCTGCCGAGCATTGCCAGCAACGGACCCATGAAGACGTACTTGAACAGCCAGTACCACATAGACCCTCCCACTCGGGCGCACCCGGGGCTAGCGCTTTGCGCCAACTCTACCCAGGTTGTGTGCCCGGCCACCGGCTGACCGGTCGAGACCGCGAAACAACTCGGCGACAACCCGGCGGTGCGCCTACTCCTCGACGGTGATCGGGATGGGTTGGTAGCGGGCCGGCCCGGGGCCCCGCGAACCGGGGCCGTCCCCGGGAGATGTCGGCGGCCCGTCCGGCGGCGCCCCCGAGGAATCCAGGTCGGCGACCATCGCCCGGACCATCGCCATCAGCGCGACGCTGTGCTCGGCGATGACGGTCAGCATGGGGTGCTGTTCCCCGCTGACCAGCGCGGCCAGCGCGCACACCGGGCACCACACCTGCTGGCACTTGCCGGGCCCGCCGCCGGCGGCCGAGGCCATGGCCGCGGCAGCCCGCACCGCGGGATCCAGACGGTCGAGAATGGCCTGCGCCAGCTGCCGCAGCTCGGGCCCGATGTCGGGGTGAGGTCCACTCATGCTGGCCACACCTCCGGGTTGGGTCTGAAGCGCACCGTCAGCTCGCTGCCTCGCAGCGCGGCGTCGGCCACGATGCAGCGGCGCAGTACCGATGCCAGTCGAACCCGGCGCCGCATCCCCGCGACGCCGATGATCAGGTCGTCGTCGACCCGGCCCAAAGTCAGTGCACCCGAGTCGACCTGCGGCAACTCTAGCCGCATGCGATAGACCGCATCGAGCCCGGAGCCGGATTCGCGGTCCACGACCGGCCGAAGCGGCCCCGGCGGCGGGGATCCGTCCCGGCGGCGCACATTGTCGAGCAACTGGCCGAGCGCCTTGGGTCCGATCGGCTCACCGGCCAGGTGCGGTGCGAGCAGCAGTTGTACGTCCCCGATGGTCGCGGTGAGCTGGTCGAGCACGGTCTGCTGCTCGGAGATCCGCTCGGCGTACCAGTCGAACGCCGGGTGATCCGGCAGGTTCCGGTACTCGTATGAATCATCCTGCGCCAAAACCTGATTGACGATGAGCTCGGCGACCCGCACTCCCATCAGCGCCAGCGAGCCCAGGGTGCGCACGGCCTCGGCGGCCACCACCCGTTCGGCGGTGAGAACCAGGTGGGCGCTGACCCGGTCACCGTCGGTCAGCAACGCCGACAGTCCTTCGACCCGTGCGGCCACGCCCTCGACGAGGGCCACCGTGGCCGCGCTGCGCGCGTCATCGACGGCGGCGCTCAGCCGGCGATGCCGGGGCCACGCCCGTTCCAGATACAGGCTGAACGCCGCGGGAAGGGTCAGCATCCGCATCGCGTCGGCGGTGGAAGCACAGTCGACCACCACGTAGTCCCAGTCCCCCGACGCGGCCAGCTGCGCCACCTCGTGCAATCCGAGCACTTCCTGGATCCCGGGAAACGCGGAAAGCTCTTCGGGTGCAATGTCTTTGAGGTCTGAATCGGGAAAGCGCCCGGCGAGCACCGGCGCCAGGTCCCGCCATCTGGCCTCCAGCAGTGCCAGGGTGTCCAGGGCCAGCGCGTCCAGGTGGCCGCCGCCGGCGTCGCCGCTGCCCTCCTCGGTGAGCACGCGCACCGCTTCCCGCGACCCGGTCGGCGGCACCGGGACGCCCAGCACGTCGCCGAGCGAATGGGCCTGGTCGGTGGACACCGCCAGCACGCGCTCCCCGCTGAGCGCCGCCGACACCGCGGTCGCCGACGCCAGTGTCGACTTGCCTACCCCGCCCTTACCGACGAAGAAGCTGATGCGGGCCCGAGCAGCAAGGCCCGCATCGGCGGCGGGATTGGGACCGGGCTCCACTCAGCCCTCGACCCGCTTCTTCAGGTCCTTGAGCGCGGTGTCGGTCAGTCTCCGCTCGGCCTTGCGTTTGAGCAGACCGATCATCGGGATCATCAGATCCACGGCCAACTCGTAGGTTACGTCCGTACCAGAACCCTTGGGCGCCAACGTATATGCACCTTCGAGCGCCTTCAGCAGCGAACTGGAGACCAGCGACCAGCGCACCGACTTCCGGTCGGCCGGCCAGTCGTAGGCCAGCACCATGGTGTCCCGCAGCACTGCCGCTTCCAGTACCAGCCGGGCGGTCTTCGGATAGCCCGCGGCGTCGGATTCGAGAACCTCGGCCTCCTTGTACTCCGACACCCACTGGGGGTACGAATCGATGTCGGCAATGACGTCCATCACGGTGCGGGGGTCCGCGTCGATATAGATGGTTTGCGCCGTCTTGTCAGCCACTTTTGCTGGTTCCCATCGCTCTAGCTGTTGGTCAAAACCGTACCCTTCCGGCCGGAGACGTGACCAAATATCAGCGCCCGGGCGCCACACCCACCGGCCGGGCCGCCTCCAGTGTGGTCTTGAGCTCGAAGGCCATCCGTTTGCCCGCCACCCTGCGCCGATGCGTGAGCTTCGGCAGATTCATCTTGGCCAGCTGCCACGCCGCCACCCCGGCGGGCTCGGCGTGCAGGAAGTAGTGCAGCAGCACTCCGTCGAGCACCGGCTCCAGCCAGATCTCCATGGTGCCGGTCAGCGGGCCGGTCACCGTCCACCGGACGCCCTTGTCGCCCCGGTCCTCGACGACGTCCAGATGCAGGTCCGGCCACCACCGCCGCCAGCTCGCCGGATCCGACACCGCGCGGCCGACGGCCGTGGGATCGGCGGCGACGAACGTCTCGTCGGCCACCTGGATGTTGTTCATTCGACCAGCTTCACATATCGGGACCGATGCCGTCGCTCGCCCACCGCGGTGAACGTGGTCACAGCGCCGGTGCGCCGCCGACTACTCTGGACCGCGACAATCCGCTATTTCACAAGAGGTTTTCCAGTGCGCGAATACAGCGTTCCGTCGCCGTTCCCCGTCGACGAGCACGACAACGTCGCGAGCATCGTGTTCTCCCACGAGCGCAACGACCCGGGCCACGTCATCTTCCAGCGGCTGACCGACGGCGTGTGGACCGATGTGACCTGCGCTGAAGCCGCGGCGCAGATCCGGTCGGCGGCCCTGGGCCTGATCGCCGAAGGGGTGCAGGCCGGCGACCGGGTCGCCATCCTGTCGGCCACCCGCTACGAGTGGGCGATCCTCGACTACGCGATTCTGTCCGTCGGCGCGGTGACGGTTCCGATCTACGAGACGTCCTCGGCCGAGCAGGTGCGCTGGGTGCTGGAGGACTCCGGCTCGATGCTGGTGTTCACCGAGACCGAGGCGCACGCCCAGATGGTCAAGGAACTGCATGACGAGCTACCGGCCCTGCGCAAGGTGCTGCGCATCGAGTCGTCGGGGGTGACCGCTCTCGACGCACTGACCGAGGCGGCCGCCACCGTGGACCCCACCGAGCTGCAGCGGCGGCTGGATGGCCTGCGATCGAGCGACCCGGCGACTTTGATCTACACCTCCGGCACCACCGGTCGGCCCAAGGGCTGCCAGCTGACCCATTCCAACCTGCTCTACGAGACCCGCGGGGCGGCGGTCTGTTTCCCCACCCTCCTGCGCCAGCACGAGCGTCTGCTGGTGTTCCTGCCGCTGGCGCACGTGCTGGCCAGGGCGCTGTCGATGACCGCGTTCGCCAACAAGGTGACGCTGGGCTACACCAATGACATCAAGAACCTGGTGCCGATGCTGGGCGTGTTCAAGCCGACCATCGTGGTGTCGGTGCCGCGAGTGTTCGAAAAGGTCTACAACACAGCGGAGTTGAACGCCCAGGACAGCGGCAAGGGCAGGATCTTTGCGATGGCGGTCAAAACCGCCATCGCGTGGAGTGAGGCGCAGGAATCCGGCGGCAAGCCGAACCTGGCGCTGCGCGCCGGGCACGCCCTGTTCGACCGGCTGGTGTACGGCAGGCTGCGCGCCGCACTCGGCGGCGACTGCCATGCCGCCCTCTCCGGCGGTGCGCCGCTGGGCAAGCGGCTCGGACATTTCTACCGGGGCGTGGGCCTGTCGATCTACGAGGGCTACGGCCTGACCGAGACCAGCGCCGCGATCACGATCAACCGGATCGGCGAGCTCAAGGTGGGCACCGTCGGCAAGCTGATGCCCGGCAACAGCATGGCCGTCGCCGCGGACGGCGAACTGCTGGTGCGCGGTGGCGTGGTGTTCAGCGGCTACTGGCACAACGAAAAGGCCACCGCCGAGGCGATCGTCGACGGCTGGTTCCACACCGGCGACCTGGCCAGCATCGATTCCGACGGCTTCCTGTCGATCACGGGGCGCAAGAAGGAGATCATCGTCACCGCCGGCGGCAAGAACGTCGCACCGGCCGTGCTCGAAGACGCACTGCGGGCCCACCCGCTGATCAGCCAGGCCATGGCCGTCGGCGACAAGCAGCCCTTCATCGGTGCGCTGATCGCCATCGACCCCGAGGCATTCGACGTGTGGAAAGCCCACCACGGCAAGGCCGCCGCCGACTCGGTGGCCGACCTGCGCACCGACCCGGACCTACTCGCCGAGATCGACCTGGCCATCAAGGACGCGAACACCCATGTCTCGCATGCCGAGTCGATCCGCAAGTTCCGCATCCTGCCGTGCGACTTCACCGTGCTGACCGGTGAGCTGACACCGACGTTGAAGGTCAAGCGCAACGTGGTGGCGGAGAAGTTCTCCGAAGAAATTGAGGCGATCTATGCCAAGTAACGGCGTCGAGACGTCAGACTTCCGGTTGTGAAACACCACCGAGTCGCCCTCGCTCTGGCCGGGATCGCCGCTGTCACAGCCGTGTGGTCAGCGGGGGTCGCCGGCGCCGACAGCTACGCGGGCCAGACCTACGGGGACGCATCGCAGGCGATCGCGAGCTCCGGCAGGACTGCCATCGTCGCGTCGAGGACCGGCACCGCCCTACCCCAGGACGAGTGCATCGTCACCCGCTCGCAGAATGCGCCCTTCGCCCAGAACTCGGTGTTGCTCTTCCTGAACTGCAATGCCACCCTGGCCGGCCCCGGCGTGTCCGGGAACTCCGCGGCCAGCCCGGAGGGCCAGGCCGCCATCAAGGAGCAGAACGGCTACATCTGGAAGAGCACGACCGAGGACGGCGCCGCATGGTGCACGGCCAATATCCGAGCCCATCCGGACTGGGGTCCTTCGGCATTCGCGGGCTGCCCGGACTACTCGGGTTGAGCTCGGGACCGATGCGTCAGCGCGTGCAGTAGCCAGGCCAGCGGAACGGTGGCAGCCAACGTCGTGACGAACAGTGTTGTCAGCGAGCCGGTGAACAGCGGCCAACGCAACACGGCGCCGGTCACGATGGCCATCACCAGCACGTGCAGCAGGAAGATCTCGTAGGAGATGCCGCCGAGCCACACCATGGCCCGGCCGCTCAGCAGCCGGTCGAGCAGCCCGCGGTCCCCCAGCGCCGCCGGCGCCACCACCAGGGTGGCGATCACCGCGTAGAGCACCGTCTTGACCAACGGCTGCCACAGCCGAACCGGCCCCGCGATGACCGAGCCGGCAAGCGGGGTGGAGACCACGAGGAAGGCGCACAGTGCCGATGGGAACCGCCAGCCTCGCCGGTGCGCGCACCCCCGTTTCGGCCAGCACGGCCAGGCGCCATGCCACCGGCGAACGACGCCAGATGGGCGGGCAGCCACATCCCCGCGGAGTTGGGCAGCCAGTCGGTGCTGATCAGCACGACCTGCCACCCCATGCTGATCGCCGCCAGCGCGGCCAACCCGGCCAGCAGCCGCGCCGGTCGCCATCGCCGGTCGCACAGCACCACCAGCAGGAGGTAGGCCAGCAGCGGCAGCACGGCGTAGAACGCCACCTCCACGGCGAGGCTCCAGGTCTGCGACAGCCCGCGGTGCAGGGTCGTTGTCAGAAAGTTGTCGGTGTAGATGTGCGTCAGCGTGAGATGCCGCAGCAGACCCGCCCAACTCTGTCCGGGGTTGGGTCCCGTCGAGTACACCGAGTACACGCCGTAGGCCAGCAGCACGGTGGCCACGTAGGCGGGCATGATGCGGCGCAGCCGCCGCCTGGCGTAGTCGGCCGACGACGGAGCCTGCCCGCCTGCGGTGGCCGCGCTCACCCAGGGCCGAAACAGCAGGAATCCGGACAGTGCGAAGAAGATGGCCACCCCGATCTCCAGCCGGGCCGCCATCACCCCGACGTAGCCGTGGCTGAGCTTTCCCGTCGCGAACGCCGCGTGGGTGGCCACCACCAGCAGCGCCGCCACCGCACGCAGCCCGGTCAGGGATGCGACGCGGGCATTCCGGCCCTGATCAGCGACGGGGGTGAGCAACACCCGTGCGAGGGTAGCGGTGAAAGCCAAGAAACCGCTGAGCCGCTAGATCAGCCCAGCGACGAAGCCGGCCGCCTGCTCCGGGTAGGGCGAGAACTCGTAGGCGCTGTGCGCGGCGCGGTCCCGGCCCCGCGAACAGATCGGGTCACCGATGCTGCACAGGTCGATGGCCCGGCCCGCGAACGCCCCGGTGGTCGAGAGCGGGGTGCCGAAGAGCGCGCCCGGATTGCCGAACACCGCCACCGCGGCGACCCGGTCGGCGCCGGCCGCCGGCAACGCCGGAGCCGAGCCGATGGAACCGATCCGCTGTCCCACCGGCGGCACGCCGGCCAGCATCGACACCGCCGCCGCGCCCTGGGAGAACCCGCCGAGCACCAGCGTGGTCTGGGGGCAGCGCGCCGACATGTCGGCGATGCGGGCGGCTGCGTCGTCCGCGCCGGACGCAGCGGCCAGAAAGTTCAGGCTCGCCGGATAGTTCAGCCCGTACGCGGCCACGCTGCGCCCGCCCAGCTGGGACTGCAGCGCGTCGACGAAGGCCTGCCCGACCCGGCCGACGCCGGGCGGCTCGCCGGTGCCGCGGCCGAAGACGACCTCGACGTCGGGGCAGTCTTCGGCTTGCGCCGGTGCGGCGAATCCGACGACGGCGGCCGCGGTGACCGCCGTGACCATCCCGGCAATGATTCGTGACATCCCGCATCGGCACAGGTTAGCCCGGTACCGTCAGCAGCTCTGCGAGCCGGGCGACGTGGCTTGCCCAGCTCCAGTCGTCGCTGACCCACCGGCGCCCCGCCGCGCCCATCCGCTGCGCCTGACCCGGGTCGGCGAGGATGTCGCCGACGGCCGCGACGATCTGGTCGTGGTCGCGGCCGTCGACGACCGCCCGGTTTGGCCGTCCCGCACGGTTTCCGGAGCGCCGCCGGAGCGGCCGGCGACCACCGGTACCCCGGCTCGCGGATGCCTCCAGGAACACGATGCCCAGGCCCTCGACGTCCAGGCCGGCACCGCGGGTGCGACACGGCATCGCGAACACGTCGGCCATCGCGTAGTGGGCGGGCAACTCCGCGCCGGGCACCCCGCCGGTGAACACGACATCCGCCGCGACGTCGAACCGCTCGGCCAGTCGGCGCAGGGTGTGCTCGTAGGGTCCACCGCCCACGATCACCAGGGCGGCGCCGTCGATTCGGCGACGGATGTCGGGCAGTGCCTTGATCAACATGTCCTGGCCCTTGCGCGGAACCAGCCGCGATACGCAGACCATGGTCGGGCGCTGCCCCAGTCCGTACCGCTCGCGCAGCTCGTCGCGGGCGGCGGTGTCGGGGCGGAATCGGTCGGTGTCGACGCCGGGCGGCAGATGTTCGAGGCTGGCGTGCGGTCCGAACGCGGAGGCGAACCGGCCCCGGGTGTAGCGGCTGACGAAGGTCACGACGTCGGTGGTGTCACCGATCCGCCGCAGCGCCGACCGCGCGACCGGGAGCATCGACCAGCCGACTTCATGACCGTGCGTGCTGGCCAGCATCCGGTGCGCGCCGGCGTGCCTGGCCCGCGAGGCCAGCAGCGCGAGCGGCGCGGCCGCCCCGAACCACACGGTTTCGATGCTCTCCTCGGCGATGAGCTCGTGCATCCGGCGCTCCACCCCCGGCTCGGGCAACATCAACGTGCCGGGGTGGCGCACGATCCGGTACGGGGCGGCGCGGTCGTAGTCCGGCGCACCCTTCCATTGCGGGGCGTACACGCGTGAGCTGGTGCTGACCGGCGGTCGCGAGGCGGTCGACGAACTGCTCGAGGTAGGACTGGATGCCGCCGCGGCGCGGCGGAAAGTCATTGGTGACCAGCAGGATCCGCGTCATCGGCGTCCACGCTATCCGGTCAGCCACCGCGCCCAGCGGGCACGTAGGTCGGCCAGATCGGTGCCGAGCGCCTGCCGGACCGCCGTGGCCAGATCGCCGTGCCCCGGCCCGCAGGCCGCGACGTAGAGGCGGCGCAGCGCCGTCGACGCCGTAGCTGTCGGCGACGAAGCGGGCGAACCACCAGGCCCGGTCGTAGCCGGCGGAGCGCGGCGCGCCGGGCACGTCGAGGTCGGCGTCGGTGGGCAACGCCGGGTTCGCGGCGGCGCCGGGCGGCGGCGCGGCGGGCGGGCGGGCGACGAAGTCGGCGACGCCCTCGACCAGCCAGCGCGGGGCGTCGGGCGCGGTGTCGGCGCGCGCGGCGAGGTGGAACAACTCGTGGGTCAACACGATTCGCAGCGCCTCGTCGCGCATCGCCGACGCACCCGGCGCGAAGACGATGCGCTGGCCGCTGGCCCTGCGGTGGTCGAGGTCGACGTGATCGGCGACCGACACGGCGGCGATGTCGGTCCACGGCTGCCGGGGGTCCAGCCGCGCCTCGGCGGCGAACTGGGGTTCGGAATCGGTGGCGATCACCACGATCTCGCGGTCCCAGTCGGTGCCCCAGAACGTCTCGACCGCGCGACGGCGTCACCGATGTCGCCTTCGATGCGGGTGAGCAGAGCGTCGGTACGGGTTCCGCCGAGGCTGATCAACCGCACGGTTCGGCCATCGCCGACAACCAGCGGGTGCGGCGCGGGAAGTGCGGCGGTGGTGCGGCGCCGGCAGGGTGACGCGACGCTGCGCTGATCGGCACCGGCGGCGAACAGCTGGGCGACGAGGAGCACCGCCAGGATCACCGAAAGGCGGTTGCGGCGCAAGCGGGTGTCAGTAGCGACGGATGTTGTGGATCGGTGCGTTGTTCACCGGGGCGACGCGCACCGGGGTGCCGAACGTCGAGGCGTGGACCATCATGCCGTCGCCGATGTAGATGCCGACATGCGAGGCATCGGAGTAGTAGGTGACGAGGTCACCGGGCTGCATCTCGTCCATCGACACGGGCTGTCCGCCGGCGGCCAGCGCCTGGCTGGAGTGCGGCAGGAAGATGCCGGCCTGCTGGAACGACCACATCACCAGACCGGAGCAGTCGAAGGCGCCGGGACCGGCCGCCCCCCACGAGTAGGGCGAGCCGATGCGGGTCAGCGCGGCCTGCACGGCGATCTCTCCCTCACCGCTGCCGGCGCCCGGCGATGGCACGGCGGCCAGCGGGACGGCCTCGGGGAGCCGGCGCCTCGACCGGTGCGGCGTCGAGCGGCGGCAGCGCCTCAGGTGCCGGCGCAGCCAGGATCTCCGGCGGCGGGACGGGACCCGGCGCGGCCAGGGCGGTGCGCTGGTCGGGGCGCAGCGTCTGGTAGCGCGACTTGACGATCGCGATCTGCACCTGCAGCTGCGACTGCTTGCGCTGCAGGTCGGCGCGCACCGCGGCGGCCTGTTCGGCAGCGGTCTTGGCGTCCGCGGCCGACTTCGCCGACTCCGCCTCGGCCCGGACGGCCTCTTCGCTGACCCGGCGATAGCTCTGCATCTGGGCCGACATCTCGGTGGCCATCACCTTCTGCACGGCCATCTTGTCGATCAGGCCCTGCGGCGATTCGGCGGTCAGAATGGCGTTCAAACCGTCAGTACGGCCACCCATGTAGACCGCTGCAGCAAACTTGTCGACCGCACCCTGATAGGTAGCCAGCTGTCCTTTGGCGGCATCGACGCCTGGGCAACGTCGTCGGCGTGCTTCTTCTCCGCGGCGGCCTGCACTTGCAGCTTGTTGTCGAGGTCGAGCTGAGCCGAATGCATGGACTCGGTGAGCTGCTCGGCCTGCCGGGAGAGCTCGTTGAGCTTTGCCACGCCGTCATCGGCCGGGTCGGCGTGCACAGTGCCGGTCAATAACACCTGCGAGGACGGTGATGCCCGCGATCGCACCTACTACTGGGCGTCGAAGAACGTGTGCAGTCAGAAACATGCGGTCAAACTTCAAGATTGGACATCCTTAAAGTGCCGTCGACTGGCGTCGTCGATATGCCTCAGGTCTCGAATAGGTTACGAAATGGCATCGGCGTTGTCCAACGTAAGAGAAAGATTTAACAGAAGGCTCTGTCACATGTGACAACACCCGTCACAATCGTGCCGTCAAACCTATCAGGACGCTAACTCGCCAGGCCCGTACCCCCGGGACGATGGATCGGGACCAGTCGCAGCCGGGGCGCCAGACCCGCCTCAGCGAGTACTTCAAGGGCCGCGCGCTCGTCGCCGAGCAAAGTTTCGGGCACACCGAGGAGCACGCTCACGACACAGTCGCCGCACCCCGATCCCCGCACCGCGCAGTCGTCACAGTCGATGACCACCGGTTCGTCCTGTGAATCGTCCGTGGCCTGTCCCATGTCGGTCTCCTCTCGTCGGCCTGACCGCACGCTAGCGAGGGGCACCGACAAGTTCGGCTCGGCACGGAGTGGCGGCCGGGAACTGTCGGTGCCACTGCCTAGCGTCGTGCACTGTGGCCGGCCCGCGAACAGACGTTCAGCTGAGCTTCGCCGACGTCGACCCGGCCGCCGACCTGTCACTGCGCGACACCACCTTCGTCGTCGTCGACCTCGAAACCACCGGCGGGCGTCCCACCACCGCCCCCGGCGGCCCGGCCGACGCGATCACCGAGATCGGCGCGGTCAAGGTCCGCGGCGGAAAGGTGCTCGGCGAGTTCGCCACCCTGGTGGACCCGCAGCGCGCGATCCCCCCGCAGATCGTGCGGCTCACCGGGATCACCACCGCGATGGTGCACGACGCGCCCGACGATCGACGCGGTGCTGCCGATGTTCCTCGAGTTCGCACAGGGCGCGGTGCTGGTGGCCCACAACGCCGGGTTCGACACCGGGTTCCTGCGCGCCGCCGCCGAACAGTGCGGCATCGCCTGGCCGCGGCCGCCGGTGCTGTGCACCGTCCGCCTGGCGCGCCGGGTGCTCACCCGCGAGGAGGCGCCCAGCGTGCGGTTGGGCACACTGGCCCAACTCGTCGGCTCGGCCACCCGCCCGACCCACCGGGCCCTCGACGACGCCCGGGCTACCGTCGACGTGCTGCACGCACTGATCGAGCGGGTCGGCAACCAGGGCGTGCACACCTACAGCGACCTGCGCTCCTACCTGCCGAACGTGTCCAGCGCCCAGCGCAGCAAGCGGGTGCTGGCCCAGCGCCTGCCGAACCGCCCCGGGGTGTACCTGTTCCGCGGCCCCACCGGCGAGGTGCTCTACGTCGGCACGGCGACCGACCTGCGCCGCCGGGTCGGCCAGTACTTCAACGGCTCCGACCCGCGCACCCGGATGAAGGAGATGGTCGGGCTGGCGGCCACGGTCGACCATGTCGAGTGCGCCCACCCCCTGGAGGCCGGTGTTCGCGAGCTCCGCCTGCTGGCGGCGCACGCCCCGCCCTACAACCGGCGCTCCCGGTTTCCGCACCGATGGTGGTGGGTGGTGTTGACCGACGAGGCCTATCCGCGCCTCTCCGCGGTGCGCGCGCCGCGCCACGACCGCGCGATCGGACCGTTCCGTTCCCGCGCCGACGCCGTCGACGTCGCCGAACTCCTCGCCCGGTTCGTCGGGTTGCGCACCTGTACGACCCGCATCGGACGGCACGGCGAGCACGGCGAGTCCTGCCCACCGCGCGAGGTCTCGCCCTGCCCGGCATCGCGGGGAGTGTCCGCTGCCGAGTACGCCGGCGCCGCGCGGCGGGCGGCCGATCTGATCGACGGGGCTGACAACACCGCGCTGGCCGCGGCCGTGCAACGGGTGGCCGACCTGGCCGGCGCGGCACGCTACGAGAGCGCGGCCCGGCTGCGCGACCAGACCTCGGCGGCCGTCGAGGTGCTCTGGCGGGGGCAACGACTACGCGCGCTGGCCGCCGTCGAGGAGTTGGTGGCGGCCGCGCCCGACGGCGCGGGCGGCTGGCAGCTTGCCGTCGTGCGGCACGGCCAACTGGCCGCGGCGGGCACGGCGCGGCGCGGCGTGCTGCCGATGCCGGTGATCGAGGCCTTGCGCGCCGGCGCCCAGGTGGTGCTGCCCCAACCGGCGCCGCTGGGCGGCGCGCTGGTCGAGGAGACCGGGCTCATCGCCCGCTGGCTCGCCGGACCGGATGTCCGGATAGTCTCCGCGACAACGGGATTCGCATCTCCGCTGGCGTCCGCCGGGCGCTGGGCGGGGTGGGCCGCCACCGCTCGATCGGCACGGCTGGCTGCCGAGCAGGCGCAGCGGACCGACTCAGAGCTGCTGCGTGAACCGCACCCAACGCGCGAGGAGCTGCTCGGCCGCCCCGGAGTCGATCGCCTCGGCGGCCCGGCGCAGCCCGTCCTCCCAGGACGGCAACCATTCGGCGTGGCTGGCTAGCCCGGCGTGGGCGACCATCGCGCCCGCGGCGTTGAGCACCACGGCGTCGCGGACCGGGCCCCGGGCGCCACCGAGCACGCTGTGCGCCTCCGCCGCGTTGTAGTCGGCGTCCCCGCCCACCAACTCCTCGATCCGGGCCCGCGGAAACCCGAAACCGAGCGGGTCGAACGTCAGCTTGTCGATGGTGCCGGCCTGCACCCGCCAGATCGTGCTGGTGGTCGTGGTGGTCAGCTCGTCGAGCCCGTCGTCGCCGTGCACCACCAGAACACTGGACCGGCGGGCCGCGAACACCCCGGCCATCACCTCGGCCAGGTCCCCGAACGCGCAGCCGATCAGCCCCGCCCGGGGGCCGGCCGGATTGGTAAGCGGCCCAAGCAGATTGAACACCGTCGGCACGCCGATCTCCCGGCGCGGCGCCCCGGCGTGCTTGTAGGACGGATGAAACACCGGCGCGAAGCAGAACCCGATACCGATCTCAGCCACGCAGTGGGCCACCTCGTCGGGGCCCAGGTCGATGCGAACGCCCAGCGCTTCGAGCATGTCGGCGCCACCGCTTCTCGACGAGGCCGCCCGGTTGCCGTGCTTGACCACCGGCACGCCGGCGGCCGCGACCACGATCGAGGCCATCGTGGACAGGTTCACGGTGTTGGCGCCGTCCCCGCCGGTGCCCACGATGTCGACGGTGTCGGTGCCGATCACGTCGGTCGGCACCCGACGGGCATAGCCCAGCATGGTGTCGGCCAATTCGCGCACCTCGGCGGCGGTCGGCCGCTTCATCTTCATCGACACGCCGAAGGCCGCGATCTGAGCCGGGGTGGCGACCCCGGTCATGATCTGATCCATCGCCCACGCCGCCTGCCCCGGCGCGAGCTCCGTACCGGCCGTCAACCGGCCCAGGACCTGCGGCCATGACGCATTCGAGGGGCCCCCGGCGGGCGGTGTGGGCGTCGATGTCACCGGCCGATGGTCCCACGCGCGGCACCCCCGACCAAAGCCCGCCGACACAGACTTGTGACCAATTCGGCCCCTGGGTGTACCTCGACAACTACAAAGCGTCATACTTCTTGGTGTGACGAGCGCTGTAGGCACTTCCGGAACTGCGATCACGTCGCGCGTGCATTCGCTGAACCGACCGAACATGGTCAGTGTCGGCACCATTGTGTGGCTTTCCAGTGAGTTGATGTTCTTTGCTGGACTGTTCGCGATGTACTTCACTGCACGCGCCCAGGCCAACGGTGTCTGGCCGCCGCCGCCCACCGAACTGAACCTGTATCAGGCGGTTCCGGTGACGCTGGTGCTGATCGCATCGTCGTTCACCTGTCAGATGGGCGTGTTCGCGGCTGAGCGCGGCGACGTCTTCGGGCTGCGCCGCTGGTACGTGATCACGTTCCTGATGGGCACCTTCTTCGTCCTCGGCCAGGCCTACGAGTACTACCACCTGATCACCCACGGCACGACGATCCCGAGCAGCGCCTACGGCAGCGTCTTCTACCTGGCCACGGGCTTCCACGGGCTGCACGTCATCGGCGGTCTGGTCGCCTTCGTGTTCCTGCTCATAAGAACGAAACTGAGCAAGTTCACCCCTGCGCAGGCCACCGCGGCGATCGTCGTGTCGTACTACTGGCACTTCGTCGACATCGTGTGGATCGCCCTGTTCGCGACCATCTACTTCATCCGTTGATGAGAAGGGGTTCGATGCTCAAGAACTCGGGTCGGACTCGGAGTGGCGATGAGCGGACCGTCAAGGCGCGTCGCAAGCTCCGCCGCCGCCTGACCGGCGCGGTATTGCTGCTGGTCGGCTTGGGCGTCGCCGGCGGTCTGGCCGCCACGCTGACACCCGCACCGCAGGTGGCGGTCGCCGACGAATCGCAGTCGGCCCTGCTGCGCACCGGCAAGCAGCTCTACGAGACCGCGTGCATCACCTGCCACGGCGCGAACCTGCAGGGTGTGCAGGGCCGCGGTCCCAGCCTGATCGGCGTCGGCGAGGCCGCGGTCTACTTCCAGGTCTCCACGGGCCGGATGCCCGCGATGCGCGGGGAAGCGCAGGCACCGCGCAAAGCACCGATCTTCGACGAGGCCCAGATCGACGCGCTGGGCGCCTACGTCCAGGCCAACGGCGGCGGGCCGCTGGTTCCGCGTGACTCCAACGGCCAGATCGCCAATCAGTCGCTGGTCGGCAACGACGTGGCCCGCGGCGGCGACCTGTTCCGCCTCAACTGCGCGTCGTGCCACAACTTCACCGGCAAGGGCGGCGCACTGTCATCCGGCAAGTACGCACCCGCGCTGGACATGGCCACCCCGGCGCAGATCTACACGGCGATGCTGACCGGGCCGCAGAACATGCCGAAGTTCTCCGACCGCCAGCTGTCGCCGGAGGAGAAGAAGGACATCATCGCCTATGTCCGGACGGCGTCGGAGACGACGAATCCCGGCGGGTACGGGCTCGGCGGCTTCGGGCCCGCTCCCGAGGGCATGGCGGCGTGGATCATCGGCATGGTCGCCGTCATCGGCGTGGCGTTGTGGATTGGGGCGAGGGCATGAGCGAAGGCATTTCCGGGCAGCCGACTGACGAGCAGCTCGCACAGATGTCGCGCGAGGAGCTCGTCGAACTCGGTGGCCGGATCGACGGCGTCGAGACCGTCTTCAAGGAGAACCGCTGGCCGGTCGAGGGCACCCGGGCCGAGAAGCGTGCCGAGCGCGGCGTGGCGTTCTGGTTGCTGCTCGGCGGCGTCAGCGGCGTGGCGCTGCTGCTCGTCTTCGTCTTCTGGCCCTGGGAGTACAAGCCGGACGGCGCCAAGGGCAACTTCCTCTACAACCTCGCAACCCCGCTCTACGGCCTGACCTTCGGCCTGTCGATCCTGGCGATCGGTATCGGCGCGGTGCTGTTCCAGAAGCGGTTCATCCCCGAGGAGATCTCGATCCAGGACCGCCACGACGGGGCCTCGTCGCGAGCTGGACCGCCGAACCGCGGTAGCCAACCTCACCGACGCGCTCGAGGGCTCGACCATCCGGCGCCGCAAGATGATCGGGCTGTCGCTGGGCATCGGGCTCGGCGCCTTCGGCGTCGGCACCCTGGTCGCGTTCATCGGTGGTCTGATCAAGAACCCGTGGAAGCCGGTCGTTCCGACCGCCGAAGGCAAGAAGGCCGTGCTGTGGACCTCGGGCTGGACCCCCCGGTTCACCGGCGAGACCATCTATCTCGCCCGCGCCACCGGCATGCCGGGCAGTTCGCCGTTCGTCAGGATGCGCCCTGAGGACCTCGACGCCGGCGGTATGGAGACCGTTTTCCCGTGGCGGGAGTCCGACGGCGACGGCACCACCGTGGAGTCGCACGAGCGGCTCAGCGAGATCGCGATGGGCGTGCGCAACCCGGTGATGCTGATCCGCATCAAGCCGGTCGACATGCCGCGGGTGGTCAAGCGCCAGGGCCAGGAGAGCTTCAACTTCGGTGACCTGTTCGCCTACACCAAGGTCTGCTCGCACCTGGGCTGCCCGGCGTCGCTGTACGAACAGCAGACCTACCGCATCCTGTGCCCGTGCCACCAATCGCAGTTCGACGCACTGCATTTCGCACGGCCGATCTTCGGTCCGGCTGCGCGCGCCCTGGCGCAGCTGCCCATCACTATTGACAAAGAGGGGTACCTGGTCGCCAACGGCGACTTCATCGAACCCGTCGGACCCGCATTCTGGGAGCGCACATCATGAGTCCAAAACTCGCTGATTCCCTTGCCGCACAAGGCGAGGCCATCGACTCTCGCTACCACCCCTCGGCCGCGGTCCGGCGACAGCTGAACAAGGTCTTCCCCACCCACTGGTCGTTCCTGCTGGGTGAGGTCGCGCTGTACAGCTTCATCGTGCTGCTGCTGACCGGCGTGTACCTGACGCTGTTCTTCGACCCGTCGATGGCGGAGGTCACCTACAACGGCGTCTACCAGCCGCTGCGCGGCATCGAGATGTCCCGGGCCTACCAGACCACGCTCGACATCAGCTTCGAGGTCCGCGGCGGACTGTTCGTCCGCCAGATCCACCACTGGGCCGCGCTGCTGTTCGCCGCGTCGATCATGGTGCACCTGGCCCGCATCTTCTTCACCGGCGCGTTCCGCCGGCCCCGCGAGGCCAACTGGGTGATCGGCTCCCTGCTGCTGATCCTGGCGATGTTCGAGGGCTACTTCGGCTACTCGCTGCCCGACGACCTGCTGTCCGGCATCGGCCTGCGCGCCGCGCTGTCCTCGATCACACTGGGCCTGCCCATCATCGGCACCTGGATGCACTGGGCGCTGTTCGGCGGCGACTTCCCGTGCGGTGGCGTCGGCTACCAGTGCGACGCGGTCGGATCTTCCTGCCCCGGATGTACGCCCTGCACATCCTGCTGATCCCGGGAATCATCCTGGCGCTCATCGGCGTTCACCTCGCGCTGGTGTGGTTCCAGAAGCACACCCAGTTCCCCGGCCCGGGGCGCACCGAGAAGAACGTCGTCGGCGTGCGCGTCATGCCGGTGTTCGCGATCAAGTCCGGCGGCTTCTTCGCGATGGTCGTCGGTGTCCTGGGCCTGATGGGCGGTCTGCTGCAGATCAACCCGATCTGGCAGCTGGGCCCCTACAAGCCTTCCCAGGTCTCGGCCGGCAGCCAGCCGGACTTCTACATGATGTGGACCGAGGGCCTGGCCCGCATCTTCCCGCCGTGGGAGCTGTACTTCTGGCACCACACCGTGCCGCGTCGGTGTCTTGGTCGCGCTGGTGATGGGCCTGGTGTTCTTCCTGCTCATCGTCTATCCGTTCCTGGAGAAGCGGTTCACCGGGGACGACGCTCACCACAACCTGCTGCAGCGCCCGCGGGACGCCCCGATGCGGACGGCCATCGGCGCCATGGCGATCGCCTTCTACATGGTGCTGACCTACAGCGCGATGAACGACATCATCGCCTACAAGTTCCACATCTCACTGAACGCGACGACGTGGATCGGCCGCATCGCATCGTTCGTGTTGCCGCCGCTGGTCTACTTCATCGCCTACCGCTGGGCGGTGGCGTTGCAGCGCAGCGACCGCGCCGTGCTCGAGCACGGCATCGAGACCGGCATCATCAAGCGACTGCCGCACGGTGCCTACATCGAGCTGCACCAGCCGCTCGGCCCGGTCGACGACCACGGCCACCCGATTCCGCTGGAATACCAGGGCGCGGCCCTGCCCAAGCGGATGAACAAGCTGGGCTCCGGCGGCAGCGCCGGGCCGCGGCAGCTTCCTGACCGCCGACCCGGCATCCGAGGACGCCGCACTCAACGAGGCTGCACACACCTCGGAGCAGCGGGCGCTGACCGCGCTGCAAGGAGCGGCAGGACGAGTCCAACGGAGACAGCAACGGCTCGAACGGTTCCAACGGCCACCACTAGCAGTCACCTGAGACGAAGGAAGCCCCCGAGCCCGGCTCGGGGGGTTCCTTCGTATTCGGAGCGCTGCGATCCTCGCTAGGCCGGTTCGGCCGCTTCCAGCGCACCGCGCAGCTGGCGCAGGTACGTCACCGGAATCACCGGCATCAGCACCGTGATGACGGCGGCCACGCCGAGCGCCACCCAGGCAACGGTGTCGTTGTCGACCGCCAGCAGATAGGTCGCGGTGGCGACGCCCACCAGCGCCAGGCCGATCGCGCCCAGAATCGACACGGTGCAACGCAGCCAGAGCCGGTCCAACTCGGTGGCGGGGATCAGCGGATCGGCCCGACGCGAGGCCGAGGACTGCGCGTAGTCCGGCTGGTAGCGCTCGTAGGGGTCCACCGCCGTCCCGAAGACCTTCAGCTTCTCGGTCGGTGCCTCGCGGGCCGCGTGGGCCCCGCTGCGGGGCCGGGCGGCGGTGCACGGCGGTGGCTTTGGCGGCGGTCGGGACGGACTCGTGCGGCTCGGCCAGGGCCGTGCGGCGGGCCCGGATCAGCAGCGGGATCGCGCCGAGGATGACCAGCGCCGACACCACGATGACGCTGTAGAGCAGCCACGGCGTGTGCTTGCCCTCGCCGCCCAGGGTGTGCCCGCGGCCGAGGTCGACGAGCGCGACGATCGCGGTGACGCCGACGGCCAGCAGCACCAGCCAGATCGCCCCGCACACGCCCACCAGCAGCCGGTCCACCGTTTCCGGGGACCGACCGTCCTGTCGCGCCTGCGGCGACTCGATCGCGGGCCATCAGCAGCTCGTCTGTGCGGAGTTGTTCTGGTTCGACGACAGCACGGTGCCGTCGCTGGTCGTGATCGAGCAGTTCAGCCTGCTGACCAGGAACAGGCTGGACGCCTGAACCGAGCCGACATCCGACTGCGAGATCGGGGTCACCGTCAACGACCACGGGATGTAGACGTTGCGCTGGGTTCGCCGGCGCCCCGAAGCGTCGACGTAGGTCACCGAGATGATGTCCCCGGGCGCCTTGGTGCCGGTCACCGAATAGGTGACCTGACGCGGCCCGGCCGGCGGCGTGGTGGTCGCCGGCGGTGGCGGGGCGGTCGTCGTCGGGGGCGGCGGCGGCCTCGGTCGTCGCGGGCGGAGGCGGCGGGGGCGGCGGCTCCGGGGTGACCGTCACCGTCTCGGTGGCGGCGGCGGTGGCGGCGGCTCCTCGGTGCGTCGGCGGCGGAGGCGGCGGCGGCGGCGGCACCGTCGTGGTGATCTCGTCCTGCACCGGCGGCGGTTTGACCGTCGTCGTCTGCGGGGTGGCCAACTGGTTGGTGTCGGTGCTGGTGACCAGCAGCGACACCGAGACCACCAGAGCGATCGCGGCGACGATGGCGGTCACCCCGACGACCCAGGGCCACTTCGGCGGCGCCGCGTCCGGCACCAGCTCGGTGGCGGCGTCGTAGGGCTCGTAGGTGTCGTAGTCGTAGAGGGACGGATCGGCCGGCACGTAGGGAGAGCTGGTGTACTGCTCGGACTCCGGCGCCGAGTAGGCCTGCGAGTGGGTGCCGGTGTCGCCGGTCAGATTGCCGCGGTATTCCTCGGTCGGCTGATCCGGGGCCTGATCGCCCGGTTTCCCATCTGGCGGATTCGGCCCGCTCATCCTTGCCTATCCTCTTTCGACTACATCACCGCGGCATGCGGGCCAGCGACTGGCGCGCAGCATGCCGACGGCTCCCGTTGCCCTGGCAGAACACTACCGAACCGGACGGCCCTGGTGCGCTCGCAGCACACCCTTCGAGGAGCAAGTAACGCCTCGATTGTGACCTTCGGCGGAGCCGTTCAGTGCTTCTCGGGACCGATGTAGTACTCGAAGACCAGCCCGGCCACGGCTGCCAGCACGAAAACCACGCCGGCCGCGATCAGCCAGGGCAGCCACAGTGCGGCGCCCACGGCGGCGGTCGAGAAGGACAGCGCGATCAGGATCGGCCACCAGCTGTGCGGCGAGAAGAAGCCCAACTCCCCTGCCCCGTCACTGATCTCGGCGTCCTCGTAGTCCTCGGGCCGGGTGTCGAGGCGGCGCGCGATGAAGCGGAAGAAGGTTCCGATGATCAGGGCGAGCCCGGCGGTCAGCACCAGGGCGGTGGTGCCTGCCCACTCGACTCCACCAGGCGAGAACACCGCGGTCAGCGTGCCGTAGACGACCGCCGCGAGGACGAAGAAGGCGGTGAGGATCTCGAACAACCGGGCTTCGATATGCATGAGCGGCTCCCCTACTTGCTCGCCTGCGGTACCAACTCGCCACGACGGGTGTCGAACGGGTGGGTGGTGGTCGAGACCGGCGACTGGTTGATCGCCTGCAGCGCCTCGGCGTTGGTCTTGCCGGCGATGCGCTGCTGCAGGTAGGCCTTGAAGTCGTTGGCCGAGACGACCCGGACCTCGAAGTTCATCATCGAGTGATAGGTGCCGCACATCTCGGCGCAGCGCCCGACGAACGCACCCGTCTGGGTCGATCTCGGTGACCTGGAACTTGTTGTCCGAGTGGTTGGCCTCCGGATCCGGGAAGACGTCGCGCTTGAACAGGAACTCCGGCACCCAGAACGAGTGGATGACGTCGGCGGAGGCGACCTGGAACTCGATGCGCTTGCCGGCCGGCAGCACCAGTACCGGGATCTCGTCGCTGGTGCCCAGCGTCTCGACCTTGTCGAAGTTGAGGTAGGTGCGGTCTTCGGGGTTCAGTCCGCGGACCGGGCCGACGATCTCCTCGCCGTGGGCGTCGGTGCCTTCCGGCTTGGACACCATCGCGGCCTTGCGGGCTCGGGTCGGCGCCCTCGTAGTTGAAGGTTCCGTCCTTGAACGCGATCTTCTGGTAGCCGAACTTCCAGTTCCACTGGAAGGCGGTGACGTCGATGACGACTTCCGGGTTGGGGTCGCTGGTGCATCATCTTCTCCTGCACCACGACGGTGAAGTAGAAGAGCACGGAGATGATGATGAACGGGATGACGGTCAGCACGAGCTCCAGCGGCATGTTGTAGCCGAACTGGCGGGGCAACTCGTCGTCGCCCTTCTTCTTGCGGTGGAAGCTCGCCGTCCAGAACATCAGGCCCCACACGATCACGCCGACCACGAAGGCCGCGATGACCGAGCCGAGCCACAGATCGCGGTTGGTGTGCGCCTCCGGGGTGATGCCCTTCGGCCAGCCCAGCCCGAGCACTTCCTGCCAGCTGCACCCACTGAGCGTCAACGCCAGCGCACCGAACGTGATGGCCAGCGCCACCGTCCGCAGCCGACGTGAGCGGGTGGTGCTACGGCCTAGCCCGCGGGGTGTCACCTTGGCTCCTCCTGATGTCACAACCTGGGCCGATTGCCTCGGACCGACCCGGTGCCCACTCGAATACTACGCAGCGTAGACCACGCGGGAACAGCTAGCCCGGCACACCTCGATTTAGGTCGTGGCGCGGGTTCGGCCGGCCCTCGGCGTTGCGGCATACTGGGCCGGGTGTGCGGACTGCTGGCCCTGGTAGGACAAGCGGGCGGCACCATCACCGAAGACGTCGTGGGGGCGGTCGCCGGCGCGTCGCACCTGATGCGGCACCGGGGTCCCGACGAGCCCGGTACCTGGGCTGACGACGAGGTCGTGCTGGGTTTCAACCGGCTGTCGATCATCGACATCGCCCACTCGCACCAGCCGCTGCGCTGGGGCCCGCCGGACGAGCCCGACCGCTACGTGCTGGTGTTCAACGGCGAGATCTACAACTACTTGGAATTGCGGGCCGAGTTGCGGTCCGAATTCGGCGCGGTCTTCGCCACCGACGGCGACGGCGAGGCGATCGTGGCCGCCTACCACTACTGGGGCGCCGGTGCGCTGACCCGGTTGCGGGGCATGTTCGCCTTCGCTCTGTGGGACACCGCCACCCATGAGCTGTTCTGTGCCCGCGACCCGTTCGGCATCAAGCCGCTGTTCATGGCGACCGGACCGGGCGGCACCGCCGTGGGCAGCGAGAAGAAGTGCCTGCTGGGCCTGGCCGACGTTCTGGGCCTCGACACCGGCATCGACCTGCGCGCGGTCCAGCACTACACGGTGCTGCAGTACGTGCCCGAGCCGGAGACCTTGCACCGCGGAATCCGCCGGCTCGAGTCGGGCTGCTACGCGGTGATCCGCCCGGGCGAGGCACCGAAGACCAGCCGGTACTTCTTCCCGCGATTCGCCGCCAAGCCCTTCGCCGCCGGCGGCGAGCAGGCCCGCTACGACGAGATCACCGCGGTCCTGGAGGACTCGGTGGCCAAGCACATGCGCGCCGACGTCACGGTCGGCGCGTTCCTGTCCGGCGGCATCGACTCCACCGCGATCGCGGCGCTGGCGATCCGGCACAACCCGCGGCTGATCACCTTCACCACCGGGTTCGAGCGGGAGGGTTTCTCCGAGGTCGACGTGGCGGTGGCCTCGGCGGAGGCGATCGGCGCGCGCCACGTCGCCAAGGTGGTCAGCCAGTCCGAGTTCGTGGCGGCGCTGCCCGAGATCGTCTGGTATCTCGACGAACCGGTCGCCGACCCGGCGCTGGTGCCGCTGTTCTTCATCGCCCGCGAGGCCCGCAAGCACGTCAAGGTGGTGCTCTCCGGCGAGGGCGCCGACGAGCTGTTCGGCGGCTACACCATCTACCGGGAACCGTTGTCGCTCAAGCCGTTCGAGTATCTGCCGGGGCCGGTGCGCAAGTCGCTGGGCAAGGCGTCGCGGCCGCTGCCGGAGGGAATGCGCGGCAAGAGCCTGCTTCACCGCGGCTCGCTGACGCTCGAGGAGCGCTACTACGGCAACGCCCGCAGCTTCTCCGACGCGCACCTGCGCGCGGTGCTGCCCGGGTTCGACCCGGACTGGACCCACACCGACGTCACAGCGCCGATCTACGCCGAGTCCGCCGGCTGGGACCCGGTGGCCCGCATGCAGCACATCGACCTGTTCACCTGGCTACGGGGCGACATCCTGGTCAAGGCCGACAAGATGACGATGGCCAACTCGCTGGAGCTGCGGGTGCCGTTCCTGGATCCCGAGGTGTTCGCGGTCGCCTCGCGGCTGCCCTTCGACCAGAAGATCACCCGCGCCACCACCAAGTACGCCCTGCGGCGCGCGCTGGAACCGATCGTGCCGGCGCACGTGCTGAACCGAGCCAAGCTCGGCTTCCCGGTGCCGATCCGGCACTGGCTGCGCGCGGGCGAGCTGATGGACTGGGCCTACGGCATGATCGACGCCTCGCAGGCCGGTCAGTTCGTCGATACGGCTGCCGTCCGGACCATGCTCGACGAGCACCGCGCCGGCGAGAGCGATCACAGCCGTCGACTGTGGACGGTGCTGATCTTCATGCTGTGGCACGCCATCTTCGTCGAGCACAGCGTGGTGCCGCAGATCAGCGAACCGCAGTACCCGGTTCAGCTCTAACCGGCCAGCGCCTGCGCGATCTCCTCGGCGGCCTGGGCCCCGTAGGCGCCGGCGAGCCGGGTCTTGGCCACGTCGGGGTTCCAGGTCCACTCCTGGGTTCCGGTGGTCTCCAGGACCAGAACCGCCACCAGCGAGCCCAGCTGCGCGGAACGTTCGAGGCTCAGCCCCGCGCTGCGGCCGGTCAGGAACCCGGCGCGGAAGGCGTCGCCGACACCGGTCGGGTCCACCTGCGCGGTTTCGGGCACCACGTCGACGTGGATGTTGGTGCCGTCGGCGCTGACCAGATCGACACCCTTGGCGCCCAGCGTGGTGACCCGCAGGCCGACTTGGCCGAGCACGTCGGCGTCGGTCCAGCCGGTCTTGGACAACATCAGGTCCCACTCGTAGTCGTTGCTGAACAGGTAGGTGGCGCCGTCGATGAGTTGGCGGATCTCCTCCCCCGACAGCCGGGCGAGCTGCTGGGAGGGGTCGGCAGCGAACGCGAGGCCGAGCTTCCGGCATTCGTCGGTGTGCAGGAACATCGTGTCGGGGTCGTTGGCGCCGACGATCACCAGCTCGGGCTCCCCGATGGCCTCGACGACGTTGGCCAGCTTGATGTTTCGGGCCTGCGACATGGCGCCGGGATAGAACGACGCGATCTGGGCCATGTCGAGGTCGGTGGTGCAGACGAACCGTGCGGTATGCGCGGTATCGGAGATCAGCACGTTGTCGCAGTCGACGCCGGCCGACTCCAGCCATTCGCGGTAGTCGGTGAAGTCGACGCCCGCGGCGCCGACGAGCGCCGGCCGGCCGCCGAGCACGCCGATCGCGTACGCCATGTTTCCGGCGACGCCACCGCGGTGCACGACCAGGTCGTCCACGAGGAAGCTCAGCGACACCTTCTGCAGGTGCTCGGCGAGAAGTTGTTCTGAGAAACGCCCGGGAAAGCGCATCAGGTGGTCGGTGGCAATGGATCCGGTCACCGCGATGGTCACGAAGCGTCCGCCCTTCATTCAATAGCTGATCTAGGTAACGATACCGGAGTAGCGCTGCCTCTGATTCCGGCGCCGGTGCGCTAGCCTGCGTACAAGAGCCGACTATATGGGCCAGCAACGCTGTTGATGTGGTCGGTGGTAGTAGTCGCGACGTCCGATGACCCCAGGAGACATATCGATGGCTGGCCCGTATCAGCCTCAACCGCTCCCCTATCCGGACGATCAGTACAACCCCACCGGCGCGTATCCCGGTGTGTACCCGGGCATGCTGCCGCCACCGGTGGCCTATCCGAAGCCGCGCCGTCGCCGGACGCTCTGGTTGGTCCTGCTGGTGCTCGCGCTCGTCGGCGTCATCGTGGCGGCGGTCCTGACCATCCGGACCGATCGCCCGGCCATGGGCGGCGCGGCGCTGACCGACGGGGCCGCGAAAAGCGCGATCCAGGGCTACCTGACGGCACTGTCGACGGGCGACCTCGACGCCATCGCGCGCAACAACCTGTGCGGCCTGTACGACGGGGTCCGGGATCGCCGCTCGGATCAGGCGCTGGCACGACTGTCCAGCGACGCATTCCGGCGGCAGTTCGCCCAGGCCGAGGTGACCTCGATCGACAAGATCGTGCCCTCGTCGGCGTATCAGGCCCAGGTGCTGTTCACGATGAAGGTGGCCCCGACCTCCGGCGGGCGCGGCAATACGCGCCAGGAGGAGCAGGGGGTGGCGCAACTGCTGCGCCAGGACAACAGGCTGCTGGTGTGCTCGTACCTATTGCGGACGGCCGCCCAGTATTAGGTACTGGACGGCCGCAGCGTGAAGCTCTAACTCAGTTGAACGAGTCGCCGCAGGCGCAGGAGCCGGTGGCGTTCGGGTTGTCGATCGTGAAGCCCTGCTTCTCGATGGTGTCGACGAAGTCGATCGTCGCGCCCTGCACGTACGGGGCGCTCATCCGGTCGACGGTCAGGGTCACGCCGCCGAACTCCGCGGTGAGGTCACCGTCCAGAGCCCGGTCGTCGAAGAACAGGTTGTAGCGCAGGCCCGCGCACCCGCCCGGCTGGACCGCGATGCGCAGGGCCAGGTCGTCGCGACCCTCCTGATCGAGCAGCGACTTCGCCTTGACGGCTGCGGCTTCGCTCAAACTCACACCGTGGGTTTCGGTCGTGGTCTCGGCCGTACTCGTGGAGTCTTCGGAAACAGTCATTGCGTCTCCCTTTTCGGTATGTCTGTGACGGGATCCCGCAGGATGCACCAATTGCCTCAACGGTACCTTGTCCGGCGGCTATTCCCGAGTCAGCCGGGCTTCACCCCGGTCAGCCCCGCCGCCGTCCGCCGCGCCAGCCCCGCCAGCTGGTTCGCGGCATCGTCGATGGCCAGCTGCACCGAGCCCGCATAGTCGGCGATCGCGTAGGCCGCGGCGATCCCCGCCTTGCTCAACGCCGCCGGGCCCAGGGTGACCTGGCCGGCCAGCACCAGCACCGGGACGCCCCGCGGCACCGCCCCCGCGGCCAGGGCGCTCACCACCTTGCCGTGCAGCGACTGGTCGTCGAAGCGGCCCTCCCCGGTGATGATGAGCTCCGCCGCCGCGATGTCGGCCGCCAACCGGGTGTGTTCGGCGATTACCGCCGCGCCCGATTCGCGCCGCGCGCCCAGCGCCAGCAGCGCCGCGCCGATGCCGCCTGCCGCACCGGCACCCGCCAGCGCGCTGACCTGGCGGCCCGCCGCCGCGTCGAGTTCGGCCGCCCACCGCGTCTGCCGCTCCTCGAGCAGCTCCACGGTCGGCTGGTCGGCACCCTTCTGCGGGCCGAACACCCGCGCCGCGCCCATCGGCCCCAGCAGCGGATGCTCGACGTCGGTGGCGGCGATCAGCCGGATCCCGGCCAGCCTGCGGCGCGCCTCGGCGAGGCCGCCGAGCGCGTCGACCAGACCGCGACCGCCGTCGGTACAGCCGCTGCCGCCCAGTCCCACCACGATCGTGGTGGCCCCGTGCCGCAGCGCGGCGTCGACGAGCTGGCCCACCCCCCGGCTGTGCGCGGCGAGGGCCGTCGCCACGGTGGGCGGTCCGCCGAGCAGCGCCAGACCGCAGGCCTGCGCGCACTCGATGTAAGCGGTCGACGTCACCGGGTCGAAAACCCACTCGGCGTCGACGTCGTCGTCGAGCGGCCCGGACACCCGGCTGTGCCGCAGGTCGCCGAGCCGGCTGGCAAGAACGCCGACGAAGCCGGGGCCGCCGTCGGACTGCGGCGCCAGGCTGAGTTCGTCATCGGGCCGGGCCCGGTGCCAGCCGACGGCGATGGCCTGGGCGGCCTCGACCGCGGTCAGGCTGTCACCGAAGCAGTCGGGTGCGATGAGAACTCGCAGGGCACGCCCGCCCTCCTGCGACCCCGTCATCTGAGCAGGGTAAGGCCGGGCCTGAGGAGGTGCATGCCGGAGGACCGCCGCGGCGAAGTAACCTGACAACCGTGAAGCTGCTGGGCCGTGGGCGTGATGATGACGGCGGTGCGCAAGAGGCCGAGCCGACGTTGGCGCAGGAATCCGTGCCGTCTCGTACCACCGCGCCCAAAGGCCGGCCGACGCCGAAGCGCAGCCAGACCGAGAAGCGCCGGGGACCGGTCGCTCCGGCCCCGATGACCTCGGCGGAGGCCCGCAAGCGCCGCAAGGAGATGCGCCGCACGCTGACCAAGGACGAGCGCCGCGCCGAGAAGGTGCAGCGCCGGGCCGCGATGACGGATCGCCGCGAACGGATGATGGCCGGCGACGAGGCCTACCTGCTGCCCCGCGACCAGGGCGCGGTGCGACGCTATGCCCGCGACATCGTCGATTCCCGGCGCAACGCGCTGGGGCTCTTCATGCCGTCGGCGCTGGGGCTCATCTTCGTCATGCTCGCGGTGCCCCAGGTGCAGCTGTTCATCTCCCCGGCGATGTTGATACTGATGGCGATCATGGGCGTCGACGGCTTCCTGCTGGCCCGCAAGGTCAACAAGGCGGTCGACGCGAGGTTCCCCGACAACGGGGAAAGTCATTGGAAACTCGGGCTTTACGCGGCCGGCCGGGCTTCGCAGATGCGCCGGATGCGCGCACCGCGACCTCAGGTCGAACGCGGCGCCAAGATCGTCTGAGCCGAACCGGCACGTGCGCACACTGGTGCTCGGTGGGATCAGGTCGGGCAAATCCCGTTGGGCCGAGAACGCTATCGCCGGCAATGCCGCGGTGCGTTACCTCGCCACCGGTGCCGATGCGGGCGCGGACGCGGAGTGGGCGGCGCGAATCGCCCGGCACCGCGCTCGCCGCCCGTCCGGGTGGTCGACCGTCGAGACCCCCGATGTGGCCGCATACCTGCGTTCGCACCCCGATGCCGCGACCCTGGTCGACGATCTCGGCGGCTGGCTGACCGCCGCGCTGGATCACCGCGGCTGGGACGGCGGTTCGGTTGCCGGCGACGTCGACGACCTCGTCGCGACGGTCGGTGCCTTTCGGGCCCCGCTGGTGCTGGTGAGCCCGGAGGTCGGGCTGAGTGTGGTCGCGGCCACCGCATCGGGCCGGCGCTTCGCCGACGAGCTCGGCGCCCTCAACCAGCGACTGGCCGAGCGCTGCGAACGGGTGGTGCTGGTGGTGGCCGGGCAGCCTGTTCAGGTCAAGCCGCAGACGACGACGGAGGCCGCAGTTGATTGATTTTCCCGAGGTCACCCCGCCGGACAGCCGTGCCGCCGCGGCGGCACGCCGCAGGCAGGACACCCTGACCAAGCCGCGCGGCGCCCTGGGTCGGCTCGAGGACCTCTCGGTCTGGGTGGCCTCCTGTCAGTCAGCCTGCCCGCCAAGGCAATTCGAGCGCGTTCGGGTGGTGGTGTTCGCCGGTGACCACGGCGTGGCACGAACCGGGGTCTCGGCCTACCCGCCTGAGGTGACGGCTCAGATGGTGGCGAACATCGACGCCGGCGGCGCGGCGATCAACGTGCTCGCCGCCGCGGCGGGCGCGACGGTGCGGGTGGTCGACATCGCGGTGGACTGCGACGAACCGCTGACGGGGGCGATCGGCGCACACAAGGTGCGCCGGTCCAGCGGCAATATCGCGACTGAGGATGCGTTGAGCGCCGAGGACGCGGTGGCCGCCGTCGAGGTGGGCAGGCGCATCGCCGACGAGGAGGTCGACGCCGGCGCCGATCTGCTCATCGCCGGGGACATGGGCATCGGAAACACCACCGCGGCGACGACGCTGATCGCGGCACTGACCGACACCGAGCCGGTCGCCGTGGTGGGCCGCGGCACCGGCATCGACGACGCGGCCTGGGCGCGCAAGACCGCCGCCGTCCGCGACGGGCTGTACCGGGCGCGCCGGCTGCGGTCGGACCCGGTCGGGCTGCTACGCACCTGCGGCGGCGCCGATCTGGCCGCGATGGCCGGATTCTGTGCGCAGGCCGCGGTACGCCGCACTCCCCTGCTGCTCGACGGTGTGGTGGTGACCGCCGCGGCGCTGCTCGCCGACCGGATGGCGCCGGGGGCGCGGTCCTGGTGGCAGGCGGGGCACCGGTCCACCGAGCCGGCCCACACGCTGGCGCTGGCGCAACTCGGCCTGGAGCCGATCGTCGATCTGGGATTGCGACTCGGCGAGGGCACCGGGGCGGCGGTGGCGCTGCCGCTGGTGCAGGCCGCCGTGGCGGTGTTGGCCTCGATGGCGACGTTCAACGATGCCGGGGTTTCCGGCCGCAGCGCGCCGGGCGATTCGTGATTCGTTCGCTGGCAACGGCTTTCGCGTTCGGCACGGTGTTGCCGGCCCGGCGACGGGACGCGGCGGTCGGGCGGGCGACGATCGCGGTGCTGCCGGTGGTCGGGCTGGTGCTCGGGCTGGTGGCCGCGGGAGTGCTCTGGGTCGGCGAGTGGGCGTTCGGGCCGCACAGCGCGCTGTCCGGACTGCTCGCCGTCGCCGCGCTGCTGCTCGTGACCCGGGGACTGCACATCGACGGTCTGGCCGACACCGTCGACGGGTTGGGCTGCTACGGACCGCCGGACCGGGCGCTGCAGGTGATGCGCGACGGTGCCGCCGGCCCGTTCGGGGTGGCGGCGGTGGTGATCGTGCTGCTGACGCAGGGCCTGGCGTACGCGGCGATGCCGTCCGGTCGCAGCGGCGTGGTCGCTGTGATCACCGCGGTGGTCGCCGGTCGGGTCGCGGCGGTGCTGGCCTGCCGGCGCGGGGTGCCCGCCGCATCCGGCAGCGTGCTGGGCACCGCGGTGGCCGGCAGTCAGCCTCTCGCGGTGGCCATGCTGTGGACCGTGGGCCTGGCGGCGCTGTCGGTGCTGGCGACGCCGCGCCCCTGGCAGGGTCCGGTGGTCATCGTGGTGGCCCTGGCCGCTGTGGCGGCCCTGGTGGCCCACTGCGTGCGCCGCTTCGGGGGCATCACGGGCGACGTGCTGGGCGCCGCGGTCGAGCTGGCGACGAGTTGACGGCGATCGGCCTGGTCATCGGACGATGACCTACGATCGAAACTGACGTTCTGCGTCAATAGAACTTCTGCTGCGGGGGTGGCATGGAATCGGGTACCGGCTCACCCGACGTCGAGTGGTTCCGCGGCGTGGTCGACGACAGCGGGCTGGTCTTCTTCGTGCTGCGGGTACAGCCCGACGTGGCGTACGAGTTCATGAGCCCGGGCATCGAGAAGCAGCTGGGCGTCCGCGCCGAGGACGCCGTCGCCGACGCCCAGGCAGTTCTCGAACGGATCGACCCGAGACACGCCGACGAGGTCCCGGAGGTTCTGAGCCTGCGTCCCGGCACGGAGGTATCAGTCGAGTTGCAGTGGCGTCACGTCGACGGCTGGCCGGTGTACACCCGGACCTGGCTGCGATCTCGGCAGCGGGCCGACGGCTCGGTGGTCCTGGACGGGGCCACCCAGGAAACCGGTCGCCTGCACGAGGCCGAAACCGACCTGCGGCAGTCCGAGGAGCGCTACCGTCTGCTGGCCGAGAACGCGTGGGACGTGATCTGGACGATGGCGCTGGACGGCTCGATCACCTACGTCAGCCCCGCCATCGAACGCGTCCGGGGCATCACCCCCGAGGAGGCGATGCACCAGTCGCTCGACGAGATCCACCCGCCGGAGTCGCTGGCCAGCTTGTCGAGGACTACTTCGCCCGGCTCTTCGCGGCGATCGCCGACGGCACCGAGGCCGCCCGGCTTCCACGGCGAGCACGAGTACTACCGCAAGGACGGGTCCGTAATGCTCGGGGAGGTGCAGGTCATTCCGCAGTTGGACGCGGACGGACACGTGGTGCAGATCCTCGGTGTGACCCGGGATATCAGCGACCGCAGGCGCTTCGAGAACGAACTGGCCAGGGTGGCCGCAACCGATCCGCTGACCGGGGTGTGGAACCGCCGGCATGGTCAGGAGCTGGTGACCGCCGTGGCGGCCCACGCCCGCCGGCACGCCAGCCCGGTGTCGCTGCTGATGCTCGACATCGACCGCTTCAAGGCCGTCAACGACACCTACGGTCACCTCGCCGGCGACCAGGTTCTCGTCGAGATCGCGCGGCGGCTGCTCGAAAGCCTGCGCAGCACCGACATGGTCGCGCGCTGGGGCGGCGAGGAGTTCGTCATCCTTCTTGGTGACTGCACGCTCGAGCAGTCCCTGGCCATCGCCGAGAAGATCCGCTCGCGAATCGCGGACAGTCCTTTTGCCGATGTCAGTTCGGTCAGCGTGAGTATCGGCGCCGCAGAACTACGGCCGGACGACGACCTGAATTCCTGGCTGGCTCGCGCCGACGCGGCGCTGTACGAGGCCAAGCGGGCAGGGCGGAACGCGGTGCGATCGATCGGCTGAACCAGGCCGTCCACGGTCGGCCCCGGGGATACCCTGACCATCAACTGACTAATGCCTCGAGTAATGCGGGCGGGGGTCCCTTGCATGACGGGTGCGAACACACCTGATGCCGACTGGTTTCGACGGATGGCCAACGGCGGTGGGGTGGTGTACTTCATTCTGCGGGTGCAGCCGGATGTGGCCTTTGAGTTCCTGACCGACGCCGTCGAGCACCAGATCGGTGTCTCGGCCGCCGAAGGTCTCGCCGATGCCGCAGCAGTGCTGGGCTTGGTCGATCCCGAGGACAGCGAGGCGCTCACCGCCCTTTTCGGCCTGGCTCCCGGGAACGAAGCGGGGGCCGAGTTCACCTGGCGACACCGCGACGGCCAACCGGTGTGCAGCCGGGCCTGGGTGCAGTCCCGGCAGCGCCCAGACGGCTCAGTGGTCCTGGAGGGCTCGATCCGCGATATCAGCGTGCTGCAGAAAACCAAATCCGAGCTTCGACTGTCCGAGCAGCGATACCGCCTGTTGGCGGAGAACGCCTGGGAGGTCATCTGGACAGCTGGGTTGGACGGGACCATCAACTACATCAGCCCGGCCGTCGAGAAGATCCGCGGATTCACTCCCGAGGAGGCGATGCACCAAACCCTCGAGCAGACCCATCCACCGGAGTCGGCGGCCCGCGTCGTCGACTTCTATCGGAGGTTGTTCGCCGCGATCGAAAAGGGTGAAGAGACGCCGGTGTTCCGCGGGGAGCAGGAGTACTACCGCAAGGACGGCTCGATCATGGAAGGCGAGTTGCAGGTCATCCCGCATGTGGACACCGACGGCTCCGTCGTGGAGATCCTCGGCGTCACCCGCGACATCAGTGAACGCAAGGCCTTCGAGGCCGAGCTGACCCGGCTTGCCGGCACAGACGCGCTCACCGGCGTGTGGAACCGCCGGCACGGTGGATCCCTGCTGGCCGCCGAGCTGGCCCAGGCCCGCGTCCACGGCCTGCCGCTCTCGGCGCTGATGGTCGACATCGACCATTTCAAGCCGATCAACGACATTCACGGCCATCAGACCGGCGACCGGGTGCTCGCCGAGATCGCCCGTCGCATGCTGGAAGCCGTCCGCGGCACCGACGTCGTAGCGCGTTGGGGCGGCGAGGAATTCGTCATCATGCTGCGCGACTGCGGCCTGGACGAGGCAATGGCCATCGCTGAGAAGATCCGCGCCCAGATCGCCAACACCCCGGTCCGTCACGTCGGCACGGTGAGTGTCAGCATCGGCGCCGCCGAACTACGGCCCGGCGAGGACCTCGATCCGTGGCTTGCGCGCGCCGACGCCGCTCTCTACGACGCCAAGCGCTCGGGGCGCAACGTTGTTCGGGCTAGCTGAGTGCGCTCTAGCTGAGCTGAGCCATCCAGCCGTGAGTATCAGCGAACATGCCGCGCTGGATGCCGGTAAGCGTGTCGCGCAACGCCATCGTGACCTCGCCCGGTTCGCCGCCGGAGACGACGAACTCCCCTTCGCCGTACCTGACGTGCGACACCGGGGTGATCACCGCGGCCGTGCCGCACGCGAACACCTCGGTGATCTCGCCCGCGGCGACGCCCTTCTGCCATTCCTCGACATCGATCTTGCGCTCCTCGACGGCGAAACCGGCGTCGCTGGCCAACTGCAGCAGCGAGTCGCGAGTGATACCGGGCAGCAGTGAACCGCTGAGCTCGGGGGTGACCAGACGCGCCGAGCCGCCGCTGCCGAAGACGAAGAACAGGTTCATCCCGCCCATCTCCTCGATGTAGCGGCGTTCGATCGCGTCCAGCCAGACCACCTGGTCGCAGCCGTGGGCGGTGGCCTCGGCCTGGGCCAGCAGGGAGGCGGCGTAATTGCCGCCGAACTTCGCCGCGCCGGTCCCGCCCGGGCTCGCCCGGACATACTCGGTGGACAACCACACGCTGACCGGTTTGATGCCGCCCTTGAAGTAGGCACCCGCCGGCGACGCGATCACCAGATAGCGGTACTCCGAGGCGGGCCGCACCCCCAGCCCCGGCTCGGTCGCGATGAGGAACGGCCGCAGGTACAGCGACTCCTCGCCGCCGGCCGGCGGCACCCAGGCGCCGTCGACGGCGATCAGCTGGCGCAGCGACTCGATGAACAGGTCCTCGGGCAGCTCGGGCATCGCCAGTCGCCGCGCCGAGGTGCGCAACCGGGCCGCGTTGGCCTCCGGCCGGAACGACACGATCGAACCGTCGGACCACCGGTAGGCCTTGAGGCCTTCGAAGACCTCCTGCGCGTAGTGCAGCACGATGGCCGACGGATCCAATTCGATCGGGGCGTACGGCCGCACCTCGGCGTCGTGCCAGCCGCGGCCCTCGGTGTAGAGGATCGAGACCATGTGGTCGGTGTGGTACCGACCGAACCCCGGATCGGCCAGAATCTGGCCGCGTACCTCGTCGCTCGACGGATTCGCGTTGCGCTCAACCGTGAATTCGAGGAGGCCGTTGGTCATAGGCCGATTGTAAACCGGGGCACTAGCGAGTTTTGACTTCGACGAACGGCGGCTTGACCACTTCGCACTCCAGCGCCCGGCCGCGGACGTCGACGGCGATCACCGCGCCGTCGTCGATACCGGCGTCGGCATCGATGAGGGCAAGGGCGATACCGACTTTCAGCGTCGGGGAGAACGTTCCCGACGTGGTCACGCCCACCGGTTCGGAGCCGTTGAGCACCGTCAGGTCCGGGCGCAGCACACCGCGTCCGACCGCCCGCAGGCCGCGCAGCAGCCGCCGGGGGCCGGCCTGTTTCTCGGCCAGCAGCGCCTCGCGGCCCCAGAAGTCGTCCTTCTTCCAGCCGATGGCCCAGCCGCAGCGCGCCTGCAACGGAGAGATGTCCAGCGACAGTTCGTGCCCGTGCAACGGGTAACCCATCTCGGTGCGCAGGGTGTCGCGCGCACCCAGTCCGGCCAGCGCTCCCCCGGCGTCACCGACCGCGGCGACCAGCGCGTCGAACAGCACCGGCGCCGCGTCCCAGGGCGGCAACAACTCGTAGCCGTGCTCGCCGGTGTAGCCGGTTCGGCACACCCGGACCGGCACACCCGAATACGACCCGTCGGCGTAGCCCATGTAGTCCATGTCGGCCGGCAGCCCCAGCGCGGCCATCACCTCGGTCGACCGCGGACCCTGGACCGCGAGCACCGCGAATGACCGGTGCTCGTCGGTGATCGAAATACCCTGTGGTGCAACCTTTTGCAATGCGGCCACCACCGCGGCGGTGTTGGCGGCGTTGGGCACCAGGAAGATCTCGTCGTCGCTGACGTAGTAGGCGATCAGGTCGTCGATGACACCGCCGTCGGGCGTGCAGCACAGGGTGTACTGCGCCTTGCCCGGACCGATCCGGCGCAGGTCGTTGGTCAGCGCCGAGTTGACGAACTCGGCCGCGCCCGGACCGGTCACCAGCGCCTTGCCGAGATGGCTGACGTCGAAGAGGCCGACCGCCTCGCGGGTCGCGGTGTGCTCGCTGACCGTGCCCGCGTAGGACACCGGCATCAGCCAGCCCCCGAACGGCGCGAACGTCGCACCCAGCTCGCGGTGCTGACTCTCCAGGGGGCCGTGCAACAGGTCTGTGTCGGTCACGGCGAACAACACTAATCCAGCCCGATTAGGGTGAACGGTCGTGAGCACCCAATCCGGTTATCCCGCCCCCACCGTCACCGTCGCCACCTCGCTGCCCAAGCGCGGCGCAGGGTCGGCGGTGCTCATCGTTCCCGTGGTGAGCGGCTCGGCCAACGGATCCGACAACGGCGCGCCCGCGGTCGTCGGCGGACCGTTCCTGGACGCCGAGGCCATCGGCGAGATCGAGGTCGGCCTGCGCGCACTGGGGGCCAAGGCGGGCGTCGACCAGGTCACGCGGCTGCATGTGCCGTCGCTGCCGGTGGCCAGCGTGCTGGCCGTCGGACTCGGCGCCGCCCGCGACGAGTGGCCCGCCGACGTCATCCGCCGGGCCGCCGGTGCCGCGGCCCGGGCGCTCACCGGGGTGGAGTCGGTGATCACCACGCTCACCGAGTTGCACCTCGAGGCCGCCATCGAGGGGCTGATCCTGGGCGCCTACCGGTTCACCGAGTTCCGCAGCGCCAAGACCGCGCCGAAGGATCCGGGGCTGACCGCGATCACCGCGCTGAGCACCGCATCGGGAGCCAAGAAGGCGGCGGCGCGGGCCACCGCCATCGCCACCGCGGTGGCCACCGCCCGCGATCTCGTCAACACCCCGCCGAGCCATCTGTTCCCGGCCGAGTTCGCCAAACGTGCGAAGTCACTCGGCGAGGCGGCCGGGCTGGAGGTCGAGGTCCTCGACGACAAGGCGCTGGCCAAGGCCGGCTTCGGCGGGATCATCGGGGTGGGCCAGGGGTCCTCGCGCCGGCCGCGGCTGGTGCGGCTGAGCTACCGCGGGGGCAAGGGCAAGAAGGCTCCCAAGGTCGCGCTGGTCGGGAAGGGCATCACCTTCGACACCGGCGGCATCTCGATCAAGCCCGCCGCGTCGATGCACCACATGACCTCCGACATGGGCGGGGCCGCCGCGGTGATCGCCACGGTGGTGCTGGCCGCGCAGCTCGAGCTTCCGATCGACGTGACCGCCACGGTGCCGATGGCCGAGAACATGCCGTCGGCGACCGCGCAGCGTCCCGGCGACGTGCTCACCCAGTACGGCGGCACCACCGTCGAGGTGCTCAACACCGATGCGGAAGGACGGCTGATCCTGGCCGACGCGATCGTGCGGGCCTGCGAGGACAAACCGGACTACCTGATCGAGACCTCCACCCTGACCGGGGCTCAGACCGTCGCGCTCGGCGCCCGCACACCCGGGGTCATGGGCAGCGACGAGTTCCGCGACCGGGTGGCGGCGCTGTCGCAGGCCGCGGGCGAGAACGCCTGGGCCATGCCGCTGCCCGACGAGCTCAAGGACGACCTGAAGTCCTCGGTCGCGGACCTGGCCAACATCAGCTCGCAGCGCTTCGCCGGCATGCTCGTCGCCGGGGTGTACCTGCGGGAGTTCGTCGCCGATGGCGTGCAGTGGGCGCACATCGACGTCGCGGGGCCGGCGTACAACACCGCCGGGCCGTGGGGCTACACGCCCAAGGGCGGCACCGGGGTGCCGACCCGGACGATGTTCGCGGTCCTCGAGGACATCGCCGCGAACGGGTGAGCGGCGAATCGGCTCACGCCGCGAACGGGTGAGCGGCGAATCGGCTCACGCCGCGAACGGGTGAGCGGCTACACCACCTTGCTGCGGGCGGTACTGCGCAGCGCCTGCGGCAGCACCCGCGAGGTGCCGTACAGCAGGTAGGCCTCGGGGGTGACCGGCCGGATCGGCTTGTTCTTCTGCACCGCCGACACGATCGCCTTGGCCACCTTGTCCGGTCCGTAGTGGCGGGCGGCGAACATTTTCTCGAGCTGCGCGCGCCGCCCCGGCACCGCGGTGCGCTTGCCCTCGGGCGCGTGGATGGCGGTCGCGGCGACGATGTTGGTGTTGACCACGCCCGGGCAGATGGTCGTCAGCCCCACCCCGGCGGCGGCCAGCTCGGCACGCAGGCAGTCGGAGAACATGTATACCGCCGCCTTCGAGGTGCAGTAGGCGTTGAGTGAACTCAGCGGCGCGTAGGCGGCCATCGACGCGACGTTGACGATGTGCCCTCCGGTGCCGCGCTCGACGAGGCGGCGGGCGAACGCCCGGCAGCCGTTCACCACACCGCCCAGATTGACGTCGAGCACCCGGTCGAACTGCTCGGCCGGAGTGTCCAGGAACGCCCCCGCGACCCCGATTCCCGCGTTGTTGACGACGACGTCGGGCACGCCGTGGGCGGCGCACACCTCGTCGGCGAAGCGCTCGACGGCCTCGGCATCGGAGACGTCCAGCACGTAGGAGTGTGCGACGCCGCCGTGCGCGGCGACGCGGGCGGCGGTGTCCTTGACGGTCGCCTCGTCGAGGTCGCTGACGACGACTTCGGCCCCGGCCCGGGCGAAGGCGAGCGCGGTTTCCCGGCCGATGCCGCTGCCGGCTCCGGTGACCGATACGAGCATGTCGCCGAACGGCTTTCGCGCCCGCCCGACCTGCGCCCGCAACAACTCCCGCGCCGGCGGGCGGCCCGCGAGGTGGTCGGCCAGTTCGGTGAAGGCGGTGGCGATCACCTGCGGGTGCGACATCGGTGACCAGTGCCCGGCGTCGATGTCACGACGCCACAGCCGGGCCACCCAGCGCGGGGTCTCCTCGTAGACGTGAGGCCGCACGAACTTGTCCGCGGTGTTGACGATCAGCTGAACCGGTACCGGCACGCGGCGGTCGGGCTCGGCCCGGAAGAGCGAGCGAAAGAAGTTGGCGCGGTAGATGTTCATGCCATTGGCGGCGTCGGCAACAAAAGTGTCGCCGTAGTGCACCCGCTCCGGCGGGATGCCGGCGGTGAAGAACACCGGCCGGATCGCGCGGGCCAGGAACGCCCGCATCGCGAAGGGCATCAGCACCGGGATGGAGAAGGTGATCATGTAGCTCAGGTGGGCGACCTGGGCGAGTGCGTGCAGGAAGCGCCGCGGCCGCAACGGATTCTTCAGCCCGTCGCGCACGTAGCGGCTCAGGTGGTTGGGGTCCGGGCCGGACAACGATGTGAACGAGACGACTCGGTCCGCGGCGACCGACCGGCTCAGGTACTCCCAGATCGCCGACGAGCCCCAGTCGTGGGCGATGACGTGCACCGGCTCCTCCGGGCTCAGCGCGGCGATGACGGCGCCGAAGTCGTCGGCCAGACACGCCAGCCGATAGGCGGACGCGGACTTGGGCACCGACGACGCCCCCGCACCCCGGTTGTCGTACCGGATGATGCGGAACTTGTCGGCCAGCAGCGGCACCACCCCGTCCCAGAGCACATGGGAGTCCGGCCAGCCGTGGACGAGCACCACGGTCGGGCCGTCCGGGTTGCCCTCCTCGTAGACCGCGAGACGGATTCCGTTGTTGCTGTCGACAAAGCGCGTAGCCATCTGCCCCTCCAGGCCCCGACTAACTGTGACGATAAGTAGCTCATACCGTTGGTATCGAACGTGTTTGACCCTGCCTGCCGCCGCGGTCGGGTGTCAAGGCGCCCTCAGCGTTCGTCGAGTTCCTCGCGCAGGGCCCGGCGACGTTCGATGCGCCGACGGGCGTCGTAGTCGCGCATTCGCTGCGGGTAGCCGAGCTTCTCGACGTCGTAGATCGGGATGCTGAGCTGCTCGCCGACGCGACGGGCCCCGGGCGCGCCGTCAACTGGGCGACGTGTCCATTCGCCGTCGGCGGCGACGAGCACCACCGTCATGGGGGTGACGCTGGTCTCGGGCTCGACGAAAGCCTCGACACCGCCGCGCTGGGCAGCCCACTCATGCAAATACCTCAGGTCGGCTGCGGCTCCTGATTCGCGACCGCGACCGGACCGGAACCTGTCGAACAGCCCCAACTCCGCTGACTCCTTTACTGCGTCTCTTTCCATCGATGGTGCCAGAGAAAACACGGTTCGCCCTGAGTGCATATGACCGACTCGGTGATGACAGGATGGGAACACCACGCTGTGGTATGCCAGAGGTCGACCCGCACGACTGACTGTTCGAGGGAGTCAACACACATGGCCGTCTCCGTCCAGATGCCCGCACTCGGTGAGAGCGTGACCGAGGGGACTGTCACACGGTGGCTGAAGCAGGAAGGCGACACCGTCGAGGTCGACGAGCCACTGCTGGAGGTGTCCACCGACAAGGTCGACACCGAGATCCCCTCGCCGGCGTCGGGCGTGCTGACCAAGATCGTCGCCCAGGAGGACGACACCGTCGAGGTCGGCGGCGAGCTTGCGGTGATCGGCGAGGCCGGTGAGGCCGCCGAGTCGGCGCCCGCCGAGCAGGAGAAGCCCGCCGAGGAGCCGGCCGCGCAGCCGGAGCCCGCGGCCGAAGAGGTGGCGCAGCCCGAGCCCGAGCCCGAGCCGGACGGCCAAACCCGCCGCCCAGTCATCGGGGTCCTCGACGCCGGTGAAGATGCCGGAACTCGGCGAGTCGGTCACCGAGGGCACCGTCACCCGCTGGCTGAAGAAGGTCGGTGACTCCGTCGAGGTCGACGAGCCTCTGGTGGAGGTGTCCACCGACAAGGTCGACACCGAGATCCCCTCGCCGGTGGCCGGAACGCTGGTGAGCATCACCGCCGAGGAGGACGTGACGGTGCTGGTCGGTGGTGAGCTGGCCCGCATCGGCGACGCCGGCGCCGCGCCGCAGGAGGCGCCCGCACCGAAGCCCGAACCCAAGCCGGAACCGAAACCCGAACCCAAGCCGGAGCCCAAACCCGAACCCAAAGCTGAGCCGAAACCCGAGCCCAAACCCGAGCCGAAACCGGAACCGAAGGCCGCGCCCGCGCCGCAGCCTGAACCTGCCGCGGAGTCCGAGCCGAGTGGCGACGGCAGCCCCTACGTGACCCCGCTGGTGCGAAAGCTGGCCGCCGAGAACGGTATTGACCTGGGCAGCGTCAAGGGCACCGGGGTCGGCGGGCGGATTCGCAAGCAGGACGTGCTGGCCGCCGCTGAGGCGAAGAAGGCTCCCGAGCCGGCCGCCAAGCCGACTGCCGCCCCAGCGGCTGCTCCCGCTCCGGCCGCTGCCGCCGCCCCGTCGGCGCTGGCCCACCTGCGGGGCACCACCCAGAAGGCGAACCGGATCCGGCAGCTCACCGCGAAGAAGACCCGCGAGTCGCTCCAGGCCACCGCGCAGCTGACCCAGACCCACGAGGTCGACATGACCAAGATCGTGGCGCTGCGGGCCCGCGCCAAGAACGAGTTCGCCGAGCGCGAGGGCGTCAACCTGACGTACCTGCCGTTCATCGCGCGCGCCGTCATCGACGCCCTCAAGGCGCACCCGAACGTCAACGCCAGCTACAACGAGGACACCAAGGAGATCACCTACTACGACGCCGAGCACCTCGGCTTCGCCGTGGACACCGACCAGGGTCTGCTCTCTCCGGTGGTCCACAACGCCGGCGACCTGTCGCTGGCCGGGCTGGCGCGTGCGATCAACGACATCGCGGCCCGCGCCCGCTCGGGTGACCTCAAGCCCGACGAGCTCTCCGGCGGCACGTTCACGATCACCAACATCGGGAGCCAGGGTGCGTTGTTCGACACCCCGATCCTGGTACCGCCGCAGGCCGCGATGCTGGGCACCGGCGCCATCGTCAAACGCCCGCGGGTGATCGTCGACGAGATGGGCAACGAGTCGATCGGCGTGCGGTCGATCTGCTACCTGCCGCTGACCTATGACCACCGCCTGATCGACGGCGCCGACGCGGGCCGGTTCCTGACCACCGTCAAGCGGCGGCTGGAAGAGGGAGCGTTCGAGGCCGACCTGGGGCTTTGAGCAGGTGACCCAGCACGAGTTCGGCAAGGTCGCCGGAAAGGTCGTAGCGATCGCCGGGTCGTCCGGACTGATCGGTTCGGCACTGGTATCGGCGCTGCGCGCCGCCGACCACCGGGTGTTGCGGATCGTGCGGCGCGCCCCGTCCAACGGCGACGAGCTGCACTGGAACCCCGACAGTGGCGAGTTCGACCCGGCCGGCCTGGACGGGGTCGACGCGGTGGTCAACCTCTGCGGCGTCAATGTCGCCGACAAGCGGTGGTCGGGTGCGTTCAAGCAGAGTCTGCGCGACAGCCGGATCGACCCCACCGAGGTGCTCTCCGCCGCGGTGCTGGACGCCGGGGTTCCCGCGCTCATCAACGCCAGTGCCGTCGGCTACTACGGCGACACCCGCAGCGTGGTCGTCGACGAGACCGCCCCGCCGGGCCAGGGCTTCCTGGCCCGGCTGTGTGTGGATTGGGAAGCCGCGACGCTGCCCGCCCAGGACGCGGGTGTTCGGGTGGTCCTGGCCCGCACCGGGCTGGTGCTCTCCCCCGGCGGCGGTGTGCTCGGCCGGCTGCGTCCGCTGTTCGCCTTCGGGTTGGGCGGGCGCCTCGGCGGCGGTCGGCAGTACATGCCGTGGATCAGTCTGGAGGACGAGATCCGGGCGCTGCTGCTCGCCATCAACAACGACGAGCTGTCCGGTCCGGTGAACTTCACCGGACCGGCGCCGGTGACCAACTCCGAGTTCACCGCGGCACTGGGGCGTTGCCTGAACCGTCCGACCCCGTGGCTGGTACCCGGGTTCGCGCTGCGCACCCTGCTCGGCGAGTTCGCCGACGAGGGCCTGCTCGGTGGGCAGCGAGCCATCCCGGCGGCGCTGGAACGGGCCGGGTTCGTGTTCCACCACAACACCATCGGCGAGGCGCTGGCGTACGCCACCGCGCAGGCACCGGGGTAGGTCTCAGACCTTCAGGTCGAGGTTGACCGAACCCGCCGGGTCAGCCCGGAATGTCCCGGCACCGCTGACCGTCTTGAGTCCATCGGTCCCGGAGAGCACGCGCAGGGTGCCGGTCGCGGCCCCGTCGGCGAATTCGCCGTCGTGGACCAACACGACAGTGCCGTCCTTCCCGCTCACCGCTGCCCGGATACGTTCGATCCCAACGAATGTGGCGGTGCCGTCCGGCGCGTACGCCATCAGCCATTTGGTCAGCGATGTCCCTTCGATCGCGCCGGTGTACTTCTTCGACACCAGCGCCTCGGTGAGCTTGCCGACACCGTCTCCGTCGTCGAACGGTGATTCGTCCCAGTTGGTGACCTCGAATGTCGCCTCGACGTGTACATCAGCCATCCGTCCGGATACCCGCACGGTTCTACGCCCAATCGACGGCGGGCTCCGCCGAGCGGTACCGTCGACTGCGTGCGGCAGTCCATCCGATCCAGCGCCGCGCCGATCGAGGTGCGGCAGCTGGGCTCCGTCGACTACCGGGCCGCCTGGCAGCTGCAACGCGAGTTGGCAGACGCCCGGGTCGCCGGTGGCCCCGACACCCTCTTGCTGCTCGAGCACCCCGCGGTCTACACCGCCGGCAAGCGCACGTTGGACGAGGAACGCCCCGACCCCAGGCTTTCCGGAGGCACCCCCGTCGTCGACACCGACCGCGGCGGCAAGATCACCTGGCACGGGCCGGGTCAGCTCGTCGGCTATCCGGTGATCGGCCTGACCGAGCCGATGGATGTGCTGAATTACGTTCGCCGCCTTGAAGAGTCGTTGATCAGTGTGTGCGCAGACTTGGGACTGGCGGCCGTCCGGGTGGACGGCCGCTCCGGGGTGTGGCTGCCGGCCGAGGGATTCCGTCCGGCCCGCAAGATCGCCGCCATCGGCATCCGGGTGGCGCGCGGCACCACCCTGCACGGGTTTGCGCTCAACTGCGATTGCGACCTGGGCGCCTACTCCGCGATCGTGCCGTGCGGGATCACCGACGCCGGGGTGACGTCGCTGACCGCCGAACTGGGCCGCCGCATCGGGGTGGACGACGTTCGCGCCCGCGTCGCCGAGGCGGCCTGTGACGCAATCGACGGCCTGCTGCCAGTGGCGACTCACGTAGCATCGACGTCGTGAGCGTCGAACCGGAGTCCCATGTCGCCGGCCCGGCGGCTCCGGCTGGCCGCAAGTTGTTGCGTCTTGAGGTTCGCAATGCCGAGACCCCGATCGAGCGCAAGCCGCCGTGGATCAAGACCCGCGCCCGAATGGGCCCGGAGTACACCGCCCTGAAAGGTCTCGTCCGCCGCGAGGGCCTGCACACGGTCTGCGAAGAAGCCGGCTGCCCCAACATCTACGAGTGCTGGGAAGACCGCGAGGCAACGTTCCTGATCGGCGGCGAGCAGTGCACCCGCCGATGCGACTTCTGCCAGATCGACACCGGCAAGCCCGCCGAACTCGACCGTGACGAGCCGCGCCGGGTCGCCGAGAGCGTGGCCGCGATGGGGCTGCGGTATTCGACGGTCACCGGCGTAGCCCGCGACGACCTGTCCGACGGCGGCGCCTGGCTCTACGCCGAGACGGTGCGCGCCATCAAGGCGCTCAACCCGGCGACCGGTGTCGAGTTGCTCATCCCCGACTTCAACGGCGACCCGGCACTGCTGCGGCAGGTCTTCGAGTCCCGCCCGGAAGTGTTGGCGCACAACGTCGAAACGGTGCCGCGGATCTTCAAGCGGATTCGCCCGGCGTTCCGCTACCAGCGCAGCCTGGACGTGCTGACCGCCGCCCGCGAGTTCGGCCTGGTCACCAAGAGCAACCTGATCCTGGGCATGGGCGAGACCATCGAAGAGGTCCGCACCGCGCTGGTCGACCTGCACAACGCCGGCTGCGACATCATCACCATCACCCAGTACCTGCGGCCGTCGCTGCGCCATCACCCCGTCGAGCGGTGGGTCAGGCCGGAGGAGTTCGTCGACCTGGCGGCCTATGCCGAGGGGCTGGGATTCGCCGGGGTGCTCGCCGGACCGCTGGTGCGCTCGTCGTACCGGGCGGGCCGGCTCTACGAGCAGGCGGCGCGGGCCCACAAGCTGGGTACGGCCGCGGGCTGACGCCCGATCCGTATCCTGTGTAGTTATGGCGAAATCCCAGAAGCCCGCCGCCACCAAGGCCGCCAAGGCCGAGGCGAAGGCCGCCCGCAAGGCCGCGTCCAAGCAGCGCCGCAGCCAGTTGTGGCAGGCGTTCCAAATGCAACGCAAGGAAGACAAGCGGCTGCTGCCGTACATGATCGGCGCCTTCGTGCTGATCGTGGCGCTGTCCGTGGTCGGCGGGGTGCTGATCGGCGGGTTCACCGGCTACCTGCTGATCCCGCTCGGGGTGGTGCTCGGCGGGCTGGTGGCCTTCATCATCTTCGGCCGGCGGGCACAGAAGTCGGTGTACGGCAAGGCCGAGGGCCAGACCGGCGCCGCGGCGTGGGCGCTGGACAACTTGCGGGGCAAGTGGCGGGTGACCCAGGGGGTGGCCGCCACCGGCCACTTCGACGCGGTGCACCGGGTGATCGGCCGACCGGGGGTGATCTTCGTGGCGGAGGGTTCGGCGACCCGGGTGAAGCCGCTGCTGGCCCAGGAGAAGAAGCGCACCGCGCGACTGGTCGGCGACGTGCCGATCTACGACGTGATCGTCGGCAACGGCGAGGGCGAGGTGCCGCTGGCCAAGCTGGAGCGCCACCTGACCAAGCTGCCGGTGAACATCACCGTCAAACAGATGGACGCCTTGGAGTCCAAGCTGACCGCGCTGGGCAGCCGGGTGGGTCCGGCGGCCATGCCCAAGGGCCCGCTGCCGGCGCAGGCCAAGGTGCGTGGAGTGCAGCGCAGCGCCCGCCGGCGCTAGCTAGCGGCGCACCGGTCGCGTCGAGTGAGGAATCACGCAGACAAAGTGTGAGTAAACGCGTGCGGGGCTCCTCACTCAATGCGAACTGCGGGCTACGCCGGCCCTTGCCACGCGACGCACGATGTCTGCTCGACGATCGCCGGCGAGCACTCTGATCCGTCGCCAGCCGCGCCCTTCGATGTACTCCGAGCGGGCCACGTCGCCCCGGTACTGCCGGATGTCGAGTCGGTGTTGCTCACCGTCGTATTCGACCGCAACCATGACCTCTTCCCAGCCCATGTCCAGGTAGTAGAGCGGATACCCGTCCAGCCCGAGCACCGGGATCTGCGTCTTCGGCCGCGGAAAGCCGGCATCGATGAGCAGCAGTCGCAGCCAGCTTTCCTTCGGCGACTGTGCACCGTCGTCGACGAGGTCGAGCACCACTGGCACGCGTCGTCGTCCCCGGACGCACGGGTGCGAGTCGAGCACCGCGATGACGTCGTCGGCCTTGAACCGCGTCGCCCTGGCGAGCGCATCAAGGCGTTCGACGGCCTTATCCGCCGGGCCGCGCCGGGCCAGATCGAACGCGGTGCGCTCGACGGTTGTCGCCGCCATCCCCCGCAGTTGCACGATCTCGCCGGCATGCAGGGTGTCCCGGCGGGTGATGACACCCGCCGGTGACTTGTTGTGCGCGAGGTTCAGTTCGATCGGGATGTTCGTGTCGATCCACTTCGCGCCATGCAGCGCCGATGCGGCCAACCCGGTGATGACGCCTCGACGACCTGACCAGAGCCAGGCCGCGGCAATGCGGTCATCCAGCGACAACGGCAGGTGCTTGGGCGCGTACACCCCGGGCAGCACCCGGCGATGTTGCGCGGCCAGCTGGTAACGGGTCAGCCGGCCTGCCGCGAAAGCCTCGCCGGCGAGGAACACTCCCACGTCCGCGACCGTGCCAGTCTTGGCGCAACCTGCGCGTCGCACATCCACAGCCCCATCGAGTGAGGACTCACGCAGACAAATCGCGAGTAACCACCTGCGGGGCTCCTCACTCGCCGCCGCCGCGAGCTAGCGGCGCACCACCGCGGTGCCGGTGGCCCGGTCCTGCAGACCACGGCCGTCGGCGTCGGTGAACAGCGGCGGGATGACCAGCGCGATCAGCAGGCCACGGGCGATCGCGCGCCCGGTGCCGACGTGCAGACGGTTGTCGACGGGCACCACCATCAGGCCCAGCGCGTACTGGCCGGGTGTGAACCCGAACAACCGCAGCGAGACGACGCCGAGGACGAACCAGATCGCCAGCACGGCCGTCGACAACCAGGGGGTGGTGATCACGCCCGCCGTCACGCCGAGGCCGGCGAGTCCGTAACTGATCAGCCAGTCGATGATCAGCGCTCCGAAGCGCCGGCCCATGCGGGCCAGCGAGCGCGGCCCGGTCTCGGGCATGCCCAGGGCCTTACCGGGATAGCCGGTGTCGTCGCCGGGCCCCACCGGTTCGGGTCCGGACAACCAGGAACCGATCTCGCGCGCCATGGCACCTAGGATAAGCGCGGCCCCGGCAACGTCTGGACGCTGACCGTGGCCGACCGATGCGTAACGTCGGCGCAACATGACCTTGACGGCCGTGCAACATCGGCTCCATAGCGTCAGCCGCGGGTTTAACGACCCGCTGTGCCAAACATGCGCAAAACTGGCTGCACCGAAGGAGTTAGTAAGTGGCAGAAAAGACCGCTGACGACATCATCAAGCTGATCAAGGACGAGAAGGTCGAGTACGTCGACATTCGGTTCTGCGACCTGCCCGGTGTCGTCCAGCACTTCTCGATTCCGGCATCGGCGTTCGACGAGAGCGTCTTCGAAGACGGCCTGGCGTTCGACGGTTCGTCGGTTCGCGGCTTCCAGTCGATCCACGAATCCGACATGATGCTGCTGCCGGACCCCGAGACCGCGCGTATCGACCCGTTCCGCGCCGCGAAGACGTTGAACCTGAACTTCTTCGTCCACGACCCGTTCACCCGTGAGGCCTACTCGCGCGACCCGCGCAACGTGGCCCGCAAGGCAGAGAACTACCTGACCAGCACCGGCATCGCCGACACCTGCTTCTTCGGCGCCGAGGCGGAGTTCTACATCTTCGACTCGGTGAGCTTCGACTCGAAGATGAACGGCACCTTCTACGAGGTCGACTCGGAGTCGGGCTGGTGGAACACCGGCGAGCCGTTCGAGGCCGACGGAAGCCCGAACCTGGGATACAAGGTTCGCCCCAAGGGCGGCTACTTCCCGGTGGCGCCGTATGACCACTACGTCGACCTGCGCGACGAGATGGCGACGAACCTGCAGAACGCGGGCTTCACCCTCGAGCGTGGTCACCACGAGGTGGGCACCGCCGGCCAGGCCGAGATCAACTACAAGTTCAACACGCTGCTGCACGCGGCCGACGATGTGCTGTTGTTCAAGTACATCATCAAGAACACGGCATGGAAGAACGGCAAGACCGTCACGTTCATGCCCAAGCCGCTCTTCGGTGACAACGGCTCGGGCATGCACGCCCACCAGTCGCTGTGGAAGGACGGCAAGCCGCTGTTCCACGACGAGTCCGGCTACGCGGGTCTCTCGGATCTGGCGCGCCACTACATCGGCGGCATCCTGCACCACGCGCCGTCGCTGCTGGCGTTCACCAACCCGACGGTGAACTCCTACAAGCGTCTGGTGCCGGGATACGAGGCTCCGATCAACCTGGTCTACAGCCAGCGCAACCGGTCGGCCTGTGTCCGTATCCCGATCACCGGCAACAACCCGAAGGCCAAGCGGCTGGAGTTCCGTTGCCCGGACAGCTCGGGCAACCCCTACCTGGCGTTCGCGGCCATGCTGATGGCGGGCATCGACGGCATCAAGAAGAAGATCGAGCCGCTGGCCCCGGTCGACAAGGACCTCTACGAGCTTCCGCCGGACGAGGCCGCCAACATCCCGCAGGCGCCGACCTCGCTGTCGGCGGTCATCGACCGTCTCGAGGAGGACCACGAGTACCTCACCGAGGGCGGGGTCTTCACTCCGGACCTGATCGAGACTTACATCAGCTACAAGCGGGAGAACGAGATCCTGCCGATCCAGATCCGGCCGCATCCCTACGAGTTCGCGTTGTACTACGACGTGTAGGCCGGCTAACACACTGACCAGCGCAGTCAGTAAGTCCGACGGAGTCCATCCGCCCCGCGATCACAGCACCGATCGCCGAGCGGGTGGACGCGTCGGCGTCGGGCCACAGATGCCCGTAGGTGTCGAGAGTCGTGCGCGCGGATGCGTGGGCCATCCTGTGACCGCTCGAGAACCGAGAACGGTCGGTCGGAAGGCGGGACCGCTCGCCAGCAGCCATCGTCGTGACAACGTGACACGGTAATTCAACTACTACAAGCAGATTCGCCGCGCTCCCCAATCCGTTCGTTGGGGAGCGCGGCCATATATTTCTATAACGTGACGGGCCACAAAGCCGCCTGACAAGCGGTCGGCGTCGCGATCAAGCCAGAGATTTCAGCCACCCCCATGGGGTCAGGCGGCGTAGCTGAGGCTGTTCATCATCCCAGCTTCTTGGCGGTAGGTGTTGTGGCAGTGCATCATCCAGATGCCAGGAGGATGTCCTTCCATCCAGGAGAAGGAGTATCTGGATGCTAAACAACTCGCGGCTGCGATGGAAGATGCGCTGGCCGACCTCGGACAACAACGCAGCGCCAAGGCTACTTGCCGACGTTACCGCACAGGATCGGCTGGAAGTACAGCGTGGGCTGGCCGTTCTGCTCGATCTGGGCGGCCGACCCGAGGTGAACGTTGACATACCACCCGGACGCCGGCGGAGCCTGATCGACGTTCTGAATCACCGTGGTGGTCTGGGCAGTGCCGTCAGGTGAGGCGACCAGGTCGTCGAGCGGGAAGTGGACACCACCCTGAGCGTCGCACGAGCCGAGGTGGATGTGCCCGGCATGGGCGCTCCCGGAGGCGAGGCCGTTCGCGGTGACAGACACGGTGAGCGTCTTCGCGCTGGGGTCATACGTCAACGTCGCCGAACCCTTGGGCTGCTGGCCGGTGGGCGGCTGTGCCATCGTCAGGGTCGTCGGCGCTGGAGGTGCCGCGGGGGTGATGTCGGAGCACGAGATCGACGTGAATCCCAGCGACCCCGGGCTGCCCAGTTGGTCCGACGGAGCCAGGTGGATGTTCAGCAACGTGCCGTCAGCCAGACCGTCGGCAGCTGGTTGAGTGCTGGTGACCGTTGTATCGATCGCCCCGCCCTGGTTGGCGGTCACGTCAGGAAACGGGATCACGACATTCCCCGGTGCAGCGCAACTGCCTTGATGGATATGCATGGCATGGCTGCTGTCCGGGGTGAAGCCCTGCATCTGCAGCTTGGCGGTGACCATCTTGGAATCGGGGTCCCAGCTCAGCGCGACGGTTCCGGATGGCTCCTCGCTGAGCGGAACGTTGATTGGGGCCCCAACCGCTCCGGCGGTAGTGGTGGTCGTGGCCGTCGACGTTTGTGTTGAGGTCGACGATGACGACTGGGCCGAGTTGGAGCCGCACCCGGCAACGGATAGGGCCAGAGCAGCCGCGCCGGCGACCAGCGCCGGCCAGGTGATGAGTCGTTGCCTGCCGATGTTCGCGTTCATGTGCAACTCTTCTCAATCGACCCGACCGCGGAAACCGCGATAGGCACGTCACGGGCGGCATGGATCTGCCGAATTCGGACCGCCGTGATCCAGGCGGAAAAACACCTAACAACCATCTCTACCCCCGCCCGCGCCAGATAACCTGCGAACTACATGTGAGGTTCAGCAATTGGCGATCAGCGAGTTCTCAGGCCGCAGGCACTGCGCCGCGGCGTACTCCACTCAGGGCCGGGCCTCATCGCCAAGATCGAGGTACCCGCACCGAGCGAAGCCCTGCCTGATGGTGTCGGGCAGGGCTTCGCTCGGGTGTCGCGCGGGTATCTGGGCCGATACCTACTTGCTGGCCGGCGGGGTGAACTGGGCCGCGTTCGACTCCGGGTATAGATACACCTTGTGGCGGTGATACCAGCGACCCGGCATAGCCTCGGGAGCCGGCTCAGCAGTGACTTCGGGGGTGGCCACCAGACCCGAGCGGACATCAGGTTCCCGGACATCGGCGGCGCTGGCCACACCCGCCAACCCGAGCCCGGCCCCGCCAATGATCCCGCCGGCGACGACCGACAGCGCAACAAAGCGGCCAATTCGCGAAGTAACGGTGTTGTTCATTATTTCTAATCCTCCTGTGTGCCTGTTGTTTTGATGTTTGGGGAGGCTCGCATTCAGCCGCCCTACGATTTAGACGATCGTGCAGCGGGCTGAAGCGAACCTGAAGTCCGTTGCAGTGAAGGCGTTTTCTTCAGGCTCGTTTCAGGATTGTTCTGGGGCAGCGGCATTGGCCTGGTGTTTCTGCGCGGGTAGCCATGGCCTGCCGAGGAATCACACGTACCCGAGTGGAGTGCTGTGCGCTTCGGGCTGGGTGTGCAAGCCTGCGCTGCAATTCGTCTGGCACAGCATCGCATGGGGTGCACCCTCAACAACGCGGCCCGATCTGGGCGGCTGAGGCCATCGGCGCGGCGATATAGCTGCGGATGAAATCATCACGTGTCGAGCGACCGCGGCTGGAGTACTTGCGATTCACCCGGTTATCGCACCGGCTGAGACGGACCGGAAGTCGGCCACACCGAACTGGTTTCTTCAGGCTCGCTTCAGGGTGACAGCGGTGACAGGACCCTGACGCAACAGCGACAATGTCTGGTATGTCCACCAAGCAGAACCCAGACCCCGGCCCGCCGCGGGTACTCGTCGTGGAAGATTCGGTTGCGATTCGGGAGATGGTCGTCGAGGCGCTCGCCGACGCCGGCTATGTCAGCGGCGGCCGTGCCCACGGTGGGGGTCTCGAAGACGTGTTGGAGGCGTTTCGGCCGGATGTGGTGGTGCTGGACGTGATGCTGCCTGGCCGCGATGGGTTCGCGCTGATCGACGTGGTGCGTGGTTACGGTGACACCGGCATCGTGCTCCTAACTGCGCGAGATGCCCTGGAGGACAGGCTGCGTGGGCTCGACAGCGGAGCCGACGACTATGTGGTCAAGCCGTTCGAGATAGCGGAGCTGCTGTCGCGGGTGGCAGCAGTGCTGCGACGCAGGGGCCGGGTCTCGTCGGCCATCCAACTCGGTGACCTCGTGCTCGACGTCGAAGCGTCGACTGCAAGCCGTGCTGGAACGGTGCTGGACCTGACCGCCACGGAATTGCGGTTGTTGTGCTATCTGGCCGATCAGCGCGGTCGTGTGGTCAGCAAGGATCAAATTCTCACCGCAGTGTGGGGATATGACGCCTATGACCCCAACCTTGTCGAGGTCCACATCAGCGCGTTGCGCCGCAAACTCGAGGCCCATGGTCCACGCATGTTGCACACCGTGCGCGGTATCGGTTACCGGTTGTCGGCGAGCGCGCCGTGAGCCAGAACGTCACGCCGACACCGTCGCTGCGCGGACGTGTCACGCTTGCCGTCATCGGGCTCATCGCTGCGCTGCTGGTGCTGGTGAGTATCGCATTCGACACGATATTCGGGGCACGACTGACCGACGATCTCGACGATGAATTGACCGACGTGTTCTACGATGCGCCCGCCCTGGTCGAAGCAGGATTGAGCCCGCAAGAGTTGGTGAACGTCATGCAGGCGCCGGATTTCCGGGCGCAGCTGGTCAGCGCCGATGGCACCGTCTATGGCGACCCCCAGCTCGTTCCCGCAGAACAACATTCACATCCGATACCCGAGCCCATTCCGGTCGGCACCGGACGGTCAACCGCGTTGCCGTGGAGGGAACTCCCCAACCTGAAAGTAACCGGTGTCATGCCCAATGGCTCGTTGCTGACCGTGCAGGCCGACGCCAGCCGGATCTCCGGAACTCGCAATGCCATGCGGCGCAATATGCTCCTCGGCGCGCTCGGCACGCTGGTGATAGCGACGCTGGCGGTGCGGTTGGTGGCGGCGCGGGCGTTGTGTCCGCTGCAGCGCCTGACCGCCACGGCCGACGGCATTACGCACGGCGACCGCGGTCGCCGGATCCACCCGGATCGGCCGCAGACCGAACTAGGAAAGGCCGCTGAAGCTTTCGACCGCATGCTCGATGCGCTGGAGTCCGCCGAGCAGGGCGCCAAGGACGCCGCGGCCACGGCTCGCCGGGCCGAGGCGCAGAGCCGACAATTTCTCTCCGATGCGGCTCATGAGTTGCGGACCCCGCTCGCGGGCATTCAGGTCATCGCCGACCAGCTGATCGCCTGCACCGGAACCTGCCCCGACGCACCAAGCAACGCCGGCATGCCAGGCGCGCGGGCAGGCCGGTACGCCGAGCTACTGGGCAGCGAAACCCGCCGGGCGGCCCGGCTGCTCAGCGACCTGCTCGATATCGCCCGCATCGACGTCGGCCTGAGCCTGCGTCGCGAGCGCACCGACCTCGCAGGCATCGCCGCCGCCGAAGTGGATCGGGCTGCGATGTTGGCGCCCGGTCTCAGCGTGCGGTGTACCGGTGATCAACAGGTCTTCGTCGAAGCGGACCCGACCAGGGTCGCGCAGATCCTGTCCAATCTCCTCAACAACGCCCGTCGCCACACCCCGCCCTCGGGCCAGGTCACCGTCAATATCGAAACGGTCGACGACACAGCGCAAGTCACGGTCACCGATACCGGTCCCGGCGTTCCCGCCAACGATCGGGAGAGGATATTCGACCGGCTGGTTCGGCTCGATGACGCCCGAGACCGTGACTCTGGTGGTGCCGGGCTTGGATTGCCGATCGCCCGCGCCCTCGCCGAAGCCCACCATGGGACGCTGATCTGTCTGCCCAGCGACGGCGGCGCCATATTCCGCTTGACGCTTCCGATCAACCAACCACCGCAATCTCCCCCTGCGCCGAGATCGACTGACTGAAACCAATCCGGGCCGCGCGGTGCAGGCTGAAAAAGCATGTCGGGGCTCTGCTCGGTGGACACGTCCGCCACGTCGACGTTATGCCAGGGCACCGTCACTGCACTCACCCTGAGGCGAAGCTGAAGAAATCTGCTTGCACTGCGGCTGACTTCAGGTTCGCTTCAGCTAACCCGTGAACATTCAAGACCGTAAGCAACAAACAGGCGCCGCGGGTGGATCTGATGCTTGTACCTCAACCCCTGCGGTCGTCGATGAAAGGAGTTGTCTCATCATGACCACATCCAACACAAGCAGACTCGAATCCGAAGCCGGCTCCGTGGCCAGCGTCGACCAGAACCCTCGGCGCAGCGCCCAACTCCCTAACACCGTGGCGCGGTATCTCGTCGAAGGGATTGGAACGCTGTTCTTGGTCTTCACGGTCGGGGCCAGCGTCCGCAGCGGTAGCGTCCTGGCGCCGCTCGCCATTGGTGCTGTCCTGATGGCGATGATCTACGCCGGCGGCCACATCTCCGGTGGTCACTTCAACCCGGCAGTGACAGTGGCGGCCCTGGTGCGCAGGCGGATCGATCTGCGCGACGCGGTCGGATACTGGATCGCCCAGTTCGTCGGGGGGCTGTTCGGTGCCGGGATCGTGCTGGCGGTCATCGCCCCCGGGCAGGTGGAGCCGCACAACTGGTCGGGGCACGCGATGATGGCTACGTTCGTCGTTGAACTGCTCTTCACCTTCGCCCTGTGCTACGTCGTACTCAACGTTGCCACCAGCAAAGACCACCCCGACAACTCGTTCTACGGGCTGGCGATAGGTTTCACCGTGGCCGCGGGCGCTGTCGCCGTCGGTGGCGTCTCGGGTGCCGCGTTCAACCCGGCCGTGGTCCTCGGCGGAATCGCGATGGGCATGTTCACCGGGCCGATGCTGCTGGTGTATGTCGCCGCGCAGATTATCGCCGGCATCGCAGCGGGGCTGGTGTTCCGGACGTTGAACCCTGATGACAAGTAGGAACCCGCTGCTCGCTCAGCTCCCAACCCAGCGCCCACGATCGACGCTGCCTTCGTCCACCCCGGAGCCTGGGAAGCGTTGACCGGCCGCACGCCGACCAGCGCCGTTGATGCCGGACTCTATTCGGACGTCCGGAACTCAGCCTGCCCCACTATCTCGTTGGGTGACATGTATCTCGTTGGGTGACATGCCATTGCTGACCTCTCGACAGACTAGGTGCCCAACGTTGATCGCGGCCTGATCACTGGGGAAGGTGATTCCGTGGTCACTGACAGCCTTGATGAAGGCAGCGTCGTTGGTATCAGCCCAGCTAGTGGCAGCAATACCGACAGCCAGGACGGGCAGCGTGACCAGCGTTGACCAGCGCATTCCAAATCCTCCCCCAGTCAATCAATGGATTTCATCGTTAGGGGGCGAACAAAAAGCCGCACAGCAGACCGAGGGCGAGGGCCGTACCTGCCAGTTACGAACGTATCCGGTTCGATGGGTGGTGTTCGACGCTGTGTAGCCATTTGATGGACTGATCGCATTCGTCGATCTGTCTGTCGATGTCGTCGATCCGGCTGGACAGTTCGCGGAGCTGTTTGGTCAGTAGGCCGCGTTCCCCGGAGAGCGTCGCCTTGGTCTTGTCGAGTGCGCGAACCGCCTCCCGGCATTCGCCCGGCGGCGGCGTGATTGTGGTCATGGTCCTCCCTCTTAACCTCGGATGTATGGGGTATGCCTTCAACGGTTCTCCGTTGCGCAGCCGGGGTCGAGCGATTTGGGGCACCCGCAGTCAACCGGCAGTCGGTGTCAAGATTTGAGCGCCGGTTGCTCAATGTTTCTCTGCGCACTCCCTGATGACACCTTCACGGGGCACACACATGGAGGAGCGCCGCTCAGCCGGAGACCGCACACCATGCAGGGCAGCCCCGCCGCTTTAGCCATTTTGTTCATCTCTGAGCACCCGCCGATGTGTATAGCCACATGCTGCCTGAAGACTTCAATCACCTCGCGGCGGCGACGGATAAGGCGGCGAAAGCTGTGGCGACTTAGGTGCTGTCGGCGCCGTAGTTCGGTGCCGAGATCATCTCTGGTGCGGCAAAGTTCAAGTTCAGTGCACCCGTGTTGCTCACGAACATCAATTTCGGTGCGCTGGTGCATACCGGAACCACGACCAGCCGCATCGCCGAGGTGTGCTGCGACGGCATAACCCAAGCCCAGGGCCAAGATTCAAGTTCGACGTTCTGTCGGGAACTCGACCCGCGAGCGAGCGTCCCGGCCTGGCCGCACTCCTAAACTACGCCCGCCCCGGCGACGCCATCGTCGTGGTCGGCATCGACCGGCTCGGGCGACCGGCGGGTGAGGTCATGCAGAAGCTCCGCGAGCTTGGTGAGGCGCGGGATCGTCCTCCGCTCGTTACGTGAGGGCATCGACACGTCCAACGCCACAGGCAGGATGGTGGCGGGCGTCCTCGCCAGCTTGGCCGAATTGGAGCTTGAGCTAGGCACGGGAGCGGCGCACCGCAGCCCGCGAAGCCCGCCCGCGCTCGCGGCCAAGCCATCGGTCGCCCCAAGGCTCTCGACCCCGCTAAGGCCGCGCTGGCACGCAGGATGCAGTCATCCGGCGAGCCAGTGACGACCATCGCGGCGGCATTGGGTGTTAGCCGGGCCAACGTCTACCGGGTGCTGGCCGAGGACTAACGCTGTGACAAGCTGAGCTGGCGTTCTATTGCTGCCGTGGGGTCATGGTCGCAGGTTCCGCTCCCGCGGGAAGGATCAGGAAGCGCAGGGGTGTTCGGGCGACGGCGGCGAGCAACCACCTCAGTACGGTTCGTGCCAGGGCGTACCCCGCCAGGCCCACCACCGCCCCCAGTACGAATCCGGCGAGGACGTCCTGCGGGTAGTGCGCACCGATATACACGCGCGCGAAGGCCATCACGCCCGCTGCCAGTGCGGTGAGAACGCCAAGGCTCCGAGAGACCAGCCACAGACCAACGGTGGCCGCGCCTGCCATGACTGCGTGGTCGCTGGGGAACCCGGCGTCGGTGTTGCAGTGCAGGACGACGATGTCGTGCAGGGCATTACACGGGCGGTTCTCACCGACGGCGTCGGCGATTGGCTGGTTGATCGCCAAGGCGATGAGAACGCCCAGCGGAGTCCACACCGCCGCCGCCATCCGAGCCGGATTTGCCTCACGTCGTGCGATCCACCACGCGGTGAGCATCAGGACTGCGAACAGCGCAATCCCGTAGCTGGCATACCCGGAAACGATGGCGTGGAGCCACGGTGTGTCGCGGGCGAGGTGATTCACTGCGTAGAAGACTCGCGTATCCAGGTCCATAGCAGCCCTTTCGTAATCCGAAGAATTGGCGGCGCAGGTTTGGGTCTAGGGGCGGTCCCAACTCACCGAATTGTTGACAGCGTTGCAGTGGGGATTGGCCGAGCTATCGCCGGGGTCTTGGGCAGCCTGGCAGAATTTGGGCTGGGCCGGGAGTGACGCGCAGCATCCCGTGAGGAAGCCGCGCTCGCGGCGACGGCTAGCCAGGTCGCAGTCCGCAGCCAGTCCGCAGTAGATTCGACGACACCCTCAACTGCCCAACGCTTCCAGCGAACTGATCTGCCATGTTCTCGCGGTGCCAACGCAGCAATGCGCCGCCAACGCCCAGAACGCAGTTCGCGCTGTACTACGACGTCTAGGTACGACGGCGTGTGGGTCCACTCACCGCATTAGTTCCGACCGAATCCACCCGTTCGGCGATCACCACTCCACCGCCGAACGGGTTTACTCGATTTCGACTTGCACCGCACTCCGAATAGTGAGAAGTTCCTGCTGGTCCGTTGTTGTGTTCTCAACTACTGAGGGATTTTGGGTCAGCGATGTCCGATGACAGCATCGACGTGGTGCGGCCCAAAGTCCTGTTGGTGTGTTCGCAGCCCAGCCTCACGTGCTCGACGCTGTACTGCCTGCACGGCATGGGTGCCAGAGTCGTCGCGGCCGGTGACCCGCGCATGAAATTCCTGCGGTTCTCGCGATTCTGCGACGGCTTCGCGGCCTGCAAGGTCTACAACGCCGATCCGGATGAGTTCGCAGCCCGCATCGATGAACTGGCGCGCAACTACCGGGTCGATATCGTCGTTCCGGGCGACAACGACAGCCAATCCATGCTCGCCGTGGTCAAGGATCGCCTGGAAACCCCGGTTTTTCCCATCCCGTCGTCGGAGCAACTCGTCCGCCTGAACGACAAGCACTCGTTCCACGACACCTGCGAGCAGATCGGCGTACCCGTTCCCGCCTCGGTCTTCGTAGCGGACAAGGACGGGCTGGATCCGGACGGTCTGGGCGAACGCCTTGGCTATCCCCTGATCGTCAAGCCCACCGTCGGTGGTGGATCTGACGGCGTTGTGCTGGCGACGTCGGCTGAGGACCTTCGCCAGCGGATCATAGACAACGACACATACCGCTACCGCTCTCTGGTCGTTCAGGAATTCTTGCCTGGACAGGATGTGGGGTTCAACGTTTTTGCGGCCGACGGACGAGTGCTGCTCGCGTCCGTCAAGCTGTGGGAGGGGGTCAAAATCACCCACATGGACAACGATCGGATCACAAGTCTCGGCACGAAATTCGTCGAAGCGGTGGGCTTGAATGGACTCGCCAACCTCGATGTCCGACTTGGCCCTGATGGACGAGTGACCTTTCTCGAGTGCAACCCCCGCATCTGGTCCACCATCTGCCACTCATATTGGTGCGGCCACAACTACGTCGCCGCCGGGGTTCGCCATGCGCTTGGTCTCCCGCCGGTCCGACCAACGGACATCGCGGGCCGGTCGGTCACCGCTCCCACCCACCTTCTGTTCGATATGGTCAGAGGCCGGCGGACCCCCCGGTCCCTGACCCGCTACGACCGGCGGGCGTTGGCCGATGGTGGCGCAGACCCGGTGCTGCTGTTGCGCCGCTACTTCAACCGGCGCGAACCTTAGTCACGATCTGCTCAATGCGGGTAGCCCCGCCGCACGGTGCGGTCCAGGATGCCCAGCGTCGCCCGCAGGGCCAGTTCCGACATCACCGGGAAGATGCCGGCTTCGCGCCACTGCGGGTCGATATCCGTCCAGTCGTAGAACGAGGTGACCAGCGTGCCCGCGCTACCGGGCTCGGGGTCCAGCCGGTAGCCGTAGATGTGACCGATGTTCGGCTTGATCTGACCGATGACGGTCCAGGAGATCAGCCGGGCCGGATCGAAGTCGCGGATGTGGACGGTGACGTCGTAGCGCCCGAGCGGAAAGTCGTTGAGCGCCTCACGATCCATGTGGACGACGAAGCTGTCGCCCGCGGCGCGCACCGGATCGCCCTCGGCGTCCTGCAACATGCCGGACGAGTCGATGGCGACGTGGCCCTGCGGGTCGCACAGCACCGCGAAGATGTCGGCGGCGGGCGCGGCGATGGTGCGCTGAACTTCGATGCGGTCGGTCATCTCCTGATCTTGTCAGAGCCGGTGCGTAGGACTATCCGGACTGCAGTCCAGATAGTATTGTGGGCTCATGACGCAGACCCTGGACGCCCGCCTCGACACCTACTCCTCCCCTGTGCTCGGCATCTTCCGTATCGTCATCGGATTCCTGTTCGCCATCCACGGCACGGTGCATCTGTTCGGCTGGCCTGACGCCCAAGGCGGAGGCCCGATTCCCGTCGGCACCTGGCCGTACTGGTACGCCGGCGTCATCGAGCTGGTGGTCGGCGTGTTGGTGATGGTCGGGTTGTTCACCCGCATCGCCGCGCTACTCGGTTCCGGCGCAATGGCATTCGCCTATTTCACCGAGCATCAACCGCACGGGCTGTTTCCCATCCAGAACGGCGGCGAGATGGCGGTGCTGTTCTGCTTCTCGCTGTTCCTCATCGCGTTCGCCGGCCCCGGCGCGGCCACGATCCAGGGCCGGCGACCTCGCCGCTGAACGTCAGACGCACTCCAGCAGGGAGTCCGACGTCTCGCCGACCGGGCCGATGGTGGCGTGGGACCGCAGCCGTCCGGTCTCGGGATCGACTGAGGCACAGACGATGCCGCACCGGCCCGCGTCGATGCGCCGGGCGATCACCGGTGATTGCTCCATCAGCGACAGTCCGGTGCTGACGATGTGCGCTGAGGTCACCGACTCGATCGATTCGGCACCGACCCCACGCCGGACGATCGACGACATCACCTTCTCGACCACCGTTCGGGTCGCGCCGTCAGGGATCACCGCTTCGTCCCAGGCCCGCATCCCCGCGCGCACGGCCTGACATTCATCGTGGCCGAGCACGACGATCAGCGGCACGTCGAGCGTCTCGACGGCGTACTCCATGGTGGCAAGCACTCCCGAGTCGATCACGTGTCCCCAGTTGCTGACGTCGAGCAGGGTGCCCCAGCTCTGTCCGAACACGATCTCGCTGGCGACGGCGGCGTCCGCGCAGCGGAACACCACCGCCTGCGGGCGGTCCTCGGCTGGCGCCGCACGGTGCCCCCGAACCGGAACGAAGAAGTTCTCGTTGCCTGCGCGCAGGCGCTGCCAAGCGATCAGTGGGTCGTTCATGGTGGTTCCTTTCTGTTGGGGTGCAACTCTTTTGGGGTGAAGCGGACTCAGCTGAAGTACTCGGGTCGGCTGACGTAGGTCTCGGTGACGAACATGACGCCGGAGGAGGCGTCCAGCAGCGGGCGAAGGCCCGCCAGCAGGGCCTCCACCTTGGCTTCGGGCACCACGGTGATCAGCAGTTCGAGCGCGGCCTGCTGGTTGAACAGCAGCCGGCCCTGCCGGTACCCGTGATGACCGAGGCCCGATACGCCTGAGACACTGGTGTACCCGGTGGCGCCGATGCTCTGGATCAGCTCGCGTACCGCTGACGCTTCGCCGCCGGGAACCACCACCTCGATCTTGACCATCTTGGTGAGCGTTGGTGCAGTCATGAATTCATCTCCTCATCTCATCGAGAATTGCTGGTGCGGAATCTGATTCGAACCAGCTTTGCCAGCCGTTGCGCGTCCATCGCTGCCAGGGCTGCCGAAGCGTCCGCCCTGGCCGCCACGGCGACCCAGTCGTTTTCGAACAGGTATTGCAGGATGGGGTTGCGCTCGACGATGGTGTCGATCCGTGCCAGGGGCGCCTGGATCACGGCCAGCAGCCGCAGCGGTTCGTGGCGCAGTCCGGTCGCCATCGGCCAGCGACTGCCAGGGCAGCCCGAGGCGCAGATCCCCGGTGTGGCCGGAGATCACGCCCGCGGTGCCCACCACGTTGTGGATGGTCTTGGTGCCCGCACCGAAGACCTCCGGTGCGACCGTGGAGAAGTAGTACTGGCAGTTGATCCACTGGGCCACCACCAGGGGCGCGGTGAGGATCGTCTCCAACGCCGCGCCGTCGGGGTCGACGTCGGCGTCGTAGGAGTGCAGGAAGGTCCGGCGCTGCAGGTCGACGCCGCGCGGTGACCTCCCGCGGCGCGACGATGAAGGCGGCGTTGCCGGCCAGCCCCCATTCCGGGTAGACCTGCGCCCAGTCCACCGACCGCGCCGCCACGTGGCGGGCCGCCCGGTCCGGGTGTGCCGGCGTCGCCGGCGCCGGGCAGGACGGCGCACCGTTCGGCCGCCAGCGCCGCGCCGGCCTGGTCGAGGTCGGCTTGCAGTCGGCGCGACCTCGTCGCGGTGCTCCGGCGGGATCAGGTGCGGATCCAGGATCGCCACCCGGTCGGTCGCGGTGTCATGTTGGGCGGCAAGGAAGTACGTGTCGTTACCGATGTCGATGCCCAGTCTCCCGAAGCTCGTCGCGCACCTGCGGTTGGTTGAGGATCGGCGCCGCGGTGCGGGCGTTGGGCCCGCCGGCCTGTCCACCGCAGGCGCCGCAGTCCAGCGCCGCCTGGTAGGGGTTGTTCTCGGTCGCGCTGCCGTGCCCGCATAGCACCACGAGTCGGCCGAAGCCGCGGACGAGGCCCATCGTCGTGAGCGCCACCTGGGCGAACAGCACCCGCTCGGCCAGCGGCATGGCATCCACGGTCGAGCACGGTCGGGGCGTCGCGGCGCCGACCAGGGCGTGCAGGCGCGCGCCGGATGCCGCCACTGACGGCCGGGGCCAGCGTCTTGGCCGCCGACAGCGGCGCGGCCGCCCAGCCCGCGGCCTCGGCGAGCGTGAAGGGCGCTGCCAGAGCCTCTTTGGCGGCATGGAAGGCCGACTCCGCGCCGGCCAGGCCGAGCGCGCCCGCCACCCGCCGGGCCGACTGCCTCGGCGGTGTTCGGCGCCGGCGTCTCGCGGATGTCGTGGCTCGGCGCGATCAGAACCGGGCACAGGTCGCTGGCGCAGCCGCCGAGCAGGTCGGTGAAGCGGATCGCGACCGCGAAGAATCCGGCGAAGCCCAGGGTCTGGTAGCCGTCGACGGTCTCCAGATGCCGGCGCAGACCTTCGGAGCGGGTGTCGATGCAGCGTCACGACCTGCGCACGCGGACGCTCCGTGTCTGGCGCCGTGTCACCGGACCGGTGAGACCGGCGAGCAGGATCGTCGCGGTAGTGGCTTTCGAAGGCGTTCTGCCACAGCATCTCTCGTGCCGGAACCGGCAGGGCGGACAGCACCCGCGCCGCCGCGGTCAGCTCGGCGTCCTCGACACCGACCAGGCCCCACCCGTTGACGAGATGAGCCACCCGGTCCCGGGCCGACGGCAACGGCACGGGCGGTTCCGCGGCGCCAGCCGGTTGCGGCTGCCGGGCCAGCAGCGCCGCCTCGTAGGTGAGCCGCATCGCGAGGTAGTCCGGGACGTCGATGCCCTCTCCCCTGCCGCCGCACCAGTGCACGTGCGCGGCCCACCCCGGCATCCGGGTGAGATGCGCCTGCAGGTAGGCGATCCGGGCATCCCCGTCGACGCCCAGAGCGGCCAACGCCTGCAGCGCGGCATCGTCGGCGCGTTCGGGTGCGCGGCGCAGCGCGGCGCGCACGGCCCGCGGCAGGGTCGGGTCGCTGGGCGCCAGTGCGCGCCAGGCGGCGAAGAAGCCGTCCTCGCGCCCCGGCATCGGCCAGGCGCCGCCGCCGAAGAACGCCGAGCACCATTTCGCCGCCTGGGTGTCGACGATGTCGGCGATGGCCGGTGCGTTCCGCTCGGCGCGGGTGCGGCAGCGGCGCACCGGTTCCGGTGTTCCGGTGCCGCGCAGCAGGTCGGCTCGCATCAGCTCGAGTGCGCTGATCCGCCGGCCGCTGAGTTGCACGGTGGGGCGTTCCGGCAGGTTGGGGAACCGGCGCATCAGCGCCGCGTCCAGGTCGGCGTCGGTGATGCGGCCCTGGCGATACAGCTCGCGGAAAGTGCCTCGCGGCAGCGTTCCCGGTGTGCCGTAGAGGTCTGCGGCCCGGCGGATCGCCTGCTCGAACGGCATCGTCTCCAGGCCGGCCAGCGGGTTGACCGCGATGAAGGTCTCCAGCGGATAGTGGGTGGGCAGCACCCGGGCGGCGAGTGTGACGTCGCTGCGTAGCCGGGCGCGCTGCGCCTCGGGGGTTTCGGCGTGGGTGGTGGTCACGAACGTGCTCCTGTCAGTCGAGTTGCGGGCAGGGAGGGTGCGATGTGTCCGGCGCTGAGCGCGCGGGAGTAGACGGCGCGGTGCACCGCGGTTCCGGTCGACCGCCGCAGCGCTGCCAGGCCGGCCAGCACCGAGAGAGCGACGCCGGTGACGAGCCACGTCAGTGCGGCAGGCGCAGCGTGGCGGGGCAGGGCGGGGGCCAGGAAGCAGCTGACGGCCGCGACCAGTGCGACGTAGGCCAGGGTCACCGGCATCAGCACCGCGGTGGCCGTGACCGCGGCACCGATACCGCGGCGGCGCGACAGCCAGCCCCAGGTGGCGGCGGCGCCGGTCACCCAGGCGAAGATCAGCAGCGCGTGCTCGGCGGTGTGGTCGCTGCCGGGCAGTTCGATCACCCGCACCGCCGCGTACAGCGCGACCGCGGGCAGCAGGACCGCGGCGCCGGCGGTGAGCACCAGGCGCAGGCGGGTCATCGACGGCGCCGGCGGGCGCGCCGCCGCGCGGCGCTGCTGCCCGATCGCCGATCCCGAGGACAGGAACAGCGTCGCTTTGTAGAAGCCGTGCGCGACGAGGTGGAACACCGCCGCGGCCCAGAGCCCAAGCCCGCAGGTGAGGATCATGAAGCCCATCTGGGCCATGGTCGAATGCGCCAGCGCCCCCTTGATGTCCGGCTTTACCAGCATGATGACCGCGCCGTAGATCATGGTGGCCGCGCCGGCGAGGATCGTCAGGCCGCGGGCCAGGTCGCCGGAGACCATCGGCGCCATCCGGATCAGCAGGATGCCGCCCGCGTTGACCACACCGGCGTGCAGCAGCGCCGAAACCGGCGTGGGCGCTGCGAGCGTGGCGGGCAGCCAGCGGTGGAAGGGGAACTGCGCCGACCGGGACAGCGCCGCCACCACGACGAGGCAGGCGATCACCGGCGCGATCGCGCCGTCGAGCGGTTTGTCGTCCAGCGTTCGCAGGTCGATCGAGCCCCACGTGGCCGTGGCCATCGCCACCGCGGCCCAGAGGGCGAGGTCGCCGATGACGAAGGCGGTGGCGGTCCGGCGCACCCCGTCCCGGGCGGCGGGCAGGTGCCAGTACATGCCGAGCAGGACACACAGCGCGGCTCCGGCGACCGTCCAGCCGGCGGCCAGGCCCACCATCGTCGCGGCGGTCACCAGTCCGGCTGAGCCGGTGGTCAGCAGGGATGCACCGGCGGTGAACCATGCGGCCCGCGGATCCCCGGCGAGGTAGCGGACCGCGAAGGCCTGCACCACCGTGCTGACCCCGAAGACCAGCAGCAGCAGGAATGTGGCAAGCCGGTCGGCCGTGAAGGCGAGGCCGCCGACGCCGGCCGACACCGCCTGATCACGGCCCGCCTCGACCATGAGCGCACAGGCGCCAAGGAACCCCAGACCTGCGATCAGCGCCCCGGCCCGACCGACCGCGCGGGGCCGTCGCCGGCCGACCGCGACGGCGGCGAGGGCGAGCAAAGCCGGGCCTACCAGCACCGATATCAGGAAGACGCTTGTGTTCGTCAACATGCGACACAAATTACGTGTATTAGATTGCCGGTGTCAAGCTTCGTGTTATATGAGTCGTCTATGAACGGTGTTTGCTGCGTCGGGCGCGGCAGATTTCGTGTCATGACAGTGCGGAACTAGACTTCGGCTATGGCGGAGTGGACGTTCCTGACCAACCACGCCCACACCCTGTTGTGCATTGCCCGCGACCCCGGGATCCGGTTACGCGACGTCGCCGAGCGGGTCGGTGTCACCGAGCGCGCGGCCCAGCGCATCGTGAGCGACCTGGTGGACGCGGGCTACCTGGACCGGCTGCGCGAAGGCCGGCGCAACTCCTATCGCGTTCGCAGCGACCGCCCGCTTCGCCATCCGGTGGAGCGCGGCCATCGTGTCGGCGAGATCCTCGCGGTGCTGCAGGAGCCGAAGGGTGCCGGCGGCGCCTGAGAAGCCGCCTCAGTCGTCGAGTGCCAGGTCCTTGCGGAACCGGCGCATCCCGTCGATCTTGTCGGCCAGCGAGCATCCGGCCCGGAGTAGAACATCCACGGCATGGTCAGGATGTCGTCGATGCCCGCGGCGGCGGCCCGCTCGTAGTGCGGGATGGTGAACGCGTCGGTCAGCGGTGTCAGGACGGTGAAATCGTCCATCGTCAAACCCTTTTCGGCGCGCAGCGCACGCAGCTTGTCGACCCGCTCGATGGCCTGGTCGAGGCTGATCAGGTCACCGATCCAGCCGTCGTGGCGGGCGGCGCGCCGCAGCGCGATGTCCGACAGCCCGCCGCCGTAGATCGGGATGTGCGGCGGCGTGGGCGTCATCTCCAGGCGCGGCGTCTGGTAGAACTCGCCGTCGAACTCCCGTCCAGCCCGGCTGCCAGAGCTCCCGCATCAGTTCCAGCATCTCGTCGGTGCGCTTGCCGCGCCTTGCGAACTGCTGGCCCATCAGCGTGAATTCCTCTTCGCACCAGCCGACCCCGATGCCGAGTTCCACCCGGCCGTCGGCCAGATAGGCCGCCGTGCCGATAGCTCTTCGCGGCCGAGTACGGGTCGCGCATACCCGGGATGTAGACCGTGGTGACGAATTTCAGCCGCTCGGTGGCCTGCGCCAGCGCGCCGACGAGCACCCACGGGTCGGGCCAGTCGGTGAACGGCTGCCAGCGTCGCTGGCCGTCCTCGGTGTAGGGATACGGGGTGGCCAGCGTCTCCAGGTTCACCACATGGTCCGGGATGCCGATTCCCTCGTAGCCCAGATCGTCTGCCGCCCTGGCGATCTCGACGATCTCACCGGTGTTCAGAAATGCACTGCTGACGTAGAACTTCATCCGGTGACAACCCCTGAGTCGTCCCGCGCCCATGCCGGCATGATGAACACCCCTTCTGCCTCGACGGTCGTTCCTTGTGCGTCGCGAAGTGAATCCTCGCGCGTAGGTCTTGTGGCCCTCGATGCGGTCGACGAATGCTTCGGCGCGCAGCGGCCCGAGCGGGGTGCCGCGCAGGTACTTCAACGTGATGGTGCCGGTGAATCGCGGCTTGCTCATCCCCTCGCTGGCGACCTCGCCGAGAATGTGATCGAGCACCAGGGCGCAGATGCCGCCGTGCACCAGACCCGGCGGACCCTCGTAGACCGGCCCGAGCGTGAACTCGCTCCAGCAGCCGCCGTCGGCTTCGTGGTGAACCGTCATCGGCGGGGCGACCGGATTGCGCCGGCCGACAGCAGGATTGGTCCACAGCCACCGGCCGGCCGGTGTCGGCATGGCGCAGCGTGCGGGGACCGTCGGTGCTCGGTGCTCGCCAGGGCCTCGGTCACCGCCTCGATAGCCGACTGGGCCGCGCCGGATGGTCTCGGCGTCGACGCCGGTGCGGATGCTGGCGTCGATGAGATCGGCGCACGGCCTGGGCCAGCGGTTCGTAGCAGCGCCTGCAGCCGTTCGTACTCCTCGGCGCTGATGATTGTCCCACTCGAAATCCACTCAGCCTCCGAAGACCTTGAGCACCACGGCTTTTGCCCGCCGGGTGACCCGCAGGTAGTTGTCCAGGAACTCGCTGCCGTCGTCGTTGTGCCAGCCGGCGGCCACCGCGACCGCATTGAGCTGACGGCCCGGGCCGGGCAGCTGGTCGGTGGGCTTGCCCCGCACCAGCACCAGCGCGTTGCGGGCCCGGGTCGCGGTCAGCCAGGCCTCGCGCAGCAGGTCGACGTCGCTCTCGGCGATCAGTTCGGCCGCGCCGATCGCGTCCAGCGCCTCAAGCGTCGAGGTGTTGTGCAGCGCCGGCATCTGGTGCGCGTAGCGCAGTTGCAGCAGTTGCACGGTCCACTCGACGTCGGCCAGTCCGCCGCGGCCCAGCTTGGTGTGGGTGTTGGGGTCGGCGCCGCGCGGCAGCCGCTCGGCATCGACGCGGGCCTTGATCCGCCGGATCTCCTGCACCGCCTCCGCGGACACCCCGCCCGCGGGATAGCGGGTCTTGTCGGCCATCAGCAGGAACCGCTGCCCGAGATCGGCGTCGCCGGCCACCCGGTGCGCCCGCAGCAGCGCCTGGATCTCCCAGGGCTGCGCCCACTGCTCGTAGTAGGCGGCGTACGAGGCCAGCGTGCGCACCAGCGGGCCCTGCGGCCCTCGGGCCGCAGGTTGGCGTCGACCTCCAGCGGCGGGTCCGCACTGGGCGTGCCCAGCAGCGCCCGCACCTGTTCGGCGATCGTCACCGACCACTTCACCGCGCCGGGACTCCTCGACGCCGTCGGTCGGCTCGCAGACGAACATCACGTCGGCGTCGGAGCCGTAGCCCAGTTCGCCGCCGCCGAGCCGGCCCATGCCGATCACCGCGATCCGCGCCGGCGCACCGGCCGTCGGCCGGGGTGTTCGCGCGGATCACCGCCTCCAGCGCCGCCTGCAGCACCGCCACCCACACCGATGTCAGCGCCGCGCACACCTCGCGTCACCTCGAGCATGCCGAGCAGGTCGGCCGAGGCGATGCGGGCCAGTTCGCGACGACGCAGCGTGCGCGCGGCGGCGATGGCCCGCATCGGGTCGGTATGCCGGCCGGCCGAGGCGACCAGCGCCCGGGCCACCGCGTCGGGTTCGACGTCGAGCAGCTTCGGGCCCGGTCGGGCCGTCGGCGTACAGCTGGATCACCTCCGGTGCGCGCATCAGCAGCTCCGGCACGTACGCCGAGGTGCCCAGCACGTGCATCAGCCGCTTGGCGACCGCGCTCTCGTCGCGCAGCGTGCTCAGGTACCACCGCTGATCGGCCAGCGCCTCGCTGATCCGGCGGTAGGCCAGCAGGCCGCTGTCCGGGTCGGGGGTGTCGGAGAGCCAGTCCAGCAGCGTCGGCAGCAGCACCGACTGGACCCGGCCGCGGCGTCCGCTCTGGTTGACCAGCGCCGCCAGGTGGGTCAGCGCGCTCTGCGGGCCCTCGTAGCCCAGCGCGGCGAGCTGCCGCTCGGCGGCGTCGGGGGTCATGCCCGGGCGCGAAGTCCGACCGACGAGCCGACCGATTCCAGCAGCGGCTGGTAGAACAGCTTGGCGTGCAGCCGCGACACCCGCAGGCTCTGGCGCTTGATCTCCTCGCGCAGCACCCCGAGCGCGTCGTGGCTGCCGTCGGGCCGCATGTGGGCGGCGCGGGCCAGCCAGCGCAGCGCCTCGTCGTCGTCGGGCGCGGGCAGCATGTGGGTGCGCTTGAGCCGCTGCAGCTGCAGCCGGTGCTCGAGCAGCCGCAGGAACTCGTAGGACGCCGTCAGGTTGGCGGCGTCGTCGCGGCCGACGTAGCCGCCGGCGCCCAGCGCGGCCAGCGCGTCCACCGTCGAGGCCACGTGCAGCGACTCGTCGGTGCGGCCGTGCACCAGCTGCAGCAGCTGCACCGCGAATTCGACATCGCGCAGACCGCCGGTGCCGAGCTTGATCTCGCGGTCGCGCACGTCGGCGGGCACCAGCTCCTCGACCCGGCGGCGCATCGCCTGCACCTCGGGCACGAAATCCTCACGCTCGCAGGCGGTCCACACCATCGGCATCAGCGCGTCGATGTACTGCTGGCCGAGTTCGGCGTCGCCGACGGCGGGCCGGGCCTTCAGCAGCGCCTGGAACTCCCAGGTCTTGGCCCAGCGCTGGTAGTAGGCGACATGCGAGTCCAGCGTGCGCACCAGCGCGCCCTGCTTGCCCTCGGGGCGCAGCGCCGGCGTCGACTTCGAAGAACGTGTCCGACGCCAGCCGCATCATCTCCCCCGCCACCCGGGTGGTGATGCGCGTCGGCATGTCTCGCCGACGAAGATGACGTCGACGTCGCTGACGTAGTTCAGTTCGCGCGCACCGCATTTGCCCATCGCGATGACGGCGAGCCGCGGCGCCGGCGTGTCGTCCTTGCAGACCGTCGCGACGGCCACCTGCAGCGCCGCGTCCAGCGCGGCGTCGGCCAGGTCGGCGAGGTGCGCGCCGACGTGCGGAACGGCAGCACCGGCTCGTTCTCGACCGTCGGGCGCCAGGTCGAGGGCGGCCAGCACCAGCAGCTGGTCGCGGTAGAGCGTTGCGCAGCGCGCGGCATGACAGCCGTTGCGGCCGGTGCCGAATTCGGCGATGCAGTCGGCGAACTGCCGGCGCAGCTCGTCGGCGGTCGGCAGCGTGCACCGTCGCCCTGCAGCAGATGCCAGGACTGCGGGTTGGCCACCAGGTGGTCGCCGAGGGCCAGCGACGAGCCGAGCACCGCGAACAGCCGGCCGCGCAGGCCGCGGTCCTTCAGCAGCGCGGCGTTGAGTTCGCTGCCAGTCCGGCACCGAGCGCTCGGCCAGCCGGACCATCGTCCGCAGCGCGACGTCGGCGTCGGGCGCGCGCGACAGCGACCACAGCAGCTCGACGTGCGCGTCGGTGTCCCAGCCGAGCCGCGCCAGGTCGGCCGCGCGCCGGCGGTTCGACCAGCCCGAGCCGGCCCACGCTGGGCAGCTGCGGGCGCTGCGTCGCAGGTTTGGCCACGCCACGACGGTATCGCACGGCGACGGTCAGCCGAGCGCTACAGCGGCACCTACAGCGACAGGTACGCCTTCAGCTCGAACGGCGTGACGTGGCTGCGGTAGTCCTCCCACTCCGCGCGCTTGTTGCGCAGGAAGTAGTCGAAGACGTGCTCGCCGAGCGCCTCGGCGACCAGCTCGGAGCTCTCCATCTCCGTCAGCGCGATGCCGAGGCTGCCGGGCAGCTCCTGGTAGCCCATCGCGCGGCGCTCCTCGGGGGTCAGCTCCAGACGTTGTCCTCGGCCTGCGGGCCCAGCACGTAGCCCTTCTCGACCCCGCGCAGGCCGGCGGCCAGCAGCACCGCGAACGTCAGGTACGGGTTGCAGGCCGAGTCGGGGCTGCGCACCTCGATGCGCCGCGAGGACGCCTTGCGCGGGGTGTACATCGGCACCCGCACCAGCGCCGAGCGGTTGGCCGCGCCCCAGGACGCGGCCGTCGGCGCCTCGCCGCCGTGCACCAGCCGCTTGTAGGAGTTCACCCACTGGTTGGTGACGGCGCTGATCTCGCTGGCGTGCTCGAGGATGCCGGCGATGAACGACTTGCGCGACGTCGGAGAGCTGCAGCGGATCGTCGGGGCTGTGGAAGGCGTTGGTCTCGCCCTCGAACAGGCTCATGTGGGTGTGCATGGCCGAGCCCGGGATATTCGGCGAACGGCTTGGGCATGAACGACGCCCGCACACCCTCGTCGAGGGCGACCTCCTTGACGACGTAGCGGAACGTCATCACGTTGTCGGCCATCGACAGCGCGTCGGCGTAGCGCAGGTCGATCTCCTGCTGGCCGGGCGCGCCCTCGTGGTGGCTGAACTCCACCGAGATGCCCATCTGACTCCAGCGCGTCGATGGCGTGCCGGCGGAAGTTCGGCGCCGAGTCGTGCACGGCCTGGTCGAAGTAGCCGCCGTTGTCGGCGGGGATCGGCGCCGAGCCGTCGTACGGGCCGGGCTTCAGCAGGAAGAACTCGATCTCGGGGTGCACGTAGCAGGAGAAGCCGAGGTCGCTGGCCTTGGCCAGCTGGCGGCGCAGCACGTGGCGGCGAGTCGGCCCACGACGGCGAGCCGTCGGGCATGGTGATGTCGCAGAACATCCGCGCCGAGTGGTGCTGGCCGCGCGCTGGTGGTCCACGGCAGCACCTGGAACGTCGACGGATCGGGCCGCGCGACGGTGTCGGATTCGGAGACCCGGGCGAAGCCCTCGATCGACGAGCCGTCGAAGCCGATGCCCTCCTCGAAGGCGCCCTCGAGTTCGGCGGGCGCGATCGCGACCGACTTCAGGTATCCGAGCACGTCGGTGAACCACAACCGGACGAAACGGATGTCCCGTTCCTCCAGCGTGCGCAGCACGAATTCCTTCTGGCGATCCATGACCGCGAGCGTAGGCACCGGCTGTTAAATCTGTGTTACGGCGGCTGGTACTGCTAGCAGTGCAGGTCGTCCGGCGGCGGACGTCAGATCGACGAGGTAGCGCGACGACCGCGGTGTCGACGCACTCGTCGCCGTTGAACACCGCGGTGTGCTGGGTGCCCTCGAAGGTGATCAGCGGCGCGCCGAGCTGGCGGGCCAGGTCCACACCGGCCTGGTACGGCGTCGCCGGATCGTGGGTGGTCGAGACCACGACGACGCTTGCCCGGCGGCGCCGGCGACGGCCGGATGCGGGGCCGACGTCGGCGGCACCGGCCAGAACGCGCAGATGTCGCGGGGCGCGAAGCCGGTGAAGTGCGCCGTAGGCCAGGAACGGGGCGACCTCGCGGGTCTGCTGGTCGGCGTCGGCCCAGACCGCCGGATCGGTCGGCGTCGGGTCGTCGACGCAGCGGATCGCGTTGAACGCGTCCTGCCGGTTGTTGTAGCGGCCGTCGTCGTCGCGGCCCTGGTACTCGTCGGCGAGCAGCAGCAGGTCGCCGGCGTCGGTGCCGCGCTGCAGGCCCGAGCAGCCCGCTGGTCAGGTACTTCCAGTACTGCGGCGTGTAGAGCGCGTTGACGGTGCCGGTGATCGCGTCCTGGTAGCTCAGGCCGCGCGGGTCCGACGTCGGGCCCGGGCTTGGCGACCAGCGGGTCGACCAGCTGGTGGTAGCGGTTGACCGCCTGCGCGGGATCGGTGCCCAGCGGGCAGCCGGCGACTTCGCGCAGTCGGCGGCGTAGTCGTTGAACGCCGTCTGGAAGCCGGCCATCTGCTGGATGATCGACTCGACCGGGTCCGTCGGTCGGGTCGATGGCGCCGTCGAGCACCATGGCGCGCACCCGGTCGCGGGAACTGCTCGGCGTAGGCGGCGCCGAGCTCGGTGCCGTAGCTGAAGCCGAGGTAGTTGATCTGGTCGTCGCCGAGGGCCTGCCGGACGATGTCCATATCCTGTGCGGCGCGACGCGGTGCCGACTCCGGCCAGGAACGCCTTGCCCATCTTGTCGAGCGCATTCCTGCGGCGAAGCTGCGGTAGAGCTGTCTCGATGTGCCGCCACCCCGGCCGGGCTGTAGTCGACCATCGGCTCGCGGCGCCAGGCGTCGAATTCGGCGTCGGTGCGGCAGCGCAGCTCCGGCGTCGAGTGGCCGACACCGCGCGGGTCGAAGCCGACGAGGTCGAAGTGCTCGGTGATCGCGGTCCCGGCCAGCGCGGTCGCCCATCCCGGCGACCGCGTCGACCGCCGACGCGCCGGGCCCGCCGGGGTTGACCAGCAGCGCGCCGATGCGCTGACCGGTCGCCGGAATCTTGATCACGCGCCAATTGTGCTTGCGCGCCCAGTGGGATCGGCGTCGTCGATCGGCACCGACACGGTGGCGCACTGCGCGGTCGGGATGGGCCCGGTCGACCGATGAAGCGCTCGACAGCTTGCCCCAGCTGAGCTCCGGCGCCGCCGCCGGACCCGCACGGGCCGTCGGTGGCAGCGGCCGGCGGGGCCGTGACACCGACCGCCAGCACGGTGGGAAGGAGCAGGAGAGCGTCCAAGCAACGCAGCCGAGCCGATTCGACCCGTGCGTCCCATGGCTGTCATCGTCGCACGGCGCGACAGCCCGGGTCACCGCGATAGGTCACGCGTCAATCTCAGAAGCGCGCGACATCGGTAACGATGCACTGACGCCGGCGTAATCCTTGCGTCGACGGTCTTCGAGGCTCAGCAGGTGGCGCCGGGCGGCGGCAGCTTCAGGTCGACGAGGTAGGCGGCGGCGTAGTTGTCGACGCAGCGTCTCGCCCTGGAACACCACGGTGTGCTGGGTGCCGTTGAAGGTCAGCAGCGCCTCCGCCGAGTTGCTTGGCCAGATCCACTCCCGCCTGGTACGGCGTCGCCGGGTCGTTGGTGGTCGAGACCACCAGCACCGGCGGCAGGCCCGGTGCACGTGAGCCGAGTGCGGCGTGCTGGTCGGCGGCACCGGCCAGAACGCGCAGGTGCTCATCGGGGCGTGCCCGGTGAACTCGCCGTAGCTCATGAACGGTGCCACCTCGCGCATCCGGCGGTCCTCCTCGATCACCTTGTCGCCGGTCGGTGACGGCCGGCTGGTCGACGCAGTTGACCGCGATCCGGGCGTCGGTGGCGTTGGTGTAGTGCCCCTGGGCGTCGCGGCGCATGTACATGTCGGCCAGCGCCAGCATGGTGTCGCCGCGGCCGTCGGTCATCTCGGTGAGCGCCTGGGTCAGGTGCCGCCACAGGTTCGGCGAGTACAGCGCCATGATGGTGCCGATGATCGCGTCGCTGTAGGCCAGGCCGCGCGGGTCGGTGGTGCGGCATCGGCTTGTCCACCAGCGGGTCGACCAGGTCGCGGTAGACGTCGACCGCCTTGGCCGGGTCGGTGCCCAGCGGGCAGGTCGGATCCTTGGCGCAGTCGGCGGCGTAATCGTTGAACGCCTGCTGGAACGCCGCGGCCTGGTCGATGTCGGCCTCGATCGGGTCGGCGTTGGGGTCGACGGCGCCGTCGAGGATCATCGCGCGCACCTTGTCGGGGTACGCCTCGGCGTAGGCCGCGCCGATCCGGGTGCCGTAGGAGTAGCCGAGGTAGGTCAGCTTGTCGTCGCCGACCGCGGCCCGGATCGCGTCGAGATCCTTGGCGACGCTGGTGGTTCCGACATTGGCCAGGAAATCCTTGCCCATCTTGTCGACGCAGCGCTGGATGAAGGCCTTGGTCTGGCTCTCGATGTGCTCGACGCCCTCCGGGCTGTAGTCGACCTGCGGGTCGGCCCGCAGCTTGTCGTTGTCGTCGTCGGAGTTGCACCACAACGCCGGGCGTGGACGACGCCGACCCCGCGCGGGTCGAAGCCGACCAGGTCGAAGCGCTGCCGCACCTCGGCGGGCAGGTTGCTCGACGATGCTGGCGGCGGCCTCGATACCGGACTCGCCCGGGCCGCCGGGATTGATGATCAGCGAGCCGATCTTCTCGCCGGTGGCCGGGAACCGGATCAGCGCCAGGCTGGCGACGTCGCCGTCGGGTTTGGCGTAGTCGACCGGGACGCGATCTGGCCGCACTGTGCGCCCGCCGGGATCGGAAGCGGCCTCCCGCCACCGCCACCGGCCTGCGGCACGGTCCCCACTGCACCGGCTGGCCGACCTGCGGCCCGGCGATCACCGCCCGCCCGCGACACCGTCGTGCTGCATCCGGCGCTCGTGACGGCCAGCGCGGCTACGGCGGAAAGCACCAGCGCGGTGCGGACGGCCCGGGGGCCGGGGTACAACCTCATGGCAAACATGCTGCCATGGCCGACGCGGGGTGCCCGGTACAGCGACCCGCCCCGCGGTGTGGCGACTCAGCGTGCAGGCCGCCAGCAGCTCCTTCATCCCGACGGCGAAATCGTCGGCCATGTCCCACAGGTCGGGCAGCAGCTCCGGGCAGGAGATCAGCCCGACGTCGAGCTTGCCGTTGAGCGACATCACGGTGATGTTCAGCCCGGAGCCGTGGAAGATCGGCCCGAGCGGATACATCGCCTTGACCTCGGCGCCCAGGAAGTACAGCGGGATCTGCGGGCCGGGCACATTGGAGACCACCAGGTTGTGCACCGGCCGGGACTCGGTCAGGCCGGCTCCTGGCGTACACCCGCATCGCGACCCCGAACACCGCCGGGCCGGCGAACTGGCTCCAGTCCTGAAGCAGCGTCGCCGCCGATCGCCGAACTGTGTTCCTTGGCGGTGTCGTTGGCCGCGGCGATGGCCTTCAGCCGCTCCGCCGGGTCGTCGATCTGGGTCTCCAGTCTGGAGAACATGCCCGACACCTGGTTGCGGCCGGGGCGGTCGGAGCGGTCGTGCACCGACACCGGGACCATGGCCACCAGCGAGGACTCCGGCAGTTCGTCGCGGTCGAGCAGGAACTGCCGCAGCACGCCGGAGACCAGGGCCATCACCACGTCGTTGACCTTGACGCCGAAGTGGTTCTTGACCGTCTTGATGTCCTCGAGGTCGAGCTGGGCGAAGGCGACGTTGCGATGCGCCGGTGACGGCTGGCGTTGAAGGCGGTCTGCGGCGCGGCGAACGGCGCGGCCATCGCGCCGCCCGCCGGCGGCCCGCCGGACGGTGTCGAACACCGTCGATGACGGTGGCGGGCAGCACATTGGTGGCCAGGTGCAGCGGCCGGGTCGCGAAGCGGCCCAGGCCGCCGAGCGGCGATCCGCAGCGGGTTGGCGTCGCCGCCGCCCCTCCACCGGCTCGGGCGGCGGGCGCGTCGGCCTCGGTCGAGCACAGCTGCGACATCAGGTTGGCGCCGGTGACGCCGTCGACGGCGGCGTGGTGCACCTTGGTCAGCACCGCCAGCCGCCCGCCTTGCGGGCGTCGGTCCCGCCGACGCCCTCGATCACCCACATCTCCCACAGCGGATGCCTGCGGTCCAGCGGCAGGGAGGCCAGGTGCCCGCAGATCTCGCCGAGTTCGATCCGGCCGCCCGGGGCGGGCAGGCCGATGCGGTGCAGGTGGCGGTCGATGTCGAAGTCCTCGTCCTCCACCCACACCGGATGGTCGAGGTTGAGGAAGCTGTTGGCCAGCTTCTCCCGGAAGTTCGGCATCGCCTTGATCCGCAGCGACAAGTGCGTCGCGCAGCCGGTCGAAGGTGTACCCGCCGGGGATGGTCGAGGCGTCCAATTCCAGAACCGAGCACACATGCAAAGGCTGTGAGGGGGTTTCGAGGTAGAGGAAGCTGGCGTCGAGTCCGCTGAGCCGCTGCAGATGTTGCATGCCGCGATGGTATGTCCGCGATCTGGGAGCCGAGCCGGATCGCGACAACCTGCCGTCGCAATCGGGTGTGAGGAAGTCCACTCAACTCGGCGTTCACCTTTGCCGCGCCGCAGTGGCAGACTGAACAGGTCAGACGAACCCGGGGACCCGGATGGGCCTCGAGGATCGACACGACGAACCAGACCGAAGGACAATGATGTCTGAGCAGACTGTTTACGGTGGCTGTAGCGCGCCTTCGAAGCACCGACGCACCAAGGTCCGCACCCATCACCTGCAGAAGTGGAAGAACGAAGGCCACAAGTGGGCCATGCTGACGGCCTACGACTTCTCCACCGCCCGCGCCTTCGACGAGGCGGGCATCCCGGTGCTGCTGGTCGGCGATTCGGCCGCCAACGTCGTCTACGGCTACGACACCACGGTGCCGATCTCGGTCGACGAACTGATCCCGCTGGTGCGCGGCGTGGTCCGCGGCGCCCAGCACGCGCTGGTGGTGGCCGACCTGCCGTTCGGCAGCTACGAAGCAGGCCCTGTGCAGGCGCTGGCCACGGCGACCCGGTTCCTGAAGGAGACCGGCGCGCACGCCGTCAAGCTCGAAGGCGGCGAGCGGGTCGCCGAGCAGATCGCGACGCTGACCGCCGCCGGCATCCCGGTGATGGCCCATATCGGCTTCACCCCGCAGAGCGTCAACAGCCTCGGCGGTTTCCGGGTGCAGGGCCGCGGCGACGCCGCCGAGCAGACCATCCACGACGCGATCGCGGTCGCCGAGGCCGGCGCGTTCGCCGTCGTGATGGAGATGGTGCCCGCCGAGCTGGCCACCCAGATCACCGGCAAGCTCACCATCCCGACCGTCGGCATCGGCGCCGGACCGAACTGCGACGCCCAGGTGCTGGTCTGGCAGGACATGGCCGGGACTCACCAGCGGCAAGACCGCCAAGTTCGTCAAGCGCTTCGGCGATGTGGGCGGCGAATTACGCCGCGCCGCAACGCAATACGCCGACGAGGTGGCCAGCGGAGCGTTCCCGGCCGAGGAGCACAGCTTCTAGCCGAACTTCGGGGCGCGTTTGGTCAGGAACGCGTCGATGCCTTCGCGGCCGTCGGCACTGTCGGCGCACGCCGCGATCAGCCGGCCCTCGAGTTCCATCTGCTCCTCGAGGCCGTTGCCGAACGAGGTCAGCATCAGCTTCTTCACCGCGCTGGCCGAACCCCTTGCCGCAGAGGCCATCTGGTCGGCCACCGCCTGCGCCCTGGCGTCGAGCTCAGCGGCCGGGACCACCTCGGTGACCAGACCCCAGTCCGCGGCCTCGGCCGCGGTCAGCGTGCGGTTGGTCAGCATCAGCTCCTGGGTGCGCGGATGCCGACGAGCCGCGGCAGGTAGTACGACGAACTGCCGTCGGGGCTCAGGCCGGCCCTGGTGTAGGCCATCGTGAACGACGCCGAATCCGCGGCCAGCACCAGATCGCCGGTGACGGCCAGGCTGAATCCGGCGCCGGCGGCCACCCCGTTGACCGCGGTGATCAGCACCGCGTCCATCCGTGCGAACGTCGAGATGGCCCGGTGCAGGTCGTCGGCGATGCCCTTGACGAACGGGCCCGGACCCAGCGGCGAAGCCGCCATCGCCTTGAGATCTCCCCCGGCGCAGAAGAATCGGCCGGCTCCGGTCAGCACGACGGCCTTGGTCGTCGGCGGTGTCGCAGCGCCGCGCCGCATCGGCCAGTTCGCGGGTCATGGCGTCGTTCATGCCGTTGGCGGCGTCGGGACGGTTCAGCACGATCCGCGCGATCGGGCCGGACTGCTCGAAGGTCAGGGTCTGGTATCGGCTCACGGCGGGAACGTTATCCCGTGACGGCGGCGTCCTGCCGGGTCAGGTCCAGACGCTGCGCGGTGCGCGCCCGCAGTTCGGCGAAATCCCCGCTCCAGCCCAGTGTGCGCAGCGCGCCGTCGGCGATCACCCAGGGCGTCTCCGGCGGGCAGCTCTCGTCGTCGGAGCGGCGGTTGATCACCGACTCCACCAAGCGGAACGGCAGTTCGTCGGCATCGGCGGCGCCGCTCGCACTCGGCGATGACCGCGGCGGCCAGCCGTCGATAGCGGCCGCGCAGTTCGTCGCGGCGCAGCCGGAACTGCTCGAACCGGTCGGTCCGCAGCTCCGGCAGCAGGTACAGCGCCCCGAGGTTCCACCGGCTCAGCGCACAGCTGGGCGACGTCCTGGACCACCAGCGCGTGCAGCCGCGGTGCGGCCGGCCCGGACTCGGCCAGCAGTTCGGCCGCCAGCGCCAGGGGCTGGTCCACGGTTCCGGCCAGCAAGGCGTCGAGGATGTCGTCCTTGGTGGCGAAGTGGTGGTACAGCGAGGCCTGCCGCATCCCCACGGCGTCGGCGATGCGCCGCGTCGACGTGCCGGCGTAACCGATGGTGGTGAACAGTTCGGCGGCCGCGTCGAGGATCTCCTCGCGGGCGGTCTGGCCCGGCCGGCGGGACTGTTCGAGCCGTGGCCGCCCCCGCCCCTCGCTGCTCATACGACATTGTCGCATCCGGCGGATGCGGGAATACCTGTCATTTGATAGAAATAGTGTCAACGCAGTCGTTACACCCGTGACACCCGGCGGGAACGGCGGCTGGGAAAACTTTCAGTTGACAGTTAATCGGCTCCCCGCCAGACAGGAGCGCCATCATGACCACCGCGTCGACCGACGGCGCCCGCTCCCACGCCCGTTCCCAGGCGAGCGCAGCGACCATGCGGGTTCCCGCCGTTCCGGACGGCGTCGACGCCGGCCGCCTGGTGTGGGCCGAGTCGGTCCCCGCCGAGTCCTACGCCAGCCGCGTGCTGGGCCGCGGGACGCGGCTGCGGCTGGCCGACCCCGACGGCGGCGCCTGCGCGCACCTGCTGCTGTTCCGCGCCGACGCGCCCTGGGAGCGGCTCAACGTCGCCGACACCATGAAGGTGCCGTGGCAGGCCTACCTGGGCGCCGGCCATCCGCTGCTGTCGGATCAGGGCCGGGTGCTGGCCACCGTCGTCGCCGACGCCTCCGGCCACCACGACATGCTCTGCGGGCTGGGCCCGGCCGGTCAGCGCACGATGCTGCTCGCCGTGGGAAAGCACGGCCTCGACATCCGCGACGTGGCGCCCTCGGCCACCCTGTTCAAGGGGGTGCGGGTGGAGCCCTCCGGCGGGTTGACGTTCACCGGCTCGGCCGGGCCGGGCAGCGCGGTCGAACTGCTGATCCATCTGCCAGTGATCGTTGCCGTGGTCAACACCGCGCACCCGCTGGACCCGGACCCCACGGTCACCGGGCTCGACATCGTGGCCTGGCGCGCCGACGACGAGCTGAGCCACCCCGGTCAACGACGAGCCGGAGTACCTGCGGGCCCTGTTCAACACCGAAAGCACCTGGGCCGCAGCTCAATCCAGTGAGGCGCTGCGATGAGCACCACAACGTCCACGCTGATCTCCGACGAGATCGTCGCCGCCTGCGCGCCGTGGTCGGCGATCCTGCGCGCCGGCCAGCAGCTGCAGATCATCGACCTGCACGGCAATCAGGCGGTCGACACCCTGTTCTATGCGGTAAACGGCGACCGGGTCGACCCGGCGGGCCGCTACAGCGCTCAGGCCACGGTCGCCGCGCAGGGCAACATCTTCCTGAGCACCGGTTCGGTGCTGCGCGCGGCCGACGGCAGGGCGCTGGTGACGATCGTCGCCGACGAGGTCGGCAACCACGACACCATCGCCGGTGCCTGCTCCAAGGAGTCCAACAGCCTGCGCTACGGCCACCACACCATTCACCAGCACGCCTGCGCCGAGAACTTCCTGGCCGAGGCCGCCCGGTGGGGCATGGGCAAGCGCGACATCGTGTCGAACGTCAACTTCTTCATGAACGTGCCCGTCGAGGCCGACGGCACGCTGGGCATCGTCGACGGACTGTCCGCACCCGGCAAGTCACTGACGGTGCGGGCCGAGACCGACACCCTGGTGCTGGTGTCCAACTGCCCGCAGATCAACAACCCCTGCAACGGATTCGACCCGACGCCGGTGCGAATGGTGATCACCAGCGCATGAACGCCATCGAGGTGGTGCGGCCCGGCATGCTGACCACCGTTCAGGACTGGCCCGGCCGCGTCGGCTACTGGCATGTCGGGGTGCCGCCGTCCGGACCGATGGACGACCTGTCGTTCCGGATCGGCAACCGGGTGCTGGGCAACGCCGAGGGTGCCGCGGGACTGGAATGCACCAAAGCCGGACCGGCACTGCACTTTCCGGACGGCGGCCAGGATCTGTGTCACCGGCGCGCCGGTCCCGGTCACCCTCGACGGCCAGCCGGTGCCGCAGTGGCAGTCGGTGCTGGTGCCCGCGGGTGGCGTCGTCGACATCGGCATCGTCGACGGGCCGGGTATGCGGTGCTACGTGCTGATCGCCGGCGGGCTCGAAGAAGACGAATACCTCGGCAGCACAGCGACATTCACCCTCGGCACGTTCGGTGGCCATGACGGCCGCCCGCTGCGCGCCGGCGACGTGCTGATCGCCGGCGCGGACCCCGGGCCGCTGTCGGCCCGCCCGGCCCGCGCCGCCATCGAGGAACAACCGGCGATCGGTCACCGCTGGGAGGTCGCCGTCACCGAAGGCCCGCACGGGGCACCGGAGTTCTTCACCCGCGCCGACATGGACACACTGATCGGCACCGACTACACGGTGCACTTCAACTCCGACCGCACCGGGGTGCGTCTGGAGGGGCCCAAGCCGCAGTGGGCCCGCACCGACGGCGGCGAAGCCGGGCTGCATCCGTCCAACATCCACGACAACGCCTACTGCGTCGGCACATTGGACTTCACCGGCGACACCCCGATCCTGCTCGGGCCGGACGGACCCAGCCTCGGCGGCTTCGTCTGCCCGGTCACCGTCGTGCGGGGTGACCGCTGGAAGCTGGGGCAGATGGCGCCCGGTGACACCGTCCGGTTCGTCCCCGTCCGCGCCGAGCGGGCGCCGTCGCTCGGCAGCATCGACGCCGACCGCAGAGCGTCGCTGCCGCTGGTCATCTCCACCTCGAGCGACGGCGACGACGGCGTGCTGGCACGATTCGCCGGGTCCGACGGCACCGACGTGACGATCCGCCGCGACGGGGACGGCGGGGTGCTCGTCGAGTACGGGCCGATGGTGCTGGATCTGGCGATGCGCGCGCGGGTGCACGTGCTCTACGAGTCGCTGCGCGAGTCGGCGATCGACGGCATCTGCGAGCTCACACCGGGCGTCCGGTCGCTGCAGGTGCAGTTCGATCCTGCCGTGCTGTCGATGGCCGAGCTGGTGCACCTGCTGGCCCGGACCGAGGAGACGCTGCCGGCCACCGACGAGCTCGTGGTGCCCAGCCGGACGGTGCGGCTGCCGCTGTCTTGGAACGACCCCTCGACCCACGAGGCGATCCAGCGCTACATCCACGGCGTGCGCGCCGACGCGCCGTGGTGTCCGTGAGAACATCGAGTTCATCCGCCGCATCAACGGACTCGCCGACGTCGCGGCGGTTCACGACATCGTCTTCGACGCCCAGTATCTGGTGCTCGGACTGGGCGACGTCTACCTCGGGGCGCCGGTGGCCACCCCCCTGGACCCGCGGCACCGGTTGGTGACCACGAAGTACAACCCGGCACGCACCTGGACACCGGAGAACGCGGTCGGCATCGGCGGGGCGTACATGTGCATCTACGGCATGGAGGGTCCGGGCGGATATCAGTTCGTCGGCCGCACCACCCAGGTGTGGAACCACCGGCACCCCCACGATGCCCGCTCCTTCGAGCCCGGCACCCCCTGGCTGCTGCGCTACTTCGACCGGATCGGCTTCTACCCCGTCAGCGCCGAGGAGTTGGGCGACCTTCGGGCCGACATGGCGGCCGGCCGCGGTGACGTCGAGATCGTCGACGGACAGTTCTCGATGTCGGACTACCACCGCTTCCTGCGCCGCAACGCCGACGGAATCGCCGCGTTCCGGGCCCAGCAGGCCGCGGCGTTCGCCGCCGAGCGTCAGGCCTGGGGCCGGGCCGGAGAGGTCGCCGCCCAGTTGGCGAGCTAGCGGGTTCCGAGCACCCCGGCCAGATATTCGGCGCGGCAGGCGCGTCGCGCCAGCTTGCCGCTGGTAGTGCGCGGGATCGCGCCGGCGGCGACCAGGCGCACGTCGGCGATCGGCAGTGCGTGGCGCCGGGAGACCGCGGCGCGGATGGCCTCGACGACCGGCTCGGGACCGGCCTTGCCCCATCCCGGGGCGCGCTCGGCGACGACCACGACGCGCTCCCCCGCGCCGGTCCCGGTGCCGCCCGCGGACGCGGGTAATTCGTCGGCCGTGACGGAGAACGCCGCGACGAATCCTGCCCGCACCGCATCGGACGCCTCGGCGGCGGTGGCCTCGATGTCCTGCGGGTAGTGATTGCGGCCGTCGACGATGATCAGGTCCTTGATGCGGCCGGTGATGAAGATCTCGCCGTCGATGTACACGCCCATGTCCCCGGTGCGGAACCAGGTGGCGCTGGCCGGTACCCCGTCGGCGTGGCTGCCGTGCTCGAGGCGGGCCTGCAGCTTGTTCCGGAAGGACAGTTCGGTCTCCCGATCCCGGCCCCAGTAGCCGCGGCCGATGTTGTCGCCGTGCAGCCAGATCTCGCCGACGCCGCCGTCGGCCAGTTCGGCTTCGGTGGCCGGGTCGGTCGACCACCGCCCACTGGCTGCGGGAGATCCGGCCGCAGGACACGTGCGGCACGGCGTTCGGGGCGTCCGGTGCCACGATGACCGCACGGCCCAGGCTCAGCTCGTCTCGGTCCAGGTAGACGGCGCGGGCCTGCGCGTCGGCGTCGATGGTCGACACGAACAGCGTGGCCTCGGCCATTCCGTACGACGGCTTGATCGTGGTCGGCGGCAGGCCGTACGGCGCGAACGCCTGGTTGAACGTGTCGATCGACTTGATGCTGACGGGCTCCGAGCCGTTGATGAGCCCGGCGACGTTACTCAGGTCGAGGTCTTCGCCCTTGGGCGGCAGGCCACGGGCGGCGGCGAGCTCGAAGGCGAAGTTGGGCGCCGCCGCGAAAGTGCGGCCCCGTTTGGCCTCGGCGGCGAGCTCTTTGATCCACCGATGCGGCCGGCGCACGAACGCCGTCGGCGACATCAGGGTGAGGTAGGCCCCGAAGATCGCCGGGAACATGATCATCAGCAGGCCCATGTCGTGGAACAACGGCAGCCAGCTGACACTGGCCACGTCGAAGTCCAAGCCGACCGAGATCACCATCTGCACAACGTTGGTGCACACCGCGCGGTGCGTGATCTCTACGCCGGCCGGAATCCGGGTGGATCCGGACGTGTACTGCAGGTAGGCGATGTCGTCACTGCGCAGCGTGGCGGGGACGAAGGTGGCGCCGACCGAGTCCGGCACCGCGTCGATGGCGATGACGCGCGGGCGCCGCGCTCGCGGTAGCTTGCGCAGGAAGTCCTGCACACTCTCGGCGGCCGGGGTGGTGGTCAGCACCACCGTCGGCAGCGCATCCGACAGCACCGCGTCGAGACGCTCGGCGTGGCCGGGAAGCTCCGGCGCGAACAGCGGGACGGCGATGTTGCCGGCGTGGATGGCCGCGAAGAAGCCGACGACGTAGTCGACGCCCTGCGGCGCCAGGATGGCGACCCGATCGCCGGGCTTGGTGACCTGTTGCAGGCGCGCGCCCACCGCGCGGAGTTTCACGCCCAGCTGCTGCCAGGTCAGCTCGATGGGCCGGCCGGCTACGTCGTGCTCGAAGTCGAGGTAGCGGTAGGACGCCAGCTCGCCCAGTTCGGCGATGTTGTGCTCGAGGAAGTTCGTGATCGTCACATCGGAGGGAAGATCGATGTTGCCGTCAGCGTCGAGATAGTCCTCGAGTTTCAGACGGGCCCCCCGGCCAGCGGTGTCATCCGGTCCGCGACTCATAAGCGAATCCTAAGAGCTCCCGTTTGGTTGCCGCGGCAAGGGGTTGCGCGCCGCAGCTGAATTTACACGTCCGTGACCCCAGCAATCGTCAGGACGACCGGCGACGCCGATGTCGTGTTCACTTGGCTGTGTAACCCTGTGCGTAGTTCGCGTACGGCTGCAACTCGCGAGGCGAAGGTGAGGATGGCTGCTAAATCGGCAAGTCGGGCCGGTCATCTGGAGGTGGAGCGCAAGTTCGACGTTCCGCCCGGGACGGTATTCCCGTCGTTCGACGGGCTCTGCACCGTCGGGCGGGTGGAGCGGCTGCCGTCACAGTCGCTCGATGCCGTCTACTTCGACACACCACGCCACGACCTGGCCGCCCATCGGGTGACGTTGCGACGTCGTACCGGCGGCCCGGATGCCGGCTGGCATTTGAAACTGCCGGTCGGTCCGGATGCCCGCAGCGAGGTGCACGCCCCGTTGGACGCCGATTCCCAGGACCAGGTGCCCGAGCAGCTGGTCGATATCGTGCGGGCGATCGTGCGGGATCGCCCGCTGGCCCCGGTGGCCCGCATCGCCACCACGCGCAACGTCGTGATGCTGCACGGCGCCGACGGCGGGGCGCTGGCGGAGTTCTGCGACGACGAGGTCAGCGCGTGGGCGATCACCGACGGCGGGACCGCTGACGAGCAGCAGTGGCACGAGTGGGAACTGGAGTTGGTCGACGGGAGCATCGACGGGGCTGCCGACGTGCTGGACCGGCTCGGCAACCGGCTGCTCGACGCCGGCGCGACCCCGGCCGGGCACGGGTCGAAACTGGCGAAGGTGCTCGACGCGGCGATGGCCTCGACACCCGACAAGCCGGAACCGCCGTCGGATCCGGTGCACCGGGCCGTCGCCGAACAGGTGGCGGAGATGCTCGAGTGGGACCGTGCGGTGCGGGCCGACACCTACGACTCGGTGCATCAGATGCGCGTCACCACCCGCAAGATCCGCAGCCTGCTGCAGGCCTCCGAGGACGCGTTCGGCCTGACCGACGACGCCTGGGTTCTCGACGAACTGCGCCAGCTGGCCAGCGTGCTGGGCATCGCACGGGACGCGGAAGTGCTGGCCGAGCGGTACGAGCACGCGCTGGACGCGCTGGCGCCCGAACTGGTCCGCGGCCCGGTGCGGGAGCGGCTGGTCGACGGCGCGAAACGTCGCTACCAGGCGGGTCTGCGCCGATCGCTGACCGCGATGCGATCCCAGCGCTATTTCCGGCTGCTCGATGCGTTGGAGGGCCTGGTGCTCGCGCAGCCGCCCGAACCCGCACCTGGCGAAGAGCACGCCCGGGTGACCATCGACTCGGCGTACAAGCGGGTCCGCAAGGCCGCCAAGTCGGCCGGTCACGCCGCCGAGCAGGAGCGTGACGAGGCCCTTCATCGAATTCGTAAGGGCGCCAAGCGACTTCGGTACGTGGCCGCGGCCACCGGCGAGTCCAGGGTGTCGGAGCGGGCCAAGACCATCCAGACGCTGCTCGGTGACCACCAGGACAGCGTGGTCAGCCGGACCCACCTGAGCCAGCAGGCCGACGCCGCCACGGCCGCGAGTGAGGACACCTTCACCTACGGACTGCTCTACCAGCAGGAGGACGATCTGGCGCGCAGTTGCCGGGAGGCACTCGACGACGCGCTGGCCGCGCTGCAGAAGAGCGTCCGAAAGGCTCAGTAGGAGGGGCGGGCGAGTTGGCCTGTAAGCCGGATTCTGTCCCGCACCGCCGATTTGCGGCGACGCGGCGGCGACCATCCATCTGGGCACACCGTCACCGGGTGCCTCGAGCGGCCTACCCGCAGGCTCGGGCGAGCAGCCCTCGAACGCCTGCGCAGCCGCACCAGGTGCGGCCTCTTGGCCTTGCTTCGGGTGGGGTTTACCTAGCCATCCCGGTCACCCGGGATGCTGGTGCGCTCTTACCGCACCGTTTCACCCTTACCACCCCTTAGGGGTGGCGGTTTGCTTTCTGTGGCACTGTCCCGCGAGTCACCTCGGATTGCCGTTAGCAATCACCCTGCTCTGTGAAGTCCGGACTTTCCTCGACTCATCGTCGATGAGCCGCGGCCGCCCGGCCAACTCGTCCGCATGGGTAACGTACGCCCCTGGACGCTTCTTCCGCGACTGGGATACTGGTGAGGTGCTTCCGCCCGCCCGGTATCTGATGAGGGCCAAAGACTTCGTCGACGCGCGCTACGCCGACCCGATCACCGTCGACGACCTGGCGGCAGCGGCAGGATTGTCCCGTTCGCACTTCAGCCGCATGTTCAGCCGCACGTTCGGCGAGTCCCCGCGCGCGTATCTGCAGACCCGTCGACTGGAGCGGGCGGCGGCGTTGCTGCGCTACACCGACCGTTCGGTCGCCGACATCTGCGCGATGGTCGGGCTGAGCAGCGTCGGCTCCTTCACCACGAGCTTCAGCCGGGTGTACGGCAAGTCGCCGATGGCCTACCGCGCCGCCATGCCGCCCGCCGCGACGCACGCCCGGGTGCCGGGATGCGTTCTGCGCCTGCACACCCGCCCCGCCGCCGACAGCCGGGTGAACACAGCACACGGGGAGAAGACGGGCGGCTGCGCACCCGATTAGCGTCGGAGGCATGTTGAAGATCGCAAGTGCCCAGCTCTGGGTCCATGACCAGGACGTCGCGTTGAAGTACTGGACCGAGAAGGTCGGTATGGAAGTGCGACAAGATGTTTCACTACCCGAGATGGGTGACTTCCGGTGGCTGACGGTGGGTCCGCCCGGTCAGGACGACGTGTCGATCGTGCTGATGGCGGTGCCCGGTCCCCCGGTGATGGACGAGGCCACCCAGGCGCAGGTGCGCGACATCGCCGCCAAGGGATTCGCCGGCACCGTGTTCCTGACCACCGACGACTGCCAGGGCAGCTACGAGGAGCTCTCGGCCCGCGGGGTGGAGTTCACCGAGGCGCCGCAGCAGATGCCCTACGGCATCGACTGCGGTTTCCGCGATCCGTCCGGGAACAGCGTGCGGCTCACCCAGCTGGCGGAGATGACGGCTGCCGGGCACTGACGATCCGGGCGGCGGCGTCGACGGCCGCCGCCCGCCGGCGGGCCAGCTCGGTGGGGTCGTCGGTGGCGCCGCGAGGGTCGGGCCAGTGCGCCCAGGCCAGCCCGATACCGAACAGCAGGACCAGGAGGTATTCCGGATTCCAGTCCGGGTCGACGTGTCCGCCCGCCTGGGCCGCCTCGATGGCCGCGATGGCATGGGCGGGGGCGTCGTGCGTGGCGCCGGGAGGCGCGTCGAACTCCATTCCCTCCAGGCGCGCCCACGTCATCATGCGCAGGTGCGCGGGGTGGCTGTGGGCCAGGTCGAAGATGTCGCCGACGAATTCGGGCACCGCATCGGACCGCACCGTGACGGCGCGGAAGAACTCGGCCCCGTCGACGGCGGCGACGTCCCGGAACAGGGTCTCCTTGTCCCCGAAGTGGGCGTATAGCCGTTCCTTGCTGGCCTCTGCCGCGCGGGCGATGCGGTCGATGCGGGCCCCGGCCAGTCCGTAGGCGGCGAACTCCGCGCGCGCCGCCGCCAGGATGTGTTCGCGTAGCTCGGCTCGGGTTCTCACAGGTGAATCATAACCGGACGAACTAGTTCGTTCGGTATAGTCGCCGGCAAGGGGATCGACAGACAAGGAGTCCGCCGTGAGCGACAAGTCGGGTTCGGCGATCGCGGAGATACCGACCGCTCAGATCATGAATCCGCCGCCACGGGTGGCGGTCGTCCGCCGCCTCATCGACTCCGCCTTCGGGAACATCGGTCCGATGATGGATCTCTACCGGCCGTATGTGGACGGTCTGGAGAGCCTTCCCCGGGATGGCCGATTCCTCCTGGTGGGCAATCACACCCAGGGCGGCAGCGAGGTCTTCTTGATCCCGTACTTCGTGCGCCAGGAGATCGGCACCCGGGTACGGCCGCTGGCCGAGCGGTCGATGGGCAAGATGCCGGCGCCGATGAGCGACGTGTTCGCCGCCTATGGCGCGGTGGTCGGAGCGCCCGAGACGGCACGGGAACTGATGCACCACAACGAATCGATCCTTGTCTTCCCCGGCGGCGGCCGCGAGATCTCGAAGTTCAAGGGCGAGGAATACACCCTGCGCTGGCAGGGCCGCGCCGGATTCGCGCGACTGTCGGTCGAGAACGACTACCCCATCGTCCCGGTCGCGCTGGTCGGCGGCGACGACGTCTACCGGAGCATGCTCACCCGTGACGGCCGCCTGGGCCGGTTCAGCAGCGCCATCACCGAGAAGCTCACCGGCCGAACCGATATGGCCCCGCCACTGATGCGCGGCATCGGCCCGACCATGATTCCGCGCCCCCAGCGGATGTACCTGCGCTTCGCCGCCCCCATCGAGACCGGTAAACCCGCGCGGGTGAACCACGACACGTGGGTGGCCGGCATCAAGGCGAAAACCCAGGAATCGTTGGAGAACGCGATGGCCGAGCTGTTGGACATCCGGGTCACCGATCCCTATCGGGAGCTCAATCCGCTGGCGTGGCGCTACGCCACCCGGCCGGTCGCGTGACCTAGGCGGCGTGCAGGTCGTCAAGGGCGACCGCGATCGCGACTTCGACCTCGCTGATGTCGACCGCCCGCCGAAGCGCCAGCAGCGGCGGCGCGGTGGACCGATACGTCGCACCGGTCGGAGTGGTGAAATCCGCTGTGTGACGGTCGAATTCGCCCGCACCGGCCTTCACTGACCAGCCGGCCGACTCCTTGGCGTAGTTGCACTGCTCGCAGAGGCCGAGCCCGTTCTCCGCGCTGGTGGACCCACCGCGGCTCCATGGCGTGGCGTGGTCACGATGGCGCACCGGCGCGTCGCAGTAGGGAGTGCGACATCTCTGATCGCGCAGTTCGATGAACGTCGCCAAGCCGCGCGGGAACAGCCGGCTGCGCGACTCGAGTGCCACCAGAGCACCCGAGGACGGGCTGGCGTACAGCCGCCGAAGGGTGGCGCGCGACTTCGGGTCCGCTGTCGCATCCCGAACCAGCTGCCGGGCGACGGCCGCGGGGATCGGCCCGTAGTCGGTGATCGACGCCGGGGCCGGCGAGCGGCCCAGCAGTGACTCGTCGGACATCACCAGGTTGACAGCCACGGGTGTGGCGTCGGCCGCGCTGCGGCCGGTGACGCGCTCGAACAAGGTGTCGGCCATCACCTGCCCTCGGCTGCGCTGATCGCCGGTCGTGTCCGCCGCGCGCTTCAGCGCCGCATACGCGGCGACACCCTGCGCCACCGGCAACAGTGCCGTCAGATAGGTCATCGTGTCGGGCGCCGGCCGGATGCTCACGCATCGCTCCGACTCCGCCTTCGCCGCCCGATCGACGACGGCGTGCGGATCGAGCCGGTAGGCGATCGCCTTGGCGGCGGCGACCAGTCGGCGATCACCCACACCGGCCAGGTTCGCCTCGTCACCGCACAACTCCGCATCCAGGGTGCGCCGGTCCGCGACGTCGAGACAGGCCGATTCGCGCACGATGAGCGTGGCGCGCCATTCCGACAAAGCGCCGCGCTCCAGAGCGGACAAGGTGTGCGGCATCTCGAACACCAGCGCCTTGGCGAGTCCGAGGTACCTGCCGCCGCGTACCGGCGACTCACGCCGGGCCAGCGCCACTTCGGTGGCCACTCCCCGGCCCTGGGCGCGGGCCGGCACACCGGCCGCAGCCTCCGCCGCGCGGCGCGTCAGGTCGAGGGCGGCCGCGGCCCTGGCCTGCCCGGCGGCGGCAGCCGACTTCAGCCGCTCCAACTCCGCGATCCGCTCGACCAGCGCCGATTCCGCGGCATGTGGGTCGACCGTAAGCAAATCTTCGAACATGCGTTCGATACTAGATCAGGGGTCCGACCAGAAGTCGTTCAGCGCACCCGCCGCAGCTGGATCACGTTGTCGATCCAGGTTGCCGGTTCGCCGTCGAGGCCCGTCGCCTCCCGCTCGACGCTGTCCACCCGGACCCGCTCCCAATCGGAGTCGTCCAGCTCCAAGCCGGCGATCACGGTCTCGGGGCTGGGGAAATCGTGATGATGCATTCCCGCGGCTCCCGGCGGTGGTGCCGCGTGGTCGACCACCAACAGCGTGCCGCCCGGGGCGACCAGCGCGGCGGCGCGGCGCAGGATCGCCGCCCGGTCCATCTCGATCTTGCTGTGCAAGAACTGCGCCGACACCAGGTCGAACGGACCGTCGGGCAGCGACTGCGTGAGGTCGTGCTGCTGAAAGTCGATGCGTGCGGCCAGCCCGCGCTCGGCGGCGTCCGCTTCGGCGCGCGCCAGCGCGGTGGTCGAGACGTCGACGGCCACCACCGCCCAGCCCCGCTCTGCCAGCCAGATCGCGTCGGCGCCCTCACCGCAGCCCAGATCCAGCGCCCGGCTGCCGGTCAACTGTGGCACCACCTCGGCCAGTCGGGCGTTGACCCGCCCGCTCCAGACCCGCGGCTTGGCCGAGTAGTGCTCCTCCCACACGGCGTGGGCGTCGGGGTCCGGATCGGTCATGGCTTACTCCTGGGCAAGATACGAGGTCTGGTTCGACCAGCCGGACCGACGCATTGCCGTCCGGGTAGAACTCGGCGATGCTCAGCGACGCCAGGTCCAGGTGGAGCCGCTGCAGGATGCTGGCGCCGGCGTCGAGGGCCAGCCGCAGCATGGTCTTGATCGGGGTGACGTGCGAGACCACCAGCACGGTCTCGCCACCGTGGTCGGCGATGATCCGGCCGCGGGCCCGCTGCACGCGCTCCTGCACATCGTCGAAGCTCTCCCCGCCGGGCGGGCGCAGGCCGGTGTCCCGCAGCCACTGGCCGTGCAGGTCGGGATCACGCTCGGCGGCCTCGAGGAACGTCAGTCCCTCCCAGGCGCCGAAGTCGGTCTCGATGAGGTCGTCGTCGACGGTCACCTCGAGACCGAGCGCCTTGGCGGCGGCGGCCGCGGTCTCATAACTCCGCTGCAGCGGCGAGGTCACCACCGCGCCGATGCCGCCCCGCTCGGCGAGATAGCGCGCCGCGGCGTCGGCCTGGCGGCGGCCGGTGTCGGTCAGTTCGGGATTGCCCCGCCCCGAGTAACGGCGTTGCCGGGACAGCTCGGTCTGGCCGTGGCGCAGCAGCAGCATTCGCGTCGGCGCACCCTGGTTGCCGGTCCATACCGCCGGCGGCACCGCGACCGCGCCCGCCGGCGGGTCGGCGATAGTGGCGCTGCCGCCCGGGTTCGCGGCCTCGTCCATCGCCTCGTTCGCCAGCCGGTCCGCGTGCTTGTTCTGCTCGCGCGGAATCCACTGGTACGTCACGGAGTCGAACGTCGACGCCAGCGCACGGGCCTGCTGATGCAGCTCCGCCATGTCGCGGTGCTTGACCTTCCAGCGCCCGCTCATCTGCTCGATGATGAGCTTCGAATCAGCCGACACCGCAACCTCATCGGCGCCGAGCCGGCGGGCTTCCTCCAGACCGGCGATCAGACCGCGGTACTCCGCGACGTTGTTGGTGGTGATGCCGATCGCCTGCTTGTGCTCGGCCAGCAGGGTGCCGCGATCCGCCGACCACACCACGCATCCGAACCCGGCCGGACCGGGATTGCCCCGGGAACCGCCGTCGCACTCGACGATCACCTTCACTGGCCGGGCCCGCCGACGCGCAACAGGATCGCCCGGCATTCCGAGCAGTGCAGCACCTCGTCGTCGGCGGCGGCCGTGATCCGCGCGATCTCGCCGCGGTCCAGCTCGATGCGACACGCCCCGCAACGCCGGCCCAGCAGCCGCGCGGCACCCACCCCCGACGAGGCCCGCTGACGTTCGTAGAGATCGAGAAGCCCGGCGTCCAGCCCCGCCACCAGTTCCCCGCGCCGCGTCGAGCGCTGCCCACGGACGTCCTCGATCTCGGCCAGCGCCTCGTCGCGCACCTGTTGGGCGCTCGCCAACTCCTGGTGCAGCGCATCGAGTTTGGCCAGCTCGTCGGCCTGCTCGGTGGCGAGCTGCTCGCGACGTTCCATCACCTCCAGCAGTGAGTCCTCCAGGCTGGCCTGCCGGCGCTGCAGTGTGCCCAGTTCGTGCTGCAGCTCCTCGAGCTGTTTGGGACTGACGGCGCCGGAGTCCAGCAGCCCGCGGTCGCGATCCTCGCGCTGACGAACGCCGTCGATCTCGGACTCGAACCGCGACACCTGCGCATCGATGTCCTCGAGCGCCAGGTTCAACGCCGCCAGGCGATCATTGGCGCTGTGCTGCTCGGCCTGCACCTCCTCGTAACGCTGCTGTTCGGGCAGATGCGCCGCCCGATGGTTCAGACGGGACAGCTCGGCGTCCAGCTCGGCCAGTTCCAACAGCGAACGCTGTTGACATACTTCAGCTTTCATGTGCCGCCCTTCGCGGTTTGGTACTCGATGTTCCACGGATCGGTGCGAATGCCGCTGACGGCGATCGGCAGCGCCGTGCCGAACTGAGCGCGCAACAGCTCAGCGGCTTGCTCGCACCAGGGATGTTCGCTGGCCCAGTGGGCGACGTCGACGAGGGCCACGCCGCCGGCGCGGCGGTGTTCGTCGGCGGGATGGTGACGCAGGTCGGCCGTGACGTAGGCATCCACGCCGGCGGCCGACGCCGCGCCCAGCAGTGAGTCGCCGGCACCGCCGCAGACCGCCACCCGCGACACCGCGCTGTCCGGATCACCCGACGCCCGCACGCCCCAGGTGGTCTGGGGCAGAACAGAACTCACCTTCGCGACGAAGTCGGCGAAACGCTGCGGCGTGGGCAGCGTGCCGATCCGGCCGAGCCCGGTTCCGTCGGGTAGCGGTGCCAGGGTGAGAACGTCGAACGCCGGCTCCTCGTAGGGGTGGGCCGACCGCATCGCGGCCAGCACCCGCCCGCGGTCGCGTGCCGGGGCGATCACCTCGACCCGGTCCTCGGGCAGGTGTTCCACCGTGCCGACCGTGCCGATCGCCGGTGTGGCGCCGTCGTGCGGCAGGAACTGACCGGTGCCGGTGACGCTCCAGCTGCACTGCGAGTAGTCGCCGATGTGGCCGGCACCGGCGGCGAACACCGCCGCCCGGACCGCCGGGGCGTGCTCCGGCGGCACGTAGATGACCCACTTGTCCAGGTCCGGCCCGCCGGCGGCGGGCTCGAGCACGGCCTCCACCGCCAGCCCCAGGACGTCGGCCAGCGCGTCGGAAACACCGGGATTGGCCGAGTCGGCGTTGGTGTGCGCGGTGAACAGCGCCCCCGACTTGCGGATGAGGCGATGGATCAGCGCACCCTTCGGGCGTGTTGGCCGCGACCGTGTCCACCCCGCGCAGCAGCAGCGGGTGATGCGCCAGCAGCAGCCCGCCCGCGCCGACGCTGTCCACCACCTCGGCGGTGGCGTCGACCGCCACCGTGACCGACTCGACGGCGTCGTCGGGGTCGCCACAGACCAGGCCGACCGAATCCCAGCCCTGCGCGAGGCCTGGCGGGTAGGCCGCGTCGAGCACGGCGATGACCTCGGCGAGTCGAACGCTCACTGCAACACCTGCTCACTCGACACCTCAAGCACAGTAATGCGCGGACCGGATCGGCAGGCATTCGGTGGACCGGGAGGCGATCGGGAACAATGGAGCCGTGACGTGCACGGCCTCCGGTACCCGGCCCCAGTTGGTGATCTTCGATCTCGACGGCACGCTGACCGATTCGGCCGACGGCATCGTCGCAAGCTTCCGGCACGCGCTGGCCTCGATCGGGCGCCGAGGTTCCGCCCGGCGACCTGGCCGGACGGATCGTCGGGCCGCCGATGCACCAGACCCTGGAGGGCATGGGTCTGGGCGACCGCGCCGACGAGGCGATCGCGGCCTACCGGGCGGACTACACCAGCCGCGGGTGGGCGATGAACCGGCTCTTCGACGGGATCCCGCGGTTGTTGACCGACCTGCGCGACGCCGGGGTGCGGCTGGCCGTGGCGACGTCCAAGGCGGAGCCGACGGCACGGCGCATCCTCGACCATTTCGGCCTGACCGGCCATTTCGAGGTGGTCGCCGGCGCCAGCGTCGACGGGTCGCGCTCGAGCAAGGCCGACGTGGTGGCCCATGCCCTGGCGCAGCTGAGCCCGTTGCCGGAGCGGGTGGTGATGGTCGGCGACCGGGCCCACGACGTGGAGGGCGCGGCCGAGCACGGCATCGACACCGTCGTGGTCGGCTGGGGTTACGGCGCGGCGGACTTCCTGCGAGCCGGAGGTCGCGGCCGCGGCCGCGGCCCACGTGGCGTCGGTCGCCGCGCTGCGGGAGGTCCTCGGTGTCTAGACCCGGTACTCTGCATGTGACGTTCGTCTGCTCGGGCAACATCTGCCGCTCCCCGATGGCCGAGAAGATGTTCGCCCACCAGATCCGCCAGCGCGGACTGGCCGACGTGGTGCGGGTGAGCAGTGCCGGCACCGGCGGCTGGCATGCCGGCGACGGCGCCGACGACCGCGCCAACCGGGTGCTGCGCGGACACGGCTACCCCACCGAGCACCGCGCGGCGCAGGTGTGCGACGAGCACCTGACGGCCGATCTGGTGGTCGCGCTGGGCCGCAACCACATGCGGATTCTCACCGACCTCGGCGTGACGCCCGAACGGCTGCGCATGCTGCGTTCGTTCGATCCGCGCTCGGGTGCCCACGCCCTCGACGTCGAGGACCCCTACTACGGCGACCACGCCGATTTCGAAGAGGTCTACACCGTCATCGACGCCGCGCTGCCCGGGCTGCACGCGTGGGTCGACGAACGCCTGGCCGACGAGGGGCTCGCGGGCTGATGCGGCGCTGGGGCTTCGTGTTCAAGCCGGGCTGGGTGGCCCTGGCGCTGGTGGTCGTCGCGTTCGCCTACCTGTGCTTCACCGTGCTGGCGCCCTGGCAGCTGGGCAAGAACACCACGACATCGCGGGAGAACCATCAGATCGAGGCCTCACTGAGCGCCGATCCGGTTCCGGTGACGACGTTTCTGCCGCACCAGGATTCGTCGGCGCCGGACTCCCGGTGGCGGCGTGTCACCGCCACCGGGCACTACCTGCCGGTGCCGCCCGTGCTGGCCCGCCTGCGGGTGATCGGCGGTGCGCCCGCCTACGAGGTGCTGGCCCCGTTCGCCGTCGACGGCGGCCCGACCGTCCTGGTCAACCGGGGCTATGCGAAACCCCTGCAGGGCACCGCCGTACCGCCGCATCGCGGCACCCCCCACCGGCACGGTCACCATCACGGCTCGGCTGCGCGACTCCGAGACCGCACCGGCGGACAAGCCGCCCTTCGCCGAGGGCGGCGGGCTGATGCAGGTCTACGCCATCGACATCAAGCAGGTGGCGACGGTGACCGGCAGTCCGCTGGCCGGTTCCTATCTGCAGCTGGTGGAGAACCAGCCGGGCGGGCTCGGCGTCATCGAACTGCCGCAACTGGACGCCGGGCCGTTCCTGTCCTACGGCATCCAGTGGATCGCCTTCGGCATCCTCGCCCCCATCGGGCTCGGCTACTTCGTCGTACGCCGAGATCCGGACCCGCCGGCAGGAGTCCGCCGCGGCGCAGGCCGCCGAGCAGACCCCCGCCGCGGAGCTCACCGTCGAGGACAAGCTCGCCGACCGTTACGGCCGACGGCGCTGACGCCGACCGCCAACACCACCGCGGCCCCCTGCACGACCTGAGACAGCCGCACCGAGCGCCGCAGGTCGTCAACGCCGGGTGCCGGCCCGTCACCGAGTCCCGGCCGAATCTCCAGCTCGTGCCGGTACTGGGTGGGGCCGCCGAGCCGCACGCCGAGGGCACCGGCGAACGCCGCCTCCACCACGCCGGCGTTGGGGCTGGGGTGCCGGGCGGCGTCGCGGCGCCAGGCCCGCAGCGCCCCACGCGCCGACCCGCCGACGGCGGGCGCGCACACCACGACCAGCGCACCGGCGACACGTGCCGCCGCGTAGTTGGCGACATCGTCCAATCGTGCTGCCGCCCAACCGAACCGGGCATATCGGGGTGACCGGTTTCCGATCATGGCGTCGAGGGTGTTGACGCCGCGGTAGGCCAGCACACCCGGCACGCCGCCGAGCGCCGCCCACAGCAGCGGCGCGACATGGGCATCGGAGGTGTTCTCGGCCACCGATTCCAGTGCGGCGCGGGCCAGTCCGTCCGCGTCGAGCACCGAGGGGTCGCGCCCGCACAGCGACGGCAGCAGTGCCCGGGCGCCGTCGACATCGCCGGCGTCGAGCAGATCGGCCAGTCGCCGGCCCGTTCCGGCCAGCGTGGTTCCGCCCAGCGCGACCCAGGTCGCCGCCGCGGTCGCCGCCGTCAGCGCCGGGCCGCGGCCGGCGCCGCGTTCGACCAGGACGCCCCGTCAGGGTCAGCCCGCCGAGCAGCAGGCCGGTGTGCACGACCCCGGCGGCCCGGCTGTCGCGGTAGGTCAGCTTCTCCAGTGCACCTGCGCACCAACCGAACCCCGCGACCGGATGGCCGCGGGCGGGGTCGGCGAAGACGAGGTCGGCGAGGTGGCCGGCGAGGATCCCGCCGGCGCGCCACCGTCTGCGCGCAAACACCCCGGCAGCCTCTCACACATGGTGTACTGCCCCCATGAGGCCGCAGTGACGCGTACTCCGCAGCGGATCGCCGACCTGCTCAACCCGGCCGCGGTGCTGCTGCCCGCGGCGAACGTGATCATGCAACTCGCGCTGCCGGGCGTCGGCTATGGCGTTCTGGAGAGCCCCGTCGACAGCGGCAACGTGTACAAGCATCCGATCAAGCGGGCCCGCACCACCGGGACCTATCTGGCCGCTGCCACCATCGGGACCGACATCGACCGCGCCCTGATCCGCTCGGCCGTGGACACCGCACATGCGCAGGTGCGCTCGGGGCCCGCCAGCCCGGTCGCCTACCGGGCGTTCGATCCGCACCTGCAGTTGTGGGTGGCAGCCTGTCTGTACCGCTACTACATCGACCAACACGAGTTCCTGCACGGCCCGCTCGACGACGCGGCGGGCGACGCGGTGTACGACGACGCCCGGCGACTGGGCACGACCCTTCAGGTGCACGCGGACATGTGGCCGAAGGACCGGCTGGCGTTCGGTGAGTACTGGAAGCGTTCACTCGACGAACTGCGTATCGACCCGCCGGTGCGCGAACACCTCAAAGGCGTTGCGTCACTGGCTTTCCTGCCGTGGCCGGTGCGTGTGCTCGCCGGTCCGTTCAACCTGTTCGCCACCACCGGGTTCCTGCCTGCCGAGTTCCGCGCGATGATGGCCCTGCCGTGGAGTTCGGCTCAGCAACGCCGTTTCGAATGGCTGCTTGCCGCGCTGCGGCTCGCCGATTCGCTTATCCCGCACCGGGTCTGGATCTTCGGATACGAGTTGTATCTCAAAGACATGCGGGCACGCGCCCGCCGCGGTGCGCCGATCGTCTGAAGCAGCACTCAACCACGACAAGACAGGGAGCCGATGTCGGACCGAATTCTCAAGGCCGGGACTGTGATCACTATGGACCCCGACCGACCGCGCGCCGAGGCCGTCGCGGTATCGGACGGCCGAATCGTCACCGTCGGTTCGCTGACCGACTGCCGCACGGCCGCGCCGGACGCCGAGGTCGTCGACACCGGTGCGGCCGCCCTGCTGCCGGGATTCGTCGAGCCGCACAGCCATCCGGTGATGAGCGGGGTAGCCACCCGACCGCCAGCCCGCTCGATCGCGCCCTGGGACGCGCCGACCTGGTCCGACGTCGAGAAGATCTTCGACGACGCCAAGGCCGGCACCGACCCGAAAACGCCGCTGTTGTTCGCCGGCTTCGACGCGCTGCTGCACAAGCGGCCCTCACCCAAGGTCGACGAACTCGACCGCATCTTCGGCGACCGCGTCGCGGTGGTCACCGACAACTCCGGGCACGGGGTGTACTTCACCACCGCGGTGATGAAGCGCTACGGCTGGGACGTCAATCCCCCGGCCGAACCCGTCGGCGGCCACTTCGGCCGCAAGCCCGACGGCAGCCTCGACGGCCAGGGATTCGAGACACCGGTTCTGGTTGCCGTCGCCGGACCGATGCTGGCCGAACTGGGCAATCCGCTGGTCAGCGCCGCCGAATACTTCGCCTGGATGTCGCAGGGCGGCTACACCTCGACCTCCGACATGACCTACGACCCCAACCTCAAGGCGGCCTACGAGGCGCTGGCCGCCGCGCCCTCGTGCCCGCTGCGGATCAGCATGTGGGAGATGTCGACCACCGCAACGTTCACCGAACCGGCGACGTTCACCGCGGGCGAGTCCATGCTGGTCAAACAGGGCGTCAAGCTGTGGACCGACGGCTCGCCGTGGATCGGCAACATCGCGATCTCGTTTCCGTATCTGAGCACCGAGACCACCAAGACGGCCGGCATCGACCCCGCGGTGGCCGGCTCGCCGAAGAACATGAACTACAGCCGCGAGCAGCTCGACGCCGTTCTCGACGAGGCCGCTCCGGCCGGTTGGCAGATGGCGTTCCACGCCAACGGCGACCTGGCTATCGAGCTGGCGCTGGACGCCTACGAGGCCGCGCTGCAGCGGCACAATCTGACCGGCACCGACCACCGCTGGCGCCTGGAACACCTCGGCGCGGGCACCCGTGCGCAATTCGACCGTGCCGCGCGCCTCGGGGTGTACGTGTCGATGGCGCCGTTCCAGTACTACTACTGGGGCGACCTGCTGGACGGTCAGATCTTCGACCACGAGCACGGCAGCCGCTGGCAGTCGTTCGCCGACGCGGTCGCGTCCGGCGCGGTGGTGTCGCTGCACAACGACGGCTCGGTGTCGCCGCCCACACCCGTGCTCAACATTCAGACCGCGGTGACGCGGCGAACCCGGGCCGGCAACGTCCACGGCGCCGGGCAGGCGATCTCGCTCGATGCCGCCCTGCGCGCCCACACCATCGACGCCGCGCGCACCCTGCACCGGGAGAAGCTGGTGGGATCCATCGCCGTCGGCAAGCTCGGCGACTTCACCGAGCTGACCGCCGACCCGTACGACGTCGATCCGGCGCACCTTGCCGAGACCGCCCAGGTGAGCGGAACATGGCTGGGTGGGCAGCGCATCGATCTGGATGCGTTCGTCGGCGCCGTCGGTGGTGCCGGCGCGGAACAACACGCCGCGCTGGCCGTCGGAGCCGCGCCGCGCGGGTGCTGCTGAACCGGGACCCCTTCCAATTCGTGGCTAGTGCAACCGAACTGAAGACAAGGATGTCTGCATGAGCTTCCCGCCCGTCACCCACCTGGCCCTCACGGTCCGCGACCTCGCGGTCAGCACACCGTGGTACCGCGCGTTGATCGGCTCGGATCCGGTGCTCGACGAGGACACCGAATCCGGCTTCCACCACTCGGTTTTCCTGCTCGACAACGGCACCCTCCTGGGGTTGCACCAGCACACCACCCCGCCGGCGGATCAGCCGTTCAGCGAGCACAACGTCGGGCTGGATCACGTGGCGTTCGGCTGCGCGGACCGCGCCGAGTTGCAGCAGTGGGTGACGCGACTCGACGAACTGGGCATCAGCCACGGCGGAATCGTGGACGCCCACTACGGTTCCGGGCTGAGCTTCCGCGACCCCGACGGCATCACCCTGGAGTTCTTCGCGCCGCCGGCCTGAGGGCAACGATCCGGTCACTTTTGTTGACGCCGCAGGCGTTTACGTATTGGATCCTGCCATGTTCAGTTCGGAGTGGACCGGCGTGCTGGCGGCCGCCCTGGTGACGGGGGCGCTGGCGACCGCGGTCATCACTGCGAGGATTCTGGCGGGTTCCGGCCGGCCCGCGCGGGCCGACGAATTCACGGTGGGCGCCGACGGTATCGAACCCCCGACCGCTACCTGATCAGCAGGTCGGTACTTACTTCTCGACGGATGTGGTGTCGCCGTAGCAGGGCGGTCCCCACAGCCCGCGACCAGCGGCCCGCGCCTCTTGCTCAGCCGCAGCGATCTCGGAGTAACGAGTAACGGGATCACCGCGGAAGACGTAGCTGCGCGCGGCGCCGGCACGGGCTGCCTCGACGGAGTAGTCCCAGCCGTCGGCTTTGTCGAGATAAGCGAGCGTGCGACCGTATCGGTCGGTCCTGTCTTGGGTTGGGTCGCCGACGAATGCGACGCGCTGCCCGAGCAGCGTCGCTTTCGCGAACTCGGTTGCCTCTGGTCCCCAGCAGCCGACGGTGTAGCCGGGTTTCTTGGTTTCCGGTGTGTCGATCCCCAGTACGCGGATGCGGAGCCGGCCGCGAATGTCGTCGCGGATGTCTATCGTGTCCCCGTCAACCACCTTGAGCACGACCGCGGTTGTGATGATTGAGTCGGCTCGCGCGGGGGGCGATGGGGCGCACCCGATGAGAAACGCGCAGAGCGCGGCGGCAGTGCGGTAGGCGACCATCACGGGGGTCAGTTGTAGGACGTCGACTCGCAGGCGACTCCGTCGCCGTCACGGTCGCCGGACTCCCAATAAGCCGGGTCGCTCTGCGGAATGTCGTACACCCCGGCCTTGTGCGCTTGGGTGCAGTTCGCATAGACCGGCCCGGGACTGGCGACCGCCACCGGGGCGAGGCCCAATCCCAACCCGGTACCAGCAGCGATGACGACAAGAGTCCTCACCCAGCTGGACACGGGGATGGGATTCCGCGACGATCCGATCATTGCTCCTCCTAGATAAGTAACCACTTACTTACCGATATTGGAGCACAGCGTGGGTAGGGCGTCAACCCCGTAGACGCAAGACATCTTGCACGCAGTTCGACGACAACGAGCGCTGATCGTGGCTGGATTCGCACCCAGGCGGTTGCGGTCGCCGGATTACGTCGACCCGGTGACTTGGTGGGCGCGGAGGGTATCGAACCCCCGACCGCTGGTGTGTAAAACCAGAGCTCTACCACTGAGCTACGCGCCCGTGCCCGGGCAGATTACAGGGCCGTCACACGGGCTGAGAAATCCTGCTCAGGCCTTCAGCGCCGCCAGCGCTTCGGTCCACGACTTCTGATCGCGGGCCTCACCGGGCCCGTTGCACTCGGCGAACCGGATCACGCCGGAACGGTCGATGACGAAGGTGCCGCGGTTGGCGAAGCCGGCATCATCGTTGAACACCCCGTAGGCCTGGGCGACGGCGCCGTGCGGCCAGAAATCCGACAGCACCGGAAACAGGAACCCGCTCTCGGTGGCCCAGATCTTGTGGGTGGGCGGCGGGCCGACCGAGATGGCCAGCGTCGCCGTGTCGTCGTTCTCGAAGTCGGGCAGATGATCGCGGACCGCGTCGAGTTCGCCCTGGCAGATGCCGGTGAACGCCAGCGGAAAGAACACCAGCAGGACGTTCTTGGCCCCCCGGAAGTCGCTGAGGGTGACCGGCTGGCCGTTCTGGTCCTTGAGCGTGAAGTCGGGGGCCTCGGTGCCGACCGCCAAGGTCACGAGTGCCGTCCGGCCGCTTTGGACTTCGGTTGCACCAGCCGGCTCGCGCTCCAGTCGCCGAGGTTGGCCGAGGAGGTCTGCATCAACCCGGCCGTCGGCGCCGACTCGGCGATCTCGGCCGGCAGCACGTGGCCGGGCTTGCCGGTCTTGGGCGTCATCACCCAAATGATCCCGTCGTCGGCCAACGGCGTGATCGCGTCCATCAGGCGGTCCACCAGGTCACCGTCACCGTCGCGCCACCACAGCAGCACCACGTCGACGACCTCGTCGGCATCCTCGTCGAGGAGCTCACCTCCGCTGGTGTCCTCCACGTCGACCCGGATGTCGTCGTCGGTGTCTTCGTCCCAGCCGAGTTCCTGAATGACCTGGCCTTTTTGGATGCCCAGCCGCTGGGCGTAGTTCGGCCCGCTGTCACCCGCCGTGACCACCGTCGGGACCTCCTTCATCTCTGGGCCGGCTGTCTTCGCCTATCGTCGCACGACACCCGGGTTTGGTTCCCGTGCGGTCGACTTCTCAGTACGTCGCGTCGCAGAGCTTCAGTGCAACCGACCTGGTCTCGTTGACGGAATCGACCGCCGCGTTGAACTCGCTGGGCGAGGCCCGGTCGGCGATCGCCTTGGCCGTCGTCCGCGCCCCGTTCACCCACGCGTCGAAGGCGTTCTTCAAGTCCTGGGGGATCGCCGCTGTCACGCTGCTCGCCACGGCGTCGGCGCTCTGGTTCAGCGCGTCGACGGCCGGTTGCTCGGTGGCCGCCACGTTGGCGCCGCCCTGATTGAACGCACTGACGTAGGCGTTGACCGCGTCGATGGCGTCCGCGCTGGTGGTGGACAACGTCTCACACGTGTCGTGCATGGCCTGGGTGGTCAGCGACGCCTGCCGTTCGGATTCGCGCGCACTGGAACTGGCCGCCGACACCGACACCGACACCGACATGGAGGTGCGGAAGGCCGGCGCGTCACCCGCGTTCACGGTCGCGTTGCCGCCGGTGACGCTGGTGCAGCCGGCGACAATCATGAGCACCGCGGCGGCACTGCCGGCCAGCAGTCCGCCGACACGCAGCGGGCGAGCACTTCGGGTGAGCACAGCCCGAGAGGTTACCGGGAAACAGGCCTGATCGGCGCGCTGCGTGAAATTCGCGCGAACGGGGTCGATCACTACCCGTCGGCATCGGCCCAAGTGCGGCACGATGGGGGGCGATGGTGCAAAACCTGCACCGCCCACTAAGGAGCTGATGTTGACCACCGAGTTCGCGCGCCAGGATCTGGCCCAAAACTCAACCAGCCCCAATGATTCCGATCGGGTCCGGGTGATCCGCGAGGGTGTCGCGTCGTATCTGCCCGACATCGACGCCGAGGAGACCAGCGAGTGGCTCGAATCGTTCGATGACCTGCTGTCGCGGTCCGGACCGGCCCGGGCCCGGTATCTGATGCTGCGCCTGCTCGAGCGCGCCGGGGAGCAGCGGGTCGCGATCCCGGCGCTGACCTCGACCGACTACGTCAACACGATTCCCACCGAACTGGAGCCGTGGTTCCCCGGCGACGAGGACGTCGAGCGCCGCTACCGCGCCTGGATCAGGTGGAACGCGGCGATCATGGTGCACCGCGCGCAACGACCGGGTGTCGGCGTGGGCGGGCACATCTCCACCTACGCCTCCTCGGCGGCGCTCTACGAAGTCGGGTTCAACCACTTCTTCCGCGGCAAGGCCCATCCCGGCGGCGGCGACCAGGTGTTCATCCAGGGCCACGCCTCCCCCGGCATCTATGCGCGGGCGTTCCTGGAAGGCCGGCTCACCGCCGACCAGCTTGACGGTTTCCGGCAGGAGCACAGCCATCCCGGCGGCGGCCTGCCGTCCTATCCGCACCCGCGCCTGATGCCCAACTTCTGGGAGTTCCCCACGGTGTCGATGGGCCTGGGCCCGATGAACGCGATCTACCAGGCCCGGTTCAACCACTACCTGCACGACCGCGGCATCAAGGACACCTCCGATCAGCACGTGTGGGCATTCCTGGGCGACGGCGAGACCGACGAGCCGGAAAGCCGCGGGCTGGCGCACGTGGCGGCGCTCGAGGGCCTGGACAACCTGACCTTCGTCGTCAACTGCAACCTGCAGCGACTCGACGGCCCGGTACGTGGAAACGGCAAGATCATCCAGGAGTTGGAGTCGTTCTTCCGGGGTGCGGGCTGGAACGTCATCAAGGTGGTGTGGGGCCGCGAGTGGGACACGCTGCTGCACGGCGACAAGGACGGCGCACTGGTGAACCTGATGAACACCACGCCCGACGGTGACTTCCAGACCTACAAGGCCAACGACGGCGCGTACGTGCGCGACCACTTCTTCGGCCGCGACCCGCGCACCAAGGCGCTGGTGGCCGACATGAGCGACAGCGAGATCTGGAACCTCAAGCGCGGTGGGCACGACTACCGCAAGGTGTACGCCGCCTACCGGGCCGCCCTGGAACACAAGGGGCAGCCCACGGTTATCCTGGCGAAGACCATCAAGGGGTACTCGTTGGGCGCCCACTTCCAGGGCCGCAACGCCACTCACCAGATGAAAAAGCTTGCGCTGCAAGACCTCAGGGACTTCCGCGACGCCATCCGCATTCCGATCAGTGACGAGCAGCTGGAGGAGAACCCCTACCTGCCGCCGTACTACCACCCGGGTCCGGAGGCGCCGGAGATCCGCTACCTGCTCGACCGGCGCCGGGCGCTGGGCGGCTTCCTGCCCGAACGGCGCACCAAGACGAAGGTGCTCACCCTGCCCCCGCGCGACGTGTACAAGGCGTTGAAGAAGGGCTCGGGCAACCAGGAAGTCGCCACCACCATGGCGACGGTCCGCACGTTCAAGGAACTGTTGCGCGACAAGGAGATCGGTAAGCGCATCGTCCCGATCATCCCCGACGAGGCCCGCACCTTCGGGATGGACTCGTGGTTCCCGAGCCTGAAGATCTACAACCGCAACGGGCAGCTCTACACCGCCGTCGACGCCGAGCTGATGCTGGCGTACAAGGAGAGCGAGATCGGTCAGATCCTGCACGAGGGCATCAACGAAGCGGGCTCCACCGCGTCGTTCACCGCCGTCGGCACGTCGTATTCGACCCACAACGAGCCGATGATCCCGCTCTACATCTTCTATTCGATGTTCGGGTTCCAGCGCACCGGCGACGGGTTGTGGGCGGCCGCCGACCAGATGGCCCGCGGCTTCGTCCTGGGGGCCACAGCGGGACGCACCACGCTGGTGGGCGAAGGCCTGCAGCACGCCGACGGGCACTCGCTGCTGCTGGCGTCGACGAACCCGGCCGTGGTGGCCTACGACCCGGCGTTCGCCTTCGAGATCGCCTACATCATCGAGAGCGGACTGGCCCGGATGTTCGGGGAGGACCCCGAGAACGTCTACTTCTACATCACGATCTACAACGAGCCCTACGCGCAGCCGGCCGAACCGGAAAGCTTCGACCCCGAAGGTCTGCTGCGGGGCATCTACCGCTACCAGGCGGCGACCGAGAAGCGCACCAACGTCGCGCAGATCCTGGCCTCCGGCGTGGCCATGCCGGAGGCGCTGCGTGCCGCCGACATGCTGTCCGAGCGGTGGGATGTCGCCGCCGACGTCTGGTCGGTCACCAGTTGGGGTGAGCTCAACCGCGACGGCGTCGCCGTCGAGAAGGAGATGCTGCGGCATCCGGAGCGGCCGGCCCCGGTCCCTTACGTCACCCAGGCTCTGGCCAAGACGGCGGGCCCGGCGGTCGCGGTCACCGACTGGATGCGGGCCGTCCCCGAGCAGATCCGCCCGTGGGTGCCCAACACCTACGTCACGCTGGGCACCGACGGGTTCGGCTTCTCCGACACCCGGCCGGCCGCGCGGCGCTATTTCAACACCGATGCCGAGTCGGTGGTGGTGGCGGTTCTCGAGGCGCTGGCCCGCGACGGCGAGATCGATCCGTCGGTGGCGGTGTCCGCCGCGCAGGAGTACCGGATCGACGACGTGATGGCGGCACCGGAGCAGACGTCGGACCCCGGAGTCGCGTAGCCGACGACATTCGGCCGGGGAGTCGCGTAGCCGACGACATTCGGCCGGGGAGTCGCGTGAGCCGACGACGCGCCGAACGTGGATTACCCCCACGGTTGCGACGCTGCAGCGTGGATCAACTCCACACTCGGCGTCGAAAGGGCTCGGGCTCGCCGCAGCGGGTTTGGTGGGAACATCCAGAAAAGCGGCGTAGCTTTTAGGGGTGGTCGACAATCCGCAGCTTCGAGCTGCACCGCTCGGCCCTGCAGTTGTTGGACAACATCCCCGAGTCGCTGCTGCGCCGGCTCAGGCAGTACTCCGGACGGCTGGCCACCGAGGCCGTGCACGCCATGGAGGAGCGGCTGCCGTTCTTCGGTGGCCTGGAGGCCTCCCAGCGCGCCAGCGTCCAACTGGTGGTGCAGGCCGCGGTGGTCAACTTCGTCGAGTGGATGCGCAACCCGTCGAGCGACGTCGGCTACACCGCGCAGGCGTTCGAGCTGGTGCCGCAGGAGCTGACCCGCAGGATCGCGCTGGCCCAGACCGTCGACATGGTGCGGGTCACGATGGAGTTCTTCGAAGAAGTCGTGCCGATGCTGGCCCGCAACGAGGAGCAGCTCACCGCGCTGACCGTGGGCATCCTGCGCTACAGCCGGGACCTGGCGTTCGCGGCCGCCGCCGTCTACGCCGACGCCGCCGAGGCCCGCGGCTCCTGGGACAGCCGGATGGAGGCCAGCGTCGTCGATGCGGTCGTCCGGGGCGACACCGGACCGGAGCTGCTGTCGCGCGCGGCCGCGCTGAACTGGGACACCACGCGCCGGCCACGGTGCTGGTCGGCACTCCCCCGCCGGGCCGCGAGGAGCTGGCCAGCGAGGACCTGCGAGGATCGCCCTGCGCCACGGGAACGGCCGCACTGGCCGACGTGCACGGCACCTGGCTGATCGCCATCATCTCCGGCCCGCTCTCGCCCACCGACAAGTTCTTCAACGAACTGCTCAGCGCGTTCTCCACCGGGCCGGTGGTGATCGGGCCGACCGCACCGATGCTCACCGCGGCCTATCACAGCGCCAGCGAGGCGATCTCGGGGATGAACGCCGTCGCCGGCTGGAGCGGCGCGCCCCGCCCGGTGCTGGCCCGCGAGTTGCTGCCGGAACGGGCCCTGCTGGGCGACAGCCTCGGCGGTCGCCGCACTGCACACCGAGATCATGCGCCCGCTGGCCGATGCGGGCCCCGCGCTCGACCGAGACCCTCGACGCGTATCTCGACAGCGGCGGCGCCATCGAAGCCGTGCGCGAGGAAATTGTTCGTTCATCCAAATACCGTGCGCTACCGGCTCAAGCGGATCGCCGACTTCACCGGCCGCGATCCCACTCTGCCGCGCGACGCCTATGTCCTGCGGGTGGCCGCCACGGTCGGCCGGCTCGGTTATCCGGCTCCGCCCCAGACCATGGCAAACGGCTCTGTCGACTCAGCTCACACCGCCGCTGGTGGGCACTGTCGGCGCCGAATTAGAGCCGCTGAGCAGATCGCGGCGAGATATCAATGAAGTCGCATCACATGCACTTTTGTGGGGTTCCCACAAAAACCTAAGACAAGGTTCATAATCTCTTACACCGCGCAAAATCGCGGTTTCACAGTGTTTTCTTAAAGTGCCTCCATCCGTGATTGCGTTGCTCGCTCCCGGCCAGGGATCGCAGACCCCCGGCATGCTCGCCGACGTGGCTCGAGCTGCCCGGTGCTGCTGATCAGATCGCCAGGTGGTCGGACATCAGCGGGCTGGATCTGGCCCGGCTCGGCACTACCGCGACCGCCGAAGAGATCACCGACACCGCCGTCACCCAGCCGCTGGTGGTGGCGGCAACGCTGCTGGCCAACGCCGAACTCGTCAACCGCGGTGTGCTGGCCGGCAAGGAGACCGTCGTCGCCGGCCACTCGGTCGGCGAGATCGCGGCCTACGCCATCGCCGGCGTCATCTCCGCCGACGACGCGGTCAAGCTCGCCGCCGTCCGCGGCGCCGAGATGGCCAAGGCCTGCGCCGTCGAGCCCACCGGCATGTCGGCGGTGCTCGGCGGCGACGAGGCCGAGGTGCTGGCCCGCCTCGACGCGCTCGACCTGGTGCCCGCCAACCGCAACGCCGCCGGCCAGATCGTCGCCGCCGGTGCCATCGCGGCGCTGGAGAAGCTGGCCGAGGACCCGCCGGCCAAGGCCCGGGTGCGCGCAGCTGGCCACCGCCGGCGCGTTCCACACCCACTACATGGCCTCGGCGCTCGACGGCTATGCGGCCGCCGCCGCGGCAGTCGAGACGCCGAGCCCACCACCACGCTGCTGTCCAATGCCGACGGTCAGCCGGTGACCTCGGCCGAAGACGCGATGGACGAAGCTCGTCGCGCAGCTGACCCGGCCGGTGCGCTGGGATCTGTGCAACGGAGACCATGCGTCAGCTCGACATCACCGCGATCGTCGAGTTCCCGCCCGCGGGCGCTCTGACCGGGATCGCCAAACGAGAACTTCGGGGCGTCGCGACGCACGCCGTCAAGACACCCGCAGACCTGGACGGACTGGCCGAGCTCTGATGCGCGGCCAGTCGTCGAGGACAACCACATAAAGCACGATTCCCAGTTTTACCGAAGAAGCACAACCGATTAGGAAGGGAGCCTCACAGTGGGCGCCAGTCAGCAGGAAATCATCGCCGGTCTCGCCGAGATCATCGAAGAGGTCACCGGTATCGAGCCGTCCGAGGTCACCCCGGAGAAGTCGTTCGTCGACGACCTGGACATCGACTCGCTGTCGATGGTCGAGATCGCCGTGCAGACCGAGGACAAGTACGGCGTGAAGATCCCCGACGAGGACCTCGCCGGCCTGCGCACCGTCGGTGACGTCGTCAGCCTACATCCAGAAGCTCGAGGAAGAGAACCCCGAGGCTGCCGCCGCACTGCGCGAGAAGTTCGCGCAGTGACCAGGCCTTCCACTGCTAACGGCGGTTTCCCCAACGTCGTGGTGACCGCCGTCACGGCGACCACTTCGCTCGCGGGCGACATTGAGAGCACGTGGAAGGGTCTGCTGGCCGGCGAGAGCGGTATCCGCGTTCTCGAAGACGAGTTCGTCACCAAGTGGGATCTTCCGGTGCGCATCGGTGGGCATCTCGAGGACCCGGTCGATGACCACATGGGCCGACTGGACTTCCGCCGGATGTCCTACGTCCAGCGGATGGCGAAGTACGTCAGCGCTCATCTGTGGGAGTCCGCGGGTAAGCCCGAGGTCGACCGTGACCGCTTCGCGGTCGTCGTCGGCACCGGGCTGGGTGGCGGCGAGAAGATCGTCGAAACCTATGACGCGATGAACGAGGGCGGGCCCCGCAAGGTGTCGCCGCTCGCCGTTCAGATGATCATGCCGAACGGCGCCGCCGCGGTCGTCGGGCTGGAACTCGGGGCCCGCGCCGGGGTCATCACCCCGGTGTCGGCCTGTTCGTCGGGTTCGGAGGCCATCGCCCATGCGTGGCGTCAGATCGTCATGGGTGACGCCGACTTCGCGGTCTGCGGCGGCGTCGAAGGCGCGGATCGAGGCGCTGCCCATCGCGGCGTTCTCGATGATGCGCGCGATGTCGACCCGCAACGACGACCCGAGAGGGCGCGTCGCGTCCGTTCGACAAGGACCGGGACGGGTTCGTCTTCGGCGAGGCCGGCGCGATGATGATCATCGAGACCGAGGAGCACGCCCTGGCCCGCGGCGCCAAGCCGCTGGCCCGGCTGCTGGGTGCGGGCATCACGTCGGACGCCTTCCACATGGTGGCGCCGGCGGCGGACGGTCTGCGGGCCGGCCAGGCGATGAAGCGGGCTATGGAGACGGCGGGCTTGTCCCCCAGGGACATCGACCACGTCAACGCCCACGCCACGTCGACGTCGATCGGTGACGTCGCCGAGGCCAATGCCATCCGGGTCGCCGGTGTGGAGCACGCCGCGGTGTACGCACCGAAGTCGGCGCTGGGCCACTCGATCGGTGCGGTCGGTGCGCTGGAGTCGATCCTGACGGTGCTGGCTCTGCGCGACGGCGTCATTCCGCCGACGCTGAACTACGAGACGCCGGATCCGGAGATCGATCTGGACGTCGTCGCCGGCGAACCGCGCTACGGCGACTACCAGTACGCGATCAACAACTCATTCGGATTCGGAGGCCACAACGTCGCGCTCGCGTTCGGGCGCTACTGATCGGTGTTCCGGGGGGAAAGGACCGAACAAGAAAGAATGGCAGGGTTGACTCATTGCAACGGGGAACGGTTTCCCCAACGTGGTCGTCACTGGCGTCGCCATGACGACCGCCCTGGCATCTGATGCCGACAGCACCTGGAAGGCGCTGCTGGACGGCCAGAGCGGCATCCGTACGCTCGAGGACGAGTTCATCGAGAAGTACGACCTGCCGGTCCGCATCGGCGGTCATCTCGTCGAGGACTTCGACGGCGAGCTGAACCGGGTCGAACTGCGACGGATGTCGTATCTGCAGAAGATGTCCACCGTGCTCGGCCGCCGGGTCTGGCAGAACGCCGGGCTCGCCGGAGGTGGATCCCCGACGGCTGATGGTGTCGATCGGCACCGGCATGGGCTCCACCGAGGAGATGCTGTTCGCGTATGACGGCATGCGCGAGCGGGGACTGCGCGCGGTCTCGCCGCTGGTGGTGCAGATGTACATGCCCAACGGCGCGGCCGCCGCGGTCGGCTTGGAGCTCAAGGCGAAGGCCGGGGTGATCACGCCCGGTCTCGGCGTGCGCGTCCGGTTCGGAGGGCATCGCCCAGGCGTGGCGGCAGATCGTCCTCGGCGAGGCCGACATCGCGGTCTGCGGTGGCGTCGAGACGAAGATCGAAGCGGTGCCGATCGCGGGCTTCGCCCAGATGCGCATCGTGCTGTCCACCACCAACGACGACCCGGCCGGTGCCTGCCGGCCGTTCGACCGGGACCGCAACGGTTTCGTCTTCGGCGAGGGCGGCGCGCTGATGGTCATCGAGACCGAGGAGCACGCCAAGGCCCGCGGCGCCAACATCCTGGCCCGCATCATGGGCGCGGCGATCACCTCGGACGGGTACCACATCGTGGCCCCCGACCCCAACGGTGAGCAGGCCGGCCATGCGATCACCCGGGCGATCCAGCTCGCGGGCCTGCAGCCCGGCGGACATCGACCACATCAACGCGCACGCGACCGGAACCCAGGTCGGCGACGTCGCCGAAGGCAAGGCGATCAACAATGCGCTCGGCAGCCACCGGCCCGCGGTCTACGCGCCCAAATCGGCGCTGGGCCACTCGGTGGGCGCCGTCGGCGCGGTGGAGTCGATCCTCACCGTGCTGGCGCTGCGGGACGGCATCGTGCCGCCCACGCTCAACCTGCGCAACCTCGATCCGGAGATCGATCTGGACGTGGTGGCCGGGGAACCCCGGCCGGGCAACTACCAGTACGCGATCAACAATTCGTTCGGATTCGGTGGGCACAACGTCGCGCTCGCCTTCGGGAAGTACTGACAACAGCAAAACCCAAGGCGCTGACTGACATCCGACGCCACAAGGAGGTTTAATGACGATCATGGCCCCTGAGGCGGTCGGCGAATCGCTCGACCCGCGCGACCCGCTGCTGCGGCTGCGCACGTTCTTCGACGACGACACCGTCGAGCTGCTGCACGAGCGTGACCGCTCGGGTGTGCTGGCCGCGGCCGGCACCGTCAACGGTGTGCGCACCATCGCGTTCTGCACCGACGGCACCGTCATGGGCGGCGCCATGGGCGTCGAGGGCTGCGCGCACATCGTCAACGCCTACGACACCGCCATCGAGGAGCAGAGCCCGATCGTGGGCATCTGGCACTCCGGCGGCGCCCGGCTGGCCGAGGGCGTCAAGGCGCTGCACGCGGTCGGTCTGGTGTTCGAGGCCATGATCCGGGCGTCCGGCTACATCCCCCAGATCTCGGTCGTCGTCGGCTTCGCCGCCGGCGGCGCGGCGTACGGCCCGGCCCTGACCGACGTCGTCATCATGGCGCCGAGGGCCGGGTGTTCGTCACCGGACCGGACGTGGTGCGCAGCGTCACCGGCGAGGACGTCGACATGGCGAGCCTCGGCGGACCGGACACCCACCACAAGAAGTCCGGCGTGTGCCACATCGTCGCCGACGACGAGCTCGACGCCTACGCCCGCGGCCGCCGGTTGGTCGGATTGTTCTCCCAGCAGGGCCATTTCGACCGCAGCAAGGCCGAGGCCGGCGACAGCGACCTGCACGCCCTGCTGCCCGAGTCGTCCCGGCGCGCCTATGACGTGCACCCGCTCGTCGAAGCACTGCTGGACGCCGACACGCCCGTTCGAGGAGTTCCAGGCCAAGTGGGCGCCGTCGATCGTCGTCGGGCCTGGGCCGGCTGTCCGGCCGCACCGTCGGCGTGCTGGCCAACAACCCGCTGCGCCTCGGCGGCTGCCTGAACTCCGAAAGTGCCGAGAAGGCAGCGCGATCTCGTCCGGCTGTGCGACGCGTTCGGCATCCCGCTGGTCGTCGTCGTCGACGTGCCGGGCTACCTGCCCGGTGTCGACCAGGAATGGGGCGGAGTGGTTCGCCGCGGCGCGAAACTGCTGCACGCGTTCGGCGAGGCCAGCGTTCCCCGCGTCACGCTGGTGACGCGCAAGATCTACGGCGGTGCCTACATCGCGATGAACTCACGCTCGCTCGGCGCAACGAAGGTGTTCGCCTGGCCGGACGCCGAGGTCGCCGTGATGGGCGCCAAGGCCGCGGTCGGCATCCTGCACAAGAAGAAGCTCGCCGCGGCCGCACAGGATCACGAGCGCGAGGCGCTGCACGAGGAACTGGCCGCTGAGCACGAGCGGATCGCCGGCGGCGTCGACAGCGCCATCGAGATCGGCGTGGTCGACGAGAAGATCGACCCGGCACACACCCGCAGCAAGCTGACCCAGGCTCTCGCCGAGGCCCCGCCCGGCGCGGCCGGCACAAGAACATCCCGCTGTAACCACGTCAGCGTGCCGCGGCGAGGAACTCCGCGGCCGCGCTCGACCGCGCGCTCGCGGTCGGCGGCGACCAGGCCGATCCGGGTGCGGCGGTCCAGGATGTCGTCGACAGTCAGGGCGCCCTCGTGGGTGACGGCGAACTCGAATTCGGCGCGGGTGACGTCGATTCCGTCGGCCACCGGGTCGGTCGGCCGGTCGCAGCGCGCCGAGGCGATCACATTGGGCGACTCCGCGCCGTATCGGGCCACCAGCGAACCGGGCAGCTCGGTCGGTGTGCCGCAGCGTCGCAACCGGATTCGCCGGGGCGCCGACCAGCGGCAGGTTGCGGGTGCGGCACGCGCCCGGCCGCGATCTGCCCGGGCGGCGAGGGCGCGGTCCAGCACGTCCTCGGCCATGTGCCGGTATTCGGTCAGCTTGCCGCCGACCACACTGAACACTCCTGAGTCGGACTCGATGACCGCGTGGTCGCGGGACAGATCCGACGCTCGGCTTTCCCGGATCGCTCCGCTCGCCCACCGCTCCACCGGTGTCGATCAGCGGCCGCAGACCCGCATAGGCGCCTGATCACGTCGGCGGGGCTCGAGAGCCGGTGCCCAGCGCGGTGTTGACGGTGTCGAGCAGGAAGTCGATCTCCGGCCGGAGTCGGTTGCGGCACATCGGGAATCGGTCCCGGCGACGTCTTCGTCGGTCAGCCCGAGGTAAACCCGGCCCAGCTGCTCGGGCATCGCGAACACGAACCGGTTGATCTCGCCGGGTATCGGGATGGTCAGCGCCGCAGTCGGATTGCCGAATGTGGCGGCGTCGAACACCAGGTGGGTGCCGCGGCTGGGCCGCAAGCTTGATCGACGGGTCGACATCGCCGGCCCACACCCCGGTCGCGTTGATCACCAGCGCGGGCGGACATCTCCAGCGACTCCCCGGTGAGCTCGTCGGTCAACTCGCACCGAGCTGCCGGTGGCCGCCTCGGCGCGAGACCCGGGTCAGGATGCGGGCGCCGTGCTGCGCGGCGGTGCGGGCCACGGCGACCACAAGCCGGGCGTCGTCGATCAGCTGGCCGTCGTAGGCCAGGAAGCGCGCCGTCCAGCCCGTCCCGGCGCACGGTCGGCGCCATCGCCACGGCCTGCTCGCACGCCGATCCGGCGCGACCGCGGCAGCGTCGACGACTTGGTTCCGGCCAACATGCGCAGCCCGTCGCCGGCGAGCGAATCCGACCCGCACCAGCGCCCGCTGCGTCGCGCCCCATGGACGGCAGCAGCGGAACGAGTTGCGGCATGGCGTGAACCAGGTGGGGAGCGTTGCGGGTCATCAGGATTCCGCGCTCGACGGCGCTGCGCCGCGCGATGCCGACATTGCCGGTGGCCAGATAGCGCAGGCCGCCGTGCACCAGCTTGGAGCTCCAGCGGCTGGTGCCGAAGGCGAGGTCGTGCTTCTCGACCAGCACCACGGACAGACCCGCGACTGGCGGCGTCGAGGGCGATACCGGTGCCGGTGATGCCGCCGCCGATGACGACGACGTCGACGCGTCCGCCATCGTCACCCAACGCGGCGAGGTCGGCGCGGCGTCGGGCGGCGTTGAGGGCGGTGAGGTCACTCATGGGGCCAGGTATCCGTTCAGTGCGTGGGCGAGTTCGGTGGCCAGCGCGTCGGAGTCGAGGATGGGTTCGACGATCTGGCCGGACTGGATGGCGGACTGGGCGATCAGCAGGACCATGGCGGACAGCTGGCGGGCGTCGCCGGCCCGGACACTGCCGTCGGCCTGCGCGGTGCGCAGCTCGTCGGCGACGAGGTCGATCAGGATCTGCTGGCTGGTGCCCAGCCGATCGGCGATGTAGATCATCGCGAGTTCGGGCGCCGAGCGCAGCACCGTCAGGATCAGCTCGTCGTTGCGCAGCCTTCTGCGCCACCTCGACGATCCGGGCGACCAGCCCGGCGCGGCCCGGCCGCCGGGCCGGAACCTCGCGCCACGCGCCGGTGATCCGTTCGGTGAGCAGCGACAGCCAGGATGGACCGGGTGTCGGGCCAGCGCCGGTACACGGTCGGTCGGCTCACCCCGGCGCGCCGGGCGATCTCGGCGAGCGTGACCCGCTCGACGCCGAAATCGCGCACGCAACTCGCCGCGGCGGCCATGATCCGGTCGCCGATGTCCACCGGACTTCGTTACTGATTGACAGCATCTGTAATACTGTAACGCATGGTCGAACCATGATGCACCCGAACCGCCTCCTTCCTCCGATGGCCTGGAACGCCTGGGGCGACCCGGACGCCGCCAAACCGCTCTCCGACGGCATCCGCACACTGCTCGAACAAGCGCTCGGCGTGGCGCACGCCGAGGTCGCCGGCGCCGGAGATCGACGAGGTCGAGCTGGCGCCGTCTCGCGCTGACCGAGCATCCACCGCGACGGGCTGACCGCGATCGTCGGCGCCGACTACCGTCACGAGCGGCGACCGTGGACGGCTGCTGCACGCCGGCGGCAAGTCGACCCCGGACCTGTTGCGCCGCAAACAGATTCACCAGGACTGCCCCCGATGCCGTGCTGCTGCCGGGCGGCGAGGACGAGATCGCGCAGATCCTGGCCTACTGCTCGCAACACGGTATCGCGGTCGTCCCGTTCGGCGGCGGCACCAGCGTGGTCGGCGGGGTGGACCCGATCCGCGGCGAGTTCGACGCGGTGGTTTCGCTGGACCTGCGCCGCCTCGACGAACTGCACTGGCTCGACGAGGTCTCCGGCGAGGCCGAACTCGGCGCCGGCGTCACCGGACCGGACGCCGAGCGGCTGCTCGGCGAGCGCGGCTACTCGCTAGGCCACTTTCCGCAGAGCTTCCGGTTCGCCACCATCGGCGGGTTCGCCGCGACTCGGTCCTCCGGGCAGAACTCGGCCGGTTACGGCCGGTTCAACGACATGATCCGCGGGCTGCATGTCGTCACCCCGGCCGGCGTGCTGGACCTCGGGCGTGCGCCCGAGTCGGCGGCGGGCCCGGACCTGCGCGAGTTGTTCACCGGCTCCGAGGGCGTCTTCGGGATCATCACCCGCGTTCGACTGCGGGTGCACCCGACACCGCGAGGCCGTGCGCTACGAGGCCTGGTCGTTCCCCGACTTCGCCACCGGCGCGGACGCGCTGCGGGCCGTCACCCAGACCGGAACCGGACCGACCGTGCTGCGGCTGTCCGACGAAGCCGAGACCGGGGTCAACCTGGCGACCACCGAAAACATCGGCGAGCAGAAGATCACCGGGGGCTGCCTGGCCATCACGGTGTTCGAGGGCACCGCCGAACACGCCGAGAGCCGGCACGCCGAAACCCGGGCGCTGCTGGAGGCGCACGGCGGCACCTCGCTGGGCGAGGGCCCGGCGAAGGCCTGGGAGCACGGCCGCTTCGACGCGCCGTACCTGCGGGACGCGTTGCTCGCCGGCGGCGCGCTGTGCGAGACGCTCGAGACGGCGACCACCTGGTCGAACGTCCCGACGCTCAAGTCGGCGGTCACGGAAGCGCTGACCAACGCGCTGACGGAAAGCGGCACACCGGCGCTGGTGATGTGCCACATTTCCCATGTGTACCCGACCGGCGCATCGCTGTACTTCACCGTCGTCGCCGGCCAGCGCGGCGACGTCGCCGAGCAGTGGCGCGCGGCGAAAATGGCGGCGTGCGAAGCGATCACCGGCGTAGGCGCCACCATCACCCATCACCACGCGGTCGGCGCCGACCATCGGCCATGGATGACCGCCGAGATCGGCGAGCTCGGGGTCAAGGTGCTGCGGGCGGTCAAGCAGACCCTCGACCCGGCCGGAATCCTGAATCCCGGCAAGCTGATTCCGTGATCGGAGATCGGCCGCGTCACCGTTCTGACCAATCCGATGTCGGGGCACGGCAACGCGCCGCATGCCGCCGAGCGGGCGGTGGCGCCGATTCCAGGAGCTCGGCATCGACGTCATCGAGATCGTCGGTCGCGACGCCGCTCACGCCCGCGAGCTGGTGGACGAGGCGGTCAGCCACGGCACCGACGCGTTGGTGGTGGTCGGCGGCGACGGCGTCATCGCGCTGGCGCTGCAGGCGCTGGCGCGCAGCAACATCCCGCTGGGCATCGTGCCGGCCGGCACCGGCAACGATCACGCCCGCGAGTACCGGCTGCCGACGGGCGACCCGGCCGCCGCCGTCGACATCATCGCCGACGGCCGAACCGAGACGGTCGACCTGGGCCACATCCGCGGTGCGGACGGCACGCACCACGTGGTTCGGCACCGTCGCGGCGACCGGATTCGACTCGCTGGTCAGCGATCGGGTCAACCGGATGAGCTGGCCGCACGGCCGGATGCGCTACAACGTGGCGATGGTGGCGGAGCTGTCCAAGCTGCGCCTGCTGCCGTTCCGGCTGGTGCTCGACGGTGACCGCGAGATCGTCACCGACCTGACGCTGGCGGCATTCGGGAACACCCGCAGCTACGGCGGGGGGATGCGGATCTGCCCGAACGCCGACCACGGCGACGGCCTGCTCGACATCACGATGGTGCACACCGCGTCGCGGACCAAGCTGATCCGGTTGTTCCCGACGGTCTTCAAGGGCACCCACATCAACCTCGACGACGTGACCACCGATCGCGCCCGAACCGTCACCGTCGAATCCCCCGGGATCAACGCCTACGCCGACGGCGACTTCGCCTGCCCGCTTCCGGTGGAGATCTCGGCAGTGCCCGCGGCGCTGAGAATCCTTGTGCCGCCCGGTATTACCGACTGATGCCGCGGATGAAGATCTCGAGCATCGACGCGACATAGTCGGGCCTGACGGGGCCGTCGGTGTAGACCGTGTCGAAGTTGACCGCGGCGCAGAGCATCCTCGTCGCCTCGACGGGGTCGACGCCGTCGTGCAGTTCGCCCCGGGCGCCGGCCCGGGTGAGCATCGTCGACAGCTGATCGACGCGGGCGTTCCAGAAATCGGGGCGCACCTGGGTGCCGTCCAGGTCGTCGGAGTGGTTGGGCAGGAAGGCGTAGAAGAGTGCCCGGAGGCGCTCGTCGCTGTGGTATTCGATCTGGGCGTTGACGTATTCGGTGAGATCGCCCCGCAGGGTGCCGGTATCCGGAACCGGGACGTGTTCGTCCGCACGGCTGAGCACCGCGTCCATCAGCAGGATCCGGCGATCGTGCCAGGTGTCGGTGATCACGCTCGGGGTGACGCCGACGCGGCGGGCGACGCGGTCGATGCTGAACCGGTCGACGCCCACGGCGGCCAATTCGGCCAGCGTGGCGTCGACAATCGTGCGCCGAACCTGCTGCGATGCGACGTTGTCCGCAGCCATTGCGGTCCACCCTCGTTCCGGCACGACAAGAATCCCGGTATTCACACGGCTGTTTGTCCAACCGGCGAGGAATCTACTCCGACATCGCGCCGGCGCAACCGCAAGGTGCCTGCGCTGTGCGTTTAGCCGACTCCCCGGCTCAGCCAGCTGACCTCGGCCCCATCCCCGCCATCGCGGTACGCCTCGAGCGCTTCGTCCCAGGCGGTACCCAGGACCGAGTCCAGTTCGGCCGCGAGCATGTCCGCACCCGACTCCATCAGGGAGCGCAGCCGCATCTCGCCGACCATGATGTCGCCGTTGGCGCTCATGGCCCCGTGCCACAGGCCCAGTTGTGGGGTGTGGCAGAACCGCTGGCCGTCTACGCCCGCGCTGGGATCTTCGGTGACCTCGAAGCGCAGCACCGACCAGGAACGCAGAGCGTTCGCGAGCCGGGCTCCGGTTCCCACCGGTCCGACCCAGTTGGTCACCGCCCGCAGCTGGCCCGGCATGGCGGGCTGAGGGGTCCACTTGAGGTTCGCCCTGGCATCCAGGGTCGACGACAGTGCCCACTCGACATGCGGGCACACCGCCGCGGGCGAGGCGTGGATGTACACCACGCCGGTCGTCGCGTCGGCGAATTGGTTCGACGCACGCATCGCTTGCTCCTTCGGCTCCACTAGGGACGTCTTCCCCAACGACCTGGTGTTTCCGACGGTGCAGTTGTGTCGTGCGTGTCTATTGTGCCTCTTGGGACTGCTGTTGCGCTAGTCCGGCCCGAACTCTCTCAGAACTTCATCAGAGAGCGCCGGCCACAGCGGTCGGGCCCACTCGTCGAAGTCCCGCCCGGTGAGCACGACCAGGGACAACTCCCGGACCGGGTCGACCCACAGGAATGTGCCGGTCTGGCCGAAATGCCCGTAGGTCTGCGGCGAGTTCGAGGCGCCGGTCCAGTGCGGGGCCTTGCCGTCCCGGATCTCGAAGCCCAGACCCCAGTCGTTGGGGCGCTGCACGCCGAAACCGGGCAGGACCCCGGTGAGGCCGGGGAACTGGACGGTGGTCGCCTCAGCGTGCATCTCCGCCGAGACAGTACGAGGTTCGAGCAGGTCAGCGGCGAATGCGGTGAGATCGGCCACCGTGGACACCACACCGAACCCCGCAGCGGCCGCGCCGCCGTCCAACCGGGATGCGGTCATGCCGAGCGGCTCGAAGATCGCCTCGGAGAGGTAGCGACCGAACTCGATCCCGGAATTCGACTCGATGGTCTGGGCCAGCACACCGAAGCCGTAATTGGAGTAGACCCGCCGGCTGCCGGGCTCGGCCATCGTCTCGGCGGAGTGCATCGACAACCCGGAGGCGTGCGAGAGCAGATGCCGGATGGTGGCACCGGGCGGCCCGGCCGGGGAATCGAGGTCGATCACCCCCTCCTCGACGGCGATCTGGGCGGCTCGCGCGACCAGCGGCTTGGTCACCGAGGCCAGCCGGAACTCCCGGGCCGGTGTCGCCATAGTCGGCGAGTACCCCCGACGTGCCGACCACCGCGGCCGACGCCGCCGGAACCGGCCAGTCGGCGATGAGGTCGAGTGGCGACGGCACAGCGCGAGCCTAGCCGCCGAGCGCTGAACGGCCGACCGCACGACCGACGTCGGCGGCCAGTGTCTCGGCGTCCAGTCCGGGCCGAAGCGCCTCGCCCCAGCGCCCGACATCCACAGCGCCATGGGCCATCGCCCATGACAGCAGGGCACGCCGAGCCGCCTCGTCGACGAGAGTGCCGGGTTCGCAGCCCGGATCGCCTCAACCAGGCGCCCGAAAGCGGATAGCGCGGCCTCCCGCAGAGCCTCGCTTTCCACACCGTCGATCTCGCTAGGCACCGTGCGAACATCAGGTCGTAGTGCGTTCGGTGCGTCACGGCGAAGAGGACGTACTGTTTCACCAACTCCTCGAGCCGGCCCACCGCGGAACCCGGTGCACTCAGAACCGTCAGCTGCACTTGGCACAGAGCCTCGAAGCCGGTCTCGGGCAACTGCCGCGATCAGCGCGTCCTTGTCCGGGAAGTGGTGGTAGGGAGCGGCTGCGGAGACACCCGCTCGCCGCGCCACTGCGCGAAGCGTAACTTCGGCCGCGTCCGACTCGGCGACGAGTTCCAAGGCCGCCGCGATCAGAGCTTGCCGGAGGTCGCCGTGATGTTGACCGACTGCGCGTGCCACGCGCCCATGATTGACACCGTTTAACACAGGTGTCAAGATGAACATCGTTTAACACATCGATGAGGACCTCATGGACTATCACGCACAAGCCGGCTTCACGATCGGTCGGAGCCGCCGTCACCGTGCATGCGCTGCACTGCGGGACTGTAACGGTCAAACGCTGCCACGCCAGTTGCTGCCTGCCGGAGCGGACTCCCGGTCTGCTGCGTTTCCTCGCCATTACTGGCCGACCGGCGCTTTGCCGAGCCGATGCCGATCTGGTGCTATGCCGTCGAACACCCCGACGGCGTGTTCGTCGTAGATGCCGGTGCGTCTCCGTCGTACAACGACCCGCACAGCTGGCGTCCGGATCCCCGCACGGCGGCCGTGATTCGGTCGTTCATCAGGCTCGATGTCGGTGCCGGGCGGACCCTGCCAGACCGGCTGGCCGAAGCCGGGCTCGACAGCGACGACGTGCGTGCGCTGGTGCTGACCCATCAGCACATCGACCACACCGGCACAGTTCCGTCGTTCCCCGGCGCGGACGTCTGGACAACCCGCGCCGAGGATGCCGCCGCCAACCGGATCGGCGCGCTGCACTGGCGCTGGCGCGACGAGGCGACGCGCATCCGCTACGTCGACGCCGAAGGCACCCGCGGCGAGCTCGGCGCGACTGTGGCCGTGACCCGCGACGGTGCGCTGACGGCTATCCACACACCCGGCCACACTCCTGGGTCGGTGACCGTTCGGCTACGCACCGATCAGGGCGACGTCTGGTTCAGCGGGGACACCTCGTTCACCGAGGCGGGAATGGACCCGGCGATGCCCACCGCCGGTATCCATTCCGACATGCGCCAGGTCCGCGCCCTACAGGCACGCCTGACAGACGCTGGCCTTATTCTGCCGTCCCACGATCCCGGCGTGCCCGGTCGGCTCAGCGCGGCGTGACGCCGAGCTTGCGGTAGATGTCGGCCGCCATCGCCTCATCCGCGGCCGCGACGTCGTGCGCGCCGAGGCCCCGGTGCGCGATCGCCATCCAGACGTACACCCGGGCGGTCTCATAATTCGAACGGTGCGCCTGGTGCTGGCGCAGCGCCGCCTGCAAGGCGGTCAGCGCCTCGGCGTGGCGGCCGCGGCGCACCAGCACCGCCCCGCGCCAGCCTCCGGCACGGCCCGCCAACTCGTCGCAGTACCGCTCGGCGGCGTCCACGTCGTCGCGGGCCAGCGCGATCTCGACGGCGCCGCGCAGCACCCGGGCGCGGCTGCGGCGGTCGACGGCGTCCAGGGCACCGAGCAGATCGGCCCACGCCGCGTCGGGGCTCCCCGCGGCGCAGCGCAGCAACGCCTCCCCCGGCTGGGGTTCCAGACGCAACGTGCGGGCGTGGGCGTAGGCCGCCACCGCCCCCTCGGAGTCGCCGCGCAGCCGCCGGATCTCCCCGAGTTGGTAATAGCTCTCGCCGGCCGGCGAGTGGGTGCACCTCTTCGAGTGCCCGGCCCACGGTGAGGAGCCGTTGCTCCAGCAGGCGGTGGTTGTCGTCGGCGACGAGCAGCGCGACCAGGCTCCTGGCGGCCAGCGCGGGCAGGTCCACCCGCTGCGCCGTCTCGCGCAGCCCCGCCGCCCGGTCGGCGAGCTCGGCGGCATCCCCGCTGAGCGCGGCGACGACGGTGTCCAGATAGGCCAGGTATGCGGGTGCGGGTCCATCGCTGGTCGCGGCCAGCAGGCGCCGGGCCCGGCCCATCCAGGTCTGGCCCATGTTGACGTCGCCGCGGACCAACCACGCCAGTGCCAGTTCGACGGACTTCATCGCCGCGGCATTCGGGTCGGTGCGGGCCAGCCGCACGTAGACCAGTTCCGCGATGCGCACGGCCTCCCGGTCGTGGCCCGAGGCGCCACGCGGCGGTGGCCATCGCGTCCTGGTCGTCGACGGCCAGCGGTCCGATCGCGCCGGCCCGGCAGAACGCGGCGTAGCAGGTCTCCCAGTCCCCGAGGCGGTACGCGTCGCGGGCCTGGATGACCAGATCGGTGTGGGGTTCGGTTCTCGCGGTGAGCAAGTCTTCACCGTATCGCCCGAACCGCTCCGGGACAGCCGAGATCATCAAGCTAAAGTTTGACTCATGAGTCAAACAGTGCGCGGTGTGATCTCACGCCGGAAGGGTGAGCCGGTCGAACTCGTCGACGTCGTCATCCCGGATCCGGGCCCGGGCGAGGTGGTCGTCGACGTCATCGCCTGCGGCGTCTGCCACACCGACCTCACCTACCGCGAGGGCGGCATCAACGACGAGTATCCCTTCCTGCTCGGCCACGAGGCGGCGGGAACCGTCGAGTCTGTCGGTGCGGGCGTCACCAACGTCGAGCCCGGCGACTTCGTGATCCTCAACTGGCGCGCGGTATGCGGTCAGTGCCGCGCCTGCAAGCGCGGCCGGCCGTGGTACTGCTTCGACACCTTCAACGCCACCCAGAAGATGACGCTCACCGACGGCACCGAGCTGACTCCCGCGCTGGGGATCGGCGCGTTCGCCGACAAGACCCTGGTGCACGAAGGCCAGTGCACCAAGGTCGATCCGGAGGCCGACCCCGCGGTCGCCGGTCTGCTCGGCTGCGGCGTGATGGCCGGTATCGGCGCGGCCATCAACACCGGCAACGTCGGCCGCGACGACACGGTCGCGGTGATCGGTTGCGGCGGCGTGGGTGATGCCGCGATCGCCGGGGCCCGGCTGGTCGGGGCGAAGAAGATCATCGCCGTCGACACCGACAACACGAAACTGGACTGGGCCCGCGAGTTCGGTGCCACCCACACCATCAACGCTCGCGAGTTCGATGTCGTCGAGACCATCCAGGACCTCACCGACGGTAACGGCGCCGACGTCGTCATCGACGCGGTGGGCCGCCCGGAAACCTGGAAGCAGGCGTTCTACGCCCGCGATCTGGCCGGAACCGTTGTGCTCGTTGGCGTCCCGACACCCGACATGCGCCTGGACATGCCGCTGGTGGATTTCTTCTCCCGCGGGGGATCGCTCAAGTCCTCCTGGTACGGCGACTGCCTTCCCGAGCGGGACTTCCCCACCCTGATCAGCCTGTACCGCGAGGGCCGGCTGCCGCTGGAGAAGTTCGTCTCCGAGCGCATCGGCCTGGAGGGCATCGAGGACGCGTTCCACAAGATGCACGCCGGTGAGGTCCTGCGATCGGTGGTCGTGCTGTGAGCATTCAGCGGGTGGTCACCCACGGGACCTTCGAACTCGACGGCGGCAGTTGGGAAGTCGACAACAACATCTGGATCGTCGGGGACGACTCCGAGGTGATCGTGATCGACGCCGCGCACGACGCCACGGCCATCGAGGACGCGGTCGCGGGCCGCCACGTCGTCGCCGTGGTCTGCACCCACGGCCACAACGACCACATCACCGTCGCGCCTCAGCTCAGCAAGGACCTGGACGCGCCGGTGCTGCTGAACCCGGCCGACACCATGCTGTGGGAGATGACGCACGGCGACAAGGCTTTCCGCGCCATCGAGGACGGCCAGGTGCTCAAGGCCGACGGCATCGAGTTGCACGCCATCGCAACCCCGGGGCACTCGCCCGGCTCCACCTGTCTGTATGCCCCCGCCCTGGGTGCGGTGTTCTCCGGCGACACCCTGTTCCAGGGCGGTCCGGGCGCCACCGGGCGGTCCTTCTCCGACTTCCCGACCATCCTGGGCTCGATCAAGGACAAGCTCGGCAAGCTACCGGCCGACACCGTCGTCTACACCGGCCACGGCGATACCACCCGGATCGGCGACGAGCTGGTGAACTACGACGAGTGGGTGGCCCGCGGCAGCTGAGCCGTGCTGCGCGGGTCGATGAGGATCTTCGCGTGCGCCTCGGGGTCGCCCAGCGCCTCGAAGGCCGCTGCCACTCCGTCGAGTCCCACCTTGCCGGTGATCAGCGGGACGGCGTCCAGCTTCCCGTCGGCCAGCATGTGCAGGGTGTCGCGGAATTCCAGCGGGGTGTAACCGAACACGAACCGCAGGTCGATCTCCTTGCCGATCGCCATTGCCGGCCGGATCTTGTCCGGGGCCATGCAGAGACCGACGACGACCACCCGCGAGCTCAGCGGCGCGGCGCCGATGACGCCGTCGATCATGCCCGGTACGCCGACGCATTCGAAGATCACCGGCCGCTTCGGCGCCGCGCCGCGCCCAGCGCATCGACGGCACGATAGACGTGCGACCACGCGGGCAGCCGGCGCAGCTTCTCCATCGAGCCGACCGCGAGTTCGCCGAGCGCGGAGAACTCCGTCACCATTCCCTTACCGGCCGCCTTCTCGTACGGCGAATCGACTTTCGGGTCGACGACGATATCGGCCCCACACTGGGCGGCCAGCGCCCGACGTCCCGGCGAGAAGTCGCTGGCCACGATGGTGTTCACGCCCACGGCCTTGAGTTGGCAGATGACCGCGAGTCCCACCGGCCCGCAGCCGATCACGATCGCGGTGTCGCGCTTCTTGATCTCAGCGCGGCGCACTGCGTGCAGCGCCACAGCCATCGGCTCGGTGAGCGCGGCCACGTCCAGCGACAGTCCGTTGGGCACTGGGAACGTCATGGCCGCCTCCACCAGCACCTGCTCGGCGTAGGCGCCCGACACCAGCGGGGTGAAGCCGGTCATCTGCACGGCCCCGTGCGCCCGAACCAGCGGGAAGGACACCACCCGGGTACCGACCTTGAAGGCCTTCGCGGTCTTGGGGCCCCGTTCGGCGACCTCCCCGGCGAACTCGTGTCCCAACACGACAGGGGTGTCGCTGCGCATGCAGTCGCGATAGCCGACCTCGTCGAAGACTTCGGCCAGTTCGTCGGCGTGGTTCTTGGCGTGCAGGTCCGATCCGCAGATTCCGCAGCTGCGGACATCGAGCACCAGCTGCCCCTCGGCGGGCTGGGGTACCGGCAGATCGACGACCGACAGCGTTCCGCGCACACAGCTCACAGCCCTCACGCTCGCAGTGTAGATGGCAGTCCTAGCCGTCGAGTATTCTGCGCTTCTCCTGTTGAAACTCCGACTCGCTGAGCGCACCCGAATCACGCAGCGCGGAAATGGTTTTCAACTGCTCGAGCCGAACGCCCCGATCCGTCGGCGCGTACGGTTCGGCGGGATACGGCTGCTCGGCGACCCTGCGGCCCTGCAACCCCTTGAACACCCGCGACAGGATCACGTCGAGCAGCCCGACACCGAACACTGCGACGAACACCCAGTGCAGATAGTCGTAGTCGCTCTCATGGCCGAACGCGAGCCGCGGGTTGATGTAGCCGTTGACGTCGCCGCCGGTCCGGATCTGATAGGTGCCCGCCACCGGGACCTGCGCGGTCCAGATTCGCATGTGGGTGTCGCTGTTGACCGTCGTTGTCGCGCTGTGGCTTTCGGTCAACGTCGGCTCCGGGGCCCCCTCCGGCGGGGTGATGTTCAGTTTCAGCGGCGGTATCGGGAACGACCCCGAGGGTGAGCCGGTGACGGAGGTGTGGAAGCTGATCTGCATCTCACCGGCGGGCAGCTGCACCTGCCCGGTGCCGGGGATCGGGACCTCGCCGTAGGCATCGAACTCGTCGAGGACGAATGCGTTGAGAGCCATTACGACGATGAACCCGATGCCGCCGACGATCATCGTGACGATCCCGGAGATGGCCAGGATGCGCGGGACGGCCCAGGTGCCCTTCATGGCCGAAAGTGTGTCACGCCGGACACTGCGCCGCGGCCCCGATCAACCAGGTCACCAGGCCGGCCCGCAGTCCCTCGACGAAGCGGTCGCGCGGGTCCGGGAAGTCCAGTTCGGCCATCGCCTGCCGCACTGCCTCGGTGGGGACCGAGAACGGATACATCCCTGCGGTCAGCGTCAGCACCCCTTCGCCGATGAAGCCGATGAACTCCTCAGGCAGCCACGGCAGCTGCCGGCCGACCAGCGTGGAGAGCCCGGAGATGATCTCCACGCTGCGGACCTTGAAGTCGCGGGCGAAACCGAGGGAGATGTTGCGCTCCAGCACACCGGCCATCGCGCCCAGCAGCTCGCACATCAGCCGCCGGCCGGCCACCGTCTCGGCGATCGCGCTCGCGACCCGGATCTCGTTGGCGTAGGCCGGTTTTCTCACTCGGGGCAGGCCCAGTCGCTTTTCCAGCTCGGCCAGCCAGGACCGGCACTCCTCGTCGAGCAACTCCAGGAAGATCGCCTCCCGGCTGTCGAAATACCGCAGCACGTTGGACTTGGCCAGCCCCACCCGGTCGCTGATGTCGCCCAGGCTGACCTCGGCGACCCCGCTGTCGGTCAGCGCGTCCCGGGCGGCGGTCATGATGGCCACCCGGCGGGCGGCCAGTTGCTCGGGGCGCCGCGCGCGCTGGAACGTCGAAGTCACGGGCTCAATTTAGCAGACCACCGTTCTATTGTTATCAGACCGTTGTTCTGTTAATGTCGCCTCCATGCCTGAACTCACTCTCACCGTTCCTGACCTGACCGGAAAACTCGCCGTCGTCACCGGGGCCAACAGCGGCCTCGGGCTCGGCGTCGCCAAACGCCTGTCCGCCGCGGGCGCCGACGTCGTCATGGCGATCCGCAATCGCACCAAGGGCGAAGCGGCGATCGCCGAGATCCGCGCCGGCGTGCCGGACGCCAAGCTGACCATCAAGAGCCTCGATCTGTCGTCGCTGGCCAGCGTCGCGGCCCTCGGCGAGGAGCTCAACGCCGAAGGACGCCCGATCGACATCCTGGTCAACAACGCCGGCGTCATGCAGCCACCGGAGCGCGACACCACCTCCGACGGATTCGAGCTGCAGTTCGGCGCCAATCACCTGGGCCACTTCGCACTCACCGGGCACCTGCTGCCGCTGCTGCGCGCCGCGGGCTCCGCCCGCGTCGTCTCGCTGAGCAGCCTTGCCGCCCGGTTGGGCGGGATCAATGTCGACGACCCCAACTTCGAGCGCTCCTACTCGGCGAACGCGGCCTACTCGCAGTCCAAGAGCGCCACCCTGATGTTCGCCATCGAGCTGGAGCGACTCAGCCGCCAGGCCGGCTGGGGCCTGGTGTCCAACGCCGCGCACCCCGGACTGTGCAAGACCAACCTGCAGATCAGCGGCCCCTCGCACGGTCGCGCCAAGCCGACCGCCCTGGCCCGCTTCTATCAGTTCAGCTGGCGATACATGCCGTTCATGTGGCAGGAGGTCGACGAGGGCATCGTGCCGGTGCTGTACGCGGCAGTCGACCCGCAGGCCCGTGGCGGGGTGTTCTACGGACCCACGGGCTTCATGGAGATGGCCGGCGGCGGGGTCACCGAGGCGAAGGTGCTTTCACGCGCCTCCGACGCGGAGAACTGCCGGCGGCTCTGGCAGCTGTCCGAAGAACTGACCCACGTGAGTTATCCGAAGAATTAGCGTCCCGGCGACTACCGTCACCCCTGACGGTTACGACGGGAGGTCGCCATGTCCCCAGACGAAACGGGCAAGCCCGCCGGCGGTGTGGTCCGGCGGTTCGCGCTGCGCTACTGGCTGGCCATCATCCTGGTGGCGCTGGCGGCGATCTTCATCGTGCAGAACCGCGAGCAACCCACCGTCAACATCCTGTGGATCAGCGTCTCGGCGCCGATGTGGTTGCTGCTGAGCGCGATGCTGGTGGTGGGCATCGTCGTGGGACTGCTGTTGCACCGCCGCCGCCGGAACTGACCGTGCCCGAATCCAGCATCGTGGTGCGTCCACAGCCGATGGACAGCGCCACCTATTCCGCCTCCTCCCGACTGCAGGCGGCAGGATTGCGGCAGGCGATAACGCTGTTCGAGAAGGCCGCGCAAAACGTGGTGCTGCCCAGGCAACCGCAGCCGATCGCGATCGCCGACTACGGCGCCGCGACCGGCTACAACTCGTTGCTGCCGGTCTGCGCCGCCATCGCGGTGCTGCGCAAGCGCACCCGGGCCGACCACGCGATCCTGGTCGCCCACACCGACGTCGCGGACAACGACTTCTCGACGCTGTTCGCCACCCTGGCGGACGACCCGGACAGTTATCTGAAGAAGGACGGCGCGACGTTCGCCTCCGCGGTCGGGCGCTCGTTCTACAAGCAGATCCTGCCGTCGGAGAGCATCGTGCTGGGGTGGAGCTCGTGGGCCATCCACTGGCTCGGCCGGGTGCCGATGCCGGTGCCCGATCACGTGCACATCTCCTACAGCGCCGACGAGACCGCGCGCCTGGCCTATACCCGGCAGGCGGCCGAGGACTGGCACGAGTTCGTGGCGTTCCGCGGCCGGGAACTGGCACCCGGTGGGCGCCTGGTGGTGCTGACCCTGGCGGTCGAAGCCGACGGCGGATCGGGTTTCCGGCCTGTGTTCGACGCCCTGCAAACGACCCTGCGCGGACTGGTCGCCGAGGAGTTCCTCAGCACCGCCGAGGCCGCGCGGATGACCATCCCGACCGTGGGCCGCAGCGAGAAGGAGTTCCGGGCGCCGTTCGCCCCGTCCGGGCGATTCGAGGGACTGTCGATCGAGCACCTGGAACTGTTCAACGGCGAAGACCGCTTCTTCAGCCAGTATCAACGTGACGGCGACGCAACAGCTTTCGGCAGGAATTGGGCGGCATTCCTGCGTGCGGCGATCGTCCCCACCCTGGCCGCGGGTCTCGACGACGACACCGATGACGCGCGTGCCGCGGAGTTCGTGCGGCAGGTGGAGACCGGCGTGGCCGCACGGCTGGCCGCGGCACCGCAGGAGACCCGGATCCCGCTGGCCAACGTGGTGCTGGCCAAACGCCGCCGCTCGGCCTGAGGGTCAGCGCTGCGGGAAGAACTGCGGCAGGCCGGGGATCGTCGGGATCGGCGGAATGGTCGGGATCAGCGGCGCCGGCTGGGCGGTCGACGGGGGCGCCACGGTAGCGGTTTCGGTGACCGGCGGGGCCGTCACCGTCTCGGTGACCGGCGGTGGCGGCGGTGCCTCGCTGGTGACCGGCGGAGCCTGAACCACCTGGGTCTGGACCACCGTCGGCGGAGCCTGAACCACCGTCCTCGGTTGCGCCGGCGCCTCGTCCTGGACCGCCTGGTTCTGCAGCGACGCGGACGGGGCGTCGGACGGCACCTCGGGCGGCGGGGCGGCTTGCGGCGTAGTGGTGATGCTCGGCGCGGGTGCGGCCGGAGCAGCGTTGCTGTCGCTCTGCAGCGCGACCACGGTGCCGGCCCCGGCGAGCAGGATCACCAGCAGCGCGGCCACCACGACGGGCATCGGCCGGCGGTACCACGGCGGTGCGCTGTCGGTGGCGGGGGCGGGCTCCGGGTCGAACTCCAGCAGGGGGCCGGCCCCGGTCATCGTGTCGCGATCCGGCTGCCGGCCGGCATGGCCGCCGAGCGCCGGCGCCAGCTCCGGCACGTCGTCGGCCTCCGACCAGGCCAGCGCACGGCCGGTCGGCAGCGCGGGTTCGGCGAACGGCGCGGCCACCACCGGCGCGACGGCGGCGGCGGGGGCAAGCGCGGTGGCGCTGTCGTCGGCCGGTCCCCGCGATGCGCGCAGCGCGGCGCCGATGGCGGCGGTCAGGGCGGGCCGCGGCGTGGTGACGACGGGGACCCGAAGATGCTCCGACAGGGCGGTCGTGACCGCCGGGATGGCGGCACCGCCGCCGACCGAGGCGATCGCGGCGAGGTCCGCGGGCCGCACGCCGGCCCGGCCCATCGCGTCGTGCAGGGCGGCGACGACATCGGCCAGCGAGCGCGCGATGACGTCGTCGAGCTCGGTCCGGGTAAGCCGGACGTCGCCGCGGAAGCCGCGCAGCTCTGCGGGCAGCGCCGTCACACTGGCCGACGACAGCCGCTCCTTGGCGGCGCCGCACTCGGCACGCAGGTGGGTCAGCGACCCGATGGCCGACGTGGAGGTGATGTCCACCGAACCGCCGGCGGATAACTCGGCGACCACATGGGCGAGCAACGCCTGGTCGATGAGGTCACCGGAGAAGTCCAGGTGACGCAGCGTCGCACCGATCGGCGCGTTCGTGCCGGCGTCGGTGAAGGTGATGCTTGTTCCACTGCCCCCGAAGTCGCACAACGCGATCACCCCGCGGGTGGGCAGGCCCGGATCGGCCTGCAGAGCCGTCAGCGCCGCTGCGGTGTCCGGGATCAGCAGCGGCTCGTCGGAGGCCCATTCCGGCACCCGACGCAGCGCGCGACGCAGCGCCTCGACGGCCGGGCCGCGCCAGTGCGCCGGGTAAGTCAACGCCGCGGCGGGCGGCAGTGGGCGTCCTGCGGTAGCGATGCACGCCAGCGCCCGCAGCGCCTCGGCCAGCAAAGTTCTCCCCGGTGTGCGCCGACCCGTCGGCCGCGACGATCGGAACGGGGTCGCCGACACGGTCGACGAAATCGGTGATCACCACGCCGGCGTCGTCGGGCACGGGGTTCTCGGTTGGCACCCCCACAAGGGGCGGTCGGTGACGGAAACGGGTGATCACAGCCCTGCGGGTGACCGAGCGGTCCGAGGTGACCGCGGCCAGCGTGGTGGCCCCGACGGAAAAGCCGATGGCCGGTCTCGTTGGGTCTGTCATGTCGTCCAATCCGGGCTCCCGGCCTGATTTCCAGGCAAACGGGTGCCCCCCAGCACCGATCTATGGATTCACTGGCTATTTCGGATTCGACGCCAAGGGCGTTACTCAGCGAATGGTGCCGTGACCGGGAATCAGAGGCAGGTCCAGCGGGGTGACCCACCCCGGGGACAGGTCGTTCACCGCCGGGACGGCGTTGAGCGCGCGCAACCCGGTGGACAGGCACCCGGCCGCGGCCGCGTCGCGCCCGGAGCCGTCGGTGAACCGGAACGCGGTCTCCTGGAAGATGCTCGGAGTGCCCTCGATGTCGACCCGGTAGACGTCGTCCCGCTCGCCCGACGGCCAGTCCGGGGCGGCGTCGCGGCCGATCCGGTTGACGTGCTCGAGCTGGATCCGGGTCTCGCCGCGGTAGACGCCGTTGATGGTGAACCGCACCGCCGCCACATGCCCGGGCGGGATGACGCCCTTGACGGTGGTGCGTTCGGTGGGGGTCACCCACTTGTCCCAGGTGGTGGTGATCTCGTCGAGGGTGATGCCGGCCGCGTGGGCGATCATCGGCACCGTCGCGCCCCACGCGAACACCAGGATGTCGGAGTTCTCCAGCAGCGGCTTGAACTCCGGCTCCCGGCCGATGCCCATCTCGAACTCGTAGTCGCCCTCGTAGTTGGTGTAGTCCAGCAGCTCCGACGCCCGCACCCGGCGCACCTCCGAGCACAGGCCCATCAACGTCATGGGGAACAGGTCGTTGGCGAAACCGGGATCGATGCCGGTGGTGAAGCACGATGACCGGCCGGCCTCGCAGGCCTCGGTGATGGGGTCGATCCAGTTCGGCGGGTTCAGGTGCATCTTCGGCCACACCCACGGTGTCATCGCCGTGGAGCAGACGTCGATCCCGGCGCGCAGGAAACGACCGATCAGGTCGATGTTGGTGTCGGCGTGCGCGGCGGTCGGGCCGTAGTGCACCAGGGCGTCCGGCTCGAGTGCGATCAGCGCGTCGACGTCATCGGTCGCGGTGACGCCGACGGGTTCGGCCAGGCCGCAGATCTCCCCGACGTCCAGACCGACCTTCGCCGGGTTGCTGACGCCGACCCCGACGAGCTCGAAGTCGGGGTGCCGGAGTACCTCTGGGATGACCATCTTGCCGACGAAACCGGTACCCCAGATCACGATGCGCTTGGCCATCGCCTCACCTTCTGTTGGCCCCCCGGAGGTTCAGGTTAGCGACCGGTGTTGGCGCGCAGGGCGTATCGGCGTTCGGCGTAGGCCAGGTCGTCGCGCCACAGCCGGGTGGCGGCGAACCGCATCATCGGGGTGATCAGCCGGGCGGCCCGCAGCGAGTGCCGGAACCCGTCGCGGTCGGACTGGGCGATGACCGCTTCGATCACCGCGGTGCGGGGCCGGCCGTCCGTGCCGGGGCCGACCGGGGTGGCGTGGGTCTCGACCACGCTGCCGGCGCCCTCGCCGTCGACGATCCGCATCACGATGGTCCGCGGCTCCGGCGCGGTGAACTCGGCGATCACCGGAACGCCCAGCCGCGCCATCCGGAACGTCACCGCCACCAGGAACCGGTCGGCGTCCTCGTCGGCGTCGAGTGCCGGCGCGCTGAGCACCTCCAGTTGAGCGAACGAGTACGGATGGAACCAGCCACCATGCCACGGGTCGAGGCGGTTGGCGATGACGTCGGCGGGCTCGCACACTCCGACCAGCCGGGTGACCGCCGCCAGCGCGGCTCCGGCGGGCCGGGCCGGGATCGCCGGCGCATCCAGCGGAGACTCCCCGCCGACACCGTCCAGGCGGACCCACACCAGCACGCCGTCGTCGAACGCCGGCAGCGGCTTCCAGCCGAACTCGCGGCCGCCGTCGAGTCGCAGCCCGTGCCACGGGCAGATCAACCCGCCGCAGTCCACTTTCCCGGTGGCCAGATCGGCACCCAGGTGCGGACACGCGGCCGGTCCGACATGCAGGGTGCGGTGCTCGTCGCGCCACGCCACGATCTCCACCCCGCCGACCTTCGCCCCGAACGGCCGGTCGGTTCGCACATCGGTGCTCGCGGCGAAGGTGTACCAGTTCCCGCTCGGCCGGCGCAGGGCCCGCTCGAGGGCGGCGTCGATGATCCGCGGCTCGGCATCCTGATACGTGGGCTGCTGCAGGCTCCAGTCGATCTTCGGAATAACTTGCAGCGGAATGTCTTTGGGCCAGCGGGCGGCTAGCCGTGACCTCAGGCTCATCTCAGTGCGCGCCCTTCTCGGGTGGCCAGCCGACGCAGAACAGGTGAGCGACCCTGCACCGGTACGGTGTGCAGAGTGTGCCCGCTGATCCCCCAGCCGGCCAACAATCGGTTGGCGGCAGACCATCCCGTCGTGGCGGCCCGCTCCATCAAGGCTACCGGCAGATCGATGCGGATACCGTCCCCGGCCAGCATCAGGCCTTCCACGGGTGTCGTCACGGTGGGCCGGTCGGCGTAGGCGCCGGGTGAGAACAGCGGGCAATCCTCCCGGAACAGGATCCGCTCCGCCACGATGCCGGCCTGCGCGGTCTCCGGGTAGAGCTCGTGCAGGCGGGCCAGCATCCGCTCGCGCAGACCGTCGAACGGCGGTTCGTCCACCACCGAGTAGGAGTGCACCTCGACCACCGAACCACCATGTGCGCGAGCCCATTCCGCGGCCTGGCGCTCGTAGTTGCTCACCACGCTGATGTTGTCGACGGGTTCCAGACCGCCGGTGCCCAGGAACGCGGGACGGCCGGCCGCGACCGGGCGGTCCAGCCAGAGCCGCTGCACCACGAACGGCGGTGCGGTGCGCAGCCCGGCGACCTGCCCGCGCCACCGGTCGTCGCCCAGGCCGGGCGAGCCGGCGACGATCTGCCGCAGACCGCCGACATCGGTGGCCATCACCACCCCGTCGGCGTCGAGGGTGGCTCCGGTGCTGTCGCGCACCTGCAGCCGCTTGGGGCCGCCGACGCTGATCGACTCGACGGCGACGCCGGTGCGGAACTGCACGCCCTGTTCGACGAGGTACTCGCCCAACGGGTTCCACAGCGCGGTGTTGAAGTTCGACTCGGCGACGTCGAACACCAGCCCTTCGCTGGAGCCGAGGAAGTAGATGTGGAACATCGCCGCCAACTCGGCTGCCGACAGGCGCTCGGGACGGGCGAAGAAACTGCGGGCGAACACCTCGAACGCGAGGTGCCGGGCCGCGATCGGGAAGTTGATGTCCTTCAGGAAGGTTTCGGCGTCGATGTGGTCGAGGCGGTCGTAGATGTCCGGCACCGACACCGCCGCCAGCGGAGCGGCCGCAACGGCGTTGAGCCGCAACAGGTCCCGAAACCGGAAGGTCGGGCTGCGCAGGGCGAACACCAGCGCGTTCCAGGGCGGGGTCTTGGGCAGCCCGCGGAAGGTGTCGCGCCGGCCCTGCCCGTCGACCAGCGGGTAGTCCTCGACCGGTCGCAACCGGTCCAGCCCGGGGTCGCTGCGGCGCAGCAGCGCGCGCAGGTTGTAGTACTGCCGGAAGAACGCGTGGAACCCCCGGTTGTTGGCCAGTTCGGCGCCGGCCGGGTCACCCTCGTCGAGGGGCTCGGTCCACCCGGCGACCCGCCCACCCAGGTTGGGCTCGCGCTCGATCACCTCCACGGAGATGCCGCGCTCCACGAGCCCGGTGGCCGCCGCCAGCCCGGCGATCCCGCCGCCGACGACGACGACGTGCGGTGTGGTGGGCAGGGCATTGGCGTGCGCCAGCCCGGGAGGTGCCGGGTGCGGGACACGGCGGGAGTCGGTCATCGCGGAGCGTCTCCGAGGAAGGTGTGCACGATGTCGCGCTGCCAGCCGGGCATGGTCTCGCTGTGCACGCCGGTGAATCCCGCTGCGGCGAGCCGGCGTTGGAAGTCGGCGGCACCGTCGAACGTCTTGACACTGCGCCACAGGTGGCGGTAGAGCGTGCTGTCGCGGGTGCGGCGCCACCCTGCCGGGATGATGATGCCCCAGCAAACGGCGTTCCAGATGGCAGCCGCCGCCCGGGAGTCGCGCACCGAGTACTCGTGCACCGCCAGGGTGGCACCCGGACGCAGGATCTCCCGGAACGCGCGCAACTGGGCGTCCGGGTCGTCGAGGTTGCGCAGCAGGTAGGCGGCCAGGATGCCGTCGAAGGGCCCGTGCACCCCGGCGTCGGCCAGTCTCTCGATCGGGGTGTGCACGAAGCGCACCGAATCGGGCCAGGACTTGGCGGACGCCTCGGCCAACATGCCGGCCGAGGCGTCGACGGCGACGATCTCGGCGTGCGGGGCGGCTTCGAGCAGCGCGGCCGTCGAGGCACCCGTGCCGCAACCGGCGTCCAGCAGGCGCAGCCCCCGCCCACCGTTGGGGATCCGCATTCGCCGCGCTGAGATGCGCAGATGGTCGTGGTAGCCGGGGTTGGCGCCGACCAGCTGGTCGTAGGCACTCGCGCCCACGTCGAACGCCCCCGGAACCTCGGATTTGGGCAGGCCGCGCGCTCCGATGCTCGTCACCGCTGCCTCTGCCTCTCCCAGAGCATCAGCACGGCCGTCACCATCGCGAAACCGAACAGGAAATCCTCCACCGGGATGTCGAACGGAAAGCGCACACCCGTGCTGTGCTGCTCGTTGTAGATGACGATCGGCGCCGACAGCTTGGTCAGCCAGCCGTCGACGATGACCTGAAAACCCAGCACGATGCCCATCGATATCCAATATTCGGCCTTGCGGAACAACCCGGTGCGGAACACCGCCAATTCCAGCACACAGACCACCACCACGGCGACGGCGGCGGGCAACGTGTAACCCAGTCCGGTCATCGGCGCAGCCGGCCCAGGATGGCGCTGACCGCGGAATAGGTCAGCAGGCCGCAGATCGGGATGACGATGAAGAACAGCAGCTCCTCGATCGGAACGGCGAACGGCAGGTGCCATCCGGTGATGTAGCGCGGGTTGTAGGTCCACACCTGGCCGAAGATCGCGACCGCGTCCCAGACCACGAACACGGCCGCCACCGGTGCCACCGACTTGAACAGGCGCAGCGGCTGGCGGTAGACCCCGGCGCCGAAGAATTCCAGCGGCGCGGTCACCAGCAGGCAGGCGCCCAGAACGATGAGGTACTGCCACTGGTCCATCAGGCGGCGCCCGAGGTCAGGTCACCTCTCGGGCTGGTGACGGCCCGGCGGGCACGCCACGCACGGACCAGCCCGGTGCTGAAGACCTGCACCCGCCGCGGCACGCCGACCGACGCGCGCTCGCTGAACACTGCGAAGTCCATCGCCTCGATGCGGTCCAGGATCTCCGAGTACAGCGTGAACGCCGCGGTCACGCACGGCCGCGACTGCGGAGCCAGCAGCGCGATGCCCTTGCGGGCCTCCCGGTACACCCCGCGGGTGATGTCGTGCTGGGCGGCCAGTGCGCTGCGCACCCGCGGATCGGTGGTGCCCGTTTCGTGGCACCACATCAGCAGCTCGCGGTCCACGCCGAAGGCGGCGAGCTCGTCGGCCGGCAGGTACACCCGGTTGCGCACCAGGTCCTCGTTGACGTCCCGCAGGAAGTTCGTCAGCTGGAACGCCGTGCCCAGCGCCTCGGCGTACGGCTCGGCCGCGCCCCTCGGCCCGACCGTGCCCAGGATCGGCAGCATCTGCAGCCCGATCACCTCGGCGGAGCCGCGCATGTAGTGGTCGAGCGCGGCGCGGTCCGGGTAGTCGGTGACGGTCAGGTCCATCCGCATCGAGGCCAGGAAGTCATCGAACAGGTTCAGCGGAATGCGGTAGGTGCGGGCGGTGTGCAACACCGCGGCCAGAACGTGGTCGTCGGAGTGGTCGGCGCCGTCGAAGAACTTGGCCGCCAACTGCTCGAGCCGCCGAGCCCGCTCGGCGGTGTCGGCGTCGGAGTCGAGGTCGTCGAGGATGTCGTCGGCGTAGCGGGCGAACCCGTACAGCGCGTGCACCGCGGGCCGCTGCGACGGTGCCAGCAGTCGGGTGGCCAGGAAGAACGTCCGGCCGTGCTTGGCGTTGAGCCGGCGGCAATATCGATACGACTCGCGCAGCCGGGCGTCGTGCACCCCGGCGGCGTGTAGTTCGGTGTGGATCATCACTACCTGCTTCCCGACTTCGTAATGGTCCGTCTGCTGCGAAGTTCGTCGGCGACCCCGGTGACGCGGTCGGCGGCCAGCCGTCCCGACAGCAGCGCGGTCGGGACGCCGACCCCGGGCACCGTGGACGAACCGGCGAGCACCGCGTTGTCGATACCGCGCACCGTGTTGGCCGGCCGGAAGGGTCCGGTCTGGGAGAAGGTGTGCGCCAAGGCGAACGGGGTGCCCGCCGCCATGCCCTGCCGCGCCCAGTCGGCCGGGGTGACGACGTCGAGCACGTCGGCGTCCTCGGCCAGGCCCGGCAGCAGCCGCTCGCCCGCCTTGGCCACTACCCGGTGCGCGTAGGCGTCGCCTTCGGCCGCCCAGTTGACCACGCCCACATCGAGATTGGGCGCCGGGGCCAGGATGTAGAGCAGGTCGCGGCCGGCCGGGGCGAGGCTGGGGTCCCCGGCGGTCGGCCGGGTGACCAACAGCGACGGGTCACTCATGAGCACACCGTCGTCGATGATCTCGTCGAACGTCTTGGCCCACTGTGCGCCGAAGCTGATGTTGTGGTGCACCAGCTTCTCGCCCACCGCGGGAACGCCGACGTGCACCACCACCGCCGACGGCGCGTTTCGCACCTTGATCGGGCGGCGCGGGGTGCGTCCGAGCAGCTGATAGGTCAGCGGTAGCTCGGTGGTGAGAACAACTGCATCGCAAGCAATCCGGTCACCGGCCTGGGTTCGGACGGCGGTGATCCGCGATCCGGAGCGCTCCAGCGCGCTGACGGTTGACCGGTACCGGAACTCCACCCCGGCCTCGGTCGCCGCGGCGGCCAGCGCCTCCGGCACGGCGCGCATGCCGCCGCGGGGGAAGTACACCCCGGCGACGGTGTCCATGTAGGCGATCACGGCGTATGCGGCCAGCGCGTCCTGCGGCGGGACACCGGCGTAGAGGGCCTGGAAGGTGAAGATCCGTTGCAGCCGTTCGTCACTGATGAACTTTCCGACCATGCGCTCCCAGCCGCGGAACCCGCCGATCGCGGCCAGCCGGGCCAGCTGAGGAGTCACCAGCGACAGCGGCGAGTCGAAGTTGGAGGAGATGAAGCCGTCCATCTCCAGCCGGTAGAGCTCGGTGAGCCAGTCGCGCAGCCGCAGGTACCCGGCCGCCTGGTCCGGGCCGGCGAACTGCTCGATCGCGGCGGTCATCGCCGCGGCGTCGGTGTGGACGTCGAGCGAGCTGCCGTCGGCGAAGCTGGCGCGGTAGGCGGGGTCGACCGGCATCAGGTCGAGGCGGTCCGACATCGAGGCGCCGACCGCCGCGAACGCCTCTTCGATGATGTCCGGCATGGTCAACACGGTGGGTCCGGTGTCGATGCGGTAGCCGCGGATGTCGGCCTGCCCCATCCGTCCGCCGGGGAAGTCGTAGCGCTCGACGACGGTGACCTGGCGTCCACGCCCGGCCAGCTGCATCGCGGCGGACAGGCCGGCCAGGCCCGCGCCGACCACCACGACGTGGTCGGTGGCCCCGGGAACAGTACGCATCATTGGCTCCTTGCCGTGCACACCGACGCCATGTTCGCCAGCGCGGTGCGTGCCCAGTCGTCGATCCGGCCGTCGCCGATGTGGTCGTGCGCGGCGGCGACCCGCTCGGCGATCATGTCCTCGATCCACTCCACCGCCCCGGTGGCCACGATCAGGTTGCGCCAGTGCGCGATGTCGGCGTCGTCCAGGTCGTCGGCGATCATGAGCTCGGCGAACTGGCGGCGAATCGTGGCGTCGGCCATCTGGTGTGCGGCGACGACGACGCTGGTCGCCTTGCGCTCGGCCAGGTCCCCGCCGACGGGCTTGCCGGTGACGGCCGGCGCCCCGAACACGCCCAGCAGGTCGTCGCGGAGCTGGAAGGCCTCCCCCACGGCACTGCCGTAGGGCCCCAGCACGTCGACGAGGTCGTCGCAGCCGGCCATGGCGGCACCGATCTCCAGCGGGCGGCGAACGGTGTAATTGCCCGACTTGCGGCGGGCCACGTCGAGCACCGCATCCAGGGTGGGCAGCGCCCCCGCGTCGTTGGCGACATCGGCGAACTGCCCGACCGCCAGTTCGATCCGCATCGCGTCGTAGCGGCGCCAGGCCCGGGACAGCGCCGTCTCCGGCACCCCGCTCTCGCGCATCATCTGTTCGGCCCACACCAGGCACAGGTCGGACAGCAGGATGGCCGCCGACGCCCCGAACCGCCACGCCGAACCGGACAGGCCGTGCTCGGCGTGCCAGTCCCCGAACTGAACGTGCGCCGCGGGGCGGCCGCGGCGCAGCGACGAATCGTCCATGACGTCGTCCTGCAGCAGCGCGAACCCGTGCAGCAGTTCCAAACCGGCCGAAGCCCGAAGGGCTGCGTCGTCGGGTTCGGCACCACACAGCCAACCCAGGTACATGAACGTCGACCGCAGGCATTTGCCGCCGTTGACGAACTGGACCAGGACGTCGGCGGCCACGTCGATGCCGGTGCGGGCCAGTTGCGCGGCGCAGCGGGTGTCGACGAAGTCACCGACATGTGCCAGGGCTGCTTGACGCACCCCGTTGCGCCACACCTCGAACTGCGCGTCGGGCGGTTCGACGGTGACGCCGGATGCGGACGAGCGCGCGCCGCTGTGCGATGCGGCTTCGAATGCGCGCAATGACCGCTCCTTCCCCGAACGGGCGCCGATTACGCCCGGTCCCGCACTGCGATGCGGTACCCCTCCGACTGCGATGCAATCAGACGGTGTTGCTCTTCGCACCAATTCAAGGCGAGGCAGCTGCCATCCGCCGACTCCGACGGGACATGGTCACGCTCGCGTAATTTTTGCCCAACCCCCGAAATGCGCCCCCGCATGCCGTTCTAGCTGCAGATTCCGAACTGGTCGCACTGTAGCGGATAGCGGGTCACCGGCGCGGGCAACGGCGCGAGGAAGGCCAGGGTGAAGGGCTTTCGGATCAATCCGGGAGCCATGCCGCATTCGGCGGTCCACGTCACGGTGTGGGTGCCGGTGAGGGTGGCGTCGTCGAAGGCGTAGGTGTCGTTGGACGGCGCGTAGCTGCCGTCCGGGCGGCGCACGCCCTCGTGTTGCGGGTAGGTGAGACTCCACATGCCGTTGACGACGCGGCCGTGCTGCCGAAGTTCATCAACCGCTCGTCCCGGTTGGTCTGCGCCGGGGTGGCGCTGCTCAGGTGCAGCATGCAGCCCGACGGCCCACCGGCACCGAACGGCCGGGTGCATTCCGGGCTGCCGGCCTGGCAGACCGGCACGCAGGTCGGCGAGAAGATCCAGGTGGCCGGTGGCGCACCGGGCTCGGCGTAGGCGTAGCTGCCTTTTATCAGCTGATCAGCTATCGCGGGGCTGGCCGTTCCGATGCCGGCGGCGGTGAACAGGGCGGCCGCGGCGGAGCGCGCGCATGACGGTTCTCAAAATCCCCCCGGATCCCCGTCCCGGGGTCGATTATCGCGTCCGGGCGTTTACATCACAACGGTTCGGGAAACTCGCCCGCAGATGAGACGACCAGCGGCGGTCTTTGCCGCCGCACTCCTGGTCGCCGGGGTGGTCGCAGCCTGCTCGACCGGGCGGGGAGTCGACCTCGGCGGCGCCTCGGCGGGCAGTCTGGTCGCCGCGATCGCCGGTGAACCGGATCAACTCGACCCGCAGAAGAGCACGGCGTACTTCTCCTTCGAAGTCCTGGAGAACGTCTTCGACACCCTCGTCGAACCCGACGAGAACCTGGAGATGCGACCGGCATTGGCTCAGTCGTGGGAGGTCTCCCCCGATCAACTCACCTGGACCTTCCACCTGCGCCACGGCGTGGCCTTCCACGACGGCTCGCCGCTGTCGGCCGACGACGTCGTCTACTCCTACCGCCGGATCATCGATCGAGAAGCTGGCCAATGCCGACAAGTTCAGCGCGGTGCGCGACATCGTCGCACCCGACCCGGCCACCGTGGTCATCACCGTCACCCACCCCACCCCGAACCTGCTGACCAACATCGGCGGATTCAAGGGGATGGCGATCGTGTCGCGCCGCAACGTCGAAAGTGGGCAGATCGCAACCCATCCCGTCGGAACGGGCCCGTTCGCGTTCGCCGGGCGCAAGAGCGGCGACTCGATCTCGCTCTCCGCGAATCCGGCCTACTGGGGATCCCCGCCCAGGGTGCCGGGCGTGACGTTCCGGTTCATCTCCGAGCCGTCGACCGCCCTGTCGGCCCTGCAGGCCGGCGAAATCGACTGGACCGACGCGATTCCCACGCAGCGCGTCGCCCAGCTGAAATCCGACGACTCGCTGACACTGGCCGTCACCCCCGGCAACGACTACTGGTACCTGGCACTCAACGAGGCCCGCGCACCGTGGAACGACGTGCGGGTCCGCCGGGCCATCGCCTACGGCATCGATCGCAGCGCCATCGTGGCGGCCACCAGCTACGGCACCGCCAACGCCAATCAGCTTGCGATTCCGCAAGGCAACCCGTGGTACACCCCGTACGACACCTATCGGCACGACATCGACCGGGCCGCCAGCCTGTTGCGGAAGGCCGGGGTGGACAAGCAGGACCTCGACATGCTGGTGACCAACGAGTATCCGGAAACCGTCACCGCGGCACAGATCGTCGCCGACAACCTTGCGCCGCTGGGCATATCGGTGCACATCCGCACCGTCGACTTCGCCACCTGGCTCGACGAACAGAACAGCGGCCACTTCGACATGCTGATGATGGGCTGGCTGGGCAACATCGACCCCGACGACTTCTACTACGCCCAACACCACACCAACGGCATCACAACGCGCAGAAGTTCTCCAACCCCGAGGTCGACCGGTTGCTGGACGCCGGGCGCACCGAGACCAATCGGGACGCCCGCAAGGACGACTACGCCAACGCGGCGACGATCATCGCCGACCAGTGCAGCTACATCTACCTGTACAACCCGTCGGTCATCCAGGCCTGGACGACGGCCTTGTCCGGCTATGACGCCCGCCGCGACGGCGCCGTCCGCTTCCGCACCGCGCAACTGAACCGCGGGAGCGCGCAGTGACGGTCAAAGATGTTGCCGCCAGCCCGGTTCTGCGGTTCCTGGCACGCCGCCTGCTCTACTCACTGGTCGTGCTGATCGGCGTTCGTGGTGGTGGTGTTCACGCTGGTGCACCTGGTTCCCGGGCGATCCGGTGCGTATCGCGCTGGGAACCCGCTACACCCCGGAGGCGTACGCGGCGTTGCGTTCGGCCGGCGGTCTCGATCGGCCCATCGATCGCAGCAGTTCTTGTCCTACGCCGGTTCGGCGTTCACCGGTGATCTCGGGGTGAGCTTCCGCAACGGTGACCCGGTGACCGCGACGCTGCTGGACCGCCTGCCCGCGACCGTCTCCCTGGCCGTCGTCGGCATCGTGATCGCGCTGCTGATCGCGCTCCCGGCCGGCATCTGCTCGGGACTGCACCGTGGCCGTCTCAGCGACGGGATCGTCCGGATCGCAAGCCAATTCGGCGTCTCGATCCCCGACTTCTGGATGGGCATCCTGCTGATCGGGCTGTTCGCGTCGACGCTGGGCTGGTTGCCGACCTCCGGCTACCGCCCGTTGCTCGCCGACCCCGGCGGATGGCTGCGTCACGTCATCCTGCCGGGCCTGACCGTCGGCCTGGTGGCCGGTGCCATCATGACCCGCTACGTCCGATCGGCGGTGCTGGAGGTGGCCTCGGCCGGCCATGTGCGCACGGCCCGCTCCAAAGGCCTTGCGCCCCTGGTTGTCACGTCGCGGCACATCGTGCGCAATGCGCTGGTTCCGGTACTGACCATCACCGGCATCCAGCTCGCGACGATCCTGGGCGGGGTCATCGTGGTCGAGGTGGTGTTCGCCTGGCCGGGCCTGGGCCGCCTGGTCTACAACGCGGTCGCCGCCCGCGACTACCCCCTGATCCAGGGTGCCGTGCTGCTCATCGCGGCCCTGTTCCTGTTGATCAACCTGGTGGTGGACGTGCTCTACGCACTCGTCGATCCCCGGATCCGGCTGTCATGACGGATATCTCGACCGATCAGGACACCCGGGTGGCGGGCTGGCGGCTGCTGTTGGGCAATCCGGTCACCCTGATCAGCGCCGTGGTTCTGGCCGCCGCCGTCGCGACGGCTCTGGCCGCACGTCGGATCGCACCGTCGGGGGTCAACGACGTCGACGTGCCGAATGCGCTGCAGCCACCCGGCGGCGCCCACTGGTTCGGCACCGACGAGCTCGGCCGGGACGTCTTCTCCCGGGTGCTGGTGGCGATCCAGGCGTCCCTGCAGGTCGCCGTCGTCAGCGTCGGCCTTCGCATTGGTGCTCGGCGTGCTGCGTCGGTGTGGTGGCCGGCTACCGCGGCGGCTGGCTGGACACGGTGGTCGATGCGCGGGGTGGATGTCATGTTCGCCTTTCCCGTTCTGCTGCTCGCGCTGGCGATCGTGGCCGTTCTCGGGCCCGGGGTGGGCACCACGATGCTGGCGATCGGCATCGTCTACACCCCGATCTTCGCCCGGGTCGCGCGGGCGGCCACACTGAGCGTGCGGGTCGAGCCGTTCGTGCAGGTGTCGCGGACCATGGGGACACCGCACCGCGCCATCCTGAGCCGGCATGTGCTGCCGAACATCGCCGGGCCGCTGATCGTGCAGACGTCGCTGTCGCTGGCGTTCGCGATCCTGTCGGAGGCCGCCTTGTCGTTTCTGGGGCTGGGCATTCAGCCGCCGCAGCCGTCGCTGGGCCGGATGATCTTCGACTCGCAGGGCTTCGTGACATTGGCGTGGTGGATCGCGGTGTTCCCCGGTGCGGCCATCGTCGTCATCGTGGTCGCGTTGAACCTGCTCGGCGACGGGCTGCGCGATGTGCTCGACCCCAAACAGCGCACGCTCGTCCGAAACCAGGAGAAGCCAGTGAGTGGGCCGGTGCTCAGCGTGCAGGAGCTGAGCGTGCGGATCGGACCGCGAGACATCGTGCGCGACATCTCCTTCGACGTCGAACCGAAACAGACACTCGGCATCGTCGGCGAGTCCGGATCGGGCAAGACCATGACGGCGCTGGCCGCCACCGGCCTACTCGACACACCCGGCGCACTGGTGTCGGGGTCCAGCACCATTGCCGCCCAAGGAGATTCACCACGCACCGAATTGGTGGGCGCTTCGGCGCGGGTACTGCGCAGCGTGCACGGCAGCCGGGTCGGGTTCGTGTTCCAGGATCCGGGGACGTCACTGAACCCGCTGCTGACCCTGGAGCGCCAGATCACCGAGTCGCTCGAGGCGCACCGCGACCTGAGTCGGCGGCAGGCCCGGGCGCGGGCCACCGAGCTGCTGGACGCCGTCGGACTGCCCGACCCGGCCGCGCGGCTGGGCAGCTACCCGCACCAGCTGTCCGGCGGTCAGCGCCAGCGGGTGATGGTGGCGATCGCGCTGGCGTGCGACCCCGAGCTGCTGGTCGCCGACGAACCCACCACGGCGCTGGACGTGACGACGCAGGCGCAGATCGTCGAACTCATCCGCACCTTGCAGCGCGACTTCGGCACCGCGGTGGTGTGGATCAGTCACGACCTCGGCCTGATCGGACAGGTCGCCGACGAAGTGACGGTGCTGCAGAGCGGTGCGGCCGTGGAGCAGGCACCGATCGATGCGGTGTTCGAGCGGCCGCAGCACGCCTACACCCGGCAGCTGCTCGACGCGCGCCCCCTCATCGGCGGCGGCGGCCCCGAGCCTGCGCCCGCCGACGCGCCAGTGCTGCTGCGCGTCGACGGCCTCGACGTCCGCTTCACCGTGACGTCACCGGCAGGCACGACGACGACGGTCCACGCGGTCGACGACGTGTCGTTCGGGGTCCGCCGGGGTACGACGCTCGGCCTGGTCGGCGAATCCGGGTCCGGGAAGTCGACGGTGGCCGGCGCACTGACCGGGCTGGTCAGGCCGCATTCAGGCACCGCGACCCTGGACGGGGTGGACATGTTCGCGGTGCGCGGTGCCGCCGAGAAGGCCTTGCGCAGACGGGTGAGCCTGGTCCTGCAGGATCCGTTCTCGGCGCTGGACCCGCGGGCCCGGATCGGCGCCGCGATTGCCGAACCGCTGCGGGTGCACCACCTCTGCCAGGGCAGGCGAGGCCGCGCCGCGCGGGTGGCCGAACTGCTCGACCTGGTCGGACTGCCCGCCGCGTTCGCGTCGCGATATCCGCACGAACTCTCCGGCGGCCAGCGTCAGCGCGTGAGTATCGCCCGCGCGCTGGCCGTCGAACCCGATCTGGTCATCCTCGACGAGGCGACGGCGTCGCTGGACGTCTCGGTTCAGGCGCGGGTGCTCGAGCTGCTCGCCGGCCTGCAACGCGACCTGGGCCTGACGTATCTGTTCATCGCCCACGACCTCGCCGTCATCGAACAGGTGAGTCACGATGTGCTGGTCATGAAAGACGGTGCGGCGCTGGAGTACCGGGCCGCGGCCGACCTGCTGTCCGCACCCGAACACGAATACACCCGCACCTTGTTGGCGGCCGTACCGCCTGCGCGACCCCGCGTCGGCTGACATCCTCGATGCCATGACAACACTTTCACCGGTGGCGCAGCGCTCGTCCGTCGCCGTCGCAGGCTCGATCGCGACGGCGGGCAGCGCTGCTGTCGCCGGCTCCATCGCCACCGCGGGCAGCGCGGCGGTGTCCGGATCGATCGCGACCGCGGGCAGTTCGGCCGTCGCGGGCTCGGTCGCCACCGCCGGTAGCGCCGCCGTGGCCGGCAGCGCGGTGACGATTCTGTCGTTCCTGCTGGCCGGGTGCGTGGCGTGTGTCGGCTGTTTCGCCTGCCGTCGCTGCGTGGCCTGCGTGGGCTGCGGCCGGTGCCGCGACTGTGTCGGCTGCGTCGGGTGCTACAACTGCTCGGGGTTGCGCAACGCGGTGGGCGTGCGCAACACGCACATGTAAGCCGGCCTCGAGACCCGGCGGAAGGGTCGGGCCGTGACACAGCTGAACGGAAAAGTCGCCCTCGTGACCGGAGCCTCGTCGGGGCTCGGCGCGGCGGTGGCGCAGGTGTTCGCCGAGCGCGGGGCGTCGGTGTTCGGTATCGCCCGCGATGCCGAGCGGATGGCCGCGGTGTTCGAGACCGTGCCGAACGGGGTGTACTCGTCGGTCGACATCACCAGCGTGGCGGCCTGCCGGGAAGCGGTCGCCGACTGCGTGCGACAGTTCGGCCGACTTGACGTGCTGGTGAACGCCGCGGGTTATCACCAGATGCGGCACACCACGTCGGTGGCCGACGAGGACTGGGACTACGACCTGGCGGTGAACCTCAACGGCCCGTTCTACCTCTGCCGGGCGGCGCTGCCCCATCTTCTGGAAGCCGCCGGCAACATCGTCAACGTCTCCTCGATCGCCGGTGTGGAGGGCGAGGTCTATTCGGCGGGCTACTGCGCGGCCAAGCACGGGCTGGTCGGCCTGACCCGGGCGTTGGCCATCGAGTTCACCAAGGAGCAGTTGCGCGTCAACGTCGTGTGCCCCGGCGGCATGATGACCCCTCAGGTCACCGACTTCGCAGCTCCGGAGAACGCCGACTACAACCTGATCATGCGCATCGCCGCGCCCCGCGGCATCATGGATCCGGTCGACGTCGCGAAGGTGATCGCGTTCCTGGCCAGCGACGACGCCAACACCATCCACGGCGCGGTGTACAACATCGACAACGGCAAAACGGCCGGCTG